>NZ_BATQ01000022.1 GCF_000739635.1 Verrucomicrobium sp. BvORR034 | reverse complement strand
GGTTGACCCTGCATCGGTTGACCCTGCATCGGTTGACCCTGCATCGGTTGGCCCTGCATCGGTTGGCCCTGCATTGGCTGCCCCTGCATCGGTTGACCCTGCATCGGTTGACCCTGCATCGGTTGACCCTGCATCGGTTGACCCTGCATCGGTTGCTGCTGCATCGGTTGCTGCTGCATCGGTTGCTGCTGCATCGGTTGACCCTGCATCGGTTGCTGCTGCATCGGCTGCTGCTGCATTGGCTGCTGCTGCATCGGCTGCTGCTGCATCGGCTGCTGCTGCATCGGCTGCTGCTGCATCGGCTGCTGCTGCATCGGCTGCTGCTGCATCGGCTGCTGCTGCATCGGCTGCTGCTGCATCGGCTGCTGCTGCATCGGCTGCTGCTGCATCGGCTGCTGCTGCATTGGCTGCTGCTGCATCGGCTGCTGCTGCATTGGCTGCTGCTGCATTGGCTGGTACATCGATGGCTGGTACATCGATGGCTGGTACATCGATGGCTGGTACATCGATGGCTGGTACATCGATGGCTGGTACATCGATGGCTGGTACATCGATGGCTGGTACATCGACGGCTGGTACATCGACGGCTGGTACATCGACGGCTGGTACATCGACGGCTGGTACATCGACGGCTGGTACATCGACGGCTGGTACATCGATGGCTGGTACATCGACGGCTGCTGCTGCATTGGCTGCTGCTGCATCGGTTGCTGCTGCATCGGTTGCTGCTGCATCGGTTGCTGCTGCATCGGTTGCTGCTGCATCGGCTGCTGCTGCATCGGCTGCTGCTGCATCGGCTGCTGCTGCATCGGCTGCTGCATTGTGGGCTCTTGTTGCTCCATCGACGGTTGCTGCATCGTAGGCTGCGGCTGCTCCTCGGGCTCCCCGTCATCACCTGGGTCAAGTGGATTTCTTGGCCAGTCTTCGGCGCCAACTTCCCCATCGTCGTCGTTCACCTCATCACCGTCCTTCATTCCGCCGAGGTCGGTGTCCTCCATCAAGGGATGGGTGTGATTGTTCAGCTCGTCAATATTGACGAGTCCGTCGTCGTCCGGATCTCCCTGTGGATCCTGCAACCAAGGATTGACCTCCCAGGTATCGGGAAGCCCATCTCCGTCCGCATCGCCCGAATCGTCAGAGGGGTCGAGGGGATTGGTAGGCGTGGTGGAATTCACTTCATCACCATCTCTCACGCCACTGTAGTCGCTGTCTCTCAACAGGGGATTGGTGGCGTACTGTAACTCCTGGACATTTGTCAGTCCGTCACCGTCTGGATCCGCCGCAGGATCACTCAGCACAACATTCCACTCCCAACTGTCGGGAATGCCATTTGTGTTCGCATCGTCACCGACAAGCGCGCCAGGTCCAAGCCTTAGTTTTCCCCAGGCTTTCATAGGAGCCGCCCCGCCCGGACCACCTTGTGGCGGCGGCGCCCCGCCTCCACCCACACTTGACGTAGCCATGACATCATGGAGTGCTTCCGGTCTATTATCACTGGGCCACTTGGTCACCCACGTCTGGAATCCCACCTTCCCGCGTTTGATGCTCAATGTCTTCACGGACTCGCGAAGCTGCACTCCATCATACATCCCGTCGCCATCGGTATCCCGCTCGCGAGGATTCGTGCCGGACCACACATGTTCATGGAGATTCAGCAAGCCGTCACCGTCTGAGTCCACCAAGGCATCATCTGGGTCAGTCGGATCCAGGTTGAAAATCACTTCCCAGTCATCGGGCATGCCATCCTGGTCGGCATCAATCCATTTGATGGGATTGAACCAATTGATGCTGGCGGGATCCGGGGAATAGTGAATCGCCTCCACTGCATTGGGCAGCCCATCCTTGTCTGGATCGAGCGTTTCTTCCCCGGGCACCAGCGGATTCATCTTAAACTGGACCTCGAATCCATCCGGTAGCGAATCACCATCGGTGTCTGGATTTTGGGGATTGGTGCCGCGAATTGCCTCCTGCGAGTCCTTCAAGCCGTCGCGGTCCGCATCATTGGCATAAATGGTCGCCTGAAGCTCGGTCAAAAGATCGGCAAAACTTTGTTCCACATCGTCCACCCCATCCTCGTCACTGTCTGCCGAGTCCGGATCGGTGCCGAACAGAACTTCCGTTAGATTTGTCAGTCCATCATCATCTGCGTCACCATCCGCATCATCAGGATCTGTGGGTTCAAATCCAAAAAAGATCTCCCAATCGTCAGGCATCCCATCCTCATCTTCGTCCTTTGTGACGAATGGATTTGTATCGACGAGCGATTCCTGCCAATTCGATAGACGGTCGCGATCATAGTCGAGTTCATCCACGCCCTCATCATTGACAAGAGGCGAGAATCCCCATTTGACCTCCCAACCATCATCCAACCAATCAGCGTCGCTATCGCGGTCATTGGGATCAGTCCCCAACTGATGCTCGATCGCGTTCGACAGCCCATCCCCATCTGGATCGCCATCACTATCATCTGAACCGACATTGAACCCATGTTCCAGTTCCCAGCGGTCACCAAGGCGATCGCTATCAGTGTCAGCCTCCCGAGGATCTTCACCAGACAGCCACTCTGCCCAGTTCGGCTTCCCATCATTGTCCCAGTCCAGAGGATCCGAAATGGAAGGCGAAGTCACCCCATTGATCACATTTGCGCCAATTGAAATGCCATCCAGCGCGCTATCTGCATCTTCATCCGCCTGTCGCGGATTCATATTCCTGGCAGCTTCCTCACTATTGAGGATCCAGTCGCCATCACTGTCTTCACCACCGTCCCTCGGGTCCAACGGATTCAGCCCCCAATAGTACTCAAAAACATCCGTCATCCCATCCCGGTCCCGATCGTAGCGCAGGTGGAAGTCGCCCACCAGGCTTGTCCCCGTTTCGAATTCAGAAAGGTTGGAGACGCCATCCCCGTCCAGATCCCCCGCCGCATCCAGCGCCGAGAAGGGATTCATTCCCAGAAAGTTCTCCACCCGGTCAGGAATGCCGTCTTGGTCAGAATCGCGCGTGTCCACTGCCAGACCATCCGCGACGTCTGGGTGCATGCTTTTTTGCACCGCCGGATTGGTCCAATAGATATAAATCTCCTCACTATCACTCAAATTGTCGTCATCCGTGTCGGTAAACAGAGGATTGGAATTGTAGAGGTTCACCTCATCACCATCCGTCACTCCATCTCCATCGGTGTCTGGATTTGTCGGCGAAAGCCCCAGAGTCTGCTCCTCGCCGAGTGACAGTCCATCAAAGTCTGTGTCGCCGTTGGGACCACCTGCATATGGTGTCTGCGCAACATGATAGACTCCGTAGTCAGGTGTGCCCGGAGTTGTTTCTGCAACATTCGGGTCCAAGCTGGCCCAACCCTCAATTTCGTTAGCCAGCCCATCACCGTCCGTGTCCCAGGTGGACACTGCAGGCACCCCAGCTCCGAAAAAGTCAACATAGTCAGATCCTCCCTGGCCGTCAGAATCCGCCACATTCGGGTCTGTGTGCGTGAACCTGATCTCGTCATAATCTGTAATAAGGTCCTGATCCGAGTCCACCAGAAGGGGATTCGTCCCGAATTGCCCGGTTTCCTCGATATCAGTGAGTCCATCACCATCTCCATCAAACCACTCAGGAAGCGAGGGAGGAGGCTCCGGATCCTCATCCACTGCGAAACTGGCCGGCAGCGGTCCCAGCATCTGGACGGAGAATGCAACAATCTGTATCCAGCCAGCCAAGGGAGACCGAAACGTCGATAGTCGAAGCATGGGATTCATTTTGGGCATTGATTAATGGTCGTTTTTTCACACATTTGTCAAAGATTAGCCGTGAGGTCGAGCAAAAAAAGAATTTACCAGGTAAATTTTTTCCACTACATCTCCACTATGCGTGATCCAGAAGTGACAAAAATAGACAGACCCCCGCACCTCATGTGGGCCTGGGGATTTTTCATTTTCATCAGCCTCCGGGTTATTGCAGCAAGTGTCGTACTAGGCTGTGGAGGACGACTGCCCTGGACGGATGCACGCAACTCCATTGACTATGAATGTCGGCTCGCAGGACTTTTTACAACACGGGCCAAGTCCTGGTTGCAAGACCGTGTGTTCGTCACTTTTCGCGATGGTTCGCGACATGAACTGCCACTGAAAACTTTTTCGGAAATCAATGTGTTCGGCGATCGAAGCAGACTCGACCGCATGATTGTGGAATCCTATGGCCCCGCCGCACCAGGCGTACAGCGACGCCTTGCCCAATGGATTGCCAGTTCCTACCCTCCCCAGGACGTAGTTCGTGTGGAGTTCGGCAGAACACGTTGGATGATCGGGGTCCCAGAGCTTGCCACTCCCCAGGGAGCATGGGAATTCCGAACGAGACCCACACGAGACCCCAACACCAGTATCCTTTCTACACACAATTTTGCCAACCGGTCAGGATCACTGGCTGCAGGCAGATCCGGCAACTTTGGCGCACCGGTTCGCGATAGCCCTCCCGCCAAAGGTGTGACTACCAATCCTGCACAACGCACAAACACTCCACGTCGCCCGACCCTTGCGAGGAACAAGCCACTCCAAAATCCAGCCACATCTCAATCTTCAGACTCAACCCCGCAAGCCGACCCACCAAAGTTTCGCAATGTCGCCCCCTCACCGACACTCAAAGTGCTCGACTTCTCAGGCGCCACCATCACCGACAATGATCTCCAGGCCCTTTCCCAAGTGCCCAACTTGGAAGAAGTCGATCTCTCAAACTCAAAGGTCACGGCCAAGGGGCTCAAACGCCTTTTGATTCTACGCAATCTCAAAACGATACGCATCGAGGGCACTTCCATCACAAAGGAAGCTCTTGCCGCCTTCTGGAAACAGCATGCCAATCTCTATCAGTCCGGCACAACATCTGCCACCCCCCTTCCTGCCGTTTCATCAAATCCTGCATTGGACGAACTTGCTAAAAAGCCATGACTGATTTCGACCCCGTCTCCACACCCGCCGGTCCGCACCCTGGCAGTGCATCCGGAAAAAATGCCGCGCCAGTCTCTTCCGGGCCAGAGACCGCACTCCGCCGCTTGGCCAGAAAGTCAGAGTGGTTTCTTATAGGACCGGTGGACTGCGCCAAGGTGGACGCTTTCGCATGGTTGTTCACAGCATCGTTCCTCCTCTGGATGCTGCATCACTTCTCTCACCCTCTCGAATGGCTCACGGAAAAGGGGTTCCATCTCAATAGTGAAGACCTGCGCCTGATGAACTACCCGGCTGCCTTTCCGTTGCTGAATGAATGGATGGTGCCTTTTTTTGGAGTCTTGCTCTTTGGTAGCATCGCCCTGTTTCTCGCAGGACTTCGGAACCGCCTCCTGCTGATTGGGCTGTTCTTGCTCGCTCTCTATGTACAGAGAGTGGACTACATGGCGTCCTTTACGCTGAACAAAATATACGTCATCGTCTATTTCATGTTGGCGGCCGCCCCTCCGCGATCATCACTTTCAGCAAACTCAGCCACGACACAGAGCGCCGCGCTGTTGCGCTTGCTGCAAGGATTCTTGCTTGTCCTATACTTTACCGCCGGCCTTTCCAAACTCCTGCCAGGTGACTGGACAAATCACTCCGATGTTTTGTGGACCCACGTCCAGGGCGTCTATAGGACAGATTTCGCTGCCTGGACACTCAGAACCATGCCTCCAGTGTTCTGGACAGTCATGCAATACCTGGCCCTGGGCTTCGAATTGTTCGCCCCTTTCTTCTTTTGCATCAGGAAAATCAGAATCCCAGTCATTCTTTCCGGGCTGATGTTCCATATCGTTATTGCCTTGCTCATGCGGGAGCTGGTGTACTTCAGCCTGCAGATGATCGCATTCTATCTACTGTTTGTTCCCCAGTCTTGGATAAACAGGGTTTCTTTTCTGTATCGGGAAAGAAGTCCAAAGGAGATTTGGGGGAAGATTCGACGCCTGGCGCGCTGATTTCAGGCAGCATTCCTCTTTCCGGAAAATCCCCAACCTTGATTCATGCACTACTTTGGCTCGATCCAACCAGACCACAGGGTGGCCGAAGTTCCCTCATGTGGCTGTGACTTCTGATTTCGTGAATGACGCCATTGCAAGCCGGCCACCCCAGAGAATAATCTCATTGTTGCGTCGAATATTTCTCCAGCTTGATTTTGTGCAAACTAAATTCCTGCGGTGCCGCATGTCGCTTGAGTCATGGGAAAGCGCCTCTCAGCTGTAGCTACAACCAGTTGGTCGATAGGACATCGAAATTTCGCACTTGTCTTTTACCATTGAGTTTTGTTAAAAAGACGAACAGGCCGAAACATTAACACCTCTTCCAGCCATGCAAGTCTGCTTGAAACTGCGGTCCACTCTCCAGCTGGGGCTGCTAGTTGCCCTAGCCATCCCCCTCTGCGCTCCCGCACAAACCGAACCTGCCAGCAGAGTTTGGACGAATCAGAAAGGGCAGATGATCAAGGCGACATTCGTTAGCGCCACCGAGAGTGCAGTGGTTCTGCAATTGGAAAACGGCAGCCAGTCTTCCATCCCCGTTGCGACGCTGTCCACGCCAGACCAACTCTTCATCAAGAGCCTAAGCCGAAAAGAAGGCGCCGAACCAGTTGGCGCCACACCTCGCGTCAGTCCATCTGCCGCACCCGCTCCGGTGGGCCCGCTGACCTGGCCTGCAAGCGTCAACATCAATCCCAAAGCTCTTGTCATCACTGAAGGGGCTCAGAAAGTTGAGGAGAGAAAGTTCCACTATCAGTCGGGCTCCTTCGGTTTTGTATCCACTGCGCCTCTAACTCCTGCAGTGCTCAGGGAGGTGGCGTCGGATTTCGAACTGGTCCGCGCCTTCTTTTACCAGGTCCCCTGGGGATGGCAGCCAAGACCAGAAAAGGGCACTCATTTCCTCGTCCATCTGGCCGAGACCGACGATGATTTTATTGCTCTCGGCGGAAATGACTCCTCGGCCGGAGGATCCAAGGACGACTACATTTTCAGCAAGTTCACTGCATTGGGATTGAAGAAAGTGGGGCCGAGATATGCCTACGACTCTCGAGAGAAAAATGAAGGGGCGGTCATCGGGTTGACAACCCGCCTCTTGTTGGGCGAGATGAGAAGTCTGACATACCCATGGTCCGATCTTGGCCTGGAGGAATTTGTCCGCACGGTGGCCCATCATGATGGAGGCCTTGGATTTGTAGGCGTAGAGAGTGCGCTTAAACAAAGAATTCAAGAACAGTCAACGCTTGGCGTGGAGCTCGATTCCGGTCGTTTGATCACCTACCTTAGGACGCCAAAAGATGCCCTGCGCACCGATGTGAAGCAGATGCGCAGGCAAAACTACTTTGATGGCATGCTGTTGGTTTACTACTTCGGCTATCTGGACGGGGACGGCCGTGGCACGGCACTTCACTCCTACTACAGGAACATCGCCCAGGAAGCACTCGGTTGGCGCGCCTTCCGCGACACCAAGGGTCAGACGCCACGGCCTCGCGACCGGAACTCCGGCTCCTACGACGAATGGGCTCTTGAACACCTCAATAAGCTTCTGGCCGGTCGCACAGATGCCCAGTTGCGTGCAGATCTCGTTACAAAATACCGATCGCTAAACGTGAAGTTCGAGAAGTAGGCATCCCTACCTTCCAAATAGCCACACGAGTGACGCTTCCGTCCCCAGCTCCCAAAACCCTCCCTAGACCCATCTCCGGGGTGCCAACCTACCGATGACACGTCCAGGGCTTGGCGTTGATGCTGAAGGGAACGTCTTTCTTCTTGTCGTTGTCCGGACGGGCTTTCACCTGGAAGAGGGGGAGAATGGGTTTTCCACCGGAGTCTTTGACGACAGGATAGGTCTCCCCTTTCTTTTCAATGAGGAGCCAGGCTCCAAAGAGATTGCCGGGGAATTCTCCGACAAGGATGTCGAGATCGATGATCTGGTCCTTTTTGCATTCAAACCAGTCGCCGCGCTTCATGACGCCAGCCCAGCAGGGAATCCGCTCCTTGGGCGACGGCTCCACCCAGTGACTGTGATCTGTCATCCCGCTGAAGTGCGAGACCAGCACCGTGCGACCGTTCACCCCCACCGCCAGGACGTCGTCGGCCACGCCCACGAAGCGATAAGTACCGTCCTCAGGCGGTGACACCTGTCCCTTATAGATCACAAACCAGCTGGAAGGCCGCACCACGTTCTCCAGGTGAAAGGCCTGCGGAGCTGCCGCTGCCTTCATGGTGGGGATGAGCACCTCCGTCGCATAAACAGGTTTCGTGCCACGGAAAAACCGGCTCAAGACATTTTCATCCCAACCGCTGTCCAAAAATTCGCCCAAGGTTTTCAGGTAGTCATTGGGCAGGTTCTCCCGCTTCTGCGTCTGCTTCAAGTCATAGAAGATGCCGATCATGGCACCGTCGGTCTTCTCGGATGAACCAAACGCCGCCGGCCCCAACTCTTGCGCGACAACCCCCGGCACAGCCAGCGGCATCAAGGAAATAAGGACAAGGAGAAGGACGCTTTTCATGCGGTGGCAATTCCGATTAAACCACAGAGGCACAGATAACTTCAAAAATTAGGAATGATGAATTAGAGATTAGAAATTCATCAGTGTAACAGCACCACATCCGATGGATGCGAGCTCCAATTCATAATTCATAATTCAACATTCCTAATTTCACTTGTGTTGTTTCCACAACTCCCCTGCCTTCTCGAAAGGCGGTGACCTGCCATCGTCCTTGCCGGGAATATTCTGTTTGGCCAGTTGAAACACCGGAAGCACGAGCTTACCGTGGCGGTCCTTGCCATAGGTCACACCCTGTTTCTGGAAAAGCAGGAAGGCGCCGAACTCACCGCCCGGGCGCTCGCCCACCAGCACATCAAGATCGATGGGCTCATCCTTCTTCATCGGGATCCAGTCGCCATACACGAGATTGCCGTTGAAGGCATTCGCCCCCTCTTGTGGATCGGTGGATTTCCAGATGCTTTTCATCTCCATGTCGGGGCGGGCACCAATGCACACCGTCTTGTTGTTCACGGCCACCGCCAGCACATCATCGGCATAACCAACGAACCGGTAGGTGCCGTCCTCCGGAGGCGAGACCTGTCCCTTGTAGTGGATGACCCAGGCAGAGGGACGCATCACGTTGTCCACGCCATAGGCCTTGGGAGCCACGTTGGCCGAGATCTGCGGAATGAAGATCTGGGTGGAGTAGAGCGGCCGGGTGATGCGGAAGAAACGGTTCAGCACCAGCTCATCCCAGCCCTTCTGAAGGAACTCTTTGATGACATCAGGATACTCGCCCGCAGAGACATTGGACGGCTTGCGCGCCTGTGTCTGTTTGAGGTCGTAGATGATCGCGATCAGCCCGGCAGCATCCTTCTCCTTGCTGCCAAAGAGGATCTCATCCTCCTCTGCCGCCCGGGAGATGACGCAACAGCCCAGGACAAGCAAGACGGAAAGATAGCGCAAGAGTTGTTTCATAAATGCGCTGCTGTCAGGGCGTGGGCACCTGGCCATCTGCCAGATTGCGAATGTACTGCTGGACCAGCGCCTCGTACTCGGGAGAGACCTTTTCCTGCTTGAGCAGATCCAGGGCATCCCGCTGGCCACCACGCAGCTTCGAGATCGCGGAGAAGTCCGAAACCTCTGACCTGCTTTCCATGAA
Organism: Verrucomicrobium sp. BvORR034; assembly: GCF_000739635.1. GTDB lineage: Bacteria > Verrucomicrobiota > Verrucomicrobiia > Verrucomicrobiales > Verrucomicrobiaceae > Verrucomicrobium. The sequence continues at coordinate 16,507 of NZ_BATQ01000022.1, read as the reverse complement.
CTCGCCCCGAGAGTTCGCATTCTTGGAAGATGAAGGCTGGCTCTTCCCCTGCTGCTGGCCTGGTTTGGCCGCGTTCTGGGCCATCTTTTGATCCTCAGCCGCCTGCTGGGCAGCCAGTTGCGCGGCCGCCTCTTGCAGGCCAGCCAGGGCTTGGTCCGCATTCTGCAACGCTTCTGCTGTCTTCTCCGCCACCTTTTCCGATGGCAGAGCCTGCGGAGTGTTCTTGTCTAATCCTGCTTTGGCTTCACCGGCGTTCTCCTTGCCCTCTTGCAGAGCCTCGCCCACGCTCTTGGGCACAGGGCTGGTCAATGCTGCGGCCATCTGGTTGGCCTTGTCAAAGGCCTCCGCCGCTTTGCCGAGGCGCTCCTGCACCTGCTCCGCAGGGGTGCCCTGCTCCATCTGTCGCTGGGCGAGCTGCACCTGACTGCGGGCATTCATCACTTCATTCACCGCAGATGCCAGGGCTTGTTGGGCAGTGTCCTGCTGGGACTGCAGCATCGCTTCAGCCTGCGCCTGCAACTGCTCACCGGCAGCGTTGAGTTGATCCGCCACCTGCTGCTGCGTTTCGCCGAGCTTCGCCTTCTGGTCTGCCTGAGCCAGCATGTTCTGCTGCTTGAGTTGCTCGGAGGCTGACTGCGAACCCTTCGCCGCCTCAGCCGTCTTGGCTCCTGCAGCCTGATTGAGCTTGGCGGCTTCCGCCTGAGCCTGCTGGATTTGATCCGACAAGGCGGCCTGCTTCTGTTGCAGATCCGCCTGAGCCTCTCCACCAGCAGCTTCCTCCGCCGCCTCGGCCAGCTGCTCCTGCTGCTGGGCCAGCGACTTGAGCTTCTCCGCCGCGGCGGCCGCCTGCTCCGCCATTTGAGCCGCATCCGCTTGCTGGGCCCGGGCTTCTGCCAGGGCTTGAGCCTTGTCTTGCAGCGCCTTGCTGGCTGACTGCAACTGCTCCGACACCTTCTTCTGGGCATCGGCCACCTGCGGTTTATTCTCCGGGGTATCGAGGAAATTCTGCTGCCCGAGCATCTCTTCCGCCCGGTTGGATTCCTTGGCGGCTTCTTGCGTCTTCTGGCCAGCCTCCGGACTCAGGTTTTCAATCGCCTGCTGCGCGGACTCCACCTGGGCCACGAGTTGGTCCTGCTGCTTCTTCAGTTCCTCCTGTTTGGCCCCGTTGGCCTCCGCCGTCTCCTTGGCCAGGTTGTCCTGTTGTTTGGCCAGATCCTGGAGTTTCTCCGCCAGCGCACGGGCCTGACGCTCCGGCTGCGAGGCATCGTTTTCGGCAATCTGTTTCGCCTGGGCTGTGAGATTCTCCGCCAGGGCCTCCATCTTGTCCGCGAGCGCCTGCTGAGTGTCTGCCACCTCCGCCACCTGGTCGGCCTTGGACAGCAGATCCTTGGTGTCCAGCTTCTCAGAAAGCTGGTCGGAAGTTTCCTCGATCTTTTTCGCCTCGTTGACGGCCTGTTGATCGAGCTTCTCCAGCGCCTTTCTGGCCAGTTCCATCTGGTCGGAGAGCTTCTCCTGCTCCTTCTTCAAACTCTGCTGGTCGGCCGTCTGGGCCTTTGGCGTGGATTGGGCAAGACGCTCCTGCTGGGCCGCCATCTGACGCAGGTCCTTCGCCAGCTCCTGCAACTGCTGCTCCTTGGGCTTCCGCGCATCCAGGTTTTCCATCACCGCCATGAGCCCTTCGTGAATGCGATCCTCGACGTGCGCAGCCTCGTTCAGATTGCGCTGAAGCTTCTCCACCGCCTCACGAGGCAGGTTTTCCAGCCCCCGTCCTTTGGCGGTGTTGAGCGCCTCCCGAAAAGCATCTCGCGAGGGGCTCGCATGATTGGCCAGGCGGTCCAGCGACTCCTTCATGAGGCGCAACTCCTCCTGCAGACCAGTCTGTTCTGACTTCGTGAGCGCCAGGGCGCCCGCTTGCTCCGCCGGCAATTCTTCAGGCCGGTGATTCTGCTTCGCCAGCCGCTCGGTCTCGCGTTGATTGGTCTTCTGCCGCAGGGCCAGCGCACGCAGGCGCTCCCGCAGGGTGGCTTCATCACGCTGAAGCAACAAGCGGTCCGCCATGGCGCGCAGTTGGGCCTGGATGGTCTTCTGCCCCGTGCTGGCAGAGACCAGTCGGGACTTTGTTTGATCCACCTGATCCTGACGGCTGGCTTCCCGCAACAGGCGCACCACCTCAGGCATGTTCTTCTCCGCCACACCGTCCAGCTGGCCCAGCACGTCCTTCAGCTCGCCATGCTCGCTCTTGGTGAACTGGTACTGCCCCAGCTCTCCCAGCACCTCCAGCATCTCCACCTCCTGTCGGCGCGTTTCCAGCCGCAATTGCTCCTGGGACACGCTGTGCTGGTAGGCAGCCGTGCGAGGCGGCAGGGTGGTCTGCGCCAGCAGAGTGCCCGTGAGGCAGCAGGGCAGGACGAACGCAGTGGCCAGGGCGGGATGCGGTTTCATGGCGTTCAAAGTGGGGATTAATACGGGGTGGCAGCTGGCTTTCCTACGGGAGCTGGCTAGCGGATGGACTGGTCCGTCTTCTCATTGGTGGCCCGCTGCATGTCATAGAGCTTCTCAATGGCGCGAGCGCGTTCACCCAGGAGTTCCAGCAGCTCCAGGCGCTTCTGTTCCTCGGTCACGATGTCGATGAGCTTCTCGATGCTCTTGGAAACGGAAGGTCCGGTCACCGTGTTGTTGTCCTCCACCTCCATCCAGCAGGTCACCCGGCACCCCGGAGTGAGTGGTGGCACCATGCGGCCGAGGTCCCACTCCAGCTTGTGCATGAAGGCTTTTTCGCCCTCTGGGAACTCCACCTCCACGCTGCCCTTTTCTGTGGCCTCGCTCAACTCGCTCAGGCCGGGCCGGAAAATGCGGTACTGCAGGACCAGCCGCTTCAACCCATAGTCATCCGTCACACGAAACGCCAGCGGCACCTTGTCCCGGGGCAACAAACTCAAACGGTCCTTCTTCGGCTGCAGCAGCGCCACCATCGGAGGCTGGTCCGTCACGATCTCCACCCGGTACACCGGATCATTCACGGACGGGGTGCCATCCGCGCTCTTGAGGTGCAGGCTCAGCCCGGTCCAGCCACGGGCCGGCACCGGGAGCTCAACCGTCAGGGCCGTCCGATCTTCACCCGTGACAGTCAGCGCTCGCGACTCCCCTCCTGTTATTTCAAGAACCGCCGATTCCAATGGCAGAGTCGCCGCTGCCTCCAGACGCAGCTTGGAACCGTTCAGCAGCCGCAAGGCCGATGGAGCCATGCGCGTCTCTGGCAGCCCCGTGTAGGCAGGATAGATCTGGGTGAAGCGGATCTCCTTTAACGCGGGTGGGATCACCACCGTCACCCGGTGCTCCGGACCGACGCCGTCATTCAGCTCAAACCGGTACTGGAACGAGCCCCGCACATTTTTGACTACGTGGGTAAAGACGGCGGCCTCTTCAGCGGAAGCCGTCACTTCCACCACATCCTGCTGGCCGCCGGGGTAACTCACCACCAGCCGTCCCATCGATGGGATGCGCCCTTCCGCCCGCGCACTCAGCCGCGCATCCATACCCGGATCCAGGCGCAAATCCCCGGTGAGCGAGACGACGGCGGTATCACCCGGCAACGCCACGCTGGAGAGGAACAGCCGCTGCACCAACAGCGTAGAGAGAGGCCGCTGCGTCAGCCAGAGCCCGCCCGCCACCACCAGCACCGCCAGCAAGCCCCACGCCCACCGCTTCACCCCGTCAGCACGAAACAGCTCCCCCGCCAGATCGGACCGTCCGACCTCTTCAGACACATCGCTCAGCATCTGCGCCACAAGCGCCCGGGACTGGGGAGCGGTTTCCATCTGGGCCTGCGGAGAGGTCAGCTCCACCGCGGAAATCAACGACGAGCGGAACTGCGGGCGCAACCCCTCCACCAGTTGAGCTGCCTGCCGCCGGGAGCGCAAACGCATCAGCGGGCGCAGGGCGAGGAAATAAAGTGCGACGACCGCGGTCACCACCTCCAGCCCCAACAGGGAGCGACGCACCGGCAGGGACAGATCGAGATGCCGGTCCACCCAGGCCTGAATCACCCACAGCAGCATGAGTACCGCCAGCACCAACAACGGCCCCACCGCTGCCTGCAACCCTGCCTCCCGCCAGCGCACGCGGTCCAGCATGCGACCGATGTCCGCGGGCAGCTCGGGCCGGCTGGCAGCAGTGGGTCGTTGCGGTGCGGTTTCAGTGCTCATTCGGAAAGGACAGCATTCAACATTACTTGAGGCGGCTCAGGCGTCGCAGGAGCCATTCTCCAAACAGGAAAGCCAGCAGCGCCGTGAGGAACCAGCCGGAGTGATAGAGATCCAGTTTCTTAAATGACGTCACGGTGGCCGCACGTGATGCCACCAGATCCGGCAGTGTGTGCAGGTCCTCCTCCCGGACGAACTTCCCACCACCCGCATCTGCCATGGCCTTCAGCAGCTTGTCGTTCAGCGCGGTTTGCGACTGCTCCAGGCGGGCGTCCAACACCTCGAAACTCACAATGCCATCCGGGTCGCGCTGCGTCACATAGGTGTAGAGGCCGGGCTTTTCCGCCACGAAATCCCCACGGAAGGCATTCCGCTCCGTGGCATGCAGGCTGAAGGGCTGCTGCCCCTCCGCCCCCTCCACTTTCAGCATCCCATCCAGGGAGGGCTGGATGAGCGGGCTGAATCCTTCCGTGTAGGCATTGCCGCTGATCACCACCCGGTCGCCCACCACGTACTGCTTGCGATCGCTCTTCAACTGCGTGAGCGGGGAGGCGCCCTCCAGCAGTTGCAGGGAGAGCGTCTGCATGATTTGCCCCCAAAGGACGGAGTAGTACTTTTCCCCCGTGCGGCTCCGCCAGCGGTAAGTTTCATCGGTCCCAAAGTACACGCTCCGGCCCGCGCCATAGCCTTGCATGGCAAACACCGGCAGCTGACCGTAGCGGCCTTCACGATCCGGCCGGGTATCGACCAATAACACTTCCGCGCCTGTCTTCACACGGGACACCGGGGCCGTCCACCGCACTCCGGGGAAGCGGCTCCAGATTTCCTGGCTCACTTCAGGATTGGGGTCCATCTGCAGGTAGGCAGACTCCCGGCCCGGACGGGTGAGCTCCAGCTTGAAAGGCTCCGACGCACGCTGCCGCACCCACTCACGCGGTGATACGGTGTCCGGCACCACCGGCAGCAAAGGTTCCAGCGGCGTGCCCACGTAGGACCTGGGGTTGTGATTCGAGCCTGTCAGGAAGATGATGCCACCCCCTGCCTCCACCCACTCGGCAATGATCTCCATGCGCTGCTGACCCAGCGATTCCGGGTTCACATCGCCCAGGATGATCACGTGAGATTTGAAGAACGTCTCGCGGTCCTCCGGCAGCTTCGGCAGGAAGGGCGACCCCGGTGCCTGTTCCAGGCCGGGTTCACCGTCGATCATGACACACTTCACCTCCAGACGCGGATCACGCTGCAGGTAATCGAGGAGATAACGGAAATCCCACCGCGGCTCCTGCTCGATGAGCAGCACCTGGAATTTCGTATCCGTCACCCGCATCGTATTGGCCGCCACGTTGTTTCCCTTCCCTGCCTCACCGGGCAGCAGCGGCACCGAGACTTCCAGCTTCAGCTCGCCAGCCGTCCGCGGGATGAAGTGAAACACAACTTCCAGATCGCGATCACCACCAAGTGTGAGCTCCTGTTCATCCACTGTCTCGCCATTGGCCTTCAGTACGGCCACCACCCGCTGCTCAGGCAGGCTCTGGGAAAGCACGTGCGCCTTCACCTCCGTACGCTCCCCGGCAAAGGCGAGCTTCTGTGCATGCACCTCCTTCACCAGGAGATCCAGCGGCGAGGTCACCCCCAGCCCGTAGATGAACAAAGGCACCTTCTGCTCCAGGGCGATCTGCGAGGCCTCGATGGCCGAGGTGCCAGTGTTGTTTCCACCATCCGTGAGCAGGAGCACGCCTACCGGGGCCTGGGCCCGCGGCTCTTGCAGCACCTGTCTAAGGGACTCGCCAATCGCTGTGGCCTGCTCCTGCGGCTTGAGCCGGCTGAAGAAAGCCGATGCCCCGGCTGTGCCCAGACGCCCCTCCTCCATGGCAGGCGGCTGCGCGGGGGCGAAGGCCGAGCGTCCGAACTGGTAGAACTGAAGATCCGCCTGTTCGGAAAGCCGCTGCCAGAGCGCCAGGCGGTCATTGCCCGCCAGTTTCTGCAGCAGGTCCCACCGGCTCACCTCACCCAGTTCAGCAGCCGCACTTGGTGGCAGGCTCTGCCCCAGACCGCCTTCAGGTGAAGCCATGCCGGTGGCGATGGCCGCACGCTGCAGGTCTTCACGCTGCTGGCGTTGATCAGGAAACTGCATGCTCTCCGAGGAATCCACCAGCACCAGCAGGGGCTGCCGCACCCGCTCCTTCAAAGAGAGCCGCAGCACCGGGCGCGCCAGCAGCAGACAGAGCACCAGCGCCGCCAGCACGCGCAGCATCACCATGGCCACACGCCGCCCCATGCCCACACCCGATGACCAGCGGGCATAGGCCCAGATGCAACCCACCGCCAGCACCAGGAACAATGCGGCAGCCAGCCCGGGTGATATGCCCTCGAACCCCAGCGCCCACTGCGGAGCAGATGCGGCCAGGGCCATGTCAAAACTGGGGAAAGGGAAACTCATGCAGATCGGGCCCGGCTGAGGCGATGGGCAAAAAAGGCTTCTAGCAGGAAAAAGGCTCCGACCAGCCACATCAGCAGGGTCCAGAACTCCTGCTTCACCACGAGTTGTGTGTCGGGCACCGGCGTTTCGGGAGCCCACGTGACGGTGAGCGCCGTCTTGATCTTCTCCTGGTCCACCAGCCGCAGATCCGACTCCGGTGCCGCCATCTGCACGGCAAACATCGCCGCCGGCTCGCCGGCCACGGTCACCCGATAGGCGCCCGCACGGTCCGTGCCCGCATAGCGGAGGAAAGAGCCACCGTCATCCGACACCACCCGCCCGGCGGGCCGCGGTTCGTGGAAACCAGGGCCCTGCACTGCGAACTCCCTGCCGTCCCACTCGGCGGCGACGGGTTTGCGAAACGTGTCCCCAGGAGCCAGCACCAGACGCGACTCATTCTTTCGGTTGAAGTGGCCCATGAGCCGCTGCAGATACGGCACAAAGGCCGGGTGCAGCGGGAGATTGTTCCAGTCCGGCGTGGCCGTGCTGTTGAAGAGCACCACGTTCCCCTCACCAAAGCCCCACTCCACCACCGAGGGCTCGTTGTTCACCAGCCGGCTGATCACACGTGGTTCGCTCGTCGGCACCTTTTCCTCCTCCGCTGCCGTTGGCGATGCAGACTTTTCCGGAGCCTCCGTCTGGGGAGTCTTGAGCTTGAGAGGGAAGTATCGATGAAACTTGATGCCGCCCAGATTTCCCTGGGCGCTGTCATTCCAAAACGCGGTCACCGGGTGAGTGAGCCCGCTGGACTGCCACGCCACCGGGGGGCGGCCCGGATCATCAGCAGCGGGAGCTTCCAGCGCGGCCGGCAGCAGATCCCAGAACGCGGCATTGGCCTGCCATTCCTCCACAAAGGTCCGCGGGCCGGGAAACACCACCAGGTTCCCTCCGCTCTTCACGAACTGGCGCAGCGCACTGGTGACGCTGGCCGACACGGGCCCCAGATTGCAGAGAAACACCGCCTGCGTGGCGAGGTTGTTTTCATTCTGCAACTCCGCGACCAGACTGGCGGGACTCACAAACTCCGCCCCCAGATAGTAGCGCGCCGCCCGCTCCCGCGCGGTGGGCACCAGGGCGTTGGCCAGGAAATAACCATCCCGGTCCATGGCCGGGCCGGCGTGATCCTCCTCCACGATGAGCACATTCATCTGTGCCGCCACTTCGATGGCAGCCGTCCGCGTGTTGTCCGCAGTCAGGGTATCCGCAGGAATGGCCGCCGCCACCGAGTGATAGCCCGCCTCAGGAAAGGTCAACACCAGGCCCACCGCCTGTGTGCCACCGGGCGCAATCTGGGGGATCATGGCCTCCGCCGCCGGAGCGCCACCGTCCAGTGCCAGGGTCACCCGCACGTTCTCCGCCGGGGCAGCCCCGAAGTTGGCCACCTCCACCAGGAACCGGCAGGGCTGCCGCACAGCAGGCATGCCACCCTCGGCCTTCAAGGAAACAACCGCCAGGTTGCCCGCAGACGCGCCACCGATCCATACCGGCTTGATCAGCACGTCCGGATGCGCCTCCGCCACGCGGTGCAGCTCCTCAGACTTCAGCCAGGCCGTGGCCTGACCATCCGTGTACACATGCACCTCCCGCGGCAGGCCAGACACTCCCTGCAGGGCCTCACACGCCAGCCGGATGCCCTGCACCAGTTCGCTGCCCCGGTCCGTCACCTCCGCCTGGTCCAGCAGGCTGCGGATCAAAGCGAACTGGGGCTCCGGCCGGGCCATGAGCGACTCCGTGCGGTTCGAGACCAAAAACAACGCCGCCATGGAGCCGCTTTCATGCTCGTCCAGCCAGGAGCGGATCGACTTGCGGGCCTGGTCAAACCGCGTCTCCGCCCCCGTGCTCTGGGCCATGCTGGCAGAGTGGTCCAGCAGGATCACCGCCGCCACTGGCCCCTTCTCATCGCTCCCTGCGGCAGGCGGCCCTTTCAGCACCGGCTGGGCAAAGGCGAGCACCGCCAGCACCACCAGCAGGCAGCGGAGCAGCAGCAAAAACAGATCCTCCAGCCGCACCCGCCGCTCGTTGCGCCGCACACTGATTTCCAAGAACCGCATGGCCGCCCAGTCCGTCGTCCGGGCGCGGAAGCGGTTCATGAGGTGCATCAGCACCGGCAGGGAAACCGCCGCGAGCCCGGCGAGCATGAGGGGAGCGAGGAAACTCATGGGCGCAGGTTACTTCCTCCTCCTCACCGAGCTGCGAAAGGCCAGGTACCCGCTCAGCGTCTCTGCCACGCTCCGGCTCGTGTCCACCAGCACGTAGTGGGCCTGAAAGCGGTCACAGGCACTCTTGATCCGGTCGCGGAAGGCCTGGAAGTTCTTCAAGTAAGACTCCCTGAAATCGGCCGGGGACGTCTGGATCTCATCGGCCCCTTCCAAATTCCGAAAGCGCCAGGTGCCGTCAAAGGGGAAGGTCAGCTCATGGGGATCCAGCACGTGGAAGACCACCAGTTCCTGGCCGCTGTAGGAGAGCTTTTCCATGCCCTTGAAAAACGCCTCTTCATCATCAAAGAGATCGCTGAAGATCATGGCGATCCCACGCCGGCGGGCCTCTGCGGCCACTTGGTCCAGGGCCACGCCCAGGCTGGTTTCCTTGGACCCTTGAAATCGCGCCAGCCGGTCCAGGATCAGCGGCAGACGTTGCAGGCTGTCCGTGCGGCGCAGGTATTCCCTCACCTCACGATCGACCAGCGCCAGCGCCACCGCGTCCCGCTGGTGAAGGATCACATAGGCCATGCAGGCCGCCAAAACCTTGGCGTACTCCAGCTTGCTGAGCCGCCGGCTGCCATCTGCCGCCGGGGAGTGATAGTTCATGGAGGCACTGCCATCCACCACCAGATGGGTGATGAAGTTCGTGTCCTGCTCGTACTGCTTGATGTAATAGCGGTCCGTGCGGCCCAGGATTTTCCAGTCGAGGTGCCGCGTGTCATCGCCAGCGGTGTATTCCCGGTGCTGGGCAAACTCGATGGCAAAGCCATGGTAGGGAGAGCGATGCTCCCCCACGCGATAGCCCTCGACGATGCGCCGGGCCATGAGCCCCAGCGACTCACCCTGCGATACCGCCTCCGCATCCAGCAGCTCCCGGCTCATGCAAAGTAAAAAAAGATCAGGCCTCGTGTTTGGGAGTCTCCGCGAGCACCTTGGCAATCACCACGTCCGGCGTGATGCCCTCGCTCTGCGCGGAGAAGTTCGGTGCAATGCGATGCCGCAGGATGGAGGGGGCCACGGCCGCGACGTTCTCACACCCGGCGTACACCTGACCGTTGATCACTGCATGCGCCTTGGCAGCCGTGATCAGTCCCAGGCTGGCGCGGGGCCCAGCCCCAAAGGTAAGGTACTTGCTGCAGAAAGGCAGAGCCCCTTCTTCCTTCGGGCGCGTGCTGCGCACCAACTGGCGGGCATACCGGAAGACATGGTCCGCCACCGGGATGGCTTTGATGACGTTCTGCACCCGGGTGATGGTGTCCCCGTCCAGCACGGCCTGAGGCTTCTCTGTCTGAACCCCTGAACCACGCTTCATCACTTCCAGCTCCTCTTCCTCGGTGGGATAGCCCACATGAATGAGGAACAAAAAGCGGTCCAGCTGCGCCTCTGGCAGCGGGTAAGTGCCTTCCTGTTCCAGAGGGTTCTGCGTGGCCAGCACAAAGAACGGTTGGGGCAGCGGGCGGGTCACGCCCCCCACGGTCACACGACGCTCCTGCATCGCTTCCAGCATGGCCGCCTGCGTCTTGGGCGGTGTGCGGTTGATCTCGTCTGCCAGGATGATGTTGGCAAAGAGCGGTCCTTCCAGGAACTTGAACTGCTTGCTCCCGCTGGCCTGATCCTGGTAGATCACCTCCGTACCGGTGATGTCACTCGGCATCAGATCCGGCGTGAACTGAATGCGGCGGAAGGAAAGGTGCAGTGTCTCCGCCAGAGTGGAGATGAGCAGCGTCTTCGCCAGGCCGGGCACGCCCACCAGCAGGGCATGACTACGGGTGAAGATGGAGATGAGGATCTCCTCCACCACCTTGGTCTGGCCGACGATCACCTTCGCCAGCTCCTTCTGAATGGCCGCGTAGATCTCGCGGCATTCCTTTACCGCTTCGGGCGTGATCACCTCCGCCGCCTGTTCAGTTGCCAGTTCTTGGGGAGAGGGGCCGGGGCGGTTGGACATGCTGGAGGTCAGGATGGCGTTGGATTCATGAATACGCATTTTCGAATCAGTTTTGATCACATGATTATCGATTCCTGAACCATCCGTCCATCCTTCTCCCCAAGTGAATCCTTTAGACCCCATAGGACAATGGAGACATTGGAAACCTCCCGGCCCCGAATTGCAGGCTTCGCCCGTCTTTCTCAGAATATCGGTCGCTCCCATCCAAGCCCCCTCAAGCTGTTTGTTCCCATCGGCATTGCGCGTGCCGCTGACGGGCAGACCATCGTGAGGGACCGGGGCGACTCCCCCACGCCAATGCCCGCCCTCTCCACTTCTGCTTTTCGCTTCACCCGCGTCCGCGCCTTCCGCCACGTCATCCCCCTGCTGGCCTTTCCCTTGCTGTGCCACTGGGGTCCTTGGGCACAGGCCGCTGACTTCTACTGGGATGGCGATCCCGCCACCTCCGGAGCTCAATATGGGAGCACAACGGGCGTCTGGACTTCCACCGGCTCTCCCAGCAACTGGAATACCACCGAGGCCGGTGGCAGCAACATTGCCTGGGTGAACGCCACCAACAGCATCGCCCGGTTTGGCTCCGCCACCAGCGGCACCGTCCCCACCCCCGCGACGCTGACACTCTCCCTGGGGGAGAATATCACCCTGCAAGGCATCGACATGGGTGGCAGCTACAAGACCACGGTCACCATCACCAATGACGCGGGCAACAACTACACGCTCAACTTCGGCACCGCCAACGGGCAGATCAAACCCAACGCCGCCTCCCTCGCCCTGACCATCGATGTGGTGATGCAGGGCACCAACGGCATCACCAAGACCAACAACGGAACCGCCATCCTCACCCAGAACAACACCTACAGCGGCGGCACCACGATCTCCGCGGGCACGCTCCAGATCGGCAATGGCGGCACGACCGGAAGCCTGGGCTCCGGTGACGTCACGGTGGCAACCGGCACCACGCTTCGGTTTAATCGAAGTGACGACATCGTGGTGGCCAACAAGATCACGGGGCTGGGCACGCTCGTGCATGCTGCCGCCTCCACCCTGACTCTTGGCAATTCCGCCAACAGTGTGGGCCGACTCAGCCTCACGGCCGCCGGCACCGTGGAGATCCTGGGCAACACCCTTGGCATCGGAGTGGATGGCGGCAGTGGCATCCAGCTCACGACGGCAGGCGTGACCGCCAACATCAACGGCACGGGTGGCGGCAAGATCGCCATCAACGGCGAGGGCATGGACATCGGGGCCGTCAATACCAGCACACTCAACATCAATGTCGCCCTCGTGAACGGTACCGGCAGCAGCGTGGACATCAGCGGCGGCACTGTGGTCTTCACCGCGGCGAACACCTACACCGGTGCCACCAGGGTGAATGCCGGCACCCTCCGGCTCAAGAGCGCCACCAGTCCCGCCGTGCAGGGTGACATCACGGTGGCCGCCGGTGCCAGCCTCATCATTGACGCCACTGTCAGCAACCAGATCGCAGACGGGGCCTCCGTGGTGGTGAATGGCACCTTCAACTCCTCGAACCGTCTGGACACCTTCGCCAATCTGACCATCGACACCAATTCGACTTCCACCTTCAGCAATCTGACCATCACCGGGACGCTCACTGTCACGAAAGGAATTCATGATGCCCTCAACAGCAGCGCTGTATTGAACAGCCACACCACCGTGCTCGGCGGGGGCAGCACGCTGCAACTGGGTGCCAACTCGGGGAACAGCATCTGGACTATGGGCGCAGGCGGCCTCACCATGACGGGCACCACCATCAAGTTCGGCAATCTGGGCGCGGCAGGGCGCATCGCCCAGGTCAACCTCGGCGGGGACGTCACCGCCTCCGGCACCAACGCCTTCACCGTGGGCTCGACTGCGGTGACCGCGAACGTGGATCTACAGGGGGCGACGCGCACCTTCAACATCACAGATGGCATCACCACCATCACGCCCATCATCCAGGGTGCCAACGACAGCGGGATCACCAAGACCGGTGCGGGCACGCTCGTACTTCACGGCACCAACACCTACACGGGAAAGACCACCATCAGCGGCGGCACGCTCTCATTGGCTCTTGATGCCATCACCGGCCGCACTGGCAGCGTCAATGCCAGCCCCTGGATCCAGGTGGACGCGGGGGCCACGCTCAATGTGGCCGATCTTGCCGCTGGCGGCACGGGAAGTTATACCCTCACCAACCAGGTGTTCTCCGGCTCCGGCACGGTGAGTGGCAAGCTGGTCGTCGGCAGCGGCTCCACCCTCAGACCGGGAGGCAGCAGCAATGCCGCCCTCTCCGCCATTGCCAGCGCGGGAGACCAGACGGGCACCCTGACCACGGGCGATCTCACCCTCACCGGTGGTGCCACCGCCCTCACCCCACGCCTGCTGCTCAATCTGGCGGGCACCTCATCGAGGGCGGGCAATCCCATGGATGCCGCCCAGGTCACCGCCTTCTCCACCGCCTCCAGCGGCGGCCAGTATGACAGCGTGGTCGTCAGCGGCACCCTCACGCTGGATGCAGGCAGCACCATCACGGTAGAATTTGCCCCGGGGTACAAGGCCCAGTGGGGCGACGTCTTCAATCTCGTGGACTGGTCGGTGCTCAATCTCAACGCCGACGGCACCGGCGGATCCTTCACCCTCACAGATCTGGTTGTTCCCACGAACCTGGACAACGGCTGGTATTTCGCCACCGACCAGTTCCTGAGCCACGGCATCATCTACGTCGTCCCTGAGCCGTCCCGGGCCCTCCTGCTGGTGGGGGGATGCCTCGGCCTGTTCCTGCCCCGAAGAAGGCGTCGGGCACTGAACAACTGAAGCAGAAAATCCACCAAGGCTGTTCAGGGCCCTTCTGCATCTCGCAACACGCTTATGAAACGCCGCATGCTCCCCTACCTGCTGCCAGTCTGCCTCGTCGGCAGTTTCACCGCCCTCAACGCCAACCCTCCTCCGGAGCCGCCTCCTCCTGGCACCCCTGTTGCCGAGGCCCCGCCCAAGCGAGCGACAGAGACCCGACCCCTGGAGAGTTACCAGCAAATCCTCGCTACCCTGCCTGCAAGCCCTCCCGTGAAAGAGGCGCAAAATTGGACACAGGACGAGAAGGATGCCGCTAACAGCATCTTCAAGGAAGTGCTGGTGACGCCCCAGGCCACCGCCCGGTTCAAGGTGCATGTCGGCCAGATCGCCCGCTGGCCCGGGCCCACGCTCTTCGTGGAGGTGCCCAACAACGAAGGCTACCACATTCGCATCTTTGGCGGTTTTACCGAGGAGTGGGATGCCCGGCTCAAGCAGCTCAAAAAAGGCGATGAAGTCATCATGGAAGGCACCTTTTCCCATGTGGCGTTTGAAGATGTCTGGAAGGCCCCCTCGCTGTCCATCGGCCTCACGAACTCCTCCTTTGTCTTGAGTCCGGCGGCAAAGACCCGCCACACCGATGTTCTCATCATCTCCGCGGTATTCGGTTCCGGTGCCCGCTTTGCGGATGTCACCGCCCGGGTGAATGGGCTGGTGCACCAGCCGGAGGTCGCCTTCCTCGCCAACCCGAAATGGCTGGAGACTGACCCCCATCCTGGCCGCAAAAAGACGCTGGTCATTGTCTATGACTTCAAGGGAAAACGACACGTCTTCTCCACCGGTGAAGACGTTCGGGTGAACGCGGAAACCCTCGCCCACCACGCAGACCAGGCATCGGCTTCGACGACCCCAACGCTGGCATCCCCGACGGACGAGCCCTGACCTCGCCAAGATCTGCCGCCCAATCCGCAAGCGGCAGGCATCGCCCAGGGGGGCGTTGAGGTAGGATGTTCATGTCAGAGGACGAGGTCCCTCCCAGCCTCTGGCGCCACCCCTCCTCTATTGCCATGAACACGTCCCCTGAGTTCACCTTCGACGAAACCTCTTTCGACATCGAAGACAGCGGCGACCTCCTCGGCCTGGCCCGCAGCTTGATCAATGGCCAACATCCCGGCATCCTCGCCACTACGGACGCCAGCGGCCAGCCGCAGATGCGCTGGATGTCCACCCTCTCTTTTGGCGACTTCCCCGTCTTCCACACCCTGACCGCTGCGAACGCGCGCAAGGTGGACCAGATCCGGAACAATCCTCGGGTGAGCTGGATGTTCTTCAACAAAGATCTCAGCCTGACCCTCCATCTCAGCGGCCAGGCGAGCATCATTGACGACCCCGCCACGCTCAAGCACATCTGGCGCTCTGTGGAGGACAAGACGCACACTTATTTCCTCAACGAATACTCCCACCGCCCCGGCTTCGTCGCCATCGAGACCACGGTGGAGTCCATCGAATGCAGCTCCCCTGCCAGCGGCCTCAGGGTGGAGGTCCCTGCGTCTGATCTGTGCCTGGAGCCGGCCACCCCGATGCGGGCGACGACTTGAGTTCGAGGTTTTGACGCAACCGGAGCGCGTAGTACAACGGAGCATGGTGCTGCAGGGTCAGCGCCGTGCCTGTGAGCTTGTCACGAAACAGGGCAGTCAGTTCCTCCGCGAGAGACACTGGGGGCCCGGAGGCCTCCCCATCCCCCACATGCAGACGCCCGTCTGCATCGATCCAATGACGGACACCCACGTGCGCGTAGCGTGACCAACCGGTGGGGAGCGTCAGCCGCAGCCCAAACAGAGGCACCTCTGTGACCAGGTCCGCCTGGTGCACAAAACGATGGCAGGGGGCCACAATCCCGCGGCTGAAGCCCTCGTCCCCCACCAGTGGCGAACCGTAGGTGTACACTCCTGAAACCCGCTCCGCCCAGCGTTGGGCCGCCAGGGAGGCCAGTGCCCCGCCCAGACTGTGCCCCGTGACCCACAGAGCACGCCCAGGATGCTCGTGGCGTAGTTGCTCGACCACAGCACTCAGAGGCTGCCACACTTGGTCCAGCGCCGCCTTGAAGCCCTCGTGCACCTCCCCGCCGTGACCGCTGGCCACCATCCCGGTACGCGCGTCCGTCAGCCAGTCCGCCATGACCGCACCAAAGGCAGCGGGCCTACCCGGCCAAAACACCTGGGTGCCACGAAAGGTGACAATGATCGCGTCTTCACCTGCCGCTACCACCACCCTGGAACTGCGGCCATCCAGCGCCAGCACCTGACGAAAACCCGCCCGACCCCAGACGCTCTCCAGATAGTCCCCCTCCGGGTCATACGCGAGCAGGGACGCATCAGCCAGCCAGGAGGCATTCACCAGACTGAAGTTCCTGGCCGCCGGCTGAAAGGGATGGGCCTCCCGACAGGAAAAAAACGCCGCGTGTCGACACGGCGGGTACAGATTCTCAGGCGTGGCTTCTGGCAGCACTGCCAGGATGGGACCGGCATCCATTCCTACCACGGTCGCATCAATGGCAATGCCGGGCAAGTCCGCACGACACTGCACTGGCGATACAATCCCCTCATTTTCAACACCCAGTTGGCAAAATGCGGCACCTGACGAAAAACCGCGCAACCCACTCCCGGGTTTTATGTTGAAGCTGAGACGCAGACGCAATATCTGCAAATTGGCAGCCTCGACTCCCCATCGCGGGACTGCCGGTACCACTGGCACACGCCAGGCCACAACCACATGAAACAACGACACCTCCTTTACACTTCGGCCTTTGCGCTGTTGGGCCTCCCCGCCCTGGCGCAGAGCACGTCCCCTGCGCCCGCCGCCGGGGCCACGGAACTTGAAACTGTCA
>NZ_BATQ01000023.1 GCF_000739635.1 Verrucomicrobium sp. BvORR034 | reverse complement strand
ACTGGAACGAGAATTACCGGAACCAGGACTACGTGGATGCCGACACCACCTATGATGATCTGGGACCGGCCTACCGGACCGGATACGAAAGTTATCGCTCAGGCCAGTATGCCTCATACAACGAGGCAGAAACAGACCTTGAACGAAACTGGGATTCCGTGAAAGGCAAGTCCCGGCTCGCCTGGGAAAAAGCCAGGCACGCCTCACGAGCCGCATGGGAGCGGGTGGAACGCGCCCTGCCAGGTGATGCCGATCGTGACGGCAAGTAGAACTCCTTTCAGTGGCCAAACCCGCAGCACGAGCTGCGGGTTGTTTATTTCCTTGTACTTGTCATTCACGTGACTGCGGGGGCTACGGTTCCACCCAGTGACTGTGATCCGTCAAGCCGCTGAAGTACGAGACCAGCACCGTGCGACCGTTCACTCCAACTGCCAGGACATGGTCGGCCACGCCCAAGAAGCGATAGGCGCCATCCTCAAAAGTGGGGCACCACGCTTGTAGATCACGAACTCCAAAAAGAAGCGGCTCAAGACGTTTTCATCCCAACCACTGTCGAGAAATTTACCCAGCGTCTTGAGATAGTCCTTGGGCATGCTCCTCCGTTTCTGGGCGCACTTCAGATCGAGGAGTTTTTGTCACATCATATGGAACAAGCCGATTGATCCAGCCCTCCTTAAAGAAAAGTGGGTAGAAGGTTACCACGAGCAGGGCAAACGGCCAAATCGTGTCCAGACAGGTGGCGATTGTCCCATGAAACCCCAAACCCAGCACGATACCCGCTGGTCTGAATGCCGGCACAAGAAAAAGAATCGGCGCCGCCAGCTCAAAACCCAGTGTAAGATACTTCATCACCCACCAAAATCCCGATGGCATGGTTCGAACCATCCAGGCAGCAAGTTCCGTACGATAGACGCCCTGCATATCCGCCCAGACGATGTCATCATGGGCCACCCAGTCGCCAAACCGGATTTTGGCATAGCCCGCAAAGAAATAGAGAATCACAAGCAGCCACTGGCACAATCTGATGGGTGCCGCTGAGATGGTGATGCGGCCGTCAGGTTCCTTGTTGATCGGTGGAGCCAGGGCGAGGAAGGCGAAAACAAGCACGTTCAGCCGGCTGATCGTGAAGGAGGCCAGGGGGTTTCCATAGAGGGCATAGGCCGAACAGGCCAGCAAAAGAAAAAGGCCGGTCCTCCGGTAGCGGCCATACAGCACCATCGCACCACCGCCGAACAAGAAAACTCCAAACAGAAGCACCGCCCAGGCCGGCAATCGCGGCCATTCATTCCAATAGCCGCCCTGCGTGCCCAAAGACACGGCAAAGCCTTCCTTGCCCAGCCACTCGAATGGATGCAAATAGAGCATTCCCATCCACGCTAACGCCTGGAGCGTAAAACACTTCTCAAACAGTCTCAAGCGACGGGCGTCAACGGGCCCCGCAAGATAGCCTCCTGCCACCGCAAGTGCTTTCCTAACGTTGTCTTTGTTCATTTGGCTGGGGAATTCGCGCTGTTTGTGCCGGCTTTCTGCGTCGCCGCCGGGGGAACAACAACACCAGGCGTCCCCCCGTCTGTTGGCGTGGACCGATTGGCAGGCGCTGGAGGATTGGCAGAGGCCACTTTGCGGTTTTGCCTGCCTTGGGCAGGATCCGCCCGGGTTGCTCCAGCTCGCGGATCCGTCCACTCGCCCTTCCACTTCACCTGCTCCAGAGCCGGCAGCGAGGACAGCGGCACCAGAACAGCCTCCGTCGCCCTCGCTTGGTCCAAGGAAACAAACTTGAGCTGGCGGCAATGAGCCAGATGGCGCACCACATCATTTCCGACGGATGTGCGATCCAGCTCGATCCTGTACAATCCGGGCAGTCTTTGAAGGACGCTTAGTTCTCCAGTTCTGATCTTGGTTCCAGACAGGGTAAGGACCACAAGATCTTTGTGTGCCTGCAGATTTTGCAGCCCTCCCTCAGCGATATTGGTGTCGTCCAGTCTTAAGCGCCGCAGCCGGGGCCATTTCCCCAGTATCTCCAGGATCCGGTGAGTGGTCTTGGTTTGGGATAGATCAATGTCTTCCAATTGCGAGAGACTGGCCAGCAGCGGGAGAATCCCATCATCAATCTGGGTATTCTTGGCTGTGAAGGTTCTCAGACCAGGCGGCAAGGCTCCAGCCCCCTTCAAGTCACCTGAAACTTTGGTGCCGGAAAGGTCAAGGGCACGTAGAGATCTCAAGTTGGGCAAATCCTTGAGATCGCTGTTGACGATCGGTCTCTGCGCGAATGAAAGCGTGTGGGTACGCTGTTGTGCAAATGTCCGTGTCAACGTTGCAGGAGACAGCGTTCCTGTCCCAGACAGGTCCAAAACGCCATCACGTCCGTTTTCTGGGTTGGACCGGGCAGGAGCACTGGGACGGTTGCTGGCGAGCAGGTTTGCTCCAGGAGGTTGTGGCACCCGGGCCGCCGAGATGTTATGAGTGGAAACCACATCCACCTTGGAAGGATCATTCAGCTCAAATGGGATGATGTTCCACTTGCCGGGCGGCGATGCCATATACGGACTGCCGACAGGCCAGGTAACGGTGACAAACCTTACCTGTGAGACCGCAGGAAACATGGGATAGAGAGAGCGATGCTTCCGCGCGATGAAGTGGGCAATCTCATTGCGAATCTGATTCCCCCCGCGCATTTTTGCAGAGTTGCTGTCTGACAACAGACGGTCAATTCGCGTGCCGGTGCCATAGATCTTCAGCGGATCATAGTTCTCCGTATCCACCGTCACCCAGGTCTCCAATGAAGGCGTACGTATCTGCACGTACTGCTGGCGCCACGTCGACGGTCGTTTCGTCATGACTGCTGCAAAGCGATACAGCGTCAGAACTTCGTTCGGAACGCTTTGATATCGCCCCTGGGTGAAACCTAGATGCACCGTGGGCAGCGCCCATGCGACGATAAAGAATGTCAGATAGATGCTGGCATAGCTGAATCTCATAACAATAGGCATTTCAACCAGAAAAAAAGAACGAATGGACGTGCTGGATGCCAAACTAAACACAGCGTCATAAATAATGGCCGAAGCGTGATGACTTCACCGTGCTTTCCCGCCTAAAAACAAGGCGATTCTCGCAAGGCTGCTGTCGCTGCACGCGCATTTTTTCGTGACACTGTGTTTAACTATCAGATAACGGATACTCCGTGTATGCCACAGGGAATTGACCAACTCGCTTCAACAACACGGCCGGATTGTCGGCGGAGACCTCGTACCAATCTTTATCGACCATGTTGATTTTCATTGCGGAGAGATAAGTGAATAGCATCTCCGTCGTAAATCTGTCTTTGACTGACCGCCTCTCATATCTCGCCACATCCTCGAAGGCGAATGGCTCCCCCGTCGCACCGAACTTCCACTTCCCGCCATCATTAGCGCAATACACGGTTCTGACATCAGCACCATGATCGTAGACCTCAAAGATTACCGCTCCATATCTTTTCGGAAGTTTAGACTCATGTTTCGCCACCACCCGTAACCCGCGGCAGGCACAGCGCTCCGAGAGGATTGAGGAATAGCCTGCATCTGTTCCTCTTCTTCCATTGTCCAGCAGGACTGTCCATCCATCCCCAGCGCCGATCAGCAAGACCTTTGATGCAGTCGGGCTGGTTAGTGGGTCGAGTTTATGCAACACGGCGTCGAGCGTCCCGTAGACCGGGGCACTCTCCATTGATGCCCCGAACTTCTCAAGAACGCCATTCTGCCACTCCAACAATTTTGCTTCCAGGAAGGTCACGTTCGTCTGGAACAAGCAACAGCTTCTGAATAGAGACCAAGGGGGAATTTCGAAGTCCAGCATTAGTTGACGTTTTCTAGATGTATATCGCCAGCCGCGTCGTTCGCGCGGATTCTTTGTTCATGGAGAGGTCCTCTGTTTGACTGATCTGTATCATATTCCCAGTATTCTCTCGTGCCATCAGGTCGAGTGCCTTGCACATCCGGTCGATTCGTACCCACGCGATCTCCAGCGGCATTCACCTGTTGCTGATTCACACGAATATCTGTATAGCCCTGCGCCTTCATGTCCGCAACTTTCTGTTGCGCCGTAGCATTTTGTGTTGCGCTCCGGCCAATGGGACGATTCGTGGGCAGTGGATCAGGCGGAGTGGGATTCACTCTGGCGTCCTGAGGCAGCCTGTTTGATCCATTAGGAACTTTCGGGCCACACGCGTTGTGGCAGCGGAGTTGGCTCGCGCCGACAAGGTATTCGTGCGCAGTATCCACCTCCAAATTGAAGACTTCATCTGCCGAACTGGCTCGTTCACTCCGAACCAATCTTGCAACACCTTCACGCGACTCAATAGCCTCTCCGATTTCAATCTTGCCGGCCTCCTTCCAGCCCAATTCTTGAAGCGAGTAGAAGGGATGAGCGTTTGTTGCCTGTATGACTTCCCTGCCTTGTGGCAGCTCAAACTCCAATTTTACAATTTGGTCACTAGTGTGGCGGAGCGTAGCAGTGACGAGATGACCAGACCCGGCCTCGACGGCAGAATGTTCACCAACCTCGATGACCTCTGCGTTTCCACTAATGCGAAGCTCCTCAAGGTCCAACCACATTCTGGCCCCGGCCGCGCATCGCACTGCCGCAACCCAGCCTTCTGGCCGCAGCAGCGTCACATCGAGCGACTTCGCACGAGTTCCCGCACCTGTTTCGAGACGAAGTTCAATCTTCCTCCAGTTCTCACTAGGCAGGGCACCAATTACATCAGACTGGTCGGAAGTCTGAACACGTTGGCCGACCTTCACCTGCTCAATTGGCACCTGTTCGCCGCTTGCAAGGGTGACCAATGTCCCGCGAACAAAACAACCTGGACCGCGATTTGTCAGGGCTTTTTGCACCCGACATCCGATATTCCCGACTTTCGCCGCGCGTGCCGTGATTTTCGCCGCCGCTCCACCGCCAAACAGAGAGAGGACGGCTGACGTAATAACCTTAGCTTTCCCTTCGGTACCGCTGTTCCAATCGTTCTTGATCTGATCGGCCATCGCCTTAGCAGTTCCAATCGGATCCTTCACTGCATTCGCAAGCCCTTTCACCGTGCTAAGTGGATCAGTGACAATGTTGGCGACATCGCCCACTGCCTCACCTAGGGCACCACCTACCCCCTTTGCGGCAGCGGCAATTTCGTCTCCCAGTTGCTTGCCAACAACCGAATCCAAGGCCGACTTGGCTGCGGTTTTCGCTTTATTCACGGTGTTACTCGCCCAGTTTTTGAGACCGCCGAACCAACCACCATCATTCGTGTGGTTGTCATCCTGAAGGTCATCCGAGGGTTTCTCAGGACCTTCTCCTTCATCAGGATCTTGCCCTTGGTTGGGTTGGCCCTGGGCAGGTTGGCCCTGGGCAGGTTGGCCTTGGGCAGGTTGACCCTGGGCAGGTTGACCCTGGGCAGGTTGACCCTGGGCAGGTTGGCCCTGGGCAGGTTGACCCTGGGCAGGTTGGCCCTGGGCAGGTTGACCCTGCATCGGTTGACCCTGCATCGGCTGTCCCTGCATCGGCTGTCCCTGCATCGGCTGTCCCTGCATCGGCTGTCCCTGCATCGGCTGTCCCTGCATCGGTTGCCCCTGCATCGGTTGCCCCTGCATTGGCTGTCCCTGCATCGGCTGTCCCTGCATCGGTTGACCCCTGCATCGGTTGACCCTGCATCGGTTGACCCTGCAT
>NZ_BATQ01000024.1 GCF_000739635.1 Verrucomicrobium sp. BvORR034 | reverse complement strand
GCTGGAACGATTCACAGGCCCGTTCCATCACCGCCCCCTCACTCGTCACCCCAACACCTGGCCCATTTCCGCGAACCAGGCACCCAGCACAAAAAAACGCCCCGCCAGGTCCAACAACCCGACGGAGCGTTCTCAAAATTAAATCAATCTCTTACTCCCCTACGCCTCCTCAAGCCCGAGCAATTCCTTGGCCGCACGGTTGCCTGACTCGACACCGCCGTTCATATACCCCGGGGACTCGGAGCTGGTGTGCTCACCGGCAAAGTGCAGGTGACCGTCCAGCTCGGCAGAGGCGGCAGCGGTGTACACCCAGGTGTACTGGCCCACCTTGGGACAGCTGTAGCTGCCCTTCATGAACTTGATCTGCGGCCAGTTCATCATGATCTTGTTGCCGTCGAACTTGCCCTTCAGACCGGGGAACACCACGTCCACCTCGGAGAGGAACTTGTCCACGCGATCCGGCGTGTACTGGGCACCGGGGGAGCCGCCCATGAAGTTCGTGATGATGCCGCTCTCACCCGACTGGCCACGGCTGGTCTCCCAGATGGTCTGGTAGGGCTGGTCTGCGTACACGCTGCCGTTGCAGAAGAAGTCCCGGCCTGCACCCGGCTTGCGCCAGAGTTTTTCCGTGAACCCGTACATGACCTTGAGATTGGTGCCGAAGCCCATCTCCTTGATGGAGCGCTTCTTCTCATCGCTCAGCTTGAGGTCGTAGATGCCATCCACGCTGCGCAGCATGGTGAAGGGCACGGTGATGAGCACGTTCTCATAGGACGCCACGACCGTCTTGGCATCCGTACTGAAGGTCAGCTTGATCTTGCTGCCCTCCTCCTGGATGCGCACCAGGCGATGCCCGCCGTTCAGCTTGACCTTGCCATCCAGGGCGCGATGCACTGCGGTGGGCAGCGTGTCGTTGCCGCCCTTCACACGCATGGCTTCATCGCTGTCGCCAAAGATCTCAAAGCCTTCGCTGGTGTCCGGGTTGATGAAATCGATGAGGTTCAGTGCGGACTGCTGGTCGGAGTCCAGGCCATACTCGGGCACATAAGCCGTCTCCAGCATGTTGATGAGCCACCGGTCTGTGCCAGCCCCCACGTTCTTGAGGTAATCCTTCAGGCTGATGTTGTCGAACTGCTTGGCCTTGGCGGTGAACTCCTCTTTATCGTCATAGAGGCCTTCCGCGTCGGCGGCGATCTTCTTGCCCAGGGGCCCGAAGGCGGCGATGACATCCTTGTCCGTGTAAATCTTCCCACCGAAGTGGTAGAAGTCCACGCCCTGCTCGCCTTCCTTCAGGCTCTGCAGTTCCACGCCCAACTCAGCCGCCAGGGCGATGAGGTCCTCGTGGTTGGAGTCCACCAGCTCGCCACCGAGCTCTACAAACATGCCGTCCTTGTTGAAGTCCCGCTTGGTGAACATGCGGCCGCCGAAGCGGTCCTGCATCTCATACAGATGCACCTCCACCCCTGCCTTCTGGAGGCGGTAGGCGGCCGTGAGGCCTGCAATGCCCCCACCGACCACGGCGACGGCACCGGAGATCTTCTTCGCTTCTTTTTCCTGGGCGCGCAGGCCCACCATGGTGGCGGGAATGGCGGCGCCGGCCAGGCGCATGAAGTCACGGCGGGTCTTGCCGGAAACGGCAGGACCAGCCTGTTGCATGGCACGCATGAGAGAGCGGAAAAGCGGGGTGCGTCCTTTGTTCATAGTCGTCAGTGAGTTCGTTGGAAATGGGTTCAAAAAAGGGGCGTGGAGGTTCGCTCCACACCCCAAAGGGAGTTCAAGATCTTACTCGTCGTTCGTGGGTCCGATGCCGATGAGCCAGAGCTTCAGGAAGTTCATGACCTGCTGCTTGGTGAGCTGGTTGGCGTCCAGCTGGTAGGTGATCTTGCTGGCGGTGCAGGAGTCTTCGCCCTTGATCTTGGTCATGGTGTCTTCGTACTTCACCACCCCGGTGAGGGAGGGGATGCTGTTGTCCACGGCGAAGAAAGCCTCTTCATCGCTCGCGCCCTTGAAGGCATCGGCCTCGGTCGTGGCAGGCTTGTTGGCGGCCTCATTCCAGCGGAGGTTGAACTCGTACTGGCCTTTGCCGTTGGTGGCCCGGTTCGGGTCTTCCACCCACTTGATGGAGCCAGTCACCACATCTTCATAGGCCTTGCCGTTCACGCTGTAGCTGAAGCGGATGCCGTTGGTCAGCCAGTTGCCGGTTTCGTAGTCGAAGTCCAGGTTCCCGCTGACGGTCGTCTTGGGATAGTTCTGGGAAGGACCGGAGGCGATCTGCACGCCCTCGAAGCGCATCGGGTCGGTGTTCTTGACCTCGATCTTCACTTCCTTGCCCTGGAGCTGGCGGACATAGGACATCACGCCCTGGGTCTTCTTGCCCTTGCCGTAGAGGCGGCCACCGAAGTTGTCGGTGAAGGCAGGAGCACGGCCGATCGCGTCCACGCTGATGCGCTGCTTGCTCTCGCCGGCGCCTTCCAGTTCATACACCCCTTCCGAGGTGATCGGCACGGTGCCCACCCATTTGCCCACGGTCTTCTTCTGGGTCATGTTGGCCGGGTTGATCACGGCCAGATCCAGGGAATAGAAGAGCTGTCCGGGCTGCTCCACGCGCCCCAGCAGCTTGCTGGTGATCAGCGGCTGGCGTTCCACGTTGCCCTTGAACTCGGTGGTCTTGGCCACTGCCAGGGCGAGCTCATAGCTGTCCTTGGCGCCCACTTGCGGCTTGCCTTCGTCCGTCAGACGAGTGCGGGTGGCAAAATTGATGTTCACCGTGCCGGAGATCGCTCCCGGTTGGGTGATTTTTTCCAGCTCCTGAGCCTGCGCGGTGGCAAGGGTGAGTACAAACAACGGCAGAAGAGACAGTGTTTTCATGGTTTGAGTCTGTTTGTCAGGGTGGATACCACCGTGACGGGCGATTTTAGGACCCTTGGGAAAAACTGCAAGCGTGCGAAGAAAAAAGCGGAGCATCCGTCCAAACGGTGACGATAAGTTAACATCGCAGGAAACGCGCCCAGCCCCCGCTCCGGGCTTGCGCTCGCAGCCGGAAAAGCCTAACTCAGAACAATGCCATCCCCTCACATCGCCTATGTGTTCGAACGGTTTCCCACGTTCACGCAGACCTTCTGCGTGCGGGAAATCCTGGAACTGGAGCGTCTGGGTGTGCAGGTGCAGATCTTCTCCATTCACGACACTCGAGAGGAGAGCATCCGTCATTTTCCCGCCGAACTGATGGACCGGGTGCACTTCCTCCCCAAAGAGGAGTGCCTGATCGAGCTCATCAAGCAGTGGAAGGAATCCAAACTGCTGCCCCAGAGTGTGGTGCTGACGCTGCGTCAGTGGGGAGACCGTCCGGACAAAATGCGGGTGTATGAGGCGGCCTACATCAGCCACGTTTTGAAGAAGATGGGCAGTGATGCCCCCTGGCACACGCACTCCCACTTCGCCGGCATCGGCGCGCGTACCTGCTGGTGGCTGAGGAAGTTCCACGGCACGAGCTTCAGCTTCACCGCGCACGCCAACGACATTTTTTGCAATCAGTCGGAGTCCATTCCCAGCTGCGGACAGCTCATCAAGGACGCCAGTCTCGTGGTGACAGTGAGCGATTTCACCGCCCGCCAGCTCCGGGAAAAGTACCCGGACGCCGCCCACCAGGTGCGCCGGGTGTACAACGGCCTGGATCTGGAGCCCTTCATGGCCGCCCGGGCCTCAGCTGACCGGTCCAAGGCCGCGGGAGGCATCCTCAGTGTCGGCCGCCTCATCGAAAAGAAAGGCTACGACGACCTCATCACCGCCTGTGGACTGCTGCGGGATCGCGGCGTGCCCTTCAACTGCCGGATCGTGGGAGAAGGCCCGCTCGAAGCCCAGCTCAAGAGCCAAATCACCCGGCTGGGACTGGAGGATCGCGTCACGCTGACCGGTCCCCTCCCCATGCCAGCCATCATTCAGCTGCTGGCAGAGGAAACTCAAGTCTTTGCCCTGGCCTGCAAAACGGAACACGACGGCGGCAAGGACAACCTGCCCACGGTCCTGATGGAATCCATGGCCGCCCGGCTCCCCTGCGTCTCCACCCGTCTGGCCGGTGTGCCGGAGATGGTGCTGGATGGCGTAAACGGTCTGATTTCAGAGGAAGGCCAGCCTCAGGCCTTTGCCGACCATCTGGAAACCCTGCTCAAAGACCCTGCCCGTTGCGAGACAATGGGGCAGGCCGGTCTGGAGCATGCCAAAAAGCACTTTGCCAAGGAGACCACCAGCCGGCAGTTGCTGAAGGCCTTTGCGGAGAAGAGCGGCATGCGCTTCGAGGCCGCCCTCGCCGCCCGTCACGGGCTGCTGTTGGGCTACTCAAGGCGGCTACTCTCCGCTCTGCCGCAACTGCGGCATCATGTGGAGAAGGCTCGCGACAAGACCTTCGATCTGGAGCTTTTCATGGGCAGCGCTCATCGTCAGCCGCAGCCGCGCTGAACCCCGCGACACCGTGGGGTAGCGAATGGCGGGAATCAGGTATCCGCGCTCCAGCAACTGGGTGCTGGCCTCCACCGCCGCCCGCTCGTCTCCCACCAGCAGGGGCAGAATCGCCGCGGGAAGATCCGCGAAAGAGGTCTGCAGACCGTTTTCCAAGGTCTGCCGGTTGGCGAACAATCGAGCACGAAGTGCGTCTCCGTGCGCACTGGCAATGAGATTCACCGACTCCACCGCAGCATGCGCCACAGCGGGTGGAGGAGCGGTGCTGTAGATGAGGCTGCGCGCCTTGTTCAGGCAGAGGTCAACCACTTCACGACTGGCCGCGATGTAGCCCCCACTCACCCCCAGCGCCTTGCTCAGCGTGCCCATCTGGATCTCCACCCCATCCTCCACGCCAAACTGGGCGGCCAGTCCCCGTCCCTCTGGGCCCAACACCCCCACCGCATGGGCTTCGTCGAGCATCAGCCAGGCACCGTAGCGCTCCTTCAGAGTAACAATCTCGCGCAGCGCTGCCGCGTCACCGTCCATGCTGAAAATCGACTCCGTCACGATCAAGACGCGCCGTGATGCGTGATTGCTCCGGGCTCCGGCGAGCAGTCGTTCCAGCTTTTCCAGATGGTTGTGAGGAAACACACGGATGGTGGCCCCACTCAAGCGAGCCCCATCGATGAGCGACGCATGGCTGAGCTTGTCCAAAAGGATGACGTCGTCCTTGCCGCAGAGCGCAGGGATCACGCCCACAGAGGTCGCGTAGCCGCTGGAGAAGGTGAGCGCTGCCTCCGTCTTCTTGAACGCCGCCAGGCGCTCTTCGAGCTGCTGATGCGGACGCAAGGTGCCGCAGACCAACCGCGAGGCTCCCGAACCACTGCCATAGCGCCCCACCCCTTCGCACATGGCCGCTTTCAGCTCTTCGCTGGCGGCAAGCCCGAGGTAATCGTTCGAGGAGAAATTGACCACCTCAGCCCCGCTCTCCGCAAGGACAGACATGGCCGGGAGCGGCACGAACGTGCGCAAGTGCCGACGCAACCCCTGCGCTTCCAAATTGGCCAACTCATCAGCCACATCGCTCGCGGCTATGACAGCGCCTGGCGGGACGGGATCCGGCATCTTTGGCAATGATAGTTGAATGAGATTCAGGAGCCAACCGCCCCTGTTTTGCGTCTATTGCTGGTTCAGCTTTTCCTCCACCAGCTCATCCTTGGCGGCACCCAGCGCCACGGCCCGGTCATAGTGGCGGCGGGCCAGCTCGATCGCCGGGGGCTTCCGCTCCAGATACATCAGCGCCAGGTTGAAGTTGGCGTTGGCGTAGTCCGGGTTCAGCTCGATGGCGCGGAGCAGTTCGAGTTCCGCCGCATCCAGCCACCCGAGTTTTTTGAGGACGATGGCCAGGTAGTTGTGAGCGCGGGCATCGGCCGGATCCTCATGGATGGCGCGTCCGAGAGCGGAGAGTGCATAGTAGAGGTCCCCGTTTTCATAGCTCACCATGCCCAGTGCCACCCAGGTCTGCTGGAGGGAGGGGTTGATGGACACCGCCCGGCTGAAGAGCGATTGGGCATCCTTCAAGCGACCTGCCTGCTGCTCCACCGCCCCGAGATTGGCGTGGGTCAGGGCATTGAGCGGATCCACTTCCAGCATCTGCTGGTAGTATTTGCGAGCCGACTTCCAATCTTTGCGGGCAAAGGCCTGAGAGGCCAGTTCGGAGAGGCCTGTGGTCAAAGGAGGCAACGCCCCCGCTTTCTTCTGGTCGGGCAGCCCCAGCTCGGTGGCCTTGCCGCTGTCAGGTTTCTTCGCGTCAGAGGCCGTCTCCGTTTTGGCAGCGGCGACTTCGACCGGCTTCGCAGTGCTCTTCTTGGCAGAAGAGGCGGCGGGCTTCTTGGCTTCGCTCTTCTTTTCCTGGGCTGCGGCGAGAGGCAGAGCCAGTGAGGCAAGGAGGAGGGGCACAATGAGGCGCTTCATAGAGTGCGGGGAATAACGCCTGCTTGTGCCCGGCTCCAAGCGGAAAACACGAATGACCAAAAAACTCTTGACTGCACAATCGAACAGTGTTCACATCTAACCATGCTTACAGAGCGGCAACAAGAGCTACTGGATTTCCTCAGAGTTTATCAACGCCAGCAGGGCGTCATGCCCTCCACGCGTGATATTCAGCTGCACTTTGGTTTCGCCAGCCAAACAGCCGCCATGAGCCACCTCAAGGCCTTGGAGCGGAAAGGAGTGATTCGCAGACTCGCTGGCAAAGCTCGTGCGGTCGTCTTCCCAGAGGTGATGGAGCGTGAGACGGTTGACATCCCGATCTTCGGTCTCATTCCCGCCGGCTTCACGGCGGACAACCCGGAGCATTCAGACGGCAATCTCACTCTCGACCTTCGCACCATGGGGCTCTCCCCGCGGTCCAAGCCCTTCGCCCTCAAGGTGCGGGGCGATTCCATGACGGGAGCGCACATCGTGCAGGGAGACTACGTCATCCTGGAGCAACGCGATCCGCGGCCCAAGGACATCGTCGCCGCCCTCATGGACGGGGAAACAACCCTCAAGCGGTACCTTGTGGACAACGGCCAACCGTTCCTCCGTGCGGAGAACCCCTCCTACCCCGACTTGATTCCCGCCCGGGAACTCATGATCCAAGGCGTCATGGTCGGCCTCTTCCGCCCTTACAACGGGCGCTAGAACCACTCCCCCCACTCCTACTTCCTCTCAAGGGACGCTCTCCGGACGCGTCCCTTTTTTGTGTGCATGCG
The DNA here is from genome assembly GCF_000739635.1 of Verrucomicrobium sp. BvORR034. Lineage (GTDB taxonomy): Bacteria > Verrucomicrobiota > Verrucomicrobiia > Verrucomicrobiales > Verrucomicrobiaceae > Verrucomicrobium. Next base: position 30,616 of record NZ_BATQ01000024.1, on the reverse strand, counting down.
TAGAGCGTAAGACCATGCGCCGCACGATACTCCATCACTCCCTTCCTCATTCCGAAATCACTCCATCACTCCACATTCCTAATTCCTAATTCCTAATTTTCGCCCGCCATGTCTCTCTTCCTCTACGACCTCTCCCACAGCCCTTACTGCATTCCTGTTAAGCGCATCCTCGATGCCGCTGGCGCGGCCTACGAGGTCATCGACGTTCCCAACTGGGATCGCGCCAAGGTGATTGAGCTCACCCAGGGGGCCTATTACCAGATGCCTGCGTTGAAGCATGGAGATCGCGTGGTTTATGAAACCGGTGCGGACACGCAGGACGTCGCCCGGTATCTCGACGCCACGTTTGCTGGTGGCAGACTCTTCCCAGCCAAATACGCCGGCCTCCAGGACATCCTCGTGGACTACCTCGACAACGAAGTGGAAGGAGCCACCTTCCGCGCCACCGATGTCTTCTACGTCCCCTCCGTCACGGATCTGGTCGCCCGCACCATGTTGATCCGCCACAAGGAGCGGAAGTTCGGCCGGGGTTGCGTGGACCAGTGGCGGCAACAGATCGACCAGTTGCGAGCCGGAGCCGCCACGCACTTTGCGCGGTTCGACGCCATGGTGCAGCAGAAGCCCTTCCTCCTCGGCGATCAGCCGGTGTACGCCGACTTCCTGTTGTACGGGATCATCGGCAACTACACCTGGAAGGGTTGGAACTCCCTTCCCACAGAACTCACCGCCCTGGGGGCGTGGCGCGCCCGCATGAGCGGGTTCAAGTTCTGAGCTACATTGGATCCGATCATCCGGGCCTGAAAGGCCCACAGAGCCCAGCCCTGGGGCGGAGTCCACGAAGTGGACGCAGACCCTGTGTCCATGCATCCCCTTTGCATTGGCGGCCTGAAGGGTCGCGAGAGAGGTGCGCGTACCCCTGTCGTCCACCGCGAACCTGCGCCGTCCTACTGCGACACGTTTCAAGGGAAGACCACCTCCGCCCCCTCACACTCAACGACGAGAATCACCAGATTCCGACTTGCCTGCCGTCGAATCTCAGTGACACTTCCGCCTTCCCGATCAACCGGCCGACATGGCGAAATCGGTAGACGCACCAGACTTAAAATCTGTTGGTGGGTGACCACCGTGCGGGTTCGAGTCCCGCTGTCGGCATCTCATCGTCAATGAAATATGCATTGGATCCATTAAGATCGCGAACGAGGCATTGAACGCTTTCAGGGGCACAAAGCTGAGCCGATTGGACCAGATTCTCGGATCGTCGGCGAGTGCCGGAACTGACCCGCTTGCCCTAGGGAAGCTGCTCGCTAGCGTCGAACTGAGAGGCATCAATCTGTCATCTCTGCATCCACATGCAAAAAAGCGCATTAAAGGCTTGTCGTTTAGCTACACAGTTGCCGTCGTCAGAACGTCCCCCGCCGTCATCTTCTGCCAGTCACTGGAACTCTGGTCGGTCATCTTGATGACACAACCTCCAGCAAATGGATGCGCAGAATCGCTAGTCCGTGGAACGCGACCATCTAGTTCATCAAAGTGCGCTGGCCGGATCGAATGCCGTCTCAACCTTAGGCAACGGAATCTTGTCGACTACTTCTCTCTGGATAGATCTAGCAGATCTCCACCTGGAGGAACCAGAGAGAAGACCACCCCGTATGAATCCTGGAACATCTATTCGAAGGTCACGCTGATGTCCGCCTCATTGCCCAAGTAGCGCACCGTTGACGCGAACCCGACACTTTTCACGGAAGCTGCAGGCCCCGACAGGCTTACCACTTCCTTCGCACCGTCCGTGATTTTGAAAGTGGTTTGGGCTGGCCCCTTGACGACCGACCACGCGTAGTCCACGCCAGTCGAAAGCTGGATGATTTTGGTATCCAGCTTCCCCCCTTCCAACTCAATGGAGGCATAGTAGTAGGTGACATCGTCCGCTGAAGGACTCTTTACGTTGATGACTCCCTTCAAATTCCCAACTGGAACGAGCACAATCTTGCCAAAGTGCGCTGAAAGTCTGCCACGGACTGGTGCCGTCCTGTTGAGTTTGCGCTTCCCGTAGATTCGAATTTTGTCTGTGGTGGTTGCCCTAAGTTCGTCCGGCACCTCACGGTCGTTCGTTTTGAATTTCTCATTCATGAACTCCCTCGCAAACGGCAGCACTTCGATAGCAGCCCTGTCAGGCTTTCCACCTGTTTGCTGGGCCTGTGCCGATTGCACCAGAACGAACACAGCAACTGCACCTACGAATAAATGTAACAAACTTTTCATACGATTAAATACCAGAAGTTTCAAAGATTTGTCTACGACATTTTTCATACAGCCCTGAACCGCCCTCACTCACAAGGCCCACCCATCCATTCATACCCGTCTGCGCATCGTCGGTTGCCCTACTGATTGGACTGGGGTGAAGCCGGCATTAGCAAGTCCTCTTCTACGGTCACATCCACTTCAGCAAAGGTGACCAGCAGGCTCACAGTAAAACGCTTCGATCGGATCGTATTGTAGTTGGCCCGATACAATTAGCATCATGTAAGCGAGACACCTCGCCGCACCATCGACTATGTAATAGTTGCCCTCTGGATTCCGGAATTTTTCAAGCCCATTGGGTTCACAGATTACAATTCGACTTTCCTTCATAATCCTTAGTCTCCCGCTTTTCAAGTCCTCGTAGTAGCGCTTCAGATTGGCGCTGGAACACCTCTGTATGTAATCAGAGTTGATCGCATTGTTTGCCACCGTCAGCAGAGTGCGGTAGTTTGGCCTTTCCACATTTATGACGAGACCTTCCTCTCGCGTCTGGGCATCATCAAGGAATATTAACTGCTCAAAATCTCGTTGAGCATCCATTCTAACCAGACTCCACTTTCCCACTGAAAAGTACTCTCGGACTTTGCCGGAGTGTGCACATTCAAACATCTGCTCAACTGGCTGGACGCGCAAGTCACTACGAATTCGTTGTTTGGCCAGTTCTCGCCCCAAATACCACTTTTGATAGTCAAAGTATGACGCTTCATCTACAGTTCTCAGCCCTGTTCTTGCTTGAGCAAGAGCTCGCTTTCCCACACTCGCTCGACCACCACGCGATCCAATCGTACAACTACCATTTCGACCCTGCACTTTTTGAGAAGCCCCACCATTGAGCCGATCCAGCAGAGGAAATGAGGAAGCAAGAAGGTTCCCGTTTTTCACCTGAAATTCTATATCGGCCGATTGAATCTCGTCAACAGGCTGGCGTTTATCGCCTTGAAAGGTGACCATCTTCCCATTCACCATCTGATAGTACACAAACTCTTTCAACCATTGCTCGTCAAAGCAATAGTACGGATAGCACTTGAATAGAACTCTCTCTTGGTAGGTGGGGCCAAAGTGCTCCCGCTTCGCACGCTCAGCCAAGGTTGCAATCTCATTCGTTTCCCTCCCTCTCCTAGGCTCCACACAAAAATTGTTGACCCGATCCTCAAGCAAGATATTCAGCACGGCATAACCAAGCATCATCTTGGCGGCATCAAAATCAATCCTTTTGGGATTAACGGCAAAATCATGCCCGAGTATCAACGCCATTTCTCCGCTTTGACCGGACCATTGGAGCGACCTCGCCAAGGTGGCGGATGGATGAAGTGTTAGCAAACTGGCAATCTGATCAGCCCTCCTGGCGCTGAACTGACTGTCAGTGTCATGAAAATAGCAGCACTTGCAGTCTAGATTGAATCCAAGGTATCGCCACATGGCCCCTGGACTATGGGCGACACTACTATGAACCATCTGGATGACAATCCATCCCTTGCTCTCGAATTCCCTTCTCAAATAATGCAGATCCTTGGCGAGGAAAAGAACTGGCTGCCAGTCCTCAAAACGGGATGCCATGATCCGTTCAATGTAACTTCTGTAGAATGTCGAATTGTAGCGGTGCGTACCTTCAAATGCGGGGTGATTCGCAGCATGCAACTCCTGCACCTGGACATCGCCATTCGGGTCCTTAGCAGGCTGATTCTTGTAGCGGCTATGTGTTGCAGCCTTGAAAAATAACGACATACAACAGACTTTCCTGCCACGAAGACGGGCCCTCACTTGCCCACCCGGCTCCTCAAACTGAAACGACCTTGCAATATTGTAGTGTCCTCTACCTGTCTCACCCAGGTAGTTTTCAACATCGGAAAGATAGTCACTCAATACAGCTTCCAAGAGGCGTTGTGAATAGCTCGGGTAGAATTTTTTAATTGAACTGCTCATGGGTGCTTCCATCGATGTTGAGGCCGTTTATCTACGCTCAAAGACAGTCATTGTATTGGGCGTATGGAGGACTTCGAACTTGATGCGGTATGCCGCCTCCAATTCATGGGAACGGCGGCATGGCGACTTCGAGTCTCTCCTCAGCCCTGGCAGGAAGAGCAGCGAGCCACTCTTCAAATGCTTCGCAGCGGCCATTGCACAGTCCACTGGGTATGGGCCATTGATAACGGCAAGATCGAAAGTTCCATTTCCAGCCGCTTCAATACATCTTGCAGGATATGACTTGAAAGCACCTGACCGCATGGGACGCCGCGCTTTCACACCCAGCGTCGATATCGGCTCATAGAACCGCACCCTGGATTCCAGCCTTTCATCTGCCAGTCCATTTCGAACAAGGTCTTTCGCGCCCCAATCTGCTTCTATACATTCCACAGACCCCTCCCTCCCCACCCATCTCGCCAGCAATAGAGTCGAACTACAAGCACCCCACTGCAAAACTCGATCACCTGGTCGTGTCGCGACGCACATCACTGCCAGTTCGTCATCATCAAGTCTTGCGCTGATCGCCGAAATGGGGCGCCAGAGATGATCACCTTTCACGCCCCCATTGTTGTCGCTTCGACTCCTCCTTTGACCAGCCGCAAACCTGGCCGGCGCATAGGTCGGCAGTTTGTTCTGGAGCCACGCAATCGTCTGGTCACTCAAGCAATGGCGGAACGGCTTGCGGCTGATCTCGCGGAGAATTTCCCGTGCCGCATCACGTTTGATGAGCAAAGCATGGTTCAGATGCGTCCTGACGCACTTCACTATCCCGGATACACCTGTGGACTGCGGCGCTTGGGAATGATCTCCCCCCAAGAACAACATGGCCCAATCTGACGGTGCATTCGCAAGCATCCACTGATACTTTTCCCAGAAGTCTCGTTCGAACTTCACGTCATCTTCAAAGAAGAACAGGACATCACTATCACCCTGCAAGAACTCTCGCAATACAAGGCGTTTGCTCAAGTTGACGGCATACCCGGTGTTTCCAATTTTCCAACGCCGCACTCGTGAGGACGGAATCTTCCTCCCATCAACCGCTGGAACAAATCGCAGCAGTCCAGCCATTTCCTGGGGGAGCGTCGACTCCACCAAAAATCGACGATCTGGCCGCCTCAAGAGGTTCAAGCACACGTAATCAACTTTCATGGGCGACCGGCTGCACTTGCTCATCTACCCGCTTCTTCTTTGACAGCCCCTGACGAAAAGCCCGCTTCACCAGCGGTTGCCCCGGCAGTACAGGCAAGAGCCCATCAAGCACCAACGGCTCAATTGTCCCTCGGGAGAGGTCCAAGTCACGAATCAGGTGCTGGCTCTGCACTTCCAAGGTCTTAGCCGGGTCAGTCCCCGCCATTTTCCAGGCCCGCTCCAGAAACGCCAAAAACCAGGCATAGCTGACTTGAACATGAGGGTACTTATCAAGTCTCGTCCGATAGGACAGATCCCACGGCTTTTCTCCTCCTGAACCGTGTAGTGATCGTTGATATTTTTGAAGCGTCTGATTGAAGAGCCGGCCATCACGGACCTCCAGCGGCCGCTGCCAATAAACCCAGTGCTGGCTCCACAGGTCGTTTTCCAACAGCCTGACTGAGACGTCGGCGCGCCGCTTGTAAAGGATCGCATTGAGCACCCCCTGATCTCCATGTCCATGAAAGATGCCATTGGAGCCAAAGACGGACTTCGCACAACAATCTGCCCACTCAGCGAGGACCTCCTTCGCGATCTGCGTGGTTTTGCAGAAATACAATGACGTTGACATGTAGGCGTCATTTCGGGCAGGCACCGGGAACCCATAGGGTTCGTAAGATTTGTCGTACACCACCCCATCGCCATCCTTGCCTCCTAGGAACTCACCCGTGCGCTCACACTGCAGTAGGATATCATCCACCGGCCCGCAGAGGGTGCAATCCGCATCAATTCCAACGACCAGGGATGCCTCATCCGCGTAGCGCTCGGCCGCATAAGCCTTCAGTTCCCATGCTCCCAACTTTCGATTCGCACGCGCGAAGTCCCCAGCCTCAACCACCTGCCCCCCTATGGCCTCAAACGTCGCCCGCTGATGCGGATTGAACTTTTTGCCCAGCACACCATTTTCCACCACCACCACGCGTGCACTTGGGTGATAGGTTCGAACCGAAGCGACCGCAACAAGAGCTCCAGGGAAGAAATGGGCGTCCGCAACAACAATGAAGAGGGGGTTGGTCATATTTTGAAAGAATTTTACCAAATGTGCCGACGATATGCCTCAAGCGCGAGTTGGTAATCATCATAGTCGCGACAGGCAATCAGGAATCCTCGGTGTGTCCCCTCTCCCTTGCGACGTTTGCAGTCAACCAGGCAAAAATAGCCGTCTCTTTGAAGCTGCACCATCAAGTACCCCGGACCGTCGTCTCCCACCACATCATGGGCGGCAACCACCGCAGGTTTCAACCTTGCAAGTTGATGATACTCCCGTTGCAAAGTTTCGATCGAGTGATCGCCATCCACGTAAACGAACTCCAGCTCATGCTTGCTGAACCGAGACAGACACTCGTAGCTGTCTTCTTCATGAAGAGTATATGCGCCCCAACATTTCTGAGCCACTTGATGAAACTCTCGCGTAAATCGTTTATCACAAAAGTGCGCATGCATCAGCGCTCGTTCATTGACGGCGTCAACAAAGGCAACGGAGGATGCTCCCCCTAGACAACCAACCTCAAGGCTCGCCCTCCATTTTCTTGAGAGTAGCAGGGTCCGCATCCAACCGATATGCCGTTTGTCGGTGGCCATGGGTCCAATTCGGTTTGCAAGCCCCTTTCGACTCCAGGAGATGCCATGGTCCGAAACAACCTCACTAAGGTCGATTGGGTCGGCGTTTTGTTCATTTGCCTCCCGCCGTTCAAAAGCCGCGATGAAATCACCGCATTGCCAGCCGACAACCGGCTTGCTTTCCAACTTTCTCGCATCACCGACAGAACTGCGGATCGTTTTTGGCCGTGGCGTCCAAAGCCACGGCAATAGATCCCTCAGGGAAGCATCAACCTTGAGAACTTCGTCTATTGCCTTATCAACTCCACCAGCAACTTTCTGCCAGCTTGTGCGGCCGAGTATCGCTTGAAACAGCCTCATCACGGGCTCACTTCTCTTCACAAGCATCCCGGCATCAAACATGCCATGCGCCCTGCAAATTTCACAGGAAAGCGCATTCGCAAATAGAAGAATGATTGGAGTGCACGGATGATCCGAAGCATGCGAAGACAGCGACACTCCATAGTTGGTGATTGTAACGTTTCGAGGCAGCCATAGCACCATCTCAAATTCATCGTAAGCGGTACCGTTAGTGCCTACGCCAAACGCTTGACTTGCGCCTCGCCGGAGATCTCCCGGCTGGCTGGGCGCATCGGCAGGACTGTGATCGCCCTGTCGCGTTCTTTCGCCCAGGCATCCGGTAGCAGTTGCTCGTACTCGGAGACCTTCATGGCGGGCATCCGGGTAAACACATCGCGCAGATATTCAAAGGGGTCTATCCCACGACGGCGGCAGGCTTCGATCACCGTGTAAAAGATCGCACTGCGCTGGCCAGCCTCGGCTTCGCCGATGAACAGCCAGTTCTTCTTGCCGATGGCGGTGGGACGGATGGCATTTTCGACCAGGTTGTTGTCGATCTCCACCCGGCCATCCTCCAAATACACCTGCAGCATGGGCCACAAAGTTAACGTATAGTCGATGGCTTTGCTCAGCGCACTTTGCGGCGTGTAACGGGCCATGCCCCTCATCAAGACAAGGGCCTTGCCGATGCGCTCCACAATGACCCGGCTCTCCGCGCTTCGCACGGCCTGCCGCAAACGTGGACCCGCCTTCCTCTGGCGCAGCCTCGCTTCTATCCGGTAAAGATGCTGGATCTGTAGCAGGATGAACCCCGTGTGGGTTTTGGCCGCCGCGCTGGCTTCCACGAACTTGCGTCGCGCATGGGCCCAGCAGGCGGCCAGCACGATCTCGCCTTCGTGGATTCGGGCAAAGGCGGGATACGCCCCGTACCCATCGCATTGCAGCGTGCCGCTGAAGTCCGCGGGGATGATCTGCTGCAGGCACGCAGCCGCACGGCTGGTCTGCCAGACGAAGAAGGCATCACCTCCAGGCTTTTTAAAGGCCCAGAAGTAACCTCGCCTGGTCTCGCCGTTGCCGGGTTCCAGATACTCGATCATCGTCTCATCCCCCTGCAGGTAGCCACCTGCCATCACGCCGGTGCAGATGCCACGGTAGAGGGGTTCGAGCCATTGACTGGCGGCCAACAGGTAACGCGCCATGCTTTGCCGGGGGATCCCCAGGTCATGCCGCAGCAGAGCGATCTGTTCCTGGCGATACAACGGCAGATGATCGCAGTATTTGCTCACGATGATGTGGGCCAACAGTCCCGGACCAGCAATGCTGCGCTCCTGCAAGATCGGCAACTCGGCGAGGATGGGCGCCTGGTGGGGCTCATCGCGTTTCACATACTTTTTGCGGATGATGCGGCGGCGAAAGTAACGCGCCGGGCTGTAATCAAGCTGCACGGTGATCTCTTCACCGATGCACCGCCAGGCCGGGGGATCCGCTTTGACCTCTTCAGGTTCGATCAACACATCAACGGCGGGAAGGTGCTCCGGCACGCGTGCTTCCCGTGGGGGGCGTGGCGCCGGCACCTTGTCTGCTTGAGCTCGCTTCTTGATCTCAGCCTCCAGGGCGCCGGAGTTTGCGCAGGAGGCTGGTTCTTTTTTTGGCCCATCATCGCCTTGCAGGAGGAGCATCAACTGGTCCTCATCCAGCTTCTCACTGCTGCGCCCAAAGAGCCGCTTGATGAGCAGATCCACCTTCTCGCGCAACAGCTTGTTCTCTTCGCGCAAAGCCTTCACTTCTTCGGTGAGCTGGACTTCCAAAGGCGTCATGGATCAATGACGCGATGTTAGCACCCAGAACCGCAAAAGGCCACCTTAAAGATGACCTGTTGATGGTAAAATTTCAGTCCCGCTGATACCATGGGCGCATCCTGGCACCCTTCAAATCGATCCCGTCTGTCAGCAGGGTCAGAGCCTCCGGAGTCAGTTGCATTTTCGCACTCTGGATCTCGCTGCTCCTGGGCCAGGAGAAGGTGCCCTGCTCCAGCCGCTTGGTCATCAGCCAAAGGCCGGTGGTGTCAAAGTAGAGCACTTTGAGCCGGGTATGCCGCTTGTTGCTAAAGACAAAGAGCGCCCCGCTGCGCAGATCCTCCTTGAGCTTCTCCGCCACCAAGCCCGTGAGACCTTCAAAACCCTTGCGCATATCACAAGGTTCCAGGGCCACGAAGACCTTCAAACTGCCGGTAAAGCTCAGCATGGGCCGGCGAGGGCTTTGAGCAGTTCACACGCCAGAGGCACCTGCCCGGCGTGATGGAGTTCCAGCTTGACACCTGCGGCCAACTCGATGATCACGGGGTGCCGGGGCGAAGGCGCAGCCACGACGGCCTCGGCAAAGCGGGGGCGATCCGCTGCTGGCGAGAGTCGAGGCTCGGTACCCTGGCGTTGCTGGTGCACCCACCCCATGAATGTTTGGTAGTGCACGCCGACCATGGCCGCAAATCGAGCCCCGCTCAGACCGCTGCGCGCAAACTCGGCCAGAAGTTCCTCTCGTCGTGCCGCCGGGGTACGCACGCGCCCCCGCCTGTCTTGTTTCAATACCAATGACGTCGTATTCATAGACGTCATACTTTTACAGACCTCGACGTCTCTGATGCCACTACGATCCGATGGCGCTATCGGTGACGCTTACAATTCATCTAGAAGTTTTGCAACTTCATCACAAGCCACCCACTCTTCTGTCACCGTTCGAGATGCGGCACACTGCTTCAGGCTGTAGCCGTGATGAGCTGAGTAAGATTTCGCCGCCTGAACGGCAACCCCTTGAGCGTCAAACGGCAACAATACAGCATAAGGAATCACACCGTTCTGGCACAGACCACTTTTCGAATACGTGACATTCATGAATTCATCTTCTTTGCCACTAAATCTCTATCTCGCTTTACTCGGCGGCTACTCTTTATGTTTTGAAAAAAATTTGAGGCTCCCCTCCTCGTTGCACAACCCCTCACTCCTCAACACCCACAGTGCATTTCAGCTTCCGCATAACTTTCTCCATAAACTTGCAAACACAGCAACCTAGCCACTTCCCCCCCATCTGCCTTAAGCCATATTGGACGTTTCTCACATGAATGAGAGTTCCAATCGAGAAAATCAATACCTCAACGCAAGATATTGCGAACAGCAACTTGAACGCAGCGCCGCGGATGGGCTTATCATTGGTTGTTTTATAAATCTGAAATGAGCCGATAATCACGAGGACTGTCGCGACTATCCAGACTATGGTTGGCGGCCAACTGAAGAGCACCACAAATGTCAGCATCGGAAGCAGTGCAACCAGCACTTTAAACCAGCCTGATCCCAAGTGGGCAGATCGAAAGTACTTTTCCTCAGAATCGGAATAGTTCATAGATGTGAAACGGGTAGACGGGATCACTAAATCGACGGACACTTCCATTCATGACCGCGCACAATTCAATCCTGCGAGGCTCTACGCTATACAAGGTCAGACCTAGAGCAGAATTTATCCTGTCTAGGCCAAGCCAATATCACTATTAAGGCAGATTTGCACATGATGATTGCCACACCAATCCGAGCATCAGGCAACCCTCTTGATCCCCTGAGGATCGCGCAGAATGATAAGTGGGACAGTCTATTTCTTTATCGCTTCATGTGGCAAAACCAATTCGGCACCGAAGTAAGAAACAAGTAATTCAAATGGATTATTGTATCTCGGCAATATTGGTTCATACTCCCCAAAATCCCACCCTTCCCTATTAGCGTAGTACACTCGCAATGGGCGCTCTTTGAATGTCTTTTTTGCACTAGACAACATCGAGTCTAGCTGATAGCGCTCGCCATCAGAAATACTCTTGCTATTTCGCAGATAGATCGCCCTGCACAAATTAACTTGATACTCATTATTAAAGACCACAAAGGGGCCAAATGTGTCCGCATCATCCGCCATTTGCTTCTTGATAAAAGTATTATACAAACCGGTCTGATGGGAAAGCTGCCTTGCCAGTAAATACCCTACTCTACCATCTTTGGCAGCCCTTGAGGTTCCAATGCTTTCGCCATCTGGCACCTCTTTATTCGACGATCTGCACCCAGCAGAGAAACTGCATGCAGTAAAAAGACTGAAAATAATTATTTTCGATGCAAATAATTTTGAAGCCATGATAATCACCCTCAGGAGAACATTAATGTTGTTAGAAGCCTTTGCAAAATTCCTCTGCGACCTTTGCTTGGTGGGCTGCAGGAGTGTCTCCAGACTCGAGCAATCCCGTTTCACCTGTTGAAAATTCATCCTGTTTAGCCCATTGTTTTGAACTTTCATTAAGCTCCCAACGACAACAATAATTGTAAAGCTTCCACCAGACAAGACGACATACACAAGTTTCCTCGACTATTCTTCCCCACAGCGTGAATTGTTTTCCCAAGGAAGTAAGGCCTTCTTGGGAGAGCGTGCCGACCGCCTGTCTCCATGCTTTTACGCCCCATTTAGCCCACCACGGTGTCCTCTCAGTACTTTTGGCTATAACTTCGTCAACCGATGGAGAATACCCATCAGTAAGAGTCGTCTCGCAGTTCAACCTCTTATTCCCTGCGTCCGTGGCTTTTTCGCACTTCGCTCCTGCTGGCACGTACTTCGTTTTGAGTCCATAGTGGTCCACTGAGTTAACACTCTGATTCGAAACAAAGGCGTACAGGTTTGGCCCATCTGCTTCTTCAATCGGATCCTTACATGGCCATCTGCCCAACCATGGAATGTAATAGCGATAACCGTAGTCCAGCCACCCGGTTTCCGCATCTTCAAACTGCCCCTGGAAGGCAAACTCCCACGCGCATTCGCTCTCCGGGCGATCGGTGAACGTTGAACTCAAGATCTGCCTCACCCCGAACGCACTGAACGCAAAACGCTCAGTCACCGTGCCGTTCTCATCGGCAATCGCCGCAGGGCTATAGTAGTCCATCATCACATAGCGCCGCTCGTCAAGGTCTCCGGGGCTCACTGTGGCCCGATCTCGCCTCACCAGATCGTCTCGATGTCGCGCGCCCCAGTAGTACTGGATGGTCGGGCCGCTCTCCTCATCCTCACGCTCCTCAAGCGGCCGCCACTGATCCGAGTAATAGCAATGCCACACCACCCCATCCACCTCTCGCGTGATCCGCCGGGTCAGCCCGTCGTACCCATACTTCGCCAGGGTCGTCCCGGCCTGCTTAACCTCAACGATCCGGCTCCAGGCATCCCACTTCACCTGCAATGACTGCGCCCAGTCACCGGCACCGTCTGGAGGCAACTCCAACATCCGTCCCGCACGGTCCACACGGATCTCGCCAGCCTCATCACCTACCTGCATCAGCCGGTTGCCTCGGTCATGCACTCGCGGTTGGTCCAGCACTCCAATGCCGTCAGTAAAGGTCTGATACCGCTGCCAGTTGCCCGTCGGATCGTACTGCCACTGCTCCGCCTGCTGCGGGATCGCCCCCACTGCAGTGAGATTCAAGTTGAGGTCACCGCGCTGTGACTGCGTCACCTGACCCAAACCGTCATAACCAAAGTACTGATCCCAGGACTGGGACAAATTGCGACGACGCCAAGTGCGCCACGAGTTGGCATTGAACCCGTATTGGATACGTTCAACATCCTCGTCATCTTTGCGCCAGCGAATGTCGACAGTGCGATTAAACCGGTCGTAGCCATTGTAGATGTCTCCTGCATCTCCTGTGGGCTCTCCAACCAGCTTCTTGTAGGTCAAACGCGAAATCTCATCGCCAAACGGACCATTGTAGATGGCTTCCACCTGCCAGCCCACCCCTGCATAGGAGTACTGCACCATATCGCCTGATTCATCAGACAACGTCAGCCCCTCCACCCGATTGAAGTGAGAAGAGGTCTGATGCAACGCCCCATAACGAGCATCCAGCGTGCGGCCATTGGGGTAGGTCAGCCGGGTAAGTCTTAGAGTATTGTTGGCACCGTTGGTCCGGGTGTAACCCACTTTGGGCGTACTGCCGTTCACCGCCCCCGAGTGACTCTGCCAGTCCTCCTTGAGGTTGCCAAACGCATCGTAAACAAACTCCACCTCATTGACCACGCTGCCACTGCTCGCCGCATCATAGCTGGTCACCTTGGCTGGCAGGTTCCGCAGGTCATAGGTCTGCCCAATGCGGCGAACCGCACCGTCCAGATGAGCCGCCAAGGTAGTCACTTGGTCGTCGAGAAGCCGGCCCAGTTTGTCATAGACGTACTCATGCACCGTCCCGTCTGCATCAGTGTAAGAAACGCTCTGGCCGGTCCTGTCATAGCTGTACTCAAGTCGGGCATAGATGCCGTCCGGCCCGGCATTCAACGGGGCAGGCCGGTCATCGGACTCAGGATAGATCTTCGCGCGCAGCAGATTGTTGTTTGCCACGGCCGAGTCCACCAGGGTTGTTCCATAGATCCATCGCGTCACCTGGTTGCCAGTGACCTCGTTGAGGAGCGTAAGGCGCTCAAGTTGCCCGCTGGCATGCCAGGCATACTCGCTGGTCTGGGATTGCTCAGGACATCCGGGCACATAATTTTTGATGACACGCACGCGGCGCCCGGCGTTGTCATTGTCCCACCGGGTTTCACGCCCCATCGGATCAATGTTCCGGTTGGATTCCCCAGTATCCTTATACAACGTGGTCGTCACCAGCACGGTTTCAGATCGCTCAGGTGCTACTTCCGGACGGTTCAACACCGCTCCTCCGTTGGTTCCGCAGTTGGCCACCACCCGCTCCCGGCCGATCACGTCCGGCCATTTCGCCACCCAGTTGACTCTCGCTTGTGGCTGTGCCCCTGTGGGCCCCTGAAGCGCCCCTGTTCCCGTAGCATCATGCAGACGCCGACGCTCCGTTCGCACGATGGCATTGCCTCCGGCGTCATAGACAGTCTCACTCTGCTCAAGCACCGTGTCAGCCGATAAGTCGTTGGTGTCGCCGGACGGCACCCCTATCGTCCCTGGCACGCAGGCAATGTACGTTGCCGTTATCCGGTTTAGACCGTCATACGCAGTCTTGGTAAACGAGTTTTGCCCCTGTTGAGACGCCTTGATGAGGTTGTTGGCCCCGTCATACCAGCTCTGCGCCACCAGCGTCTGAGTCACATCGCCCGTGGCCAGGTCAACTCCGTCTTTTTCATCTCGGTAGATCTGCCCCATCGCATCATAGACCACCCGTGACTGGGCGGTCCGGTTGCCCGAGGCCACGCTCGTGTGATAACGCGTCGTTTGCAGCGGCTTGTCCAGGTTGTCATAGGTCGATGCGCTGATAAACACCGTAGTCCCATCACTGGCCGTTGCCGTTGTCTGACGGTTGCGATAGTCATACTCAAACGTCGTGATCCGGTCATGGCCCGCGTCAGCATCCACCTTTACTGTCAGCTCGGTCAGGTTGCCATCGCCCCCGTCCAACCCGTTGTCGTATTGATTGGCAGTGGTCTGACGCATGTTGTTGCCCCCAGCACCACCGCCCGCGGGATCCCCCCCCGTCGCCCCTGCATCATTGGTGCCAACCCAGGACTCTACCACCAATCCACGGACATCAAATACTTGTCGGTCGATCGTTTGAGTAGCGTCCACCGTCCGGTTGATACGACCCATTATGTCATAACTGACAGAAGTCTCCAGATAGTTGGCCTCCATCTCCCCCTCCCCGCTTGCGGGGATCGAGTGATATACACGCGTACCGGCACTGCGCCCCCACGCATCATACATCAAGTGCGTCCACCGTGACCACTTCTCCTGGGGCAGTGTCTCGGAGTTGCTCAACGATCCGCAACCACAGGTGCGCGAGGAGACGATCTCGTCCGTCACCTGGTCATTGGCATCCATCCTCGTCAACGACACTCCGCCCACCACCTGAAGATCCGGCGTCACTCCCTGACCCGTCATGTACCCTTGCGCACGACGGACCTCGTGGGCCACGTCATTGTACACCGTGTACTTCACACGCCTCACCGGTGTGGCCGACGTGTCCTTCAAATCGATCTGCACTTCGTGCCACGGCCCACGCTCCTGCACCACACGTCCGAGACTGTCCGAGATGTAGTCCGTCACCAAGTGCAATCCGAACCCGGGTAGGGTTTCCCATCCCGATGGCACCCCTGTCACCCGGGTGGTGTCCACGTCCTGGATCACTTGCCGCAAGGCACCAGTAGCTTCCTCATACGCCTTAAAGGTGATCACCCCGCGACCATTCATTAACCACACCGGCTGACCAAAGACATCATACACTGTCTTTTCAACGTACGACTCGCCTGTGCCGTTCTGAGCTTCAGAAACCTCCGGCAAAGTGGTGGTTTGCTGCAAGATTTGAAACGTTGGCATCCCCAGTCCGTCCAAATACCATGTGTAACCATACGCAGTCTTTGATGCCTCCTCGTCTGGAGCACCTAAAACGGGATAGACAAGCTTAGCAGCAACTGGATTGATAGAAGTGCCCCCTACAGTCTGAGTCGTATATTGAAGCTTGAGATTGGTTTCCACGGCTCCCTCGCTTCCTTTTTGCACACCCCGCCTGTACAGACGGCCCTCGACTGCACCGGTTTCGGGATCGCTATCCGCATAGTATTCCCAGACTTCAAGCAACCCCTCGTTCTCCCGGAGCACCACAATGAGATCAGTGCTCCCACCAGACGGTTCTGTCACGCTCTCGACTGCCGAGGGCGAAGCCTGCAAGAGGAGCCTGAAGCCCTCATCATATTCCCAGTATTCACTCCACGTATTTCCTGTGGCAGTTTCTTCCAAAATCTTGACAAGAACCTGTCCAGCCTTGTTCGTATAGACTCGCACCTCATTGCCATCAGGGCGGACTTCAGTGGTTTGCGTGGCCCAGACGTTGACCTCCTCAGCTCCAGGATCCGTTGGATTGGCGACGTAGGCCAACGAGGTTGTCTCCCTCCCACCATACACCCGTTCCACCGTCACGCGCCGTTGACTGTCATATTCGAAATAGTTGTCGGCGAAGTTGGCAACCTCCGCCTCTGAAGCCGTCAGAGGATTGAGGCCAGCAGCCACCATCAACTCATAGGCACCTGAGCCCACCACATACTTCAGCCCATGCTCAAACCCGTTGGGCTGGCCGCTCTTGTAGTATCGGTAGTGCTGACGACGAACCGCGCGCCAAACTGCCCCGCCCACATCATACTCCTCGACTGTTGAAAGTTGCAGGTCACCAGTGGAGCCGAAGGGGACACCGCTGCCGTAGTAGCTGAACACCGCACGACGTACATTCTGACCATTTAAAGTCAGCCGTACCTCTGAGATGACAGGACTACCAAAAGCGGTGGTGTAGGTGTAGTAGTAACCGCTTTTCTGCCCCTCTTGGTCTTGCTCGAAAGATGTCATCAACGCGTTGCTGTCGTAGTTTGCGTTGGTGACCCGTCCCGCCGGATCGATCACTTGCTTGAGTCTCCCCTCAAGACCTGCCGCGGCACTTGTAGTGTGATCGAAGAAAGTGGTTCGCCACCCGCGACTGTCGGTCAGCACGTATTCGTGCAGCGCTTCATCCCATGCCAATTGCTCCAGACCGCCAAACTGGGGCTCGTAGCCGCCAGACAGCGTTTTCACGAACCAGAGGCTCTGGCCTCCGCCTACTACCACTGCGATCTCCTCAGGCTGCGTCGGACCAGGGGTCCAGTCGACAAATACCAAGTATTTCTGCTCCCGCACCAGCCAACCAGCCCCATTGACACCGCCACTGGGAACGGAAAGCAGGTTCGTATAGCTGCGAGTATGCCCCCACGGCAGCCCAAAGGCATCAGACGCGAGATCTACCGAGGTCAAACGGAGCGCACCTGTCGCATATTGTACAGGCTTGTCCGTCAGGCCGTTCACGCACACTTCGTACGGAGGAGAATCGCATCCACATGGCTTGGTCTTTTCATCAGTCGGATCAGTCGGCCCTTTGGAACTGCGCGATGAGGAACTCGATGAGCTGGAGGAATTTTAATAATGGCACATACGGCTTAATAAGGATGTCAGACCATAATGGAAAAGCTTATCCTGTCTAATCCACTCGCTCCGGGTGACATTGTGATGATGACGGCCGCGGTGCGGGATCTTCATCTCACGTACCCCAAACGCTTTCTCACAGATGTGCGGACCCCGTGCCCGGCCCTATGGGCAAGCAATCCGTACATCACACCTATCCGGGACAATGAAAGAGGGGTCCGCCGGATTGAATGCCGCTACCCTCTCATCCACCGGAGCAACTCCGCGCCCTACCACTTCATTCATGGTTTTACCCAACATCTCGGTGAAGTGCTAGGGTTGCCCATTGAACCCACCCTCTTCAAAGGCGACATCCACCTCAGCAACCTCGAACGGGAATGGGCTTCACAGGTCGCTGAGATGACCGGCAGCAGCCACCCGTTCTGGATTATCGCGGCAGGCGGCAAGCAGGACTTCACCATCAAATGGTGGGACACTCCCCGCTGGCAGGAGGTAGTGGACCGATTCCAGGGACGCATTCATTTTGTGCAGGTAGGTGAAGAAGGGCATCATCACCCACCGCTTCGTGGCGTGCTGGATCTCAGAGGCAAAACCTGCCTGCGCCAGTTAGTTCGCTTGGTCCACCATGCGCAGGGGGTGCTCTGCCCCGTGACATCGCTAATGCACCTGGCTGCCGCCGTTGAAACTCGGCCCGCAGAACTCACCCGACCTTGCGTGGTGGTGGCGGGAGGGAGGGAACCTCCCCATTGGGAGGCCTATCCCGGACATCGCTTCATCCATACCATGGGAGCTCTGTCATGTTGCAGCAACGGCGGCTGTTGGCGCTCCCGCACTGTACCTCTAAACGACGGGGACGAGAAAGACCTTCCCCAGAACCTTTGCCTGGACGTGGTTGGCAACCTTCCACGTTGCATGGACATCATCACTCCCGAGCAGGCGGTCGCCCAGATCGAAAGTTATTTCCATGCTGGCGGTCCATGGAGATACCTCACTCCAGACGAAGCCGACAAACTGGCCGGCCCGATGGGATGGGACCGCAGAGAGTTGCGCTTTCGCCGATCCCGCACCCATGCGCATGACACTCGATGGACTGGCACAGCCCACGATGAAGCCCCTCTGACCCCTGCGAATGTTCCCACAAGGCTAACGCAAGCCATCAAACAGTTACCTCAACCCGTGGCAGGCAACCACCTGCAACTGCGGGGAGTGGTCATCTGTGGCGGAGGGCTTTCTTACCTCCCGTCAGTTTGGGTCAATGTCCAGATGCTGCGCCGCCATGGCTGCCGCCTACCGGTGGAACTCTGGCACTTTCCTGGTGAAGTAGATCCGACGATGGAGCAACTACTAGGCGACGCTGGCGTCACCTGCATCGATGCTCATCAACACATGGACACCCTGGGCCTGCCTCGAGTGGGCAGCGGCTGGGAGCTGAAGCCGCTGGCGATTCTCTACTCCACATTTGAGGAAGTGCTCTTTCTCGATGCCGACAACATGGCGGTGCGCGATCCAGAATATCTTTTTGATGATCCGCACTACCGAGACACTGGCGCCGTCTACTGGCCCGACTACACCAGCCTTGTTGAAGATGACCCTATATGGAAGATCTGCGGTGTAGACTACCGCGACGAACCTGAGTTCGAAAGCGGACAGATCCTGGTGAACAAGCTCCGCCATTGGCGCCCCCTGCAGCTTGCTCTTTGGTTCAACCGGCACGCCGCCTTCTTCCGTCATTATTTCCTCGGGGACAAGGAAACCTTCCACTTTGCCTTCAGGTACCTGGAGGTGCCGTACTCGATGCCCCCATTTGCCATCGAGAATCTGGCCAACAAAACCATGTGCCAGCATGACTTCTCAGGCCGGCGCATTTTCCAGCACCGCAATCTCGCCAAGTGGTCACTTCATGGCAGGAACACTCCCATCCCGGGATTTGAGCTGGAAACCGAAGCCCTCCAGAGCCTTCAACAACTGAAGACGCTGTGGCCAGGAAGGGTTGCGACCGTTCCCCGCTGGCATGAGCATCCAGACCGCACCCGCATGATGAATGCGTTTGCCGCAACTCTCCAGTCGAAAGCCTGGCACCTGTACCATGAAGGCGGGGAAAGCTGCAGGGTGATGCTGAACGCTGAGGGACACATCATCTCCCACCCCTCGTCCGCCCGCTTTCTCTACTGGGATATGAAGAAGGCCATCAACCGCCCCCGACTCGTGCTTTCATCCGAGAAAGGTCCCGTCGCAGAACTGGAAAAGGACCCTCAGGGCAACTGGCTCGGAATTTGCACCGATGGCGGAGACCGCAAGCGCATCGGTGTTTCCCAAATACGGAAGCCCCCCCACAGCGAAGTCATGCTTCCCGCTTATCGTTCCTTGGTCTCCCAACCATGGGCATTCCGCATCGAGGGCCGCCAGCAACGAAGCCTGACGCTGCGGGCGGACGGAGTGATCGAGGAAGGTGCCGGACACATGGAAATGTACTGGCACCTGCTCACTGACGAGCAGGGACAAACCACTCTGCAACTTCGGAATTGGGATCAACTCACCACCCGCATGACCTGGAATCCAGCCGGCTTCTGGGAAGGTGCCTGGATCAATGAAAAGGAACCCGTCATCACCCTGCGTCCCCTGCGGACTCACTCGACGGAGCAATCACCCCCCTCGCTTGTTTCTCGCGCGATGTCAGGGATGCTTTTCCCGTCGCATCGAGACTGGGAGTCTGACGATTTTCAACGCTGGTGCGAGGCTATTCGCGAGAAGCGCCGATATCATCGCCGCCAATGGGAGGTGATCACCACGCTCCGCCTCGTGGAGCATCTGAAGGCCAGCCAGAACATAAATCGCATCATTGTCCTAAGCCCCACAGACGACTCTCTGGTGGACGGGTTGGCGAAACTGGAGTTGGAGGTGGTGTGTGCCCTGGATCATGATTGGAGCGATCTTCCTCCAAGCCATCGGAGGAACAAGCTTCTGAGCGCAAAGCGAGAATTCAACCGGAGAGGCATCACCCCTTGGCAGGTGTTCGAAAAAAGGGTCCGAGTATGGGATTCTGGGGGCGCCATCCCGGAGGAAGAAAATGATGATCCTGAACACACGGTCATCATCTGGCACAACCCCTTTAAGAAGCACCACAGCAGCAGCGGTGAAACTCAATGCCTCGATCAACTTGCCGCCACCGTACCGCATTGTCTGCTGGCGGTTCTCGTGTTTGACGTGTCGATTGAGCCTGCCGACATCGCAGTGAACTCTCGCAACGGCCCTCCCCCCCGCACCTTGCTGGAAGTCAGAGAATGGCTGGATCGAGATGGTGAGCATGCTTCTGCGTCCCATTTGAGCCGCCCCTCAACAGGAGCATTCCCCGGCGACAGCCCAGTTGACAGCTATGTGGATTGTCCGCCCTACCAGAGCGCCCATCACCTGCGACTACGCACCCCCCACGGGGTGATCACATCAGTCTGCGTCTGCTTCCCGCACCTGAAGCCTCGGCCTGATCTGGCTGCATCTGCCCTCAGCACGTCTTCTCAAGCAACTTCGCCAGCCCACTCTTGGAGTCACATCCATCCCTCCATCACCCTGCACCAAGGAGCCAACTTGTGATCTCAACCCAGCACCCCACACTCAGTCCTGAGCAAATCCAACATGTGTATCCCCGCTACTCCAAAAAGTTGCTGGAGGTCATGTATGAAGACTATCTGATGGAGGCTTCAAAGTACCTCGAAAGAACTGGACGATCGGATTACCACCTTCTCAGCTCATTCGAACATGAGCCGCTGTCCCCTGGGGATCTGGATCGCATCCGCGGGAGGAAGATCGTGGCCATGTCCCTTTTCTTCAAACCGTCCAACTTTGCGAGGCGTAAAGTGCAGCCTCAGACCGACCACGAAGGGCAGATCCTTGAGTCGGAGCTCAACCGCGTGCAGCACCCCATCTGGGAGAATTCACACCGGCATGAACGCACATTCTTCCAGAACTATCTCAACCCCGTGCTTGAGAGTGACTTCCGCGATTGGGTCCCAGTCCTCTATCTCTCCAGCAACCTTCGCCATCTGGAGCCGAAATTGGGCAGAGCGGGGTTCGTTGTGATACGCATGAAACATAAAAGCATTGCAGAATGTCCTGGTGCACTGTGGCGCTACTTGAGCTTCAACCTCCCGTGCGCCTACACTTATCTCCAGGACACAGACCGCCCTTTCCAAGCTCAGCGTGCCGAGCGTTTGATCAAACTTTTTGAGCTGAGACCGAACGCAGCCATCTCAAGACCCCTGCAATTCACCTCCGGAAATGGTGAAATGGCCCTGATTCTGGGGAATGACTTCGCGGTGCGCCCCGCCGCTGTGGACATCGACTGTGCCCGAAGCATTCTCGGTTACATCACAATGAATATTCTGCACGAGGATCGTCTCACCAACTTCTGCCACGAACCTGTGGCAAGAAGAGATGACACCAGGGTGGAACCGATGTCCAGGCGCAGCCAACGCGAGCACTTCGGCCCCATCCCGCACGAACGCGTCGGACACAAATGCTATCCCTACTATCCATTCGACGAACAATGGTTGAAGGAGGTGGTGTACTACCATTTCAGCAACGGAAGGATGATCACTCTGATGCAAGGGGTGAGACCCGATGACGTCACGCAGGGCTTCGATATTGCCCACCAGAGAAAACACGGCAATCTCCTCGTACCCGTGATCAATGGCAAACCCCATCAGTCCTCTCCGGAGTCGATCACGCGAACCTTGGGGCAACGCAGTCGAAGGCAGTCGCTTTCGCGACTTGGCACCAGCTAGGCAGCTCACAAAAAACTCCGCCAAATCCATCCTAAAATCTTCCACGTGAGTCCGGCCGAGGAATCAGAAATACAGGCGATGACGGACATCCGTCGGCAATTCATTGAGGTTATTCCTCC
The DNA here is from genome assembly GCF_000739635.1 of Verrucomicrobium sp. BvORR034. Taxonomy (GTDB): domain Bacteria; phylum Verrucomicrobiota; class Verrucomicrobiia; order Verrucomicrobiales; family Verrucomicrobiaceae; genus Verrucomicrobium. The sequence goes on along the minus strand of NZ_BATQ01000024.1, from coordinate 8,402 downwards.
CTGCCCTCCCCACTTTTCCGACCAAGGGATCGTGATTGCAGCCGGTGGGGACACCTTGCTCCCGTGCCTGTGGGTGCTCTTGCACCGGCTCCAAGCCACGGGTTGCTCGTTGCCCGTGGAAGTATGGCACCTGGGAGAGGACGAGATGCCGGGAGACATACGAAAGCTGCTGAGTGAGAAGTTTCCGTCCGCCACGCTCGTTGACGCGCTTGCTGTTCGTGAAAGGCACCCTGTAAAGATCCTAAAGGGATGGGAACTCAAGGTGTTCGCGATGCTACACTGTTCTTTCAAGGAAGTATTGCTGTTGGATGCCGACAACGTACCCATGGTTGATCCGACCTCAGTGTTCCAGAACCCTGACTATTTGGACCGAGGGGCGCTTTTCTGGCCCGATCAGAACCGTCATGCGCGAGGACGTAAAGCTTGGCGGGCTTTCGGCCTGACACCGGCGGAGGAGGATTGGGAAGTTGAGAGTGGCCAGGTGCTGGTCAACAAAGGAAGGCATTGGCGCGCGCTCAACCTCGCCATGCATCTCAATGAACACTCGGACTACTACTACCGGCTGTTCTATGGGGACAAGGAGTCCTTCTACTTTGCGTGGAAGCTGCTCAATGAGCCCTTCGCCATGGCCCCGCACCCGATGCAAAGGCTACAGCAAAGGACGATGATCCAGTTCCACCCCACCACCGGCGAGCTTCTCTTCCAGCACCGACACGGGGCGAAGTGGCGAATAAGCCACAACCCAAGAATTCACAGCTTCAATGCTGAAGAAGAATGCCTGACCCACCTGTCGGAATTGCGTCAGCTTTGGCCCACTGGGGTCGAACGCCTCCGCCGCCAACAACATGACGGGGAAAAGAAGATCCTCCGTCAATTCGAGAAGGAAAAGCACTACGCGCTCAAATCGGCCGCCGGCGAGTGCCACTTTCTCAGCTTGGGTCAGGATGGTGTGATTCATGACTCCTCAGGGACTTTTCGTTGGTGGCACCCCCACGGGTCACGGCTTGTACTTCAGACTCACGATCATGCCTTTTGGGAATTTGTCTGCGAAGATGACGCTCAAGGAGTCTGGCAAGGGGTCACTCAAGGCGCGTTTCATGGCGCACTTCTTTCGGAGCGTTCAGATGGAGACGACCAAATTCATCGCCGAGTGACTGAGGATGGCCACTATGCAATCTCGATATCCGGCATCAGCAAAAGAGCCAACGCTTTGAGCACAACTGTAACGCTGCAATCCACCGGCCTGGTCGCTGATCCCTCAGGCAATCAGACCGGCGATTGGGGAGTGCAGGCAGGCAACTTGCACCTGAGAATTCGTGGCACCCATTGCCTCCTGAAAGCAAATGGCAGCGACTTCTTGGGCGAGTGCACGCTGACCACCCGACGGTCAGTCAAACTGGCAAGTGTCAAGTTTATCGAAGTCGGACCAGGCCCCCCCAACAAGCAAACAACACTGACTTGCCGACATTAGTCTCCGGAGGGAAGGTTTCACATCAACTCACCAAGGCCTAACGTTGAGCCCAAAGACTCGACGGAGCAACAACCCCAGCAACCGATGCTCATGGAATCCTACATCAACAGAGACACCCAGCTTTGCATGTCGCTCTCGGGGCGGCCGGGAAACTTCGGCACCCGGTTTCACAATTACCTCTATCGGGAGTTGGGGCTGAACTTTGTTTACAAGGCGTTCACCACTGGAAACCTCGCGGGGGCGATCACGGGAATCAGAGCCTTGGGCGTTCGGGGCTGTGCCGTCTCCATGCCCTTCAAGGAAGACTGCATCGAATACCTCGACGGGCTGGAACCTTCCGCTGAAGGCATCATGTCGGTGAACACCATCGTCAATACCGAAGGGAAACTCCGGGGCTACAACACCGACTATACTGCTGTCTTCTCCCTTCTGAAATCACGTGCCATCTCCACAGGTCTCGATTTTGCACTGCGCGGAAGCGGCGGCATGGCCAAGGCGGTGGCCTGCGCTCTGCGCGATGCGGGATTCGCCAAGGGCGTCATCGTGGCTCGCAATGAAGCTGCGGGTCCCGCGCTGGCATCCCAGTACGGTTACGCCTGGAAGCAGGAACTCGGGGATGAAACCCCCGGCCTCTTGATCAACGTCACGCCGATTGGCATGACCGGCGGCCCAGAGGCTGCGCGACTGGCTTTCACAGAAGCACAAGTGCGGGCGGCACACGCCGTCTTCGATGTCGTGGCCATTCCCGCTGAAACACCGCTGATCCAGCTAGCAGGCACGCTTGGCAAACCGTGCATTTCAGGGGCAGACGTCATCGTCCTGCAAGCGGTCGAGCAGTTCGTGCTCTACACCGGCCTCCGTCCGGAGCCCCATCTCATCACTCGTGCGGCGGCTTTTGCCAGGCAGAGTTGAGCATCTTTGCCCGCGGCCGAAGTCACGCTGCGAGCGCAAGAGTGATGGCCTGAACACCAGTCATGGCAGGGTAACGGCTGTGTGAAGAGACGTGCCCAGGCTTCATGAAACAAACCCACCAGGCATTTTCGATCCCTGGATCTCCCCACACTTTCGAAGGTCCACAGACGTCAGGGGAGACGAACACCTTTCAGGGAGTATCTCCTCCTTCTTCGTGAAGGCGGCCCCGCCTCCCGACAGCGGACCTGGGGCAAGCTCATAGCGATCTGAATTCTCCGCAGACGAACTGAATCTTCAGCCACCTACTGGTTCCAGCCATGAAAACAAACACCGCCACCCGACGTAGTTTCCTTGCTACAGCGGCCTTGAGTGCTGCGGCCGCCGCGGCCCCTGCGCTTTCCCAAACTTCATCTGAGACCCGCGCCCACTACCGTCCCCCCCACCGTTTTGGCCTTGGCGGTGTCGCCATTGGCAACGGATTCAAGCCCACACCTGACCCCCAAGCGGAGGAAACTCTCGAAGCCGCCTGGGCCAACGGCGTGCGGTATTTCGACACCTCACCCTGGTACGGCCTGGGGCTGAGCGAGCGGCGCTTTGGCCACTTTCTGCACACTCAGAAGCGCGAAGACTACCTCATCTCCACCAAGGTCGGACGTCTTCTGAAACCGGGCCAGCCGAGCGACAAGCTCCTGTGGAAAGCCCCCTCCCCTTTCGTCCACACCTATGACTACTCTGCCGATGGCGTGCGCCGTTCCATTGAGGACAGTCTGCAACGACTGGGTGTCGAGAGCATCGACATCGTCTTCATTCATGACCTGTCGCCCGACAACGATGACCTCGGCGAACGTTGGACCGAGTACTTTAACATTGCCGCAAAAGGAGCGATGCCGGCGCTGACCAAGATGCGCGAAGAAGGCCTCATCAAGGCCTGGGGTCTGGGCGTCAACACGATCGAGCCCGCCCTTGCGACGCTGAAGGTGGCCGATCCCGATATCTTCCTTTCCGCCACGCAATACTCCCTGATGTTTCATGAGGATGCCCTCAACCGTCTCTTTCCTGCCTGCGATGCGCATGGTGTCTCCATTGTGGTGGGCGCTCCGCTGAATGCGGGTTTCCTGGCAGGATTGGATCGCTATGACTACCGAGGCAAGATGCCGGAGGGCTTCAAGGAAAAACGTGCCCGCATCAGCGCCCTCGCCAGCAAGCATGGCACTGATCTGCGCACCGCCGCGTTGCAGTTTACAACCGCACCTTCCACCGTATCGGCCACCATCCCCGGTGCCCGCACCGCTCAGCAAGTCACGGAGAACGCGGCTTCCATGAAAGTGCAGATCCCGGCCGCGTTTTGGGCAGAACTCAAGAATGAAGGCCTGATCGCCAAGAACGCACCGACACCTGAGCCACCAACCAGCTGATCGTCATTTGGTCCGAATCAGCGGATGTTCTTCTCCGTTGCCTATTTCAACCTGCGACTGGGCTGGTGGCTGCCGAATCGAATCAGCCACCAGATAATGATGCACTATGTCTCCAACCGCCGATTTGACTGGGTGACCCAACAACACTTCCGGACAGGCGGTTATCGCAAGATTCTCCCCCGCGTCATGGGCTCAGCACCACTTTCACACAGCCATCCTGCTTGTCGCGGAACATCTTGTAGGCATCCGGAGCCTTCTCCAGAGGCAGACGGTGAGTGATCACAAAGGAGGGATCTATCTCTCCACTCTCAATGCGGGAAAGCAGGGGGCGGAGATACCGCTGAACGTGGGTCTGCCCCATCTTGAACGTCAGCCCCTTGTTCACTGCGGCACCGAAGGGCATGTTGTCCAGCAATCCCACATAGACGCCGGGTATGGAGATGGTGCCCGCCTTCCGGCAACACTGGATGGCCTGCCGCAACACGTGAGGCCGGTCTGTCCCCAACATGACTGCCGCCTTTGCTTTGTCGATAATTGCATCGAAGCTACCCGTTCCATGGGCCTCTGTGCCCACGGCATCAATACAACGGTCCGGACCTCGGCCGTTGGTCATGCTCATGAGACATTCGTAGATGTCATCATTGTCGAAGTTGAGCGTTTCCGCCTTGCCGTGACTCGCTGCCATGGCCAGTCGCTCTGGTACGCGATCAATGGCAATCACACGGCCTGCCCCCATGATCCAGCAGCTCTGGATAACGAACTGGCCTACAGGACCACAACCCCAAACCGCCACGGTATCTCCCGGCTCGATCTCCGCATTCTCTGCAGCCATGTAGCCCGTGGGGAAGATGTCTGAAAGGAAAAGCACCTTGTCATCCGGGAGGTCGGATTCGATCGTCACCGGACCCACATCTGCGTAGGGGACGCGCAAGTACTCCGCCTGACCACCGGCAAAGCCCCCCAACATATGGGAGTAGCCAAAAAGACCCGCGGGCGACTGCCCCATCACTTTGCGGGCCATTTCCGCATTGGGATTGGAGGTATCGCAACAGGAGTAAAGGCCTTTATTGCAGAAGAAACAGCTTCCGCAGGAGATGGTGAATGGCACTACCACCCGATCACCGGGGCGGAGTTTCTTCACCCCAGCCCCCACTTCCACAACCACGCCCATGGGCTCATGCCCAAGGATGTCTCCAGCCTCCATGGTGGGCATGAAACCATCGAACAAATGCAGGTCTGATCCGCAAATGGCCGTGGCTGTAACCTTAATGATCGCGTCGGTGGGATCTATGATTTTCGGGTCGGGAACCGAGTCCACCCGCACGTCCGACTTTCCATGCCAACAAAGTGCCTTCATACCCTCGTGATCGCCGAAGCTTCTTTGCCCGGCCCCAATTCGTTACCCACCCGATGGGCATCTCATGCGCATATCTGACGGTCCTGCCCCAGTAGCGAGAGGAACTCCTGCGCGTTTCTGATAGCGTTCCCTTCCCGATCATTGTTGAAATAGGCCCATACGCGTTCTGCCCCGGAATTTTTGACGCGGTCTACCCAGACGGCCAATTCATCGGTCGTATAGTTATGGCGGTACCATTGGGATGTGCCGTGGAAACGCAGATAAATCTCGTTCGAGGTTTTGACCAGCTGATCCGGCAGCCGGGGCCCGCTGCATGAGCAGAAGATGATCCCGGCACCTTCAAAGGCATCGTACACCACTTCATTCCACCAACTCCGGTGGCGAAACTCCACCACATTCCTGAATCGGGGGTCGAGCTGACTCACGATGGCCTTCAAGCGTGCAGGAGTGTAATCATAGCCTGGAGGGAGTTGAAAGAGAAAACATCCCATTCTGTTCCCCAGCAGGTCACCGATGTGCCCAAAGTCTTTCACCAACGTTTTGGTGGAAACGAAACGCTTCACATGCGTGATGAGCTCGCAAACCTTCACGGTGTATATCAACCGGCTGTCCCCTGCCTGTGTCAGCCACTTCTTTACCGCCCCGATGGTAGGCCATGAATAAAAAGGAGCGTTGAGCTCCACAGTCTGGAATTGAGTTAAGTAATGTTCAAACCATCGGCTCGTTGGCATGTCCGCAGGGTAAAAATCGCCACGCCAGTGCCAGTAGAACCATCCTGAACAGCCTACATTGTACCTTTGCAAGCAGGACTCATCCGGATCCTCCACACTTGTACCGTTCTCCAGCCGCGCGACGTGCATTTTCTGCGAGCGCTCCAAGTTTGCCTCACGCTGCGCCTCTCTTCGGGCCGCCCGTCGGACACGGCGCTCCTCCAAAGAAAGGGATTGGGGGGTGATCGGCATAAATGGCGTCCAGGATGTTCTGCGAATGAGCTTCCTCTGCGACCCCTTGCACCAAGCCCAGCGACTGGGCCGGCCCGCTGGGATGGCGCAAGCGTCATTGCTTTTCGAATCTCACAGAGCACTTCGCCCGGCACATGTAAGCGAACTCGCTGACTGCGTCGGCGAAGGTTTGATGATGCTCAATCAGTCCCAGGTGTTTCGCAGGTGAGAGGGTTATCATGCGGGCACTGGGGATGTTCGCCTCCATGACCTTGCTTGCCTCAGGCAGGGTGGTTGAGTCCTTGTCCGCAGCCACGATCAAGGTGGGAATGGCGATGGCGGGCAAAGTGGAGAGCGCGTCGTAACTCATCATCCCAAGCATTCCCCGTGCGACGACGGCCGGAGATGCTTGTGTCTGAAAACTCGCTGCAAAGTCCACCTGCTCCCACGTTTCTGTCCCGGCGAAAGACCCACGCATCACGGAGAGATGGGCCAGTCCGTTTCGATATGACATCCAGTTGAAAATCCAAAGAAGGGGTGAAACGGCAATCGTGAGATACATCAGCGGCCTCAGAACGGGAGTTTCCAGGGCGGTGTACAACGCCGCCCCTGAAGTGGTACGCACTGGATTCGTAGGGGTGGTATGGGTCAGCACGATCCCCATCACTTTCGTTCCCAGAGAGTTTGGATACAGGCGGCAAAAGGTCAGGTTGATCATTCCCCCAATGCTGTGGCCCACAAGAACCACGGGTGTCTTACCGCGTCCTGCCAACTCCACGACAGCATGCAGATCGTGGGCCAGCTTTTCGATCGAGTAGTCGCGGTTCGAAGGTCGGCGCGACCGGCCCAATCCTGGTTCGTCCCATACAATCAAACGGAATTTATCTCCCAGATCACGCTTGAGATCATTCCATTCAGCACTGTTCAGCCCCCACCCATGGGTGAGCACAAGCGGAATTCCATCTGCTGCACCGTGCACTTCGACATAAAGGTGCGAGCCGTCCGGTCTCTTCAGGTGATGTCGCGCTGTGGGTTTTGGCGCATTCCTCGGGTCATTTGCGGCATTCCCTTTTGCGGGACGGATCACGCGAAGCACCGCCCCGATGAATCCACCGCCCCATAGAGTCAGTATAAACATCAGGACTGCCGCGAACAGCAAAGCCGTCTGCTCGTTGAACCCCCAGTTGGGCGCGAACACAGAAACGGAGAGGCCAGGATCCCAGCCCCAGCAAGCCTGCTGCCACTTGTTCCCGAAATAAGCGGCGGCCCCGACGATGCCCAGGGACATCAAACTTAGGAGCCAGGTTTGCAGGATGAGAGTTGGAATCATGGTTAGACAAGGCCGTATGCACCAGCTGATCGGTGCCCGTTCCCACGCTGGCTGCTCCAACCTCATCCTCTCTAAATTGTCCCGGCGGGCTGATTCACTCGAACGCCAAACGTGACGCACCGTCTCCCATCGGCAGCTGAAATTCAGAACAGCCGTCATATGGTCTGGGGGTGGAGGATGCAGCTTCTGTCTCAACGGCTTCTGGACAACTCACCCCAACACCCTTCCGATTGTGCCTTGTAGCGCATCCATGCAGACTTCGGCGATGTTTGCTCCACCAAGACACCCTTTGGTTCAATGAGCCTACTCCCAAATCTCTATTTAGTAAAAATAATGTAGACGCGCGACACCATAAAATGCCGATCTCATGGCACTGGGCCCAGGCCCGCTCAAACTCAACCACCTAAAAATATGTCATTCATTTGGATGTTGGTCATCGGCCTTATCGTAGGAGCAGTCGCCAAGCTGCTGATGCCCGGGAAAGACCCCGGCGGGATCTTTATCACCATGGTGATCGGCGTCGTAGGCGCCCTTCTCGCCGGCTTCCTTGGCCGGACCCTGGGTTGGTACAATGAAGGTGAACCCGTGGGGTTCATCGCCTCCGTGGTCGGGGCTATTTTGCTGCTGGCCCTTTACCGGGTGGCGACAGGTCGACGCCGGATGGCGTAGCCCAACTGAAAACTGAACACGAACAATAAAATAAAAAAACAATCCCATGAGCACTTCACAAACACAGAGGCAGAATCCCCCCGACGGCGACCGAAACGAGGACCCTCTTTCGGGTGAACCAGGAGCCCATCCCGTTGGCACCGGAATTGGCGCAGCCGGAGGAGCCGCTGCTGGTGCCGCCATTGGCGCAGTGGGAGGTCCGGCGGGCGTGATCGTAGGCGGAGCAATTGGTGCCGTAGCAGGCGGCCTTACGGGCAAGGGCGTCGCGGAAGCGGTGGATCCCACCGTTGAAGACGCCTACTGGAAG
>NZ_BATQ01000025.1 GCF_000739635.1 Verrucomicrobium sp. BvORR034 | reverse complement strand
CCGCCCAACCGCCGGGACGCAACTCCCTCCAGGGCGCGGTCATGAGCGCCCTGGGTGAAGGCGACTCCGGCATACCCACCAAGGAACAGCCCCTGACCATGGCCCAGCACTCCTCCCAGCGCATCCGGCTGGGCATGGAGACCCGCGTGCTGCGTCTCGCCAGCAGCCCCACCGTGGCCGCTCACCCTGCCTCCGCCGTGTTTCCCGGACAGCCAGCCAAGGATGCACCTCGCGTGACCAAGGAAATAACCGTGGATGCCAACATCGACGGTTGGACCAGCACCGGCCTCTATGCGGTGGCGGGCGAACCCATCACCGTGACCGTGCCGGAAGCCATGGTGGGAAATGGTTTCTCCATTCGCGTGGGCTGCCACAGCGACACGCTCTACCACCTGGAGAGCTGGCGTCGTGCACCGGACATCACCCGCACAGTGGGTATCGAGAATGTCGAAACCAAGATGGGCACCGCGTTTGGCGGCCTGGTTTACATCACCGTTCCAGGAAGGGCGCGGCGGAATGCCTCGGAACCATTCAAGGTGAAGATCGCGGGTGCAGTCGAGTCGCCGTACTTCAAGCTCGGTCGCGACACCGATGACCAGTGGAACTCCATCAAGAAAGCCCAGGGCCCCTGGGCAGAACTGGCCAGCGAAAAGATGGTGGTGAGCCTGTCCAGCGAAGTGGCCCGCAAGATCACCAACCCCACCGAGCTCATGGAATTCTGGGACCGCGTGGTCACAGCGCAAGATGACATCGCCAACCAGACCGCCGAACGCACCCGTCCGGAACGCATGGTCGGCGACGTGCAGATCAGCGCCGGTTTCATGCACTCCGGCTACCCCATCATGATCCACACCCCGGAAACGGTGGAGATGGTCACCTACGGCCGCATCAAGTACCCCGGCTGGGGATTCTACCATGAGATCGGCCACAACCACCAACGCGGCAACTTCACCTTCGAAGGCACCGGCGAGGTCACCAACAACGTCTTTGGCCTCTATTGCTACACCGAGGTGCTCAAGAAGGACCTCTTGATTGGTCACGGTGGCGTCAGCCCCGAGTCCATCAAGAAGCACATTGATGCCGCCAAGAAAGCCAAGGATGAAGGCGAGAAGTGGGCCATCTGGAAGGGCGATCCCTTCCATGCCCTGACCACATACGTCCAGCTCGTACAAGGCTTTGGCTGGGAGAACTACAAGAAGTACATCTGGTCCTTTGCCGATCCCTCCTTCGGCCCCACGCCCAAGAACGATGAGGAAAAACGCGATCAGTTTCTGATCCGGTTCTCCAAGATCACGAAAAAGAACCTCGGACCGTTCTTTGAGTTCTGGGGCATTCCTGTCACTTCCAGCGCGAAGGCCGAAGTGAGCAAGCTGGAAGCTTGGATGCCGAAGGAGCTTTGAGTTCAGTAGGCAGTTGGCAAGGTGTGGGGCGGTGATTGTGCAGAGGATCTCCCTCACCCTGCCATCCTTCGAGTGCTTGGTTCGGCCGCACACAGGCGCGGTCAACTGAGCGGGGCTAGGACCCCCCGCCTCCCTTATTCACAACAAGCTTCAAGGCCACTTGGCCGCAGAGTAAAGGAGGCGGGGTCTCCGGCCCCGCGGGTGTACGAAGGGAGAGGCGCTCGCAGTGCGCCTGGCATCCTGACTGCCTATGAGGCGGCTCAACAATGGAACATTGTCGATTGCAGCTTGTCCCGGTGCTGTAGCGTGTTTGCAGTCGAACCCGGAGGGTTCACCATGAATAGCCATGAGGTCGGCCGAGCGTAGCGAGGACTACCCATGGTAGCTCCCTCGGGTCTTCTACCACGGAGTGGTAGGCCCATCGCATTGACCTGCCCCTGAGACCCTTCCCGCGATCTCACACTCACCGAAGCTTGCACCATCAGGCCTACCGCTCCGCGGTAGAACACGCGCCCTCACATCCACGGGTTGCACTCGCTACGCTCGCTCCACCCGTGGCTAGTCGTGGCGAACCCTCCGGGTTCAATTCCAACTTCTCTTCCGGAAAGTTCACACCCCTCCCTGTCTCAGGTCTGATGTCTGGCAGTCTGGTGTCTGGCGTCTCCGCCCTCAGGCGGCTCCAGTCTGCTGCCTCCCGCGCAGCGGGCCCGTTTTTCCGTTGCAGCCCTCCCGCCGTTCAGGAAACATGCCTCATGCCTTGGGACATGAACGGCATTGTGGGCAGCCACGATATTCTGATGCTGGTGCTGGATACACTGCGCTACGATGTGGCGGAGCGGGAGCATCGTGCCGCCCGGACGCCGAACTTTGCCGCCCTTCTGCCGTCCGGCTGGGAGAAGAGGCACACCCCCGGCAGCTTCACGTATGCGGCGCACCAGGCATTCTTTGCCGGGTTCCTGCCCACGCCGGCCGATCCTTCAGCCGACAACACGCGACTCTTTGCCGCGAAGTTCGCAGGCAGTGAAACCACCGGAAACCGCACCAAGACCTTTGAAACCGACAACTGGGTCACCGGCTTGGCGGACGAGGGCTACCACACGATCTGCATCGGCGGTGTCGGCTTCTTCAATCAACAGACCGCCGTCAGCCGAGTCCTGCCCGGTCTCTTTCACGAAGCGCACTGGAGCGCTGAGATGGGCGTGACCAACCGCCACTCCACAGAGCTGCAATTCGCCAAAGCGGCGGAACGTCTGGCTGCACTGGATCCTGACCAGAAGAGCCTGCTCTTCATCAACGTTTCCGCCCTGCACCAGCCCAACTACTTCTACTGCCGGGACCAGGGACCAGATGATCTGGAGAGCCACGCGGCCGCACTGCGCTATGTGGATTCCCAACTCCCGCTGCTCACCGCCGCCCTGCAACAGCGCCAGCGCCCTGTCTTCTGCCTCATCCTCTCCGATCACGGCACTGCCTATGGTGAAGAAGGCTGGACGGGCCACCGGTTGGCCCATCCGTCGGTATGGACCGTGCCATACGGCGAGACGGTGCTGACTCCCGCAAAGGAGGCCGCATGAACTTCCGCACCTACTTTCAGAGTGGCGGTTTCTTCCAAGGGTACGCCTATGCGTATCCTCACAAGATGGCGTATCAACGTCTCGAACCCGCCCTCCCCCTTCGTGATCTCTGGTCGGGGGAAGATCGAAGTGCACTATTCCTCTATGCCCACATCCCGTTCTGCGAGATGCGCTGCGGCTTCTGCAATCTCTTCACCACCACCGGCGCGGACGATCCGCTCACGCGCCGCTATCTGGACACCCTGGAGCGGCAGGTGGAGCAGGTGCATGAGGCGTTGGGTCCGGATGCCCAATTCGCCCGCGGGGCGGTTGGTGGCGGCACCCCCACCTTCCTGGCACCGGAAGAGCTGGACCGCTTGTTTAACATCTTGAACCGCTTCCAGCGCGCGCCGCACATGCCCCTGGCCGTGGAGATGTCTCCCGGCACGGTCACCACCGACCGTCTGGCGGTGCTCAAGCATCACCGGGTGACGCGCGCCAGCATCGGGGTCCAGAGTTTCATCGAGAGCGAAACCCGCACCCTGGGCCGCCCTCAAAAGATCGACAAAGTCCGGCAGGCCCTGGGCACGCTTCAAGAGGCGGCGTTCCCGGTGTTGAACATCGACCTGATCTACGGCATGCAGGGCCAGACGACTGCGTCTCTGGAGCGATCCCTGAATGAGGCGCTGTCCTTCACCCCACAAGAAATTTACCTCTATCCTCTCTATGTCCGCCCGCTCACCGGCTTACACCGCATCGGGCGGGAGCCGATGGATGAGCGCATGGACCTCCTCCGGCATGCCGTGGACTTTCTGACCTCAAAAGGGTGGCGTCAGGTGTCCATGCGGCTCTTCCGCGCACCGGGCTATGAACCTCCCGAAGGTCCCGTGTACTGCTGCCAGGAAGACGGCATGGTAGGCCTGGGCGCGGGTGCGAGGTCTTACACCACCCGGTGGCACTACTCGTCAGAGTACGGAGTCAGCCAGAACAAGGTGCGCGAAATTCTCGATCAATACCTGCGAACTCCGTCGAGCCAGTTCGCCGCGGCCGACTATGGCTGTGGGCTGAACGACGAGGAGCAACAACGCCGGCATCTCATCAAGAGCCTGTTGCGGAACGATGGCCTGAGCCACGCCGAATGGTCGGACCGCTTCCAACGCCCCGTCATGGAGGCCTTTCCCCACCTCACCGAGCTGATGGAAGAAGGTGCCCTTCGAGATACAGGCGACCACTTGCAGCCTACGCGCCGCGGGCTGGAACTCTCCGACGTGATCGGTCCCTGGCTCTTCTCTGATGCCATGAAGGCCCGGATGAGTGCGTTCGAACTTTCATGAAGAGGTGCGCGCCATGACTGACGACGCCTGGACCATCCTCTACCGCGGGCCGCTTTCGAGCTGCAACTACGGCTGCACCTACTGCCCCTTTGCCAAGACGAGCAACACACGCGCTGAACTGGCCGAAGATGCCGCCCGCCTTGAGCGATTCGTCACCTGGGTTCAGGAAATCAACCGGCCCGTCCGGCTGCTTTTCACCCCTTGGGGTGAGGCCCTGGTGCACCGTGCGTATCAGCAGGCCCTGGCCACGCTGAGCCATACGCCACATGTGGGCACCGTCTCCATTCAGACCAACCTCTCCTGCAAGCTGGACTGGCTGCATTCCTGTGACTGGACCCGCGCTGCCCTTTGGACCACCTGGCACCCCACCCAAACGCCGCGTCAGAAATTTCTGACCCAATGTGAACGACTGGAAGCCGACGGTGCCCGCTACAGCGTGGGCGTAGTGGGCATGAAGGAGCACTTCGACGAGATCGAGCAGTTGCGCCAGGAGTTGCCACCCCACGTGTACCTCTGGGTGAACGCCTACAAACGGGATCCCGCCTACTACAGCGAGCAGGAGGTCCGGCAGCTCATGGACATCGATCCCGTGTTTCCCGTGAACAATCGCCGCCACGCCAGTCTGGGCAGGGCCTGCCGCGCGGGTCACACCGCCTTCACCGTGGATGGGGACGGACACGCCCGGCGCTGTCACTTTATCAAGGACGTCATTGGGAACATCTATGAGCCTGACTTCCCCAACCGGCTTGCGCCGCGCCCCTGCGGCACGGCCACGTGCGGCTGCCACATTGGCTACATCCACATGGAGTCGCCGGGACTGACTCAAGTGTTTGGCGATCAGACACTTGAACGCATCCCTCTTGGCTGGCCTCACCAGCGCCCAGACCCGGCCCAGATTTCCGCCTTGGCAGAGGGCGGCGTTGCGGGTTAGGCTTCCCGCATGTTTGACTGGTTGTTCCCCAAAAAGAAGGTCAGCAAAGAGGTCTCCAAGCCCTCTTTGTTCAGCAAGCCTGCGGCCCCCATGTGGCGACAGGGGGATGTGTTCATCCTCCAGGCCAAGGCGCTACCCAAGGGGGAGCATCAGGTGGTGAAGCCCGTGTTGGCTGAAGGTGAAGTCACAGGCCATGCCCACCGCGTGGAACGGGCAGCCGATGCGCGGGTGCTCAGCACCGGAGGCGGTCGATACCTGGAGGTCCTGGCTGACGAGACCACCATCGTGCATGAGGAGCACGGTCCCATCACCCTGCCCAAGGGGATCTATGAAATACGCATCCAGCGGGAGTACAGCCCGCAGGAAATCCGTCGCGTGGTGGACTGAAGACTGGACCCATGAACGAAATTCCCTCTGCAGAACTGGCGGCACTAATCGCCTCCGGCAAGGCTCCTGCCGGAGCCCGCACTGGCGTGCTGGATCTCACCAAACAACCCACCCTCACCGGCCTGCCCGCCGGGCTGCAATGCCACACCCTGCGCGCGGGCGGCACCGCGCTGCGCAGCCTGCCCGCCGACCTCTCTGTCAGTCACAAGCTGGACCTCACGGGATGCGAGTCCCTGGAATTCCTGCCCGCCAATCTCAAGACCGGGGTGCTGGTGCTCCGCGGTTGCGTGAAATTACAAGCCCTGCCGGAAGGGCTGGACGTGGACTACCTCGACATCAGCGACTGCCGGGCGCTCTCCACCTGGCCCGCCTCCGTGAAGGTGCACATTGGCAATGTCACCGCGCCCAACTGCACCGCCCTGACCAGCCTTCCCACAAATCTGGGCCCGATCAACTCGCTCGATATCCGGAACTGTACCCAGATCAAAACTCTGCCGGATGGCGTGAACATCCTGTCCTGGATCGACTTCGCGGGCACCGGGATCACGCAATTGCCCGATCATCTGCAAAACATCGGTCTGCGCTGGCGGGGCGTGGCCGCGAACCGGCGGATCGTGCTCGAACCCGAAACCCTCACCACAGAGGAGATCCTTGCCGAGCGCAACGCCGAGGTGCGCCGCGTCATGATCGAGCGGGTGGGGCTGGAGCGATTCCTCGCTGAATCCAAGGCGGAAACCCTGCATGAAGACACCGATCCCGGCGGAGCGCGCAAGCTCTATCGCCTGCCCCTCCCGGATGACGAAGATCTGGTGTGTGTTTCCGTGAACTGCCCGAGCACCGGCCGCCACTACCTCATACGGGTGCCCCCTGCCATGAAGACCTGTCACCAGGCCGTGGCGTGGACAGCGGGATTCGACAACCCCGCAGACTACGCGCCGCTGGTGGAGACCTGAGTCAGCATCGCCTCCAGCTCCCAGTCATAAGTCTCGCGCCCCTCCCAGAGCAAATCCGGCAGGAAATCGCCAAACGCATTGGCCTCAAGAACGAGGAAACGACGAAAGCCGCTCGTGGGAGCGATGTCCAGACTGACGTGCAAAGAGGCTGGAAACGCCGCCGCAGCTCCCTCTGCGGTGGCGAGGAGGCGCTGCCACGCCTCCTCGCCCATGTGCTCGCGCAACTGCGCCGCATCCCCGCGCCGACCTCCGAGCTGGAGATTGGTCATGGGGGCTTCACTGAGCCGGGGCACCACGTGTCGCGCCCCTCCCGCGATCACCACCACGCGCAGATCCATGCGCAGCCCCTGCCAGCCCGCCTTGGGCACCCACTGCTGCACATAGGCGCGATGCCGGGTGACGTGGTCGCACAGCCGCTTCACCTCAGCGGGATCCGTGTAGCGCTGGAGCTGACGGCGGTTGAACAACTTCACCCCGCCCGAAGGAGCATCCTGCATCTCCACCGTCGTCCGGGCCTGAATGCCCCGATGGGGTGAAACCTCCAGGGCCACCACCCCGGAGGCGGAAGAACCGTGACAGGGTTTCAGGAACAACCTTCTCCACGCCCCCGCCGGCCGCTCCATCATCTCCCGGATTTCCTCATAGCCGCCCGTGATGACGCTGGATGCCGCAGGGCAGGCGACACCAGCCGCCTCCAGCCTCTCCTGGCAGGCGTGCTTGTGAAAGAGGATCGCCACCTCCTCGGGCGGGCTGGAGCAGATGACATGCGGGGCCCGGGTAGCCAAGGCATCCCTGATCTCCTGCAAAACCTTCCTCCACCCCAGCCACCACTGCGCCTGGGCCACGATCAGACCCGGTTGTGCAGTCATCGAGCCCACTTCATCCGTCGTCCAGGATTCAAAGCAGGGCTCCAGGGAGCCTTCCGCCCCCCGCTGCAAGAGTGCCTGCTCCACCGCCCAGTCTTTTCCCGGAGACTCCAGTCGGAGCCAGCACCGGGAATGCTGCCGGAGTTCAGCCCAGTTCACACCGCCCCGAATGACGTCCAGCCACGACCAGTGGTGCACGCACACCCGGGGTTCCCGGGAGACGGCCGCATCCAGATACATGAGCCTCTTTGTCCCGGGGATGCCGATGACAAAGAGGTGCTCTCGCAAGTCCTCACTCACCCACAGCGACGTAGTAGCTGATCTCACCGCGCCATTCGTCCGGTTTCTGCTGATCCTCCACGATCACTCCCGGGATGCGCTGCTTGAGCTTCTCACACATCGCGGCGGAGAGATAGTTGTGATGCAAGTCCAGCACCTTGAGCGAAGCCGCCGCCGGCGACTCCAGAAGGGCCTGAGCCCCTTCATCCCTTAGGATTCCCAGCGAGAGATCCACGCTCTGGAGCCGGTCCAACAGCGGTGACTTGGCCAGGGTTTGGGCCACCTCATTGGCGATCTCGGAGTTCCGCACGCCCAGATGCTTGAGCGTGGGCAGCAGACGCCCCTCCAGCACAGGAAGCAGATCCTCCAGTGTGCCATCCCATCCATAGCCATCACTGCCGGTCCAGACTTCCAGATGCTCCAGGCAGAGGAACTGGGATTTGATGATCTGTTGCAGCAACGTCCGCGACATCCCACCGGTCTCCACAATCAATGACTGGAGGTAGTCGTGCCGCACCCCTTCACCAAAGGAGAGCCCGTTGCCACCTCGAACCCGGAAGTGCTCCAGCTGGGGATAGGCCGCAAACAGAGGAGACACATCCGACTGCTCGATCCAGGAGATCTCGTTCTCCTCACTCAGAATGTCCGCGAGAAAGATGCCTTTCAGATTGGGCAGTGCATGCCGGGCCGAGACGAGGAGCTGCACGATGCCCTCGCTGTTGTTGGAGGGATCATCGCCCGCCCAAGCCCCGATGATGATGCCACGGGTGTCTTTGCACTCCGGCTTGGAGACAAAGCGGGAGAAGAGCTCCTCCATGGAGATCTCCGTATCCCAATCCCGCACCAACCGGTAGATGGCGCCTTTGTAGTCCAGATTGCCTTTCTGTGACGCCTCCTCGTCGAAGATCCGTACGGGAAGACCCAGCCAGTTTGTTGCATGTTCGTGCAGTGCCATAGGGGTAGGACCTATGAAATGCCAGAACGCAGGCCGGATGACCAGCCTGGAATCGTGATTTTTTTGCCGGAGACGCCCCCGTCAGCTGGCGCTGGCAATCAATTCCACCACCCGGTCAATCTCCGCTTCCGTGTTGTACACATGTGGGCTGAAGCGCAGGTGCACCACGCCCGCCCGGTTGTGGCGGAGGGAGACGACCACCTGATGGGCCGCCAGATGCTCGAACACCCGCTCCAGAGACACGCCGCCACTGCGGGTGGCAGTGGTGATGCCGGAGGCCGTTGCGCCATCGGTGGGCGGCAATACCTCGAACCCCAGCTCCTGCAACCGGGGCACCAGATGCCGCTTCAGCGTGAGCAGGCGGTTGCTGACGTTCTCGATGCCAAACTCCAGCAGCATCTCCAGGCCGGCGCGCATGCCATAGAGGCCCGCGGCATTGAGCACGCCCGGCTCATACCGGCGGCCGCCTTTTTCAAAGACCACCTCATCCTGGGCGATGAAGTTGGGCGATCTCACGTTCCACGCCCCCACCAGGCTGGGGCGCAGCATTTCCTGAACCTCATCACGGACGTAGAAAACCCCGGCCGCCATCGGCCCCAGCATCCACTTGTGGGCATCCGCGCTCAGGAAGTCCACATGCTCCACGGAGGTGTCAAAGGCACCGAGCGTCTGAATGGCATCCAGGCAGAAAAGCACGCCGCGCTGGCGCAGCATGCGGCCGATGGCATTCACATCGATCCGGCAGCCGGTGAAGAAGTGGCAAGAAGCCAGGGCCACGAGCTTCGTCTTGGGCGTCAGCGCCTGCTCCACGGAATCCACCGTGATCGCCCCGGGTGCATCCGTCTTGATGAACTTCAGCACCACACCGTGGCGTTGCAGATCCATCCAGGGATACACATTGGCCGGATAGTCATCGTGATAACACACGATCTCATCGCCCGCCTGCCAGGGCAGCCCGTTGGCCACCAGGCTGAGCCCCAGGGAGGTGGGCCCGAGCAGGGAGATCTCGCTGGCCTTGGCCCCGATGAGCTGGCCTGCAACGATGCGCGTCTCATTGAGATGACGCCACACGTCCCCGCTCTCCTGGTGCTGGAGGCTGCACATCTCCAGGTACTCCTGCATGGCCCGCGTGACGCGACGCGGCAGGATGCACACGCCCGCGTGCGCCATGAAGATGCTTTTCTCCGCCACGGGGAACTCAGCAGTGCGGGTGGCTTCGGAGGCGAGAAGTTCGTCGAGCGTCATAGATGGGAGCGGGGGGAAAACAGGAATACGTTTCCGCCTCAGACAGCGGAGCGCACATTCCATGGCACCCGCCTCCCTAGAGCCATTTCTTCTTCTTGAACAAGAAGAACATGCCGGAAACAATGGTCACGCAGATCGTCCAGAAGCCGATGGGATAGAACCAGGGATAGGCCCATCCGGTCTCCAGCTCTGGCATGTGCTGGAAGTTCATGCCATACACACCCGCCAGGAAGGACAGGGGCATGAAGATGGTGGAGAGCACCGTGAGCACCTTCATGGTCTGGTTCATGCGATGGCTCATCGCATTCATGTAGGTCTCCATGATGGAGATGCTGACCTCCCGGTAGGTCTCCATGAGCTCAATGACCTGCACGGCATGATCATAGACATCCCGCATGAAGAGGGAGGCGGTCTCTGAGAACAAATCATGATCCAGCCGCTGCAGACCGTGAATCAGCTCACGCATGGGCCAGAACTCCCGACGGAGCAGGAGCAACTCGTGCTTGAGGTGGTGAATGCGGTTGATCACTCCCGGCGTGGGCCGGAGGAGCACCTCTTCCTCCAGATCCTCCAGACGGTCGCTATAGTCTCCCAGCACGGGGAAACACTGGTCCACGATCGCGTCCAGCAGCGCGTAGAGCAGGAAGCTCACGTCGTTCTGCCGGATGCGGGATCCCGTCTTGCATATGCGCTGGCGGACCGGGTCCCAGATATCTCCACGCGTAGGCTGGAAGGTGAGCAGCGTGTGCTTCCCCACAAAAAAAGAGATCTGCTCACAGTGCAGCTCCTTCTTTTCCATGGAGATCATCTTGGCCACCAGGAAGAGCCGGGCCTGATGCCCGTCATCCCCAGGGTAGATCTCCACCTTGGGCCGGGTGCAGGGGTTGAGCGTATCCTCCACCGCCAGCGGGTGCAGATCGTACTTTGCCACCAGGGCCTGGATCACCTTCATGTCGGTGAGGCCGTCCACATTGATCCACCTCACGGAGGACCACGCCGGTCGGTGCTGGGCCAGAAAGTCGTCGATGTCCAGGATATCGACGGCGCACACCTCAGTGGGGGCGTAGTCGATGCAGGTCACAATGACGCGGTCCGGGCTGCTGGTCATCTTGCCCAGATCCGCCACCTCGATGCCGGGGGCGCTCCCCGGCTCACGACCAAAGAGGCGCGGAAGGAGGAAGCGAGGTCGATCGCACGCCCCATCTTCTCCAGAGGCCCCCACCTCCAGATCTTCATCGAGACTGGAGGGGTTCTTTTTGTCTTTGGGATCGGACGCAGTCGATGGATTCATAAGGAATCTGGTCTCGCCGTCCCGGCCCGCGGTGCGGCTCAGACCATCTTCAGGGTGCGCTCGCCCTCTTCAATGAGTTTCCAGAAACTTTTTGATTCCCCAAGGACTTCGTCCTCCCCGGCGCTGCCAAGGTTGCTGCGGAAAAGGAAGTCCTTGAGCGTGTTGCCATGCAGCACGCGGTGCACTTTCACATGGGAATCCTCGACCGCGAAGTAGATGCGGTAGTCGCCCGCCCGGCAGCGGTAGAGCTTGCCCGTGCCGCGCACGATGACGCCATAGCGCTGCTCGATCCGGTTCTGGTCCACGTCTTCAGGCTGAATGTTCAATGCCTCCAGCAGGGTGAACTGCACCGGGGTCGGCAGCCGGGACAATTCGGAGGCGCTGATCTCATTGAATACAATCTGAAGCATGCGCGGGACAGTAGCGGGGAGCGTGCCGTTGAAAAGCCAAACTTCGCCGCGACTTTGACAAACCCGGTGGGAGGGGGCATTTTCACTGCCCCCGCTTCCGACCAACCCTTACCTATACTGCCCTTGAAACGCGTCCTCTTTGTGTGCACCGGCAACACCTGCCGCAGCCCGATGGCGGAGGCCCTCTTCCGCGATCTCGTCAAAGAGCGCCGCGACTACCAGGTCCTCTCCGCCGGAGTAGGTGCCTACCCGGGAGACAGCGCCAGCCGGAACACGTTGGAACTGCTGCGCCGCATGGGCCTGGATCTGGCCGGATTCAAGAGCCAGCAGGTCTCCAAGGAGCTCCTGGATGACGTAACGCACATCTTTGCCCTGTCTGAAGGCCACCTGCGCGCGATCGAAATGATGTTCCCCGAGGCCTCCGACAAGGCCTATCTGGTGAGCGAATTCGCCGCCGATGACGAACTGCGGGGCCGGGACGTGCACGATCCCTTCGGCGCAGGCATCGACGCCTACGAAGAGACTCGCGACATCCTGCTCAAGGTCCTGCCCAGCGTGGTCGCCTACATTGACCAGACGTTTGAAAAACAGAACGGCTCCACTCCAGAAGCTGGAGACGCCACGGCTGCTCCCAGCGCAGAAAGCGCCACTCCAGCCGCTCCGGCGGTGGAAACGGCCCCTGCCGTGAAGCTCCCCTCCGTCGCCATCGGCACAGACCACGGCGGTTTGGAGATGAAGAACGCCATTGTGGCCCGCCTCCGCTCCAAAGGCTACCCCGTGAGCGATCTCGGCACCCACGGCAAGGGCAGCGTGGACTACCCTGACTTCGCCGAAGCGGTCTGCCACCGCGTCCTCAGCGGCGAGGTGAGTGCTGGCGTGCTGGTCTGCACCACCGGCATTGGCATGAGCATCACGGCCAACCGCCACCCCGGCATCCAGGCTGCTCTGGTCCACAATGTGGCCACCGCCAAGGTGACCCGGGAGCACAACAACTCCAACGTGGTCTGTCTGGCTGGCGCCACCACGTCGCTGGATGACGCAGTCGAGATCGTGGAGACCTTTGTCTCCACCCCCTTCGAAGGCGGTCGCCATGCCCGCCGGGTGGACAAGATGAACTCCCTGCGCAAGCGGGCGGCGGATGTGATAAAGCAGGTGGACCCGGCTATTGCCGAGCTCATCGTCGCAGAAGAACACCGCCAGCAGAACAACATCGAGCTCATTGCGAGCGAGAACTTTGCGAGCCGTGCTGTGCAGGCCGCCCAGGGCACCTGCCTTACCAACAAATACGCCGAAGGCTACCCCGGCAAGCGCTGGTACGGCGGCTGCGAAGAGGTGGACAAGGTGGAGCAACTCGCGATTGACCGCGTGTGCCAGATCTTTGGTGCCAAGTATGCCAACGTCCAGCCCCACAGCGGCTCCCAGGCAAACGCGGCCGTCTATTTCTCCGTGCTGGATCCCGGTGACCGGATCCTGACCATGGACCTGAGCCACGGCGGGCACCTCACCCATGGCAACAAGGCCAACTTCTCCGGCCGCTTCTACGAAGTGGTGCACTACGGCGTGAGCCCGAAGGACGAGCGGATCGACTACGACGCACTGGCCAAGAAGGCCGAGGAGTGCAAGCCCAAGATGATCACCGCCGGGGCCAGCGCCTATCCCCGGATCATTGACTTCGCCCGCATGGCGGAGATCGCCAAGAGCGTGGGCGCCTACCTCTTTGTGGACATGGCCCATATCGCCGGCCTCGTGGCAGGCGGCGTGCACCCCAGCCCCATGCCGCACGCAGACTTCGTCAGCTCCACCACGCACAAGAGCCTGCGCGGCCCGCGCGGCGGCATCGTGCTGACGAACAACGAAGAGCTGGCCAAGAAGATCAACTCCCAGGTCTTCCCCGGTGTGCAAGGCGGACCGCTCATGCACGTGATCGCGGCCAAGGCTGTTTGTTTCCATGAAGCCCTGCAGCCCTCCTTCAGGGCATATCAGCAGCAGGTAGTGCGCAACGCCCAGGCCCTGGCCAACGCCATGACCTCCCACGGCTACCGCATCGTCAGCGGCGGCACGGACAACCATGTCATGCTCGTGGACCTGCGTCCCCGCGGCCTCAACGGCAAGCTGGCCCAGGAAACCCTCGACCTCGCAGGCATCACCGTGAACAAGAACGGCATTCCGTTCGACACGGAGAAGATCACCCTGGGCGGCGGCATCCGCATGGGCACGCCCGCCGTCACCACCCGCGGCATGAAGGAGTCCGAGATGAAGCAGATCGCCGCCCTCATCCACGAGGCGCTGGAGTATCGCGACAAACCGGTGATCCTGGATAACATCAAGCGCACCGTGGCCGACATCAATCGCAGCTTCCCGCTGCCGTGATGAGCCAGTGCGTCAGTGGGCAGTGCGTCAGTGCGTCAAGGTGTTGGGATTGAAGCTGTACGGAGTCCAGGCTTCAGTCTGCGTTGGGTTTGCGAGCCAAGTCGGGGATGATGGAAGTTGTTCGTAGATCCGTCCCGCATGCGGGACGGTGAAGCGCTTCCTCCGCTTCATCCTCGGCACACTTGTGCCGCAAATGGCAGGCCGAGGAGTCAACTTCTCCCACCATCGCCAACACCTCGTACTCTCCCAAGGAGCGGCGGTTTGTGCTTGCACAACCGCCGAGGGAAGGCGGAGCGATTGAGCACCAAAACTCCCATCGCCGTATGTGGGCCCATCGCTGTTGGCGGGCTTGGACGTAGCCTTCCCCGGGCCACCCTGCGAGCCCTTCGCCTCGAGTCCCGGAGGGACCATCGGACTGTAGCCGGTGGTGACAACCACCGGATCTCACGATCCCTCCCATCTTGCGTCCCGGAGGGACGCCGGATCGTTGCGCTGCATGGTGCCCGCCCCAACACCGGGCGCATCTCCAATTCCACTGATTCCGCATAAATGCGGTACTCCAACCCTGCCACCAACGCCAAATAACCGCCCACCACTTACCAATCTTCACTTCATCACCTTCCGCAACCACGCCACCATCTCACTTGCGTAAGCCGCCGTCCCCCACGGCCCCATGCCGTGGCCACCGCCGGGCACGGTGATGAGGTCGCACACATTTCCCAGGGACTTCATCTTCTTCTGAAATGCCGTGGACTGCTCATAGGGCACGGTGGGGTCCTGGTCGCCATGAATGAGCAGGTACGGCGGCATGCCGGCTTTGACCGCATTGATGGGTGATGCCTTGCCCAGCGTGATGAAATCCGCCTCGTCCGGTTTAGTCTTCACGCCGAACATCTTCGCGGCCCCCTCCTTCACCTCCTGGCGCGCCCGGGCCCGGATCTCCAGGTCGTGCGGGGCATAGAACGGCACCACGGCCGCGACTTGTGTGTCACCTTGGGACCGGGCTCCGGCATAGGAAACAAGGTGACCTCCGGCAGACTCCCCCACCAGGGCGATGCGGCGCACGTCCACCTTGTACTCTGCGGCATGCGCCCGCACCCAGCGGATGGCGGTTTCCACGTCCTCCAGACATGCAGGCCAGGGCCGCTGCCCCGCCAGGCGGTAGTTGATGGTGAACCACGCAAAGCCCGCTTTGCTCAGCGGCTCGAACAAAGGCTTGATGTAGGTGGTCTTGTCCCCTTTGTCGAAGCCGCCCCCATGCACCAGGATGATCGTGGGGAAAGGCCCCGGCCCCTGCCCCTCAGGCACAAACGCGTCCAGCGTGAGGCTCACCCCATCGGGTTTGGCGAATTCAATGTCTTGAACCAAACCCGCCTGACTCACGCTCGAAAGGCAACTCCAACCCACCAACAGAATCAGTACACGAAAAAGGGCGACGCAATGCATCGCCCTTGAACGCCTCTGCTTTGACAGGTCTTGCTATTTCGCAGCAGGTTTGGACTTTTTGGCAGCCTGCTTCTTCTTGGCGGGAGCTTTGACGCTCTTGGCGACCGTCTTTTTGACAGCAATCTCTTTCTTCGCGGTGACAGTCTTTTTGGCAGCGACCTCTTCCTTGGCGACGCTCTTCTTCGTCACGCTCTTCTTGCCCTTGGCAACCTTTTTCACGGCTTGAGCCGCCAGCGCCTTCTTCTCTTCGCGCGCTTTCTTGCTGGCCACCTTTTTCTTCAGGGCGGGCCAATAGTCGTCTCCCGCGATGTAGCCCACGCACGAGGCGGTGCCGCAGCGGCAGGGATGGTCTTCCCAGCACTCCAGGTCAAAGCCGTAGTTGAAGGTGAGTTCCTCACCCTTCTTGATGTCGCGCAGGGCCACGAACCAGATCTCCTGCTCGTCCCAAGTCTGAGCCTCCACGTTGGGCTCACAGGAGTGGTTCATGAGACGGGCCGTGTTCCACGACACGTTGCCGTCGATGTCCCACTCGTCATTGAGGATGAACATGTACACGCGGGCACCGTCGTTTTCCTTGGCCTCGTCCAGCAGGGCGTTGGCGCGGCGATCGCTCTCGTCTTTGTCCACGCGCTCACCCACATATTCCACGATCCACGTGTCCTTCGGGATCGCCTTCCGGGCGTAGAGGCCGCGGCCGTGGATCTGAGAGTTGCGGACAACGTACCACTCGTTGGGCTGGGGCTTGGGATTATTGGCCATGATTGCTGAAGAACGGCATGGTGTCCGCCCCGTCACACAAGTCAAGGCAAAGCAGCCTCTCCATCAGAAGAGCTTCGATTCACATCCTCCCAAATCGAGCGCTGACTTGCTGCAACAAGCGATTGGATTTGGCCTCGTGTTCCGTACCATGCCACTGTGACGACGCCTTTTTCGAGATTCCTTTGCGCCGCGGTCCTGAGTTGGTCCTCCACCACGCTCAGGGCGGAACCATGGAAAGACCCCGCCCCGCCCACGGTGCATGCCCCAAAGGAGGCGGCTCCAACCAAACCCGTCGCATTTGACCGGCTCAAATTTTACGCCGCCCCTTCCCCACTGAATCCGGCAGCGAAGACCAGCGACTGGCACCGCTTTCTGGGTCCGACCGACGATGCCACTTCCCCCGAATCCCATCTGCTCCATCAGTGGCCGGTGGAGGGGCCGGCGAAGGTCTGGGAGGTGGGCAAAGGTGACGGCTACACCTCCCCCGCCATCCAGGGTGACCGCCTCGTGTTGTTTCATGCGGAGGAGGGCAAAGAAGTGCTGGAATGCCTGCATCCCGAGACCGGACAGCGCTACTGGACCCAGGGCTATCCCATGGAGTACCGGGACCGCTATGGCTTCGCCAACGGGCCCCGCAGTTCACCGGTGATTGCCGGAAACCGCGTACTCACCCATGGCGTGACCAGCATCCTGACCTGCACTGACCTTACGACAGGGCAGATTCTCTGGCAGCGGGACCTGCGCACGGAGTTTCATGTGCCGCAAGACTTCTTCGGCCAGGGCAGCAGTCCCCTGGTACTGGGAAACAAGGTGATCGTCAACGTGGGCGGCAAAGGGCGACCAGTGCCCAACGATGACAGCGAGGCCCGCTACACCGCCCTGGCGGATCCTGGACTGAGCGTGGGGGCCTTTGACCTGGAGACCGGCAAAGTCCTCTGGGGGGTGAAAGACGACTGGGGTGCCAGCTATGCCTCTCCCGTCCCGGCCACGATCCATGGCAAGCCCGTGGTGCTGATCTACGCCGGCGGTGAAGGCAATCCTGCGACAGGGGGGCTGTTGACAATCAATCCCGAGGACGGCTCCGTTTACGACCGCCACCCCTGGCGCGCCGAGGAATACATCCAGGCCACGGGCACCTCCCCAGTGGCCATCCCTGGTCAAAACCGCGTCTTCATTTCCACCGCCTATCCCAAGAACCGCCCCCTCGGCGGAGTGATGCTGGAGTTCGATGAACAACTGAAGTCAAAGGAGCTCTGGAACTCCAAGAAGTTCGCCGTGCACTGGATGAACCCGGTGTACAAGGACGGCTGCCTCTACGGCATTCACGGCGAGACCGAACGCCAGGCCGTGCTGGTGTGCTACGATGTGGCGACGGGCAAGGAGAACTGGCGTGAAGACCTCTACTGGGATGACACGGAGCTCAATCCCGGCCGCACCGCCCGCATGGGCGCCCAACGCGCCAGTCTGCTGCTGGTGGATGGCCAGTTCCTGTGCCTCGGGGAACTGGGCAGCCTGCTCTGGCTGGACCTGAATGCCCAAGGCTGCAAGGTCACCGCCAAGTCCCAGCTCTTCTACGCCCCCCACACCTGGTGCCTCCCCGCCGTGAGCCGCGGTCTGCTGTATGTGACCCAGAACTATGATGAGCAAGTGCGCGGCCGCACCGGCCAGCGGATGCTCTGCTATGACCTGCGGGGCAAGTAAGTGAAGCCACCATCAAAGAGAACGTCTTCCCATATGATTCGCTGCCTGCTGTTTCAAGCCGCTGTCTGGTCCACGCTCCTGGCCCTGCCCACTCCCGGCAAGGCCCAGGATGACCGCCTGCCCAACACGGGTGCTTTCCCATGGAAGGAAGACGATGTCTCCGCACATCTCATGGATGGTGCGCATCAGTTCGCAGATACCCGCATTGCAAGAGCCATTCAGAGTCGCGAAGAGCAAGCCTCGAAGGACGCCACCAAGGAGGCACTCACTGCCCTGCGGAAAAGACTGCAGCACCTCATCGGCCTGGTCGATGAACGAGTCCCGCCTGTCGCTTTCGAGAAATTCGGCACGGGCAGCCAGCCCGGACTGGTGGCTGAGACCAAGGACTTCCGCATCTGGCAAGTCCGCTGGCCAGTGCTTCCCTCCTATTGGGCGGAGGGGTTGCTCGTGGAACCGACAGGCGCAAGCGCAAGCGCCGCCTGGGTCGCTCTGCCAGACGCAGATGAAACTCCGGAGGATGTCCTGGGGCTCGGGATCGCGGCTCCGGCTCATCATCAGCACGTGATGCAGCTGGCACGCGCAGGGGTCACCATCATCGTGCCCGCTTCGATCAACCGAAAAGAATATGTCGTGGGTTTAGGAAACAATCCACCCAAGCCCATTGGGCAGAGCCATCGCGAGTGGCTGCATCGCCAGTCCTTCCACATGGGGCGTCACATCCTTGGCTATGAAGTCCAGGCTGTGCTGGCGGCCACGGACATCCTGCTCAAATCGAACTCCAGCCAGAACGTGCTGTGCAGCGGCTATGGCGAAGGCGGCCTCGTTGCCCTGCTGGCTGCTGCGGCAGATGAGCGTCTGCAAGGCAGCCTCATCTCAGGCTACTTTGGCCAGAAGGTGCCTTCATGGGAACAGCCCCTGTACCGCAACATCCAATCATTTGAGAGTGATCTGGGCGTGTCCGGCTTGATTCGATTGCAGCAAGGCCGCCCCCTGATCATCCACGCCGTGAATGGGCCTGAGTCCTCCGACCCCAAGGGCAACCTCGCAGCCTCTGTGCAACGGCCGGAAATCGAGAGGCTTTTGCGCTCATTGAGCGAGGCAACTCGCACGGCCTGCCAGGTGATCGATGCTCCCCAAGTGGGTGGTAAAGACATCGCCAGGCTCATCGACTCCCTGCCAGAGCCTGCCCCCGAATTGCTCCAGGACCTACGTCCTGGATTCGACAGCGCCGAACGTCATCTGCGTGTGTTCAAAGGGATCGAGGCGCACGTCCAGCAATTGATCCGGGACGCCGACGCCCTGCGTGATGAAAAGTTCGCCTACAAAGCAGAGCCCGGGCTCCGGCGCGGCAACTGGTCCACCAAACGCAGCCATCCCACTCTGGATCCCACCCGTTTCATCGAAGCTTCCAATGCCCGGCGGGAGACTTTCTCTCGCGAAGGCATGGGGGAATTTGATGCGGAACTGCTGCCTCTGAATCCACGGTCGCGAAAGATCATTGAGAACGATCAATGGACGGCGTGGGATGTGGTGCTCGACGTCTATCCAGACCTCTCTGCCTGGGGCGTCCTCATTCTGCCCAAAGGCATCAAGGCTGGAGAGAAGCGCCCAGTCGTCGTCGTGCAGCACGGGCGGAACGGATTGCCTCGCGATTGGGTTGATGCGGGCAAACCTGCCTACTCCAATGCAGGAGCAGAGCTCGCCCAGCGGGGATTCGTCGTGTTCTCCCCGCACAACATCTACCGTGGCGAAGATCGCTACCGCTGGCTGAACCGGAAGGCCAATGCGGTGGGCGCCTCACTCTTCTCCTTTATCATTCCAAGCCACCGCCAGATCCTCAACTGGCTCAAGACGCTTCCTCAGGTGGACTCCCAACGCATCGCTTTCTACGGGCTGAGCTACGGAGGGGAGTCTGCGATGAGAATTCCTGCGGTGCTCCAGGACTACTCGGCCGTGATCTGCTCCGGAGACTTCAACCAATGGACGCGCAAGGTCGCCGCCACAGACTATCCGGGCAGCTTCATGTATTCCACCGAGTGGGAAATGCCTTACTGGAACCTCGGCCAGAACTTCGACTACGCAGAAATGAGCTACTTGATCTTTCCACGGCCTTTCATGGTGGAGCGTGGGCACCATGATCTGGTCGCACCCGATGTCTGGGTGGCTTACGAGTACGCGAAGGTCCGCTATCTCTATGCCCAGTTCGGCATGGCCGATCGGACGGAGATCGAGTTCTTTCAAGGAGGACATTCCATCAACGATCAGAACACCTTCCGCTTTCTCCACCGCCACCTCCGCTGGCCAGAACCGAAGTAAATTGGGGGAGGCTGGAAC
>NZ_BATQ01000026.1 GCF_000739635.1 Verrucomicrobium sp. BvORR034 | reverse complement strand
TCCACTTTTCCCTTATGGCATTGGCTTTTAAGTGGTCAGGCAGCGCGCTACCCAGTGTTTCGGCGCATTCAGAAGCGTGAATGACGGGGAGGGAAGATTGCGCAACCGACAGGCTCGGGCCTGCAGCGCCTGATGCCGAAGGCATCCCAGAAGGTAGCCGGGGGTCGAAGGAGCGAAGCGACTGACACCCCCGGTTGTCTGCATAGTGAATTGCATCCCGAAGGCAATGCCAGCGACGCCCTCTTTCTCCACACACCCCAAACATGTCCGGCACCCATGTTTCGCCGCACCACCACCTTGTTTTCTGCACGGAGAACCGGGAGCCGCTGAATGCGTTCCCGCATTTCCACGAACCCTCCGGGTTCATGAGCCAACTCTCAAAGGCACCCAAAACCAAGTCTTCCAGGCCACCAACCCGCAAGCCCACACCACATCCACCCCACAACGCCACCCCCAACACCTTGACCTCTGACGCACTGCCCACTGCCCACTGACGCACTGGCTCCTACTGTTCCAACGGCAACCCTGCCAGCTCCGACCCATACACGGGCCGGGGCACTTCACGGGGCTCGCAGAGGATGCGAACCATGCGGTCGAAGATTTCCTTGCCGTTCACGATCTCAATCTCCACTCGCAAAAAGTAGATGGGCACCTCGGGGTTTCTTATTTCCGGGAACCGCACAAAATCCTTCTCGGTCGTGACGATCATCTCCACATCACGGCGCTCACAACGGTCAATGAAGCTGCGGATGTCCTTCAAGGTAAACCGGTGGTGGTCGGCGAAGCGGAGGGTGACGTCCACCTTGGCACCCAGCTTGCGCAGACCGCTTTCGAAGCTCTCGGGCACGGCAATGCCGCTGACGGCCCCCACGTGGGCACCGTAAATCTTCTCCAATGAAACCCGCTCGCGGGTGTGGATGTTCTCCAGATACTTGGGCCGGTGGCGGCACTCGATGATCTCCGCCACGCGGTTGTACTTGCGAAGCTCCCGAATGATCTCGGTGTTGTCTGAGCTGTCGCACTTGGTGAGGAAGATATAGCTGGCCCGCTTCAGATGGCGCGGGGGTTCCCGCAGGGTGCCGCGGGGCAGCAGAAAACCGTTGCCCCAGGGGGCGGTTCGATCAATCAACACCATGTCCAGCCGGTGCTTGAGCCGCACATACTGCAGCCCATCATCCAGCAGGAGCACATCCGAGTTGAACTGCTTGATGGCATATAAGCCGGCCTTTACGCGATCCTTGTCTACCACCACCGGCACGCCGGGCAGATTGCTCGCCAGCATAAAGGGCTCATCCCCGGCCGTGTGACTGTCCAGAAGGACGCGTTCGCCATTGCTCACCACCCGCGGCGGGTTCTGCGGCAGCTCCTCGCCCCGAATGCGGGCCAGCCACTTGGTCCAGAAACGCACCCGCTTCTGCCGCTTGCTCTTGTACCCGCGGCTGAGAATGGCCACGTTGCGCCCTTCCTTCTGCAAGGCCTTCGCCAGCAACTCGGCCACCGGTGTCTTGCCCGTGCCCCCCACCGTGAGATTGCCGATACTGATGACCGGCACGCCCACATGATGGTCGCGAATGTAGCGCTCCCGATAGAGCTTGATGCGCAGCTGCACCGCGCCCGCATAGATCCACGACAGCCCGTGCAACAAGAACCGGGCCACACTTTCCTTGAACCCCTGCTTGTTGTGCAGGATGACCTCAATGGCCCACTGTTCCAGGTCTTCAAGTTGGTCTTTGAGATCCATGATCAGGTGAGAGTAACAAAAATCCGCACTGCCTCACTGGCGTCGTGCAAGCCAGGGCGCTTTAGCGCGACGTCCAGCAGAATGTTGGCATCCAAAAAAACTCGCACGGGCTTACCTCAAGTGTTTTTGAGTGAGATAATCCAAGCGCGAATCGCTATCGCCGTCATCCAGCGTGAACCTTCCCGACCATTGCGCCAGGAATTGCTTCACCGGTACAACGCTGCTGCTGAAATCACCCGCAGCCCGCTCCGCGATGTGCAGCGTCACAACCCCGTCGTGGACGATGCCTTCTACCTTGTCACCTTCGTGCAAGTCCAGGCCAACCAGGATATCCGCGGGAAAGGTGGCATTGACCATAACTTGAACGCGTCTGCTTAAATCGAGTATCGCGGCGACTGGGCTCAAGTCAACCTTGGGAGACCACGCTCGCCCCCACGTTGTCCGCGGGCACCGCCACCGTACGCCCAGTCGCCCCGGTCTGTACGAGGGCATTTTTCATGGCCAGGGCGATGGACTCCGTATCCTCCGCCGTGGTGAGACAGGCGATGGTGGAGCCGGAGCCGCTCAGGTAGCCGCCAATGGCGCCGGCCTTTACCCCGGCGCCGATGACTTCAAACAGGCCTGGCACCAGATGACGACGATACGGCTGGTGCAGGAAGTCCTCCAAGGAGTCTCCAATGCGCTCGTACTCGCCTGTGGCGAAAGCGGCCACAAGGGTGCAGGCGTTGGCCGTGTTCCGCGCGGCGTCATGATGCGGCACGCTTTCCGGGAGGGCGCTGCGGGCGTGCACCGTCTCCACCTCAAAGTCCGGGATGAGCAGCACGGCCTTCAGGCGGGGCTGAACCTCAAACCGAAACCACTGTCGGCTGTTGGCAAGGGCAAAGCCCCCAAACACCGCCGGAGCCACGTTGTCGGGATGGCCTTCAGCTTCGGAGCACAGGGCAAAGAGCTGCTGCTTGTTCAGCGGTCCGCCACAAAGTTCATTCAACCCCATCAGCACCCCAAGACGCACCGTGACGCTGCTGCCCAACCCACGAGACTGGGGCACATCGCCACCGATGGACCAGGAAAACGCAAAGGGCGCGGCCGTGACATCCCGCTGCTGGAAGAACAAGGCGGCAATGGTCTCCACCATCGCGTGATGCGGCTCAATGCGCGGGGCCCCTTCCAACCGGGTCACGGTGACCTGGTTGTAAAGCGAGAGGGCCAGGCCCAGACAGTCATAGCCCGGGCCGATGTTGGCCGAGGTGGCAGGCACAGAAATGGTGACAGAAGAAGACACGCCGCATAAAAGACCAATCGGGGGCAAAGGCAAACAACAGCACCCGGGGCGACGACAAAAAAAGGCACCTTGGGAAGATCCAAGGTGCCTTGAAGCAGTAGCGCGATGTTCTCGCCTAGCCTTTCAGACCTTCCTGGCGAAGGAAGTTCTCCACCCAGGTGATGTCGTACTTGGCATTCTGGAAATCACTCGTCATGATGATCTTGCTCTGCAGCGGGATCGTCGTCTTGATGCCGTGAATCATGAACTCGCCCAGAGCACGCCGCATGCGGCGGATGGCGATGTCACGCGTGGCACCGGTGACGATGAGCTTGGCGATCATCGAGTCGTAATACGGAGGTACCGTGTAGCCGGAGTACACGTGGGTATCCACGCGCACGCCACGTCCACCAGGAGCATACCAGTGATTGATCTTGCCAGGGCTGGGCGCGAAGTTGCGGTCCGGATCCTCGGCGTTGATGCGGCACTCGATGGAGTGGGCACGGGGCGTGTTCTTCAGCACGTGCTCGGAGATGGGCAGACCAGCCGCGATGCGGATCTGCTCCTTGATCAGGTCGCAACCGTACACCTCTTCGGTGATGGGGTGCTCCACCTGAATGCGGGTGTTCATCTCCATGAAGTAGAAATTCTTCCCTTCATTGTCCACGAGGTACTCGATGGTGCCGCAGTTCTCATAGCCAATCTCTTTGCAGAGCTTGACCGTGGCATCACCCATGGCCTTGCGGATCTCGTCAGAGATCTTTGGCGAGGGGCACTCCTCAATGATCTTCTGGTTGCGCCGCTGCATGGAGCAGTCGCGCTCGCCCAGGTGAACGACGTTGCCATGGCTGTCCGCCACGACCTGGAACTCGATGTGGTGCGGGCGCTCCACGAGCTTCTCCATGTACACAGAGCCGTCACCGAAGCACTTGAGCGCCTCCATGCTGGCCTGCTGGAAGCTGGAGCGGAGGGTGGCCTCATTGAGCACCGGGCGCATGCCACGACCACCACCACCGGCGGAGGCCTTGATCATGACGGGATAGCCAATGCGGCGGGCAATTTCAAAAGCCTGCTCCTCGGTCTCGATGATACCATCCGAACCAGGAGTGATCGGCACTCCAAGGCGGCGGGCGGTGGCACGGGCGGTGTTTTTGTCGCCCATCATGCTGATCACCTCGGGCGAGGGCCCGATGAACTTGATCTTGCAACGCTGGCAGATTTCCGCGAACTCGGCCTTCTCGCTGAGGAAGCCGTAGCCGGGGTGGATGGCGTCCACATTGGCAATCTCCGCCGCGCTGATGATGCGGGGAATCTTGAGGTAACTTTCAGAGCTGGGACCGGGCCCGATGCAGATGGCCTCATCCGCGAGATGCACGTGCATGGAGTCCACATCCGCCTCGGAGTAGACCGCCACCGTTTTTACATCCAGCTCTTTGCAGGCGCGGATGACGCGCAGGGCGATTTCGCCACGGTTGGCGACAAGAACTTTTCGAAACATTTCGGTTTGGGAAAGAAAGGAAGGGGCGGGGCGTCAGTCTGGCTGCGTTGATTCTGTCCCTGCCCCCGGACTCACCAGAGCGTGAGCAATACGGAGGTTCTGGCGAAGGTTGAAGCGAGCTTACTTGAGCTCGAAGAGGGGCTGTCCGTACTGCACCGGTCTCGTGTCATCCACCAGGATGCGGACGATGGTGCCACGGGCTTCCGCCTTGATTTCGTTCATGACCTTCATCGCCTCGATGATGCAGACCACGGTGTTCTCATCCACGGTATCGCCCACGTTGACGAACAGCTTCTCATTCGGGCCAGGAGCGCGATAGAAGGTGCCCACCATCGGGGAGTTGATCGTCGGGCCAGCAGGCTCGGGAGCCGCAGCCGCAGCGGGTGCGGGGGCTGCCGCAGGGGCAGCGGAAACAGGTGCGGCGGCGGGTGCCGTCGCATAGGGAGCCGCCACGGTGGTTACGCCGGCGGAAATGGGCATCTTGGAAAGGAGATCTTTGGCGGCCTCAATGTCAGAGCCGCGACGCAGCTTGATCTTGAACGAGCCATGTTCCAGATGGAAAACGGACAGGTCGTTCTTGCTCATCAAATCCACGATTTGCCGGATTTCTTTGAGATCCAGACCCGGAGCGTCTTTCGTTTGGTTGGAGTTGTCTTCCATGTAGGGCAATGTTCGGAAGCTGTGATAGGAAGCGAGGATATGGGGATTGGCAAGGAAAAAGGGACTGGGAGCCCTCCCCCCGGCCCTGTCCGTCCCGCTTGAGGCTGAGGAACTCTGGGTCAATCCGGCAGCGCACGCGCCTCTCCCACCCTTCCGCCCAAATTACCATAACGATGGTAATCGTAGCTCAGGCTCTGCTCGCGGACATACCAAAGCAGCTCCAGCCGCCCCTCCATGAGCACAGGGGCATCGGCTACAAAGATCTGCTGCTGCACTGCCGCCTGACGCACTGTTACAGGCACATCCTGAGGCCTTGCATACCGGAGGCGATCTGTCTGACGACCCCGGATCACCTGGACCAAATCGGCATCACTTTCCTCCACAAATTCCATGCCAGGCTGCCACCCAGCGGTGGCCTCCCGCAGACGGCTCAAGGGCCGCCACTCGATTCCATGAGGCACGCTTATGGTGAGATCACAACCTGCCACCCGCCCCGCCGCAACGCGGGCAAATAGATCGAAAGGTGTATCCGCGGCCGTCACGCGGATGCGTAGATTTTTCACCGGGAGATAGCGACGCAGATTGTCCTGTCCCAGTAAGCGGAAGGCGTCGTGCTCTTGGGAAAACTCCGTCGTCCAAGCCCGCTCGTAGCTGGAGAAGGCGGCCACCAGCCGGCTGTTCTCCGTGAGGTTCAGCGTATCCCAGCCCTGGAGCGCCTCCAGGAAACGTCCCAGCTCAGACCCATGCCGCGGGGCGGCGGGCAGCGAGGGCACCGTCTCACGAAAATCCATGAACTGAGCAACATAGTTGGGGCCACCCGCCTTGATCCCGGCACCAAAGGCGCTCTTGCCCATGCCGCCAAACGGCTGACGCAATACCACAGCACCGACCGTCGTCCGGTTGATATAGAGATTGCCCGCCTGGATCCCCTCCCGCCACTCGTCCTGCTCCCGGTCATCCAGGCTCTCCAGACCACTGGTCAGCCCGTAGCCTGTGGCATTCACGAGCTCGATGGCCTCAGACAGTTTTTCAAACCGCATCACCCCCAGCACTGGCCCGAAGAACTCGGTGAGATGAGTGACAGTGCCCGGCTGTACGCCCCATTTCACACCGGGAGTCCACAGATGCGGATTGCCCTCGATGCACTGGGGAGCAGGAGCCCAGGATTCCCCCGGCTCGAGCGTCGTCAGGGCGGTTTGGAGTTCACCGGAAGGAGGACGGATCAGCGGCCCCATCTTGGTGGAGAGTTCCCAGGCGGAACCCACCCGCAAACTCACGACCGCCTCCTCCAAGCCCCGCTTGAACTCCGGATCGTCATACACCTCCGCCTCTAGAAGCAGCAGCGAGGTGGCGGAGCACTTTTGTCCGCTGTGGCTGAAGGCGGAGTGCAAAACATTCTTGATGGCCTGATCGCGATCCGCCATGGCGGTGACGATCGTGGCGTTTTTGCCTCCCGTCTCCGCTACCAGATGCATCGCGGGTTTTGCGTCCAGCATGGCCAGCGCCGTGGCCGTGCCACCGGTGAGAATAACCGAGTCCACCTTGGGATGCTGCACCAGCCGGGCCGCATCCGCCCCGCTACAGGGCAGGAATTGCAACGTCCACTGGGATACCCCAGCCCGCCAGAAGCACTGGCAGAGCTCCCACGCAGGCACGACCGCATCCGAGGCGGGCTTGAGGATCACCGTATTCCCCGCCGCGAGAGCGGCGGCCACTCCGCCACAGGGGATCGCGATGGGGAAGTTCCAGGGGGAGACCACGACCACCACGCCCTTTCCCCGGGCCTCCACATGGGGTCCGAGCTGCTCAGAGAAATACTGTGCCGATCTCGCATAGTACTCCACGAAGTCCACCGCCTCGCTCACCTCGGGATCCGACTCCGTGAAGACCTTGCCCGTGTTCGCCAGGGCAGCCGCCATCAGATCTCCACGGGCCTTGCGAATCTCATGCGCCGCGCGCTTGAGGAAATCGGAGCGCGCCGCCGGAGTCAGAGCGCGCCAGCCATCGCGATCTTTGACTGCAGCATCCACCGCATCGTCGGTCTCATCCGCGGCCGGAATACTCACCCGACCCAAGGGTTGGTCCGGACACGACGGATCCACCAGAGAGCGGGTCCTCCTGCCACTGCTGATCTCGCGTCCAGCCAGCGCAAACGGCACCACGTATTTGCCCTTCCGGGCCGCCTCCAACAATCGCGCCGCCCACTCGCCATTCTGCGGCAGGCTCCAGTCCGTGTCGGGCTCGTTGACAAACTCCCGCATCTCCCGTGGAATCACCGGCCGGGCCCGGTCCTGGTTGCGGCGAGGGGCATCTGGGAGCACCGGCAGAAGGGAGAATGACTCCACGAACCCGGCGGAGAGCAACTTCCACGCGGGGCTGCCGGGTTCGAGGTGAAACGCGTGCCGCAGGAAGTTCTCCCCGCCCGTGTTTTCATCCAGCCGCCGGATCAGATAGCCAATGGCACTGACGAACTGCTCCTTCCCACACGCCGGCGCGTACAGCAGCAGATTGGAGATCTTTTCCAGAAGCGCACGGCGCTGCGGGGTGGCCATGCCTTCCAGCATCTCAAACTGCACACGGTCCAGCGCCCGCTCCTCCCCCACCAGCACCAGGGCGTAGGCGACATCAAAGAGATTGTGGGAAGCGATGCCGAGACGCACCGCCGCGAGGTTCTCCGGACGGAAGCCCTCGTGCAACATGCGCTTGTAGTTCGCGTCCGTCTCCAGCTTGCTCCTGTAGGGAGCCTGGGGCCAGCCGCGGATGGAGGCTTCCACCCGCTCCATCTCCAGGTTCGCGCCTTTAACAATCCGCAGCGTCACAGGCGCACCACCCGCCGCCACCCGACGGCGGGCCCATTCGTTGATCCGTCGTTGCCACTGGGCAGAGTCGGGGATGTAAGCCTGCAACGCCATGCCCGCCGCCACCTTCTCCAGACCGGGCCGGTCAAGCGTGCGCATGAAGGCCTCGCAGGTCAGGGTGAGGTCCCGGTACTCCTCCATGTCGAGGTACAGGAACTTGGGCACCCGGATGCCGTCCGGGCGGAGAAAGACATTCTCCTGCGCAGTCCGGTAGAGCGTCTCCAGGCGATCACAGAGCACCCCGAGCGTGTGCCCCCGCGCCAGCGGCGACATCTGGGAGTAGAGCGTGGAGATCTTGACCGAGAACACCTCAGTCTCCGGAGAACGCATGGCCTCCAGATACTGCTCCATCCGCCGTGCCGCCTCTGCCTCGCTGAGGATGGCTTCCCCCAGGAAGTTCACGTTCATCCGGATCCCCTGCTCGCGACGACGTTGCAGATGATCCCCCAGCAATTCCAGCTCCGCCGGAAGGATGACATTGGCTGTTTCATGCTGCAGATGCTCCTTCACCATGGGCACCGACACGCCGGGCAGCCAGTTGCCGAAAGCCTTGAATCCCCTCAAGAGCGCACGGTCCAGGGGATTGAAAAATCGCGGCACCCCCTGGACCTCCAGAATGTGGGTGAACTGCTCCGCCACGCGATCCGCCGAGCGGGGGCGGAAGGCCTGGTCGGTAAGCTGCACCAGCGTCGCTTTATCCTTGGGATGCTGCAGCATCCGGTCCAGCTCCGCCTGCTGCCTTCTTTCTGCGGCGGTCTGCACTTGAGCCGCACGATATTGCAGGCCACCGGCGATGGAGAGGGCCTGCTGAACTTTCTCGGGTGGGATGGTGTTCACTGATGACGAGGAGGAAGGTGCGCCCAAGGGAGCCGGGCAGTCCCATTTTCACACATTCGGCCCGTGAATGACAAGTGGTCTTCGTGGCCCGGTGTTGCGAGGAGTGCGACCTGTGAATGGCAGGCGGCGCGTGGGGCGACGCGGCACCATGGAAGACTTGCCCTCTGAGCCGACTGAAATCGGTACTCCAACCCTCTCCGCTTCCGCACTGTCTCGAATGGTCCTCAAACAGGGTTGGAGTACCGCATTTATGCGGCTCAGTTCGAGGAATCCCAAGACCTCCGTCGCAACGAGCTTCCCCTTAAACGCTCCATTCCGCTGAAGTTACCGTGTAATCAGATGAGACTGTGAATACAGGAGACAACATATAGACCCCGTCAGCATCGACGTCGAATATCAGATAGAAGGCCCCGTCCTCCTCCATCCCGATACTGCTAATCCTCGCAGTACGAATATCAAAAGGCGGGGGTTTGTGTCCCCATCCATCGTCCTTCGGAATGGGCTCAAGGTCGGTGACAGCAACCATTTCCGGAATGCGCTCAATCAGTGTCTCGAATCTCGCCATCTGATCAGCTGTCGGCTCCGATCCTGGAGCGAGCAGTCTCAGCTCATATCCAAGGCTTTCCAGTCGAGCGTCTGCCCACCATGTGCCTATCTTCGTTCGGACGTAGCGGCCAACCAGGGGATCGTCATGCCAATCGAGCTTTGCCCGCCAATCGGCATCCGATTGAGCGGACACACTGGGAATCCTGTGCCTGCCGCAGACGAAGTAGTCCCAGGCGAACTTCAAACTGCGCAAAATAGGGAACATCGAAGTTAAGCTTCCCAAGGGGAAATATGCGATCAATGAGAAAGGGATGCTCCATTTTCACACATTCACCCGTTGACGACAAGTGGACTTCGTGATCCGGTTTTGCGCGAGTGGCCCGCTTGTGACGGCGGATCAGGGGGCACATTGACACCCGAGAAGGAGCTACAAGACGTAAGGAGCGCCTCCGGCCCCTTCCAGAATCTACAACAGGGTTGGAGTTCCGCCTTGAGGCGGTCAGGGAAAAGCTGGCGAGGCCGATGATCTCCCTTTTGCCAACAACCTGAGGGCCAAAGGCCCGGCGTCATTCAGGCACGATGAAGCACGTCATGGGCGCAACGTCCCCTGACCCGCCTAAAGGCGGAACTCCAACCACGCCGCGAACCCCAAAAAATGCAGGGAACTCTAGCCGCGCTGTTCAAGCATATAACACCCTCCAGCAGAGCCATTGCGAGCACCAATCCAGCCACCACTTCCGCAGCGGGGTTGGAGTTCCGCCTTTAAGCGGCTCAGTTCGAGGAATCTATGATCACCTTAACCCGGCTCCGCAGACACAGTCAACTCCTCCCCACATCCTCAAACGAACCCATAACCCATAACATCTAACTCTTAACCTCTAACCCTAAACTCAGGCAACTGCCACTTCCGCCCAATGGCGGCTAGACGGAGCACCAGGATGACCAGCATGGAGATTTCCCTGCCACCGGTGAAGGCCGGGGCAAAACGAGCCAGGAGCACATAGATCAGGGCCCCGGCAGAAGCGGCCGTGGCATAAAAGTAGATCTCCGCCTTGAAGACCAGCGGCACCTCACGCCGCAGCACATCCCGCAACATGCCGCCCGCCACTCCGGTAACAACTCCCAGCAAAATCGCGATAAGACCCGAAGACTGGTACAGCAGCGATTTCTCCACCCCGACGATGGTGAAGAGCGCCAGCCCGAAGGCATCGGCGATCAGCAGCGCCTTGTGCGGCAACGTCCAGTACCGGGCGACTACAAAGGTGACCAATGCGGTCAGGGTGGCGGTCACGATGTGCGACGGATCCTGCACCCAAAACACGGGGCGCACCCCCAGACAGAGATCCCGGATGGTCCCTCCGCCCACGGCAGTGACAATGGCCAGCACCAGCACGCCAAAGAGATCCACCTTCCGGTCCGTGGCCGCCAGCACCCCGGAGATGGCGCAGACGGCCACGGCGAAGTGCTCAAACCAGAACGACATTTCCTCCACTAAGGCTTGGACAACTCTGCAGGCAAATCATTTGGCACCGTTGTTGGAGCCGAAATCACGCTGAGCACGGTGCCCACCGGCACACTCGGAGAGACCTTTCCACCATTAGCGAGATACAAACCACCTTCCGCCTGACCGGCATCGATGATGTCTCTGGCTTCGGTGGGAGCCTTGGACGCCGTGAAGCGCGCTTGCGCCAGCGGCACCATCCCGTTGTCCACCGTCTTCACCCAGCCGTTGCCAAAGACGGCACGACGCTCTTCGCCCACGCTTTTGCCATCCCGTCGAAAGTCTTCCACGAAGGAATACAGGCCTGAGAGCGGCTTGCCACCCGTCCGCACGCGGAAGGTGACCAGGTGCTTCCACTCATTCGACTTGGGTTGCCAGAGCCAGCCGGAATAGGCGGTCTTTTCCCCTTCCACCCTGGCCTGCACGATGCACCGGATCTTTTCGCCCAGCTTCCAGGGGAACTCGGTCATGCTTTTGCCACCCGTGCCTTCTCCACCAAAGCGGGACACCTTCACGTCCTTGCCTTCGTGAAGCACTTCCACCCGGTCTTCCAGCTTCACGTTTGACGGAATGTCACCCTTGGTGGGATCCCAGACGGAGAAGATGGCGACCTTCTTGCCCCCTCCCAGCTCCTGCACGCCGAAGTAGCCCGTGTTCCAGCCGCAGACCATGAAATAACTCCCGGGAGTGGATTTCTCCACCCGTGCTTCCAGATAGAACCATTCTGAAGCCGGAGCCTGCCAGCCCAGATGAATGGAACAGGCAGCGTTGATCTTGGGGGCGGCAGATTTCTCAGACTCCGCTGCAGGTGCAGCACAGAGCCCGAGAACGACGAACACGGAGACAATGGCAAGAAGACGGGTCATGGAGAGGTCAGGTTAAAGGAATGTACAGGCTGGGAGTCAGAGCCCCAGTTCTTTTTTCGCCGCCACAAACCCACGGACGGCGAACTCCAGATCCGCCCGGGAGTGGGCGGCACTGATCTGGGTGCGGATGCGGGCCTTCCCCTGGGGCACAACCGGGAAGCTGAAGCCGATGACATAGACGCCCTTCTGCAACATCAGATCGGCAAAGCGGGACGCCAGGGCGGCATCTCCCAGCATGATGGGCACGATGGGATGCACCCCGGGCAGGATGTTGAAGCCCGCCTCCGTCATTTCCTCACGGAAGAAGCGCGTGTTGGCCTCCAGTTGATCCCGGAGCTTGGTGGATTGCTTGAGCAGATTCAACACCTCCAGCGTGGCCCCGGTGATCGAAGGGGCCAGGGTGTTGGAGAACAAGTACGGCCGTGACCGCTGCCTCAGCAGCTCGATGATCTCCTTGCGACCGCTCGTGTAGCCACCGCTGGCTCCGCCCAGAGCCTTGCCCAGGGTGCCGGTGATGATGTCCACACGCCCCATCACTCCACAATGCTCATGCGTGCCGCGGCCATGCGCGCCCATGAAGCCGACCGCATGGGAATCATCCACCATGACCAGCGCCTGATACTTGTCCGCCAGATCGCAGATCTCCTTGAGCGGCGCGATGAAGCCGTCCATGGAAAACACGCCGTCGGTAGCGATGAGTTTGTAGCGGGCTCCGGCAGCATCCGCCGCCTGGAGTTGTGCTTCCAGATCCGCCATGTCGCAGTTCTTGTATCGGAACCGCTTGGCCTTGCACAGACGGACGCCATCGATGATGGACGCATGATTCAGCTCATCGCTGATGATGGCATCCTCCGGGCCAAGCAGCGTCTCAAACAGTCCGCCGTTGGCATCAAAGCAGGAGGAATAGAGGATGGTGTCGTCTGTACCGAGGAAATCACTCAGGCTCTCCTCCAGCTGCTTGTGCGGATGCTGGGTGCCGCAGATGAACCGCACGCTGGCGAGGCCAAAGCCCCACTGCTCCAGCGACTCGTGGGCGGCACGGCGCACCGCGGGATGCTGGGCCAGCCCCAGGTAGTTGTTGGCGCACATGTTGAGCACCGCCTCGCCGCCGTTGGCTCGCACCAGCGTGCCCTGCGGCGTGGTCAGCACGCGTTCTTTCTTGTAGGTACCGGCGGAGCGGATCGACTCCAGCTGCGTGTTGAGGTGGGATTGAAAAGTATCGTAAGCACTCATAACTGAAAGAGGGAAAAGGGAAGAGGGGCAATGGATAAGATTGAGATCAGGGCCTGAGGCCAGGCCGGTCGAGTTCGCCCATGGGAAACTCCGCGCTGGGCACGCGACCGGCCGTCATAATCGCGGCCATCTTCCTGGCGATGTCGGGATGTTGTGCCGCGACGTCGGTGGTCTCTGAGATATCCGTCTCGAGATTGAAGAGCTGCACCGGAGCCGAAGGGTTCTTGATCACGCCAAGGCGAATGCCTTTCCACGGGCCCATGCGCACGGCTTGATGACCACCCGCGACCGTTTCCCAATAGAGGTGATCATGCTGTTTCTGCGCCGCGACATCGCCCTTCAGGGTGGGCAGGATCGACACTCCATCCAAACCCGCGGGCACAGGAAAACCGACGATCTCTGCAAAGGTGGGAAACAGATCCCAGGACGCCCCCACAAACTTGGAGACCTGCCCCGGCTGGATGGATCCCGGCCAGGCCGCGATGAACGGAGTGCGAATGCCACCGTCCCAGAGCTGCGTCTTCATGCCGCGCAAAGGCAGGTTGCCGCCAAAGAACTCGCGGTCGTAGCCGCCATTGAACGTGGCCCCGTTGTCTGAGGTGAAGATGATCAGCGTATTCTGGTCCTGACCCGTGCGCTTGAGCAGTTCGCGGAACTTGCCCAGAGTCCGGTCCATACGGGTCACCATGGCGGCATAGATGGCGCGCGGGTCCTCCGTGGGCAGGTAGCTCTTCTTGCCATCATACGGCGGATCCTGGCCGGCGAAGGCCTGCTTGTACTCCGCCAGCGAGGGTTCATCCGGTGGCACCTGCAAGGACACGTGAGGCACCGGGGTGGCGTAGTAAAGGAAGAACGGCTTGTCTGCCCGAGTTTCCAGGAACCTCAGTGCCTCATGCTCCATCAGGTCGGCAGCATGCTGACGCCCCACCTTGCCATCGTTGCCTTCCAGAGGCTCTTTGACGTCATTCCGCCAAAGGTAAGTGGGGTAGTAGTAGTGGGCCTGCCACTGGGAGATGTAGCCATAGAAGAGGTCAAACCCATGTTTGTTGGGCGAGCCCTCATTGCTGGGATGCCCCAGGCCCCATTTCCCCACACACGCCGTGCGATAGCCGGACTTCTGCAAGGCACTCGCGTAGGTGGTCTCTGAGGCAGGCAGGGCAATCTGCGGCAGATAACCATCCGCCGCCTTGATCCGGTTGCGCTCCTCCGCCTGGGCGGCACGCCCTTCGGAGTTTTCGCGCACAAAAGAATGTCCCGTATGTTTGCCAGTGAGCATCACACAGCGGGAGGGGGCGCAGACGGCGTGGCCGGAATAGAAGTCCGTGAACCGCATGCCGTCCGCCGCCAGTTGATCCAGATTCGGTGTCTTGATCTTTTTCTGCCCGTAGCACCCCAGTTCGCCATAGCCCAGATCATCGGCCAGAAAGACGATGATGTTGGGCCGCGCCGACGCTTGAAGCGGCGCAGCCACCGTCAATACGGCGGCCAGCGCGGAGATCCATGAAGTCTTCCAGGGCATGCAGATTCTCTTGGTTCTAGAGGTTAATTCCAGTCGAGCACGACCTTGCCGCTCAGTCCGGAGATCATGGCTTCGAAACCCTTCTGAAATTCCGTGTAGTGGAACCGGTGCGTGATGACTGGCTTGATATTGAGGCCGCTCTCCAGCATTACGCTCATCTGATACCAGGTCTCGTACATCTCGCGACCATAGATGCCCTTGATGGTGAGCATGTTGAACACCACCTTGTTCCAGTCAATGGCGATCTCCTCCGAAGGGATGCCCAGCATGGCGATCTTGCCGCCATGGCACATGTTGTCGATCATGCTGCGGAACGCCGACGGATTGCCGGACATCTCCAGGCCGACATCGAACCCCTCCTTCATGCCGAGTTGCTTCTGCACGTCCTTGAGGTTTCCCCGCGTGACATTGAGCGCCACCGTGGCCCCCATCTGCCGGGCGAGGTCAAGACGGTAGTCATTCACATCCGTGATGACCACGTGCCGGGCACCCGCGTGCTTCACAATGGCCACCGCCATGATGCCGATGGGCCCTGCCCCGGTGATAAGCACATCTTCACCGAGAACTTCAAAAGATAGAGCGGTGTGCACCGCATTGCCAAAGGGGTCGAAGATGGAGGCGACCTCCTCATCCACGCCTTCGCGATGGTGCCAGACATTCGTCATGGGCACGCTGATGTATTCAGCGAAAGCGCCCGGACGGTTCACACCGATGCCCTTGGTATCGGCACACAGGTGGCGGCGACCGGCCAGACAGTTGCGACAGCGGCCGCAGACCACATGCCCTTCCGCACTGACGATCTCCCCAGGATGGAAGTCGCTCACGTTGTCCCCCACCCTCACGACCTCGCCGACGAACTCATGCCCCACCACCATCGGCACCGGGATGGTACGGCGCGCCCAGTCATCCCACTTGTAGATGTGCAGGTCTGTGCCGCAGATCCCCGTCTTGTGCACGCGGATGAGCACGTCGTTGATGCCCACAGTGGGCACCGGCACGTCCTCCAGCCAGAGTCCGGGTTCCGACTTCGCTTTCACAAGGGCTTTCATGGAAGGCATGGCGAGATG
This sequence comes from Verrucomicrobium sp. BvORR034, assembly GCF_000739635.1. Taxonomy (GTDB): domain Bacteria; phylum Verrucomicrobiota; class Verrucomicrobiia; order Verrucomicrobiales; family Verrucomicrobiaceae; genus Verrucomicrobium. The sequence continues at coordinate 2,983 of NZ_BATQ01000026.1, read as the reverse complement.
TGCTGGTAATCTAGAATGTTTGAAGAGGAGCAGGTGGGACGACATATCCGATATGCCGGACAACTCCGCCAATATTTTGGAATGGCTTTTTCCGGTATGCAAGACTAAATTCCGGTTTATTGTAGAAGATTATGCCGAGAAAAGCTGCCGCCCGAGTCAAAGATGTCCCCGCAGAAGCCATCAGCCGCCATCTCGGCGCCCGGGTGAAGCAGCTCCGTTCTGATCGCAACTGGTCCCTGGAAGCCCTGGCGGGTGCCAGCGGGGTGAGCCGCTCCATGTTGAGCGAGATCGAGCGGGAACAGGCCAACCCCACGCTGGCCGTGACGCTGCGCATCGCGCAGGCCTTTGGCATGAGTTTGAGCGAGCTCATCGAGACTCCCGGCGTCACCTCCTCCATCACCGTCATCCGGCATCACGATCGCGCCTTCCACTACCGGTCAGATGACCATTGCCGCATCCGCACCCTTAGTCCGCTCAACCTGGAGAAGGATGTGGAATTCTACGAGGTGGAGTTACAACCCGGAGGCGCTTTGAGGAGCGCTCCGCACTTCGAAGGCACGCGCGAGTTTCTCACCGTGGTGAAAGGGCTGGTGAAGGTGGAGTCCAATGAAGACACAGACACCCTGCACCATGGCGACTCCACCACCTATCGGGCGGACGTGCCTCATGCAATTTTGAACGCGGGCAAAGGTGAGGCCCTTGTGTTTCTGGTAGTGATTTATCGCTAATCTGCGTCACACCCCCAAACCCATGGCCATCAGCGGGAGATGAAGAGACGCCGCTTTCTCACTTGCAGCACGTTGTTCCCAGTGGGCGGCGTTGTTGCCGCAGCAGAGGCACCTGCCGTCAACAATCCTCCTGCGGAAGCCCCAGCTCCGTTTGGATTTTCCAGCGCGCCCGTGCTGGCTCATCCCGCAGACGACGCCGTCAGCATCCTCTGGGCGACCAATGGGTTCGGCTCGGGATGGATCGAATACGGCGAAACCGCAGCACTGGGTCAGAAGGCCGGCGGTGCAGACGGTGGCCTCATGCCGTATGATGAGCGCACCTTCAAGATCCGGCTGCAGGGACTGAAGCCGGGGACCACCTACCATTACCGTGTCGCTGCCAGTCCGGTGAACTTCCGCTCCGCGTACAAGATCGAGCGCGGCCCGACGGTGTACAGCGGGGTCCATACCTTCCGGACGCTGAACGCTTCGGCCGAGGAAACTACCTTTACCGTCTGGAACGACACGCACGAGCAGGCGGAGACCTTGCAAAAGCTGCACGCCCTCCACCAGGAGAAGCCCGGCGATTTCCTCCTCTGGAACGGAGATGTCACCAATGACATCTACAAGGAGGAGAAGATGGTCGAGCAGTTCCTCAGCCCGAAGGGCGTCGCCTTTGCCACCGGAGTTCCCTATTTCTTTGTGCGTGGCAATCACGACGTACGGGGCCCGGCCGCGCGCCATCTGCCCCGCTTTACCCAGGTGGAGGGAACACAGTGGTATTACTCGTTCCGTCAGGGACCGCTGGCGGCCCTGGTGCTGGACACTGGCGAGGACAAACCGGACGATCACCCTGTCTATGCCGGGCTCAATGACTTTGCCGCTTTCCGCACCCTGCAGGCCGAATGGCTGGCGCAGGAGATCGAGAAGCCGCACTTCAAGTCCGCCCCTTGCAAGATTCTTTTCTGCCACATCCCCCTGCGCTGGAAGGACGAGCGCGAGGGCGGGTCGTTCTGCGCCGATGGCCGCGCGAAGTGGCACGACCTGCTGGTGAAGGCCGGCGTGCAGCTGGTGATCTCCGGTCATACGCATGAACATCACTGGCTGCCTGCCGATGCCAGTGTGCCCTATGCCCAGCTGGTGGGCGGCGGCCCCAAGCCGGAGCGCGCCACCCTCATCCGAGGCCACGCCAGCAAGCAACAACTCACCGTCATCATGTCCCGCCTCGATGGCACCGTGCTGCGGGAAGTGATCCTGCCTGCCCGCCCAGCCTGAGGCCAGCCCAAGACCGTTGCTCACACTGCTTTTCCCGGAAGGAGGGAAAAGCGGTGCTCCCTGTCCACGCCCAAGTTTGCCCCCTGCCCTCATCGTCTCCACTTCCATCCACCCACCGCCATGAAACCACTGCCCCTCACCCTTGCTGTCCTGCTGGCCCTGTCCCAGGGCGCGGGTTCCGCCCAGACTTCCCTTCCCACCCGGCCTGCTGCGCCCGGCTCCACTCCGGCGCCCGCAGCAACACCCGGTGAATGGCAAAACGCGGAACGCGCCAAGATTCTTTCAGGCGTTTCCTCGATCCCCAGGCTCGGAGCTCCCGGGCCGGTGGCCATCTGGGGCAATCTGGCCTTCCCCGTGATCTCCGCCGCCGAGTCCGGCAAACCGGAACTCGCCCTCGCCGCGGCCGCCGGCTACGGCAAGGGACGCCTCATGATCTTTGGCCACAACAGCTACCTGAGTGCCGAGGATGCCGGTGACGGCGGGATGGGCACACTGCTGCTCAATGCCGTGCGCTGGGTGGGCAACAAGGAGAAGCCCCGCATCGGGGTTAAGGGAACCAACCTCATCGCCTACCTCGACAAGAAGGGGTTCCGTGCAGAGAAGATGGAGGGCCCTCTTGAGAAAAAATCCCTGAACGACTACGACGTGGTCATCCTCAATGCGCAGGGCATCACCGACCCCGCTGAAGGCCAGGCAGCGCTGGAATACATCAAGGGCGGCGGCGGCATCATCGCGGCCATGACGGGCTGGGCCTTTGAACAAACGAGTGGCGGCAAGGCCCTGAGCATCGCCCACGGCTTCAACAATGCCATCATGCCCACGGGACTCGCCTTCACCGACTCCGGCGGGTTTGACGCCGCCGTCATCCGCCAGTTCACGGCCCGCACAGAGCAGCCCCGCATGATGAATGCCTTCGACGCCATCACCGCCCATCAAGAAGCAGCGGGAGGGTGGCCCCGCCCTGACCCCCGATGACATCGGCCAGGGCACCAACGCCATTC
>NZ_BATQ01000027.1 GCF_000739635.1 Verrucomicrobium sp. BvORR034 | reverse complement strand
AAGCTTCCCTCCCCTTCCCACTCCGCCGCAATAGCAGCTCGTGGCTGCGTTTGTCAAAACGCGGTCAGGACGTCGCCCCCACGACAAAGGACCAAGCCACCCATCCGGCCACTTGCACCCACGCATTCTCACGAATGCATCCACAAGCTTCTCTCCCCGTCCCACTCCGCCGCAATAGCAGCTCGTGGCTGCGTTTGTCAAAACGCGGTCAGGACGTCGCCGGCACGACAAAGGACCAAGCCACCCATCCGGCCACTTGCACCCACGCATTCTCACGAATGCATCGCACAAGCCCCCCTTCCAACCACTGTCTCAGCTCTTGCGTCTTGTGCCTTGAAGTCTTGCGTCTCCCCCGAAGACGGCCGGAAACTCCACCTGGTGCTCCTGCCGTTCCACGTTCTCACGCATGATCTCCAACCCGGCCTTGAACGAATCGCTCACCGCCTTCACATCAAGCACCCGGTGGTAGTGAATGTAGATCACGGCTTCACGCAGCAGGAAGAACTTCCGCAGCTGCTCCGCATCCAGCGCCTTCACCACCCCCGTCTCCTGATACCCCTCCCACACCGCCTGCCACAAAGGCAACATCCGGTCGGTCAGGCCCGGGTCGGCAAACTTGTTCAGCACTTTGCAGTACACCGAGTCATAAAGCACCGTGGCCAGGTCCTGGACAAAGTAGCCGTGCTCCGCGTTGTCAAAATCAAAGAGCCACAGCTCCCCCTCATGCACATGACAGTTGCCAAAACTGACGTCACCATGCACGGGACCGTAGGTTGAGGAGTCAACAGGCCAGCCACGAAGATCCCTCACCAGCTCCGCAACACTGCTGCGGAATCTCCCGGTTGCCAGGCCCCCCATCGCCTCCAGATCCTGGCAGATCAGCCGGGACTCATGCCAATGGCCACGCTCCCAATGGGCCACCGACGCACCAAAGCGCACGGCCCCGGCATGCAACTCGCCGAGCAATCTCCCAAGCCCCTTGTAGAGACCCACGCTCAGATGCTCCGCGCCCACACGTATCCCGGGAGCGTGTTGGAAGCACGTCACAATGCACGGCTGCCCCTCCACGGTGTGGAGGGTGCACAGCTCCCCTTCCTGGGTTGCGATGGGAGCGCAGACCCGCAATCCTTGTCCGGACAGGAAGGTGATCCACGCCAGCTCAGCCGCGACTTCCGCCCTGGTCCGGAATCTTCCTGCGGAAATGCGCACGACGTAATCAGCCCCCGACGGATGCCGGGCCCGATACACGTGATTCTGGCTGCTGCCCAGATGCTGCAGACCATCGACGTGAAGCCCATAGGGCTCCACGAACGCCTGCAACTGTGCCCCGGTAAACTTCATGCTGCCAGCCCACTCGCTCAGCGTTGCGCTTCCTGCAACCCCTTCATCGCCGTCGTATAACGAACGCCAAACTCTCGCAACGAAGGCGTGTCGAAGTGCACCACGTCGCCCTTGTGCTTCAGTCCTGCCGAATCCACGACGGCGGCATTGGGCACCAGCCCGGGCAGCGTGGCCAGTTGATCATTCACCACCGGCCAGAAACTGGGCTCGCCTTCCTTGTTGGTTCTTTCCAGGAACTCGCCCAGTTCTCCGGCCACAAACGGCACCTCCCCCGCCCCCAGATCTGCTCGCAGGTCCTTGACCATTCCCGCAAGACGTTGGGCATAGCTCCGGGCTTTTTCCTCCGAGCCGGAATCCGCCTCACCCTGATGCCACAGGATGCCCTTCAGGTTGCCGCTCTTCATGGCCTCCCGTGCGCGCACCAGCGCCTGGGCGTAGAGATCGCCGCCCTTGATCCAGCGATCCAGCGGCGTGCCACCCACCGCACAGGGGATGAGGCCAATCGTCACCTTGGGCTTCGCCTCCGCCATCTGTCTGGCGAAGCTCATGCCCAAGCCAGCCCCGGCAATGGCGGGCTTGTCCGTATGCAGCGGTTCCACTCCCGGAGCCCACACGTTGCGGGCGGAGAACTTCAGCACCCGCTCCCGGGAGAGCCGGTCTTCCAGCGGCAGCAGTCCCCGCCCGGCCATGTTGGACTGGCCGATCAGCAGGTAGAGGTCAAAAGCCTCCTTCTCCGGCATCGACTCCGCCACCTTGGCCTCATCACGCAACTCGCCGTGATTCCCGTAGGCGAAGGCCTGGTTGATCACCTTTTTTGTCATCGATCCTGCGCTCACGAGCTTGCCCGCCCGAACGTCCTCCTCCTTGATCACCGAGAGCAAAATGGCCTTGTCCGCAGCCTCGTAGCGGCCCAGGTCATAGGTAATAAAGATGCGACCGTCAGGTGCCTGGGCCGCATCGGGGTACGACACCCGGGCCCGTTCATCCAGCAGCAGTTTGTGAGGCCAGGTGCGGCCCTCGTCATCCGACAGCCAGGCCGTCAGCTTCGCCCGCGGATACTTCCCGGAGGTCGTGGCCTCAGGTTCGTGATACACCAGCAGGAAGGCACCGGACTTGAGCCGCAGCAGGCAGGCCCGAGTGGCCGGACCCGGTGAAAATCCCGCCATGGGCACCGCTTCACTCCAGGTCTTGCCCGCATCCGAAGATGTACTTTCATAGAGCCCCTTCTGGGTCCGGATCGCCATGAGGATCGATCCGTCCTTGCGCGGGGCCAGCGTGGCCTCACTGAAGTTGCGTAGGTCCGGAGCGATAGAGGTGCCGCCCTGCCAGGCCCAGGTGGCCCCGGCATCCGACGAGACAATTGTACCTGTCTCCTTGCCCGCCATCTGATCCTTCCAGGCGGAGCGTGCACTCACAAAGAACGGGGCCAGCCAGCGGCCGTCCGGCAGCACCAGCGGCTTCCCAAACAGGGTCCCGCCCTCGCCGATCAACTGGGGAGCCGTCCACTGGGGCTCGGCTTTTTCCGGATCATCCGCACGGATGGCAAAGGTGCCCGCAAATCCAGATTCAGGCTGGCCTGCCGTCCTCGGCGTCACCTGCTTGTAGAAGATCCACAGACGTCCCAGCGGATCCACCCACGGGAGGGGATCCACCACGGCCGTGCCCTTGGGGCCCTCGATCACCACCACGGGTTTCGACCAGGACTTGCCGTCATTGCCGCTGCTGGCCACCAGGGCGTAGTTGCCCAGATTGCCCTCCCCGACATCTCCGCTGTACCAGGCTGCCCAGAGCCGCCCCTTGGGTGTGCGGTCGATCCCGGGGATGCCCTGCCAGACTCTGGCCGTCTCAGAATAGGCGGCCCCTGGGGACGCAATGATATTGGCCTGCGGTAGCTCCGCAGCGGGAAGGATCGAGGAAGCACCCCAAACGAGGGCGGCAACGAGCAAAGGGGAAGGCAGCAGGCGCATGGCAGCAGGAAGGATCAACTCCTGCTAAACGCACCCCGATCTCATTTATTCCATCCGATCAACCTCCCCGCCTGCTCCTCAATTCAGAATTCCCAATTTCTAATTCATCATTGCCACCCTATCGGTTCACCCGGCCAGACACGTTCCCAGCCATAAGAGCCTCCACCTCATCGCGGGTGGTGAAGTTGAAGTCACCGGGGATGGAATGGGCCAGGCAGGAGGCTGCCACGGCAAAGCCCAGTGCAGTCTGCGGCTCCGCCAGATCTGGGGAGTTCAGCGCATGGATGAGGCCCGCAGCGAAGGCATCGCCACCGCCCAATCGATCCACAATGTCTGTGATCGCATAAGGCTGATAGCGGTCGCCGTTCAACGGGGCGAGGAACACCTCGTCCAGAGCGGAATCATACAGCATGCCGCCCCAGTTGTGATGGTTGGCGGAGAGACTCTTGCGCAGCGTCATGGCCACATGCGTGACCTGGGGATACAGCGCCTTGATCTGGCGGGACACATCCAGCACAGGATCGGTGCTGCCCGGAGAAGCATGGATGCCCATCATCGCGGCGGCATCTTCGCGTCCTCCGATGAGGACATGCACATAGGGGAGCAGTTCCCTCATGGCAAGAGTTGCCAGTTCATGGGGACGCAGACCCGCCTTCCAGGTCCACAGCTTGGAACGGAAGTTCAGGTCACAGGAGATGCGCAGTCCGCGGGACGAGGCCTCGCGCAACGCATGGAGGGCCACTGCGGCCGCATTCTTGGAGATGGCCGGGGTGATGCCGGAGATGTGAAACCAGCCCGCCCCGTGGAAGATCTCATCCCAGGGATAGTCCTTGGGCGGGGTGATCGAGACGGAGGAGCCCTCACGATCATAGATCACATTGCCCGGGCGCTGATTGACACCGGTTTCAAGGAAATAAAGTCCCAGCCTCCCCTGCGGCGTCCGCAGAATGTGGCGGGTGTCCACCCCCACCGCGCGGAGGTTTGCCACACAGGCATCGGCCACCGCGTGCTCCGGCAGGGCGGTGACAAACGAGGCCTGCCCGCCCAGATGGGCGATGGACATGGCAACATTCGCCTCTGCTCCGGCAAAGGTGACCTCCAACCCGCCCGGCATGGCCTGCTGAAAGCGCTGGTGACCCGGGGCGGCGAGGCGGCCCATGATCTCCCCAAATGCGACGACTCGTGATCCACTGCTCATTCCCATTCTCCTCGAACCTTGTTGACGGTGGCACGGGCGGCGGCGGCCCTGGCCGTGATGGCCGCCCAGTCACCTGCCTGAATCAAATCCTTGGGGGCCAGCCAGGAGCCCCCCACCGCATGAATCACCGGCTCATTCAGCCACGTTTCCAGATTATCCTGCGCCACACCGCCCAGCGGAATGTAACGCACTCCCAGATGGGCAAAAGGAGCGCTAATGCTCTTCAAATAGTTCAAGCCGCCACAGGGCTCCGCAGGAAAGAACTTCAGCAGCTTGCAGCCTGCCTCCACCGCGAGTTCGATATCCGTGGGCGTGCAGATTCCCGGTGCAAAGGGGAGCCCCAGCCGGGCAGCCTCTGCCACCGTGCGGGGGTTCATGCCCGGTGCCACGCCAAAGGCCGCTCCCGCCTCCACCACTTCATTGACCTGGCCAGTGGTCAGAATCGTGCCCACTCCCGCCGTCATTTCCGGCACCTCTTTGCGGATGCGCCGCAGACACTCCAGCGCCACCGGCGTGCGCAGGGTCAGCTCCATGGCATCCACCCCGCCCGCCACCAACGCCTTCGCCACCGGCACCGCCACGTCCACATCATCCAGGATCAGGACGGCGATCACGCCAGCCCGGTACAATCGTTCGTGAAGCTCTTCAGTGGGCGGAGGGTTCATGCGGTGCGGAGAAGAAGCGCACCTTTGGCGCGTCTGTCGGTTGGTGCAACTTGTGGAAGGGACGAAGGCAGCAAATTTGAACTGCGACCGTCAGTGGCTCCCCTCTGTTTTCAAACCACAGAGGCCACGGAGTTTCACAGAGGGTTCCAGTCAGACAGGAAAGTGACAATCCCCTCCCGCAAGCCAGTGCCGTCCACCCCAGCCCTTCCGCTTCCAACACCTTGACCACTGACGCACTGCCCACTGACGCACTGGCCCCTGCGTACTGCTTCAATGCAGTCCATTCACCTCATCCGCGAGGATCTCAAGCCCCTCCTGCACCACAGACTGCGGTTGAGAAAAGGTCAGCCGCAAACACTGGTGCGCATGCTCCCAGGGCTCATCCAGGCCGAAGAAGAAGTAGTGACCGGGGATCACGAGCACCTTGCGGGCCTTCAACCGCTGATACAATTCTGCGGCGGGAATGGGCAGATCCTTGAACCAGAGCCAGAGGAAGAATGCACCCTCCCGGGCATGCAGCGCCCAAGGTACCTTGTCCGCTATCGAGGCCTGCAAGACTTCCACGGCAAAGTCCGAGCGCTGACGGTAGAACGGCCGGATGTGCTCCTTGCTGACGCGGGGCAGGGTGTTGTCCTTCAGCAGCGGCGTCATGAGCGCCTGCCCGGTGTTGCCGTTCGCCAGGGAGACAATGGCATTCATGTTGCCCAGGGCGCGCACAATCTCCTTCGAGGCCACCACCATGGCGGTGCGCACCCCTGGAAGCCCCACCTTGGACATGCTGATGGAGAAGATCATGCCCTCCTCCCACTGGGGCGCGAAGCCGGTGTAGAGCACGTCTGGAAAGGGATGCCCATAGGCATTGTCCACGATCAGCGGGATGCCATGCTCGCGCGCCAGCCCTTTGAGCCGGTCAAACTCATCCGGCGTCAGGACGTTGCCTGTGGGGTTCGTCGGACATGAGATGCAGATGGCAGCGATGTCCGGGGTGATCTTGAGCCGGTCGAAATCCACCCGGTACTTGAACTCATGGGCCCCATGCTCCTCCAGCCGGGAACGGCAGGCCGTCAGCATCCCGTCGGAGAGCCCCTGGTTGGCATAGCCGATGTACTCCGGCACCAGAGGATAGAGGATGCGCCGCTTCGTGCCGCCGGAATCCCCGGCCAGGAGATTGAAGAGCAGGAAAAACGCCGTCTGGCTGCTGGGCAGCACGGCGATGTTTTCGTGCGTCACCTGCCAGCCACACTCCCGCTTCAGGAATCCCGCAAAGGCTTCCCGAAACTGCGGGCTCCCCGTGGGAGGATCGTAGTTCAGCAGCATGCGGTCCAGGGCAGTGCCATCTGCCACCATCTCCTCCATGCGCTCACGCCAGAGAGCCTGTACAGCGGGAATGGCTGCAGGCTGCCCGCCGCCGAGCATGCGCATGTCGGGGTGTGTGGTCAGCGAGATGCCCAGGTCATCCATCAGCTCCTGGATGCCGCTGGAGCCGGAAAGCCGCAAACCCACGTCTGAATATGGAGGCGTCATGATTCCCACAATGAAGGGAGATTGCCCTGCCGGGAAAGAGGATTATTGCTCACATCACCAAAACCCGACGAAAACCTCAGGCCAGCCGCAGATTGAGCCGGATCGCCACCGCGCTGTCTCAGGGTGGGTCCTCATTCCCGCCTGTCGTGCGGCATCGTGCTTTTCATTGAAATCCCCGCAGAGACTCCGTAACATTCGTTGCTTGATGAAATTTCAGATCCCGCCCTTTCTCCTGGCCACTGCGTTGATGAGCCTGCTGGCCTCCTGTGGGGGGATGCCGTACAACACGAAGCCCAACGCGGCGGACATGGACCGCTTCTACAAGCGGGCGGAAGTCATGGCCCAGGAGCAGATTGCGGTGCTGGACAAGGAAAAGGCCGCAGGCCGGCTCACTCAGGAGCAGTATGACCAGCGAGTGACTTACGTGCAGAGCAGCGTGGGCCAGCGCGCCAATGAATTGGCCTGGGCCCGCCACGAACTGGCTGACAGCCAGAAGCGAGCCCTGGGCATTCCCACAGGCGACCGGCCTCAGGAAGTGTCCGTTCCCAGCTCGGCAGGTTCAGAAAGCTTCTACCGGCCCTACGGCCAGGTGGGCAGCGGTTTCGGCATGAACTACAACAACCCGCTGGGCACTCCGGTGGGGGGCATGTGGCACGGCTTCACCCCAGGCATGATGGCTGGCCAGGCGGGTTCCCGATAGCCCGAATGCTGGTGGGAGAGAAACCGCCAGCGCTTCTCATGTGATTTGCCCCTCATGCGAATGACTTGCCCCGCTGTCCTCAAGCCTCTCCAGACGGTCACCCTCCCTGCGGCGGTGCTTCTGCTGTCCTCCTGCACGATCCTGCCGTTCAACCGGCACGCTGACGGCGACAAGACCAAGCCCGACCTGCCCACTTCACGGGGTTGGGGCCTCATGGCCGATCCCAAGCTGACCGGTTCCGTCTCCACCGGCCCGATGGCCCCAGGCTCAGCCGCCCCGGGCATGCCCCCTGGCGATGGCGGCTCTCCCGCCTCGGCGGAAGGCGGTGGTCTGTTTGACTTCTCCAGCGTCACCGCAAACAGCACCCAGTCCACCAGCCGGATCCAGTGGATCCGCAGCGCGATGGACGCCACCGAGCAGGCCCGTCGTGCGGGCAAACCGCTCCTCATCCTGGTCAACAACCGCAACAGCCCGCCTGGCCAGTCCATTGAAAACACGCTGGTACTCCAACCGGAGTTCAAAAAGCTCACCGAGGAGAACTATGTGCCGCTGTACATGGACTTCTCCGACAAGGCCACGGCGGACAGCGACTTCTACCAGGCCTTCAAGGACCGGCTGAAAGTCCGTGGCTACCCCACCGTGCTGGTCACACTGCCAGATGGCGTGGAAGTGCTGCGCCTGAGCGGCTACAAGCACGAAAACGAGGTGGGCTACATGCTCAAGCTGCGCGAAAGCGTAGCTTCCAGCCAGAAGGCCATCGAAGCCCGGCGCAAGCGCCTGCTCCCCTCCGGCTACCGGGCCTGGACAGACAAGCAGGGGGTGGTCGTGTATGCCAAGCTCGATAAAGCCGACGCCAACATGCTGAACCTCACGACCGAGTGGGGCACGAAGTTCACCACGTTCACCAACCGTCTGAGCAGTGAAGACCAGGCGTGGATCGAATCTGAGCGGGCGAAGCGGCAGCCATCGACCGACGCCAAACCCTCGACCTAAGGCCGCCGCCTTCCTCAACGTCGCTTCAGATAAGAAACAAGCGCCGCGATGCCGCCGGCAATGGCCACGGCACGGAGAACATAGTAGAGACTGACGAACCAGCACAGGGCAAGAAACGAGATGGGCCACTGACACCACCAGGTGCCGTTGAAACTCATCTTGTTGACGAGGGCCAGGAAAGCCATCAGGAACGGGCCGACGAACAGGAACTTGAGCGCTTGGGTGGTCTGGGTCATGTCCTCAGGGGGTGAAGGGTGACGATCAGATGAGAATGGCGGGCGCAGCCAGCGCGCCACCCCCACACCTTCGCAAGCCAGCGCAGTCCCGGCTGCATGCCCCCCTCTTTTTCCGCTCAGCGTGAGAGATTTGCGCCCCGCCCTATCTCTTCTTCCAGTACATGGCCCGGAAGGGGTGGTTGTCGATCAAGTTGGCCTGAACGCCCCCCAGCTCGGGTCTCCGAAACTGCACCCCCACGTAGTGGTAAACGGGGAAGATGGGAGCCGCTTCCGCGATGAGGATCTTCTCCGCCTCCATCATGATCTGGTGCCGCTTGACCACATCCCCTTCGGCAGCAGCGGCCGCGATGAGTTTGTCGTAGTCCGCGCTGGCCCAGCCAGTGCGATTGTTCCCGTTCCCCGTCGTAAACATCTCCAGGAAGGTGTTGGGATCATTGTAGTCCCCCACCCAACTGGAACGGCAGAGGTCGTAGCTGAGTTCCCGCATGGTGGCGAGCCAGACCTTCTGTTCCTTCTTTTCCAGCCCGACCTCAACCCCCAGCACTTCCCGCCACATGGCCTGCAGTTCCACCGCGATGTTCCGCTCAATGGGCAGCGGCAGGTGCAGGTACTCCACACGCGGGAAGCCACGCCCCCCGGGGAACCCCGCTTCAGCCAGCAACTCCTGGGCTCGCTGGGGATTGAAAGTCACCCCAGGTGGCGGTTGATAATCCTGCCCCGCTCCCGGAGGCGTCAGGGAATAGGCGGCCCGCTCCCCCAGCTGGGTGATCTTCTCCACAATCCGTTTGCGATCCACCGCATAGGAGAATGCCAGCCGCACCCGGGCATCGGTAAAGGGTGCCTTCGTGGCGTTGGCACGGATGAACCAGGTTCCGAGGAAATCACCAGTCTTGAAATACTCCTGCTCCTTGAGCTTGGGCACCAGCGAGGGAGGCACCATGCCCTTGTCCATCATCAAGTCTGCCTGCCCGGTGAGGAAGTAATTCAGCGCGGTGTTCGCCTCGGTGATCGGGATCACATCCACCGTCTCCATGGCCACGTTCTTGCGGTCCCAGTAGGTAGGGCTGCGCCGGAGCCGGATATGGTCATCGATGAGCCACCGCTCAAAGAGATAGGGACCATTCCCAACAAGCCGGTCCGCCTTGATCCAGCTGCTCCCGTGCTTTTCCACGGTGGCCCGGTGGACGGGGGACAGGGTCAGGAAAGCACACAGATCGATCCAGTACGGGACGGGATTTTCCAGCACGCACTCCAGCGTTCTGGCATCCAGCGCCTTCACCCCCACCTGAGTGAAGTCCTTCAAGGTCCCCTCGTTGTAGGCTTTGGCATTCACCAGCGGGTAGAGCTGGGGAGCATAATCCGATGCCGTGGAGGGCCGGAGAGCCCGCTCCCAAGAGAACACAAAGTCCTGGGCCGTCACCGGCTCACCCGTGCTCCACACCGCGTCTGGTCGCAGGTAGAACGTGTACTTCTTGTGGTCAGAGGAGACATCCCAGCGCTCCGCCACGGCCGGTTCCGCCTTGCCGTCAGCATTGTTGCGGCACAGACCTTCAAAGAGGGATTCGCTGATCCGCATGCTCACCTGGTCGGTGGCCATGGCCGGATCCGGCGTTTCGATCTCCGCGCTGTTGATGAATACCAAGTCCGCCCGCTGCGCATCCCGACCACACGAGGTCAGAAGCGCACCGGTCACGAGCACAAAAAGGGGGATGCGGCACAAGTCTCGCATCCCCCAAGATAAAGCGCAGTGCACTGCAAAGCGCGAATCAAATCAGAATCAGTTGCCCGCAGGAGCGGGAGCAGGTGCCGGAGTGGCAGGAACCGGGGGCGGCGTAGGGGCCGCGCCAGGAACAGCGTCCACGGGAGCCAGCTTGGGCTGCTCAGCGGCGGGAGCGGGGGCAGGAGCTGTCTCCGCGGCGGGTGCCGGAGCCGGAGCAGGTGCGGAAGCCTCAGGAGCGGGAGCCGGTGCTGGTGCAGGGGCCGGGACCGGCGTTTCACCTGTAGGTGCCGCAGGAGCGGGAACAGGTGCAGGAGCCGGAGCAGCGGCGTCAGGAGTCGTCGGAAGCGCAGGCTCAGCCGGGGCGGTGGCGGCGGGTTTCTTGTCCGCTTCGTCAATCAGAGAAGGAACGTTGGCCTTGGAGCCGTCCTTGTGAGCCACGAGAACCGCCAGGACAAACGTGATCACGTAGAATCCAATGCCCAGCCAGGTGGTGCCTTTCTGCAGAACCGTGGTGGTGTGCGCGCCGAAAGCCTGATCCATGGTGCCGCTGCCGAATGCCGCGCCAAGCCCTTCCTGACGAGGACGTTGCATGAGCACAATGAGAATGAGCAGCAGGCAGATCAGCACCTGCAGCACAAGGAGGAAGCCTATGAGATAATCCATAAAGGGCGGCGAGTATGGCACAGTTCTGTGAGGGCACAAGGGAAAAGGGCTCCCCGGCCAAGTCCTATCGGCGTCGACCGCCTCCTGAAAGGCGCTGGCGGACCACCTCAAAGAGGCAGACGCCCGTGGCCACGCTCACATTCAGACACGGCACCTGACCGGTCATGGGAATCTTGACGAGAAAGTCGCAACGCTCTCCAGTGAGGCGGCGCATGCCCTCCCCTTCGGCCCCCATGACGATGCCAATCGGCCCCTTGAGATCCACGTCATAGATGGACTGCTTGCCCTCCTCCTCCGTCCCCACAAACCAGACCCCCAGGTCCTTCAGCTTGTCCATGGCCCGAGCCAGGTTGGTCACGCGGGCAATCGGCACGTTCTCCGCCCCGCCGCAGGCCACACGAATGACCGTGTCTGTGATCGGAGCCGTCTTGTCCTTGGGCATCACCACCAGATCACACCCCGCCGCATCCGCCGTTCTCAGACAGGCCCCCAGATTGTGCGGGTCCTGAATGCAGTCCAGGATGAGAATCAGCGGATTGGGCTTGTCCGCCAGGACGCTCGCCAGATCGTCCTCCTCATAAATTCGGATCGAAGCGGTCGGATTGGAATGCTTGTTGGCTCTGGCTTGATTTTCCTGTCGGCGCATGGGGAATAGCCGCAAAGGATTGGCCTCTGTGCAAGAGATTCTTTGGAGGATGTTGGATTGGGGTCTTGGGTCCCAGGTCCCAGGTCGCGGGATTGCAATGGCCATCAATGGAGCGCCACGACACGGACCTCGGATGCCGGAGGCATCCAAATGCATCAATGACGGGAGGGGGAGCGGATGCTGTTCGTGTTCATCCCTACCATTGGAGCGGAGAGGAGTTGGAGTTCCGTCCCGCATGCGGGACCAATGCCATCAGGGAAAACGCATCGTCTTGCTGTTTTGCCTTGGCGCGCCTCGGAGCCGCGATGGCGCAACCGCCACGACTGTAACTGGTGAGCCCCTTTCAGAAGGGCCGAAGGTCCGGGTTCATACCAGCCTGGGGCAACGCCCCAGGGATAGATGGCCAAACTACCCTTGAGGGCTGTAGGCCCGGTGTCATCAAGTCTGCCTATGACGAGCATCCCTGAATGACGTCGGGCCTACAGCCCTCAACATCTAAAACGAGCGCTTACCTTGGGCGTTGCCAAGGCTGCAAT
>NZ_BATQ01000028.1 GCF_000739635.1 Verrucomicrobium sp. BvORR034 | reverse complement strand
GCATCATGGCCAAGGCCATCGCCGACCGCCTCGCCGAGGCCACGGCCGAGTACATGCACAAGCAAGCCCGCCTCGCCTGGGGCTATGAAAAGCCCGAGGAACTCAGCAACGACGACCTCATCCGCGAACGCTACCGTGGCATCCGTCCCGCCCCGGGCTATCCTGCCCAGCCCGACCACACAGAGAAGCCCATCCTTTTCGACCTGCTTAACGCCACCGAGCGCACCGGCGTCTTCCTCACGGAAAGCAACGCCATGCACCCCGGTGCCGCCGTCAGCGGCCTCTACTTTGGCCACCCCGAAGCCCGGTACTTCGCCGTCGGCAAGATCAACAAAGATCAGATTACCGACTACGCCGCCCGCAAGGGAGAGACCGTGGAGCACATGGAAAAGTGGCTGGGGCCTTGGCTGGCGTATTGAGGGGGCGGGAGGTTCGGGGGAGTGTTGGAGTAGTGGAGTGATGTGAAACCGCATAAAGAAGGCGGGGGTTCCCAGCCGCGCACCTTGCGCGCTCGCATCGAGCACCCACGATCAAACCAAAAAAAGATCCGTCGGCAGGGTTGGAGTTCCGTCCCGCATGCGGGACGGTCAGGAAGCCGCACCCAAGCAACCCACCACGACCAAAATCCCCTCCCCATGCCCAAACCTCCCGAGCTGTAGGGCGACCGCTTCGGTTGCCATCTCAGGAGCCGCTCGTGGCAAGCGGAGCGCTTGCCCTACAACACGCTGGGCGGCGAGCCGCTCAAGCCTCTTGCGCCGTCTCCCCCTCCGCTCCCAAACCCGGCTGGGACAGCCGGACTACACCCGACGCACCGCCACAGGGTTGGAGTTCCGTTCCGCATGCGGGGCGGTCAGGAGGCGGCACCCCTGCCGATTGCCAATCGGCGGCACAGCAGATTGCCAATCTGCGCTACAACCGCCCTCGCCCCCCCTTGACCTCAGGTCTGAGGTCCTGCGTCTTCCCGTCTTCTGTCTCCCGCGCAGCGGGCCAGGCCCCGATTTCCCCATTGACGCCGCTCCGCCTTTCCCTACACTCGCCCGCCCAAAAAACGTATCACTTGCCTTTCGCCTGAGGTGTGAGATCCTTCGAACCCCCAAATACCAAGGGGGTATTTGAATATGGATCAGAACCCGTTCCCCGATTCCAGCCCTGTGGCTGAGACGTTGCCGCCGATGGATGCCCCCCTTATGGCGGAGGCTCCCGTTGCGCCCGTGGCAGACGTCCCCCCCACCCGTCCGGCCGGGGACCGGAAACTGTTTACCGAGCTGGGCCTCGCCCCAGACATCCTCAAGGCCATGACGGCCCTGGGCTTTGAGCAGCCTTCTCCCATTCAGGAAAAAGGCATCCCGCCCGCTCTGGAAGGCCGCGACGTCGTCGGCCAGTCCCAGACCGGCTCCGGCAAGACCATGGCCTTCGCCATCCCGGTCGTGCAGAAGATCGATCCCCGCGACCGCGGCGTGCGTGCCCTCATCATGTGCCCCACGCGTGAGCTCGCCATGCAGGTCTGTGAAGAGGTGGCCAAGCTCACCGTCCACAAGCCCGGTCTGAAGGCCCTCCCCATCTACGGCGGCGCCACCTATGACCGCCAGATCCGCGGCCTCCGCGACGGCGCGCAAATTGTCGTCGGCACCCCCGGCCGTATCCTCGACTTCCTTGAGCGCGGCATGCTCCGCCTCGACGCCCTCCAGACCCTCGTCTTCGATGAAGCCGACGAAATGCTCGACATGGGCTTCCGTGAGGACATCGACTCCCTCATGGCCCTCGTGCCGGAGAACCGCCAGACCCTCTTCTTCTCCGCCACCCTCGCCGGCCCCATCCGCCACCTGGTGGAGAGCTACACGAAGAACGCCGCGCTCATCACCATCGAGCACAAGGCCCTCACCGTGCCGACGATTGAACAGCGCTACTACGAGGTAAACAGCCGCTCCAAGATCGAGGTGCTCTGCCGCCTGCTCGACATCGAGAACCCGCGCCTCGCCATCGTGTTCGCGAACACGAAGAAGGCCGTAGACGATATCACCGATGCCCTCATGGCCCGCAGCTATGGTGTGGACCGCCTGCACGGCGACCTCAACCAGACCATGCGTGACCGCGTCATGAAGAACTTCCGCGCCGGCAATGTGGAAGTGCTCGCCGCCACCGACGTGGCCGCCCGTGGCCTGGACGTGGATGACGTGGATCTGGTCGTCAATTTCGACCTCCCCTATGACGAAGAAGACTACGTCCACCGCATCGGCCGTACCGGTCGTGCAGGCCGCAGCGGCAAGGCGATGAGCCTCGTCAGCGGTCGCGACATCTTCCTCCTGCAGCGCATCCAGCGCTACGCCAAGGTCAACATCGCGCGCCACAAGGTGCCGACCCGTGAAGAAGTGGACGGCAAGCGTGTGGACACCCACTTCGCCAAGCTGCAAGCCACGCTGGAAGAAGGCAAGTTCACCTCCCACGAGAGCACCGTCCAGCGGCTCCTGGACGCCGGCCACAGCAGCACGGACATCGCCAGCGCCCTGCTCCACCTGCTCCTCTCCGACTCCGCCCGCGAGTCCGAGGAAATTCTCGAGGACCGTCCCAAGCCCGAGCGCAAGCCGCGCCGTGAAGACCGCCAGGACTACGAACGCTCCGGCCCGCCGCAGCAGCGCTTCGAACAGCGCGAAGGTGGCCGCGAATTCCGCCCGCCCGGCCCGCGTCCCCAATCCACCCAGGAAGGCTACACCCGCCTCTTCATCAACGTGGGCGCGATGGACGAAGTGACCCCGCGTGAGATCTCAGGGGCCATCTACCGCACCGCCAATCTCCCCCAGGGCTCCCTCGGCCGCATCGAGATCTTCTCGAAATGCAGCTACGTGGGCGTGCCCACCGAGTTTGTCCAGCAGGTGCTCAGCGGCATCGAGGGTTCCTCCCTGCGCGGCCGCAGCCTTCGCATGGACATGGCCGACCAGCAGGGCGGCCAGGGTGAAGGCAGTGGCGGCGGCGGTGGTGGCTTCCAGGGCAGCGGCGGCGGATATCAAGGCGGTGGCCAGCAGGATCGCCCCCGCTTCCCGCGCCGTGAAGGCGGCCCCGAACGCCGCTCCTACGGCGGCGGCGGCACCAGCAGCGGGTACAGTGGTGGCAGCCACGGCGGCGGCGGCGGCTTCAAGAAACGCCGTCCCTTCGGCAACCGCGAAGAATAGCCTCCCGTACAAAAGGTAATTTCTAAAACCCCGTCAGCCCCCAGGCCGGCGGGGTTTTTTATTGTTCCCAAGACATCGCAAGCCCCTCCAAGCAGGGCGAAGACGCCCCGCCAGAATACAGTCCATTCCACAGCTCCCTGAGCCGACTGAAGTCGGTACTCCACCCCTCTCCGTTGACCCCAAAAGGGAAAAGGTGGCTTCACCAACGACTCAGTTCGTTTCCCACACCCCTGAGACCATCTCATCCCAAAACATCGCAAGCAGGGTTGGAGTACCGACTTCAGTCGGCTCAGGCCACGCCCTCTCAAGCACCCGACATTATTTCCAACATCCCATCACCCCCCCTCAGCGCTCCGAACCCGGAGGGTTCACCACGAATAGATGCCATGGGTGAAGCGAACGTAGCGAGTGCAACCCATGGACACCCACAGCCAGGCACTCTACCGCGGAGCAGTAGGCTCCGCCCCCTGACGTGCCACCCACCCCCAACAAAGAAAAAGCCCCAACCGGCCGATCACAGCCAGTTGGAGCCAATGCATTAAATTCCTAAAACTTATCCCTACCCCTCTCCCACTTACACCGCTTCCATCTCGGCCTCGAGCTTCTTCTTCTCGCGGGAGCGCAGGTTGGAGTCCAGCGTGCGCTTGCGCAGGCGGATGCTCTTGGGGGTGGCTTCCACCAGTTCATCCGGGGCGACATACTCGATGGCGCGCTCCAGGGAGAAGCGGATCGGAGGAGGCAGCGCAGCACTCTTGTCGTTGCCAGCAGCACGGAAGTTCGTGAGCTGCTTGGAACGGGTGGGGTTCACCGGCAGGTCGTCCATGCGGGGGTTCTCCCCGATGATCATGCCGTCATAAATCTGGTCGCCAGGAGCCACGAAAAGCTTTCCGCGAACCTGGATGGTGTCCAGCGCGTAGGTGGTGGCCTCACCGGACTCCGTGCTCACCAGGGTGCCGGTGCTGCGGGTCTGCATGGGGCCGGCGTGCGGTGCGTACTCCTTGAAGAGGTGGCTGTGAATGCCGTGACCGCTGGAAAGGTTCATGAGCTCAAACTCGAAGCCGATCAGGCCGCGGGTCGGCACGGTGGCCACCAGGGTGCTGCCGTGAGCGTGGGTCTTCATGTCCTCGATGCGGCCCTTGCGTTCCGCCAGGGATTTCATGACGCCGCCGACGTAGTCTTCCGGCACTTCCACATAGAGCGTTTCAAACGGCTCACAAAGCACGCCGTCCACACGCTTGGTGATGACCATCGGGCGGGAGATCACGACCTCGAACCCTTCACGACGCATCTGCTCCACGAGCACCGCAATCTGCATGGCGCCACGGGCGCTGACGTTGAACACACCGGCGAGGTCCGTGTCTTCGATCGAGATGGAGACGTTCATCTTCGACTCTTTGAAGAGACGCTCGCGGATCTTGCGGGACGTCACGTGGTCGCCTTCACGACCGGCCAGCGGGCCGTCGTTCACGGAGAACTGCATCACGATCGTGGGCGGGTCAATGGCCACGAAAGGCAGGCCTTCCGCGTCAGCGGCGCCAGCCACCGTCTGACCGATGTCCACGTCTTCAAAGCCGCTGATGCCGACGATGTCGCCTGCAGTGCCTTCTGCGTTTTCGCTCACGCCCAGGCCGGTGTACTGGAACACCTTGGTCACCTTGATCGCCTTGGCGTTCTCTTCCGGCGTCTTGCCCAGAAGGAACACGCGGTCGCCCAACTTCACGCTGCCGCGGGTCACCTTGCCGATGGCCACACGACCAACGAAGTTGTCCCAGTCGATGTTGGACACCAGCATTTCGAAGGAGCCTTCGGGCTGAGCCTTGGGCGGCGCGATGTGCTTCACAATCTTTTCCAAAAGAAAATCCATCCCGTGGTGCTCACCTTCGGGCGAATCCGTCACCCAACCGGCACGGGCGCTGCCGTACAGGAACACGGCATTGAACTGTTCGTCGCTGGCTTCCAGCTCCAGGAAAAGCTCCAGCACGTTGTCATGCACCTTGTCCGGCTGAATGTGCGGACGGTCCATCTTGTTGATGAGCACGATGGGGGTCAGGCCCTGCTGAAGCGCCTTGCGCAGCACGAAACGGGTCTGGGCCTGAGGGCCTTCATACGCGTCCACCACCAGCATCACCCCGTCCACCATCTTCATCACGCGCTCCACTTCCCCGCCGAAGTCGGCGTGGCCAGGGGTGTCCACAATGTTGATGATGTGGTCGTTCCAGTGAACGGAGGTGTTCTTGGCCTTGATGGTGATGCCTTTTTCCCGCTCCAGGTCCATGGAGTCCATCGCGCGCTCAGCGATCTGCTGGTTCTCGCGGAAGTTGCCGCTGGCGCGGAGCAATGTGTCCACGAGCGTGGTTTTGCCATGGTCAACGTGGGCGATGATGGCGAGGTTACGGATGTTTGCGGGTGACATGGGTGGGCTGGAGGGGGGCGGAATAACAGTCCGCTTGGCTGGGCTAACAGGCGGTCGGAAGGCCCCGCCCGCGCAAAAAGGGTGGGCATAGTACCCGGAAATGCGAGAAACGCAAGTGAGGACGATGTCACGTGGCGCTCCGGAAGCCCTGTCTCCAGCGGAAAACACCTCCACAAGGCAGCAGGATTTTTGCACACTGCCGCTGACTTTTCGCTTATGCTGGGTGCAGATGTCTGACGATATTCATGCCCCGACACCTCCCTACGACGCCTCTGCAGACGGAGAATGGGTGCCGCCGACGCCGGAACATCTCCAGACGCTGTTGACCGGCTACGAGGTGCTGGAGCTGGTGGGTCGCGGCGGCATGGGCGCGGTGTACAAGGCGCGGCAGGTCAGCTTGGACCGGGTGGTGGCCATCAAGCTGCTGCCTCCGGACCTCTGGAGCGTGGATGTGGACTACGCCGAGCGGTTCCGCCAGGAAGCCCGCATGATGGCCAGGCTCATGCACCCGGGCATGGTGGCGGTGTTCGACTTTGGCCAGACCACGGAGGGGCAGCTTTATTTTGTGATGGAGTTTGTGGAGGGCACGGACGTGGCACGCATGATCGCCGCCCGCGGGGCCCTGCCCCCGGAGACGGCCCGCTCCATCGCCCTGCAGGTGTGTGAAACTCTGCAACACGCCCACAAACACGGCATCATCCATCGCGACATCAAACCGGCCAACGTGATGGTGAATCACGAGGGCCGGGTGAAGGTGGCAGACTTCGGGCTGGCCAAAATGCCAGCACTCGATCTGGAGGGCGCGGACAACAGCATCACCATGGGTTCGCCGGACTACCTGGCCCCTGAATGCCTGATCACCGGCCAGACCGAAGACCACCGGGTGGATATCTACGGACTGGGGGTGATGCTATATGAGATGCTGGTCGGCATCATTCCGCGGCGGAACTACTTCCCGCCCAGCAACCGGGTGCGAGGGTTGGACGCACGCTATGACGGCATCGTGGCCCGAGCCATCGCGCATGATGCGGACAGCCGCTACCCCACCGCGGCAGACTTTCACAAGGCTCTCTCCCAGCTGGGGGCACCACCCGCCGCCGCCATCCCCGTCTCCCAGCGCCCTTCTGCTGCCCCGCGGGCACCCGCCCCCCATCGGCTGCCATCTCCCGGAGCCGCCCGCTACGCGCCCCCGCCACCCAAGGCCAAAACCCCTTGGGGTCTCCTCGCCGTCTGCGTGGCTCTCGCGGGAGCCGGTGCCTACTTTTTCCTCACCCGGAACCAGCCTCCCAAGGTTGCTCCAGCAACTCCGCACCCTGTTGTAGCCGCTGGATCTGAGGAAGGTGAGCCTTCCCCACCCCCGGGCCCCGGCCCCTCAAGCCCTGGCTCCCCTGGCCAGCCCCCTGACCCCGTGACGCCCCCCGTCCTCAGCGTTCGGCCCGGCGATCAGGGGAAAGCCATCGATCTGCTGAAGTGGGCGCTCGCCTCAGGCGGCAAGGGCGTCATCCGCGCGGCCGACCAGTACCGGGATGTGCCCAATGCCGAGCAGATCCCGCCGCCGGGAGACTGGCATCTGGTTGCGATCGACTGCGGCTTCAACATGGTGCCCACGGACTCTCCCATCCCTTGGGATCTCCTGGCCAGCCAGCCGCAGTTGGAGGGATTTTTCTTCAAAGGGGAGCAGAAGGTGACAGGCGGAGACCTCGCTCGTCTCGCCCCCATGGCCTCCCTGGCACGGTTGCAATTCGACAGCATCGATTCCTCGAACGAGGCCCTTCAGAATCTCCCCGCCTTGCCTGCCTTGAAGATGCTGCGGCTGCAACGGACCGGATTCACCGGAGGCTCACTCCCCATCCTGCGGGAACGCGCCCCTCAGCTGGAGCAACTCACGCTGGGCCGCACCCCGATGACCGTTGACGATGCAAAAGAGCTGCAACATTTCACCAAACTCTGGGAGCTGCGGCTCATCGACATCCGCCTCACCTCGGACATGCTGAGCCCCCTCTCCAGTGCACCCGTTCTTCGCAACCTGGGTTTTGTGAATTGCGCCTTTGACCTTCCCGCCATGCCGACGCTGGAGGGGGTTCAGATCCTGTACGTGTTCAACCTCAATGTGACGCAAGCGTCCAAGAGCGACTGGATCCGCTCGCTGCGTGCCTATCCCCTCCTGAGATCACTCACGCTCATGCGCAGCAACCTGAAGGACGAGGACCTGTCAGCGATCACCCCCCTCCAAAAGCTGGACTATCTGGACCTGACCAACAACCCCGTTTCCGGCACGGCTGTCATCGACCTCGCCTCCAGCCTGCCCCGGCTCAACAATCTGGTGCTGGCCAATTGCACCGGCGTGACCGACGCCCACCTCATGCGGGTGGGAGAGTGCCGCAAGCTTCAACGCTTGGATCTGCGAGGCACCGGCATCACCGACGCCGGCCTGGAAGCCCTCAAGTTCGCACCAGGTCTCCAGTTGATCCAGCTTCAGGGCACCAAGGTCTCCGGTGCCGGGGCCGAGTCCCTGCGCCGTGCCCTGCCAAGATGCCGCATCGCGCTCTAGGCCACGGGACGGACCGAACCCGCAGCCCGCCCTTGGCTACCGCGCCATCTTCTAGCGCCGCTGCGGTTCCAGTGCGTCAGGGCGTCCATTTGCGAGTTGTCTCATGAACCCGGAGGGTTCGCCATGCGTAGCCATGGGTCGGCCGAGTGTAGCGAGGACTACCCATGGAAGTTGATGAGAAGGACTTCTACCGCGGAGCGGTAGGCCAATGGAGTCCAAATGACGGATAGTGTGGATGACGGTGTTGTCGTCTGGGGGACGCCATGCGATGGCCTACCGCTCCGCGGTAGCAGGTGAACGGCGCTATCCAGGGGGTAGCCCTTGCTATTCATGGTGAACCCTTCGCTCCAGCGTCTCAGCGCGATCTCCATTTGTCCTGTTTGGCCGTTAGGTCCCATACGCTCTATCCAACACCCAACACCCAACACCCAACACCCAGCGCCCCAGCCCACACCTCCTCCCCCATGCCGAAGGCATCCCAGAAGGTAGCCAGAGGTTGAGCGAAGCGACACCCCTGGAAATAGAAGCTAAAATAAAGCACCCTGAAAGGGTGCCAGAAACGTCGCCCCGGCTGGCAACGTCCGACACCTTCTCAGGGTGCGATGAAAAACTGGATGTCCAGAGACATGGCGGGAGAAGCCCCCTGACCTCAAGTCTTCTGTCTCCCGCGCAGCGGGCGCGGCCCTACAGGTTCTTGAAAGCGTCTTCCAGGCTCGGGGCCTTCAGGCTGACCGGAGCCGGGGCGGCCTCAGCCGCCTTGGGTTTGATCGCCGAGTTGATCACCTCCGCCTGAAGCTTGCAGAGTTCCACAATGCCTTTTTTGCCCAGGGTGAGCATGGCACTGAGCTGGGCCTCGCTGAAGGTGGACTCCTCCCCGCTGCCCTGAATTTCCACGAACTGGCCGTCTTCAGTCATCACCAAGTTGCAGTCCACGTCGGAATCGCGGTCCTCTTCATAGCAGAGATCCAGGAGCGCCTGATTGCGGAAGATGCCCACGCTGATGGCGGCCACTTTCTTCTTCAGCGGCTGTTGACGAAGCACACCCTTTTCCAGCAGGCGGTTAAAGGCAATCGCCGACGCCACGCAGGCCCCAGTGATGGAGGCCGTGCGGGTGCCTCCGTCGGCCTGGAGCACGTCGCAATCGATCCAGAGCGTGCGAGGTCCGAGTTTCTCAAGATCGACCACCGCACGCAGGCTGCGGCCGATGAGCCTCTGGATTTCCTGGCTGCGGCCGTCCAGTTTGCCTTTGCTGATGTCCCGGTCTTTGCGGTCCAGCGTGGAGTACGGGAGCATGGAGTACTCCGCCGTGAGCCAACCTCCGGAGACGCCCTGAGCCTTCATCCAGCGGGGCACTTCCTCCTGGATCGTCGCCGCACAGATCACCTTCGTGTTGCCGAAGGATACCAGCACCGAACCCGTGGCATGGGGAGCGATGTCGAGCTGGAAAGAGACGTTGCGGAGCTGGTCGGGGGTGCGTTGATCAGAACGAGGCATCCGGCGAGATAGCACAGGCGGGCGATCTGCAAACGCCAAAAGACCAATTTCCGCCGCGGGACGGTACGTCCGGACTACCCCCGCAGCCACGCCACAGGGTTCTCCCTCCCCTCCTAGCTCGGCTTTGCCACTGGCCTCCCTTTGTCTTCCGGAGCCTTGGTGATCCCCCGACTCACAAACTCGTGAACCTGCTTCCCCTGATGGTAAAGCGTCACCACCACCCCCTTGATGTCATCGTTTTCCTTGCGACGCATCTTGGGATCCGCCCAGGTCCAGCCCGGTGCCAGTTGGGTCACCGCCAGTTCCAGGGTCTCGCTGTCCAGGGCCACCGTTTCATTGAACTTGATCGCGGGGATGCTCTTGGAGCCTTTGACATGCTCGGCAGACTTCACCTTCCCATCGACATTTGTGTAGTGGATCTGGTAGCGCACTTCCACGTTCTCCAGCGTCTGGCCCGACCGGTTCATGACCTTGAAGTGGCAGACCCATTTCTCTTTCGATTCCACCACCGCCGGTCCATTGGCCCGGGCGCGCTGTTTGCCAGAGAGGCATTCATCCGTCCAGTCCACGGTAAAATTGTACCGCACCTCTGTGGGGTTGGCCTTGAGCCATTGCTTGATGTGCTCCCGATCCGCCTCGACCAGCCGGGTCAGGGGCAGGGTCGCAGTCGAGCCATCCGCCATCTTCAAACTGACCAGATCCACCGTCGCAGAGACGATTTCAGCAGAGATGGTGCGTCCCTCAGCGCTGGTGAAGGTCCGAACCTCCGCCTGCAGGGTGGGAGCAAGCCCAAAAAGGGCAATGGCGAGTGCAACGGAGAGGGAGCTTTTCATGGCCGTGCGAAGCGGGAAGCGATTTTCCCGCAGCATAGCCGAAAAGAACTCACAAAGTCAATACACCGTCTGTTAAATGGCGACCAAATATAGGGAAGTCACCTATGCGAGCTTATGGGCAATCGCTTCCGCAATCGCCAGCAATTGCTCTTTTTCCTCACTGGTGAAGTCATACGGCACCATCTTGCCGATGCCCAGCGTGCCGCGCAGTTCATCCCCGGCCAGAGCTGGTACAGCGATGGAGCCCTGCACGTTGGTCTGCCTCGCACCTTCTTTGGCCACGCCGCCCAAATCTGCCTGCAGGTTGCAGAGTTCCACCGGCTCACGCCTCTCCGCTGCCGCCCCGGCGATGCCCTTGCCCACCGGAATCGTCTCTACCACCGGCAGAAGCTGGGGAGGGATGCCCTTCTGTGCCACCAGCTTCAACAGCCCATCAGCAGGGTCAATGCGGTGCAGCGTCCCGGTGGAGCAGCCGAATTCGGCAATCACCGCCTCCAGCACGGCCTGCCAGTCTGGGGAATCGGTCTCAAGCAGAGGAAGAAGAAAGGGGGTGGACATGCGGCAACTTAGCCCCGGCTCTGGCCGCACGGCAAGGAACAAGCTGCGGGCACCACCGAGCAATCCGGGGAGGCGCGGGGTTGCCAGAGCCGGAATTCCCCTCCAAAATGGGCCGCCCATGCCGCCCTCCAAGAAAGCCGCCTCCGCCGCAGCCGCCACGAACTTCACCGTCGTGATGGGTACGGACGATGCCCGGATGAAAGAGGCCGCGCTGAAGCTCTCTCGCGAGCAAACCCCTGCCGACGCCGGCGACTTCGGCGTGGACATGATCGAAGGCATCGCCGAGAGCGCCGAGCACTGCGGCCAGATCGTGCGCCGGGTGCTGGATGCCCTGCAAACCCTCCCCTTCTTTGGCGGAGAGAAACTCGTCTGGTTGAAGAACGCCAACTTCCTGGCGGACAGTGTGGTGGGTCGCTCCAATGCCGCCGTCGAGGGCATCGAGGCCATCATCGACTACGTCGAGAAGCATCTCCCGCCCGACGTGAAGTTCCTGCTCAGCGCCTCCCAGGTGGACAAGCGCCGTTCCGCCTACAAGCGCCTGACCAAGCTGGCGGACGTGAGGGTCTTCGACAAGCCCGACACCTCCAAGACCGGCTGGGAAGACGAAGTCATCCCGCTGGTGGAACGCCGCGCCCGCGAGCTGGGCGTGAGCTTTGAAAACGAAGCACTGGAAATGCTCGTGCAACTGGCCGGGGAAGACACCCGCCAGCTCGACAGCGAGGTGGAAAAGCTGAGCCTCTATACCGATGGACGTCGCGTGACCGTGGACGACGTGCGTCTGTTAGTTCCCTTGAACCGCGCTGGCGTGGTGTTTGAGCTGGGGAACGCCCTCGGCAAACGTGACCTTCGCCGCGCGCTGGAACTCGTGCGCACCCTCATCTACCAGGGCCAAAATGCCATCGGCATCCTGCTCGCCGCCATCGTACCGCGCGTCCGCGGCATGCTGCTGGCCGCGGATCTCATGCAGCGCCACCCGCGCCTGCCCCGCAACGGCTATCCCGCCTTCAGCAGCTTTCTGGACAAGCTGCCCGAGCAGGAAACCGCGCATCTCCCGCGCAAAAAAGACGGCAGTGGCCTGAACGTCTACCCCATCTTCCTCGCCCTCGGCGAAACCCAGCGCTTCACCGCCGCAGAACTGCGTCTGGCCCTGCAAGCCTGCCTGGATGCCAACCTGAAACTCGTCACCTCCAGCATCGAACCCCAGCTCGTACTGGAACGGCTGCTCGTGGGGATACTGACGAAGTCGGGGAAACCGGTGCGTCAGTGAGTCAGCGCCTGCGGCGGTCCAGTGCGTCAGTGGGCAGTGCGTCAGTGGGCAGTGCGTCAGTGGGCAGTACGTCAAGGGGTTGGGTCTGGAGCTGTACGGAGTACAGGCTTCAGCCTGCGGAGGCTGAGAGGCGGGTGACTGAAGCGCAGCCCACGCGGTTGGATGAGTGGGCTCTCGTGGCTGCGTTTGTCAAAACGCGGTCAGGACGTCGCTCGCACGACAAAGGACCAAGCCCCCATCCAGCCACTTGCACCCCACGCATTCTCACGAATGCATCCACAAGCTTCCCTCCCCGTCCCACTCCGCCGCAATA
>NZ_BATQ01000029.1 GCF_000739635.1 Verrucomicrobium sp. BvORR034 | reverse complement strand
ACGTCTCCAGGCCAACGAGGGAGCTTTCATCACCGCGCTGCCCACCGCCTCAGAGGATCCCTCCCACTATGTGCACTGGAGCTTCGATGAAGCCGGTGGCTGGGTGGCGGACAACCGCGGCAAGGCCCTGGGCCGCACCGAGGACACCAAGCTCTACCTGCGCGGCCATCCCAATCCCGACACCCCGGGCGCCGGCACCCAGTGGCTGCGCGGCCCCTTCGGCCACGCCATGTCCTTTGACGGCCGCACCGGGTACGCGGAAACACCCTTCCCCGGCATCGCTGGCAACGCCGCCCGTACCGTCGCCCTCTGGGTGCGCGTGCCCAAGAGCTTCGACGTCAACCAGGGCCACGGCATCGTGAGCTGGGGCACCCTGCAGACCGGCGGCGCCTGGCAGCTCTCCGCCAACTGCATCACCGAAGACGGCCCCATCGGCCGCCTCCGCGTCGGCACCTACCAAACCGGTGCCATGGTCGGCACCACCGACCTCCGCGATGGCAACTGGCACCATGTCGCCGTCGTCATGTACGGCGGCGCGCGCTCCACCGAGGCCGTCAAGAACATGCTCTTCTACGTGGACGGCCGCCCCGAGCCCATCGCCCACCGCTCCCTCCGCGAAGTAGACACTGACGTCGCCAACGCCCACCACGGTGTCTGGATCGGCCGCAACGTCGCCTTCCCGTTGCTTCCTAAAACCGCCAACCCCGTCTCCAAATTCTTCCGCGGCGAAGTGGATGAAGTGTTCATCTTCGACTCCGCCCTCTCGCACCAGAACATCGTGCGCCTGATGAAGGAAAACGAGCCGCCACCGTGAAAAAATTAGGAATTAGGAATGCTGAATTATGAATTGAGCATCTCGCCCTTAGTCTTTTGTGGCGGGGCAAACTCAGCTGAAGCTCATTCCTAATTCAGCATTCCTAATTTGCCCTAATTCCCCGTAGGGGTCCCGCCATTGCCCGTCGTCTGCGGATTGCCATCCACATAACCACCGGCTTCCAGGGAATTCACAATCACTTCCAGTTGCGCCGCGGTATCGAGGTTATCGCGGATCGCCGTGTGGGTCTGCGTTTCATCCAGACGAGCAGTCAAAATGCTCACCCCGGCCACGCCCACGGAGGTCCCCGCCCCGCTGAAGGGCAGGTCCTTCTCACTGTCCGCGCTCACGGCATATCCCACCATCTTCTCCGCCACCTTGATCTTGCTCTTGGCGTTGCGGCTTTCGACATTCAATTCCTTCTCCGTCTTGCCCAAGGCGTAAAACACTGTCGTGCTCACATCATTCGTCGCCGTCGCAGAGATCACCATGCGCTGGTTGTCGCCCTTGAGCGCCACGAACATCTCGCCGAAGCCCTCGTACGTGAAGTACTGCTTCGTGTTCCCCGTCACCAGGGTGAGGATCAGCGTGCCCTCGCCGCCCTGGATGGGGGCGATGTAGTACCCGTTCTGATACGGACGGTAGTTGATGCTGTCGCCCGTCTGCTCAAAGGAGAGACGGTACACGGCCACCTGCGCCTGAGCGGAGGACACCGCGCCAAGACAAAGGGCAAAAGCCAGGAGAAGCGCAGGGAGGAGGGACGCCGTCTTTTTCATGTGAGTGTTGAGCTGGGAGGACAGAGGAAGTCTATGAAACGCCGCCGCCCGTGTCGAGTTGCGGAATCCGTGCGGAAAAAGTTTTGCGGGCGGGTGAGGAGGGAGACTCCCGGCTCTTGGAAGTTGTACGGAGTACAGACTTTAGTCTGCCTCAGTCGCACTCCCCTGAGGCAGACTAAAGTCCGCGACTATTTTGCAGGCACTCAGCGGTGTGGCAGCCCATTCCTAATTCCTAATTCATCATTCCTAATCTTTTTCAGTACCGCCGCAACACCGTCCGCACTGGCGGCTTGCTGTTGTCCGTCTCCGGGTAATCCAGCGTGTAATGCAGCCCGCGGCTCTCATGGCGGCGGATCGCGCTGTCCACGATCAACGACGCCGTTTCCACGAGATTGCGCAGTTCCAGCACCTCCTGCGTGATGCGGAAGTGCCAGTAGAACTCCTGCACCTCCCGCTTCAGATTCCGCAACCGCGCGGCGGCACGCTGCAGGCGCTTGGTGGTGCGCACGATGGAGACATAGTCCCACATCAGGCGGCGGATCTCGTCCCAGTTGTGGTAGATCACCACCAGTTCATCGATGTCCTGGGCATCGCCCGACTGCCATTGCGGGATCTGGTACTGCTGCTCTTGGGCCTTGCCCATCGGCATCTTGTGAATCAAAAACTCCACCGCCCGGTGGGCAATGACCACGCACTCCAGCAGCGAGTTGCTGGCCAGGCGGTTGGCCCCGTGCAGGCCCGTGCAACCCACCTCTCCCACGGCGCAGAGGCCACGCAGGGTGGTCGCGCCATTGATGTCCGTCTTCACCCCGCCGCACTGGTAGTGCGCGGCCGGGACCACGGGAATCGGCTCCTTGGTCATGTCGATCCCCACGCTCAGGCACGTCTGATAAATGTTGGGGAAGTGGGAGATGATGAAGTCTGCAGGTTTGGACGTGATGTCCAGGTACACGCAGGGTCCACCCGTCCGCTTGATCTCGTGGTCAATCGCCCGCGCCACGATGTCACGCGGGGCCAGGGAGCCGCGCGGATCATACTTCTGCATGAACTCCTTCCCGTCCTTGCCCACCAGCACCGCGCCTTCGCCACGCAGGGCCTCCGTGATGAGGAACGAGCGCTTCTGCGGGTGATACAGGCACGTGGGGTGGAACTGGATGAACTCCATGTCCTCCACACTGGCCCCCGCCCGCCACGCCATGGCCACCCCGTCGCCGGTCGCCACCTTGGGATTGGTCGTGTACTGGTACACCCGGCCGCAGCCGCCCGTGGCCAGGATCACACGGTCACTGCGATACGTCTCCACCTCGCCCGTTTCCTCGTTCAGGGCATAGAGGCCCAGAACCCGGTCCTCGGAGACAAATCCCAGCTTCGCCGTGGTGATGAGGTCAATGGCATAGTGATGCTCCAGCATCGTGATGCTCGACTCCTTGCGCGCCGCCGCCACCAGCCGGTCGGAGATCTCCTTCCCCGTGGTGTCATGATGATGCAGGATCCGGCGCTTGCTGTGCCCGCCCTCACGGGTGAGGTCAAATTCCAGATGCCCGTCCACCTCCCGCTGGTCGAACTCCACCCCCAGGTCCACGAGTTCCGCGATCCGCGCCGGCCCTTCGTTCACGATCGTGCGCACGGCATCCTCCTTGCAGAGGCCGGCACCCGCGATCAGCGTGTCCTGCACATGGCGCTCAAAGGAATCTTCATCACTCTGCACGCAGGCGATGCCGCCCTGGGCCCATGCAGAGTTCGAATCCTCCGCCGAGCGCTTGGTGAGGACCAGTACGCGCCCATGGCGCGCCGCTTTCAGTGCCGCGGTCAGACCACCGGCACCACTTCCAACGACAATGAAGTCGTATTCCTGCATAGGTCCTTTTCGTTGCGTTCGCTCGCAGATGCAAGCGGGACGCATGAACTCAGAGGGTCCCGTCCAGCTCCAAATTGTCAATGAGCCGCGTCCGGTCAAAGAACACCGCCGTGGCCAGCAGGGCGTTTGAGTCCACCTCCGTCAGCGGCTCCAGCGTGTCCCGGTCCACACAGGCGATGTAGTCCACCACGCCCAGCGAGGCGTGCGTCTGCAGTTCCGTCTGGTAGGCCTGGATCAGCACTGCTGCATTCCGCTCCCCCGCCAGCCAGCGCCGCCGCACATGCAGCAGGCTCCGTCGGATCGCCGGGGCCTGCGCCCGCTGCTCCGGCGCGAGGTAGCGATTCCGGGAGCTCATGGCCAACCCGTCCTCCTCCCGCACGGTCTCACTGCCCACGATCTGCACCGGCACATTCAGATCCCGCACCACGCGGCGGATGATCGCGAGCTGCTGGTAGTCCTTCTTGCCAAAGACCGCCGTGTGCGGCTGCACCAGGTTGAAAAGCTTCAGCACCACCGTGCCCACACCATCGAAGTGCCCCGGCCGGCTCGCCCCGCAGAGGCCCGTGCTCAGCTTCGTCTCCAGCACCATCACCGAGCGGTCCGGCGGGTACATGTCTGCCGCCTCCGGGGCAAAGATCGCATCCACCCCCACGGAGGCGCACTTGGCCGCATCCGCCTCCAGTTCCCGCGGATACTTGGCGAAGTCCTCCTTGGGGCCAAATTGCAGCGGGTTCACAAAGATGCTGACGATGACCTTACCACCCTCTCCGGCGATCTGGCGGGCATCCCGCATCAGTTGCAGGTGCCCCTCATGCAGGGCGCCCATGGTGGGGACAAAGACGACCGGCCCGCTCTGGGCAGCGCGCCACGTGTTCAACTCGGCAAGGGTGGGAAGAAGGGTCATGCTAGGACTTCAGATCGCGACTCTCGAATACGAGGACACCGAGCACGAACAACGTCAAGCCCACCCCGGCGAGGATCGAGTAGTTTCTGAGCAGGATCGCCCACGGGATCCGCTCGGCGTACAGGTACACCCACGACTCCATGTAGGAGGTCATGAGGAGGTGCTTGTAGCTTTCCATGAACTTCCCGCGCTTCACGATCATGTCGATCAGGAGGTACGACAGGGCGGTGATGGTCGCGGCGGAGGGCTTGATCCGCCAGCAGGAGAAAAAGAACGCCACACACGCCGCCAGGCTCATGCTCAGAGACAGCGCCACCGAGGCCAGGGCATACCGGTACAGACCGTCTGCCGCATTGTAGAACTCCAGCACCCCCTGATCCGGGGCAAAGACAAACAGCCCGCCCCCCCAGCCCTGCAACAGCACGCCCAGCCCCAGCGCGGACCAGGCAATGAACTGGATGAGGATCCAGGAGTAAACCAGACAGCTCAGGAACTTCAGCACCAGCAGCCGCACCCGGCTGATCGGCCGCGCCAGCAGCAGGCGCAGATTGCCATCTTCACTCTCCTTCGCCACCACATCCCCCGCCACCAGGGTGATGTAGATGCCGCCCAGGATGAACACCGCCGAGGCGACAATCAGAAACCCCAGGGTGAGCGCAGAGAAGTACGACTCAAACGCCTCCCCCTGCCGCGAGATGATGCGGCGGAAGAAGTTCGCGGACCCATCCCGCTTGAACACATAGAGCAGCACCGCCTCCAGCAGCAGAAATGCGCCAAAGCCGATGAAGGTGCGCTTCCGGGAGAGCATCTTGCGCAGCTCCGCGCCCCATTGGGTGAAAAACAGTGTCATGCCGCCGTGTTCGAGTTCGCCGAGAGTTCGAGGTACCAATCTTCCAGGGTCTTGCGGTGCGGCGTCCAGGCCTGCACCTTCACACCGTCCAGCACCAGCTGTTCCAGCAGGCCCGGGCCGTCCAAGTGCCCCGGCAGCTCCACGAGGCCTTTGTCCTTCCAGACCGCGCCGGAGCGCTGCACGATGAACTTCGCCCGGTCCGCGTCCGGCGTATCCAGCAGGTACTCGCGTCCCGCCTCCTCCCGCCGGCCCAGCACCCCGTCATACACCTTGTGCCCCGCCTTCAGGATCACGCAGCGGTCACACATGAGCTCCACCTCCGCCAGCAGGTGGGAGTTCAACAGGATGGTCAGACCGTGTTCTTTCCTCAATGCCAGCACGGTGGAGCGGAACTCGTGGATCCCCTCCGGGTCCAGCCCGTCGGTGGGTTCATCCAGCAGCAGGATCTTCGGCATGGGCAGCAGCGCCTGGGCCAGGGCCAGCCGCTGGCGCATGCCGTGGCTGTAGGTGCGCACCTTGTGGTGCACCCGCTCGTGCAGGTTCACCAGTTTCAGCACGCGCACCACCTCCTTCTCCTCCCACCAGCCGCTCAGGGCACACAGGGACCGGAGGTTCTGCCAGCCGCTCATGTACTCGTAAAACGAGGGCGCTTCAAAGATGGCCCCCACGTGGCGCAGCGCTCGGGAGCGCTCCTTCTGCACACTGTGCCCCGCCAGCGTCACCTCCCCGGCATCCGGCCGCACCATGCCCAGCATGATGCCCAGCACCGTGCTCTTGCCCGCGCCATTGTGGCCCAGCAGTCCGGTTATTTCCCCTTCCTTGACGGAGAAGGTGACGTCATCCAGCGCCAGCCGGCCCGCAGTGAATCGTTTGGTGAGTCCTTTTGCCTCAATCATCTGCCTTTGCTCCCAGGGTTCACTCCTTGCCGTCGTTCACCACGAACTGGATCTCCTTCGCCACATGCCCGTCCGCGTAGAGGATGTTCACCTGCACGTCGCGGTACTTGTGGAAGTTCTCCTTGTCACTCATCACCGGGATGCGGCTGCCGTCCCTGATGAAGCCCATGAAGTTCATGTCGCTGGCCGTCTGGTTGTTCAGCAGGTTGTTCCACAGGTAGCTCGTGCCCGTCTTCTGGAAGAGGCCCTTGTTGTCCGCCTTGCAGCAGAAGACGTCCGTGCCGTCCACGTAGTCGCTCAGGGTGTTGTCCATCACCGCCTCGTCAGAATCCTTGCTCTCCCGCGCCACCAGCATGGTGGGCATGAGGTTGTTGTGATCCGCCAGATAGAGCTGCAGCGCCCCACCCAGCCCCTTCAGATTGCCCATGCAGTGCACCGCCCGGGAGCCTGCCACCACCCGCTGCGTGGCGGGCACGGCGATGGTCGCGAGGATGCCGATGATCACCACCGTGACCAGCAGTTCCAGGAGGGTGAAGCCGCGAGGGGTTCGTAGAAAAGTTTTCATGGAGAGGT
Source organism: Verrucomicrobium sp. BvORR034 (assembly GCF_000739635.1). Classification (GTDB taxonomy): domain Bacteria; phylum Verrucomicrobiota; class Verrucomicrobiia; order Verrucomicrobiales; family Verrucomicrobiaceae; genus Verrucomicrobium. The sequence goes on along the minus strand of NZ_BATQ01000029.1, from coordinate 15,033 downwards.
AGCTGGCTGGCGTGCAAATCCGTTGTCGATTCGATTCCTGTCGGTCAACCCAAGCCCAGATCGCTCACCGTCCTGGCATTGAGCGCAGGCGCTGCTGCATTTCCTCCAGCAGCGGGGCCAGATCCATCTTGGTCTCGGCACTCGCCTCCTCGTAGTAGGCCCCCATGCCCTTCTCCACCATCTTCTCAAACGCCTGCGCATCCTCCTTCTGCATGCGCTCCATGCCGCGCTGGTCGCCCTGGTTGCGCTTCATGTCCGCCCGGGCTCGCTCCACCGCCTTCCGCCGATCCTCAGGCGACATCGCGTTGAAGGCCTTCATCACGGACTTGAAGTGCTGCTCCACCGTCTGCTCCAGGAAGTAGGATTTCTCCTCCTTGGACAGCGAGTTGAAGTACCGGTCGCTCACATCCTGCCCGTCCTCCCGCATCTGCCGGCGCTGGTCAAAGTCCAGCAGGTTCATCTGGGCGATGGTGGCCTCCATCTGCTTCCGGCGCTCCGCCTCGCTCAGGTCAGAGGCTCCCTCCTGCAGCCAGGAGGCCCCGGCCATGAGGTTCAGCACCTTCTCCGGCGTGGAGGTGTGCTTGTCCGTGGCATTCATCACCGCCGCCACCGCGCCCCAGATGGCGACCAGGGCTAGCAGCGTGACCAAAAGGGTTCGGGAAGACATGTCTCAAGAAGGGGGGTTATTTCCGCCCCAGCTTGCGCATGACGATGGCCTTGAAGCCATCCAATTCCTCATTTCGCAGCAGGGCATTGACCCCGAAATAGACGACGGCAGCCCCCCCGATGGTTACAAACAAACTCACCAATCGCATGGCCGTGTGCTGATGCCGCCAGTCGGAGAGGATCGTGGCCTGCCCCAGCCAGCAGACGCCCGCCATGCAGACGACCGCGATGAGAAGCTTGCCCACATTGATCGCCAGACTCCGGCCCTGCATGCGGCCCGCCACCTTGCGCATGGCCAGGAAAAGCAGGCTGAAGTTCACCAGGGCAGACACGCTCGTGCTCAGCGCCAGCCACTCATGCCCCAGCTTGAAGACGAAGACCGTCAGGGTGTTCATGATCGCGCTCACCGCCACCGCCACGAAGCTGACCTTCAGAGGCACAAAGCGCTTGTCGATCGCGTAGAACGCGGGCTGGATGACCTTGATCGCAGAGTAGAACACGAGCCCCCAGGCGTAGCTCTGCAGGGCAATCGCGGACATCTGGGTGTCATAGTAAGTGGACCGGCCGCGCTGGAAGATGAGGCCCACAATCGGCTCTGCCAGGATCGCCAGGCCCACCGCCGCCGGCAGGGTCATCAGGAAGACCAGCTTGATCCCCTTCACCAGCGTGTGCTTGAACTCCGGCGTGATCCCTTCCGTCGCCAGGCGGGACATCGCGGGCACCGTCACCGTCGCCACCGCCACGCCAAAGAGGCCCAGCGGGAGCTGCACCAGCCGGAACGCCTGCCCGAGCCAGGTCACCGGGCCGTCCCGCACCACCAGGCAGGAGGCGAAAATGCTGCTCAACAGCACGTTGAACTGCACCACGCTGCCAGAGATCACCGCCGGCCACATGAGCTGGAGCACCTTGGCCACCCCGCTGTCACGCCAGCCAAAGTCCGGCTTGAACTTAAAGCCCACCTTCCGCAGCGAGGGCACCTGAATGAGGAGCTGGGCCAGACCACCCGCCAGGGTGCCGATGGCAAACCCGATCAGCGCCTTGGGCCCAAAGTTCGGGTCCAGATACCAGCCCACCACGCCGCCCACGATCATGGAGCCGAGGTTGAAGAACGTGGAGGACACCGCCGGAATGCCGAAGACCTTCTTCGCATTCAGCATCCCCATCACCAGCGCCGCCAGGGACACCAGCAGGATGAAGGGGTACATGATCTGCGCCAGCAGGACCGTGAAATGGATCTTGCTCTCATCATCCATCCACCCCGGGGCCATGATCCGGATGATGAACGGGGCCAGCAGCACCCCGAGGATGGAGACAAAGCTCATGAAGACCGCCGCGAGCGTGATCATCTTCCGCGCGAGATCCCAGGCGGACTCGTCGCCCTCTGTCTGCATCTTCTTGGAGAAGGTGGTGACGAAAGCCGTGGAAAGCGCCCCCTCCGCGAAGAGGTCGCGCAGCATGTTCGGCGTGCGGAACGCCTGGTTGAAGCAGTCCAGCCAGCGCCGGTTTTCCCCGGCAAAGAGGGCCGCCAGCACCATTTCCCGCACCAGCCCCAGCAGACGGCTGCTGAAGATCGCCAGAGTGACGACCCCGAAGGCTTTGGTGCTCACCGCGGCACTCTGCTTCGCGCTGGGTGACGGGGCGGGTTTTTCTGGCTTGGATTCAGAAAGGGGACTGGCGTCGCTCATGTCGCAGCAGCAGAGTTGGGGACGTTGGCTCTGTCAGATTAAGATCGTTTAACCGAAGCGCGGCGCAGTCGATCCATCATGGCGAGGCCGAGCTCCCTCTCTGGCAGAGGTTCGGCGATGATTTCGTCCACCCCCAGCTTGTCGAGCTCCCGCAGGGCAAAGAAGAACCGCACCGCCGCCTCTGGCAGCTTCCCTTTCCCAGGGCTGAGCACCATCACGTGGTCCCACTCCGCCAGGTCCGAGTACCCGTCTTCCGGGTCGCCACGGTAGCTGAGCAGCGCGTATTTCTTGCCGGGCTCGGGGGTGAATTCTTCAGGCGACTCCAGCAGGCGCAGCGGCGTGCGAGGGGCGTAGTGGGAGGGCAGTTGGCCCGGGGCCTCCAGCTTCTCCTGCTCTTCCGGCTTCAGATTCCGGGCCAGAATCGGTTTGCCAAACGGCTTCAGGTCATCCGGCGTGATGGGGCCTGGGCGCAGAATGATGATGCGCGCCTTGGGCTTCGCCGCCTCGATCCGGATGATCGTGCTCTCCAGACCGTGCATGGTCGCACCAGCGTCCAGAATCAGGGGGATGCGGCCATCCAGCTCCGCCTGCACGGCCGAGGCCGAGGTCGGGCTGATCGAGCCAAAACGGTTCGCACTCGGAGCCGCCAACGGCTTGTCCAGCGACCGGGCCACGCGATTGAAAACCAGGTGGTTGCTCGCCCGCACCGCCACCGTGGGCATGCCAGCGGTCACCAGATCCGGCACCACCGCCTTTTTCGGCAGCACGATCGTGAGCGGACCGGGCCAGAATTTCTCAGTGATCTTCTTCAACACCTCCGCAATGTCCTCCGGCACCTCTGCCACTAGGTCGAGATCCTTCTTGTGCGGCAGGTGCACGATGAGCGGGTCAAACGCCGGGCGTTCCTTTGCCGCGAACACCTTCGCCACCGCGTCCGCATTCAGCGCATCCGCCGCCAGGCCATAAACCGTCTCCGTCGGCAGCGCCACCACCTCCCCGGCGGACAGCGCACGCACCGCCTCATCCACGGCTAAACGAAAGGCTTCGGGATGGTCGGTAGGGAGAGTGCGTGTTTCCATGAAATTGGCCGACGACAGTCCGTCAGTTCTTTGCAAAAGCAAGCGGGGGGAGGGGAAGGGCGAGAGTCAGGGATGGCAGGACGGCGGGGTTTTAACCACAGAGGCACAGAGAACACAGAGGAGTGAAACTCAGGTTTAGACAGCATGAACAGAATTTACGGAATTAGGTTCAACTTCCTCAGGACGGTGTTTTCTCCCGGATCCGCAGCCCAAGGTCCATTCTGTTAATCCCATCAATTCTGTCCAAAAAGGCATGCCTCTATGGCTCTGTGATTTATCTACACAGGACTCTGAGATCACGGAGGCATGAGGAAAACGAATGCCTCAGATCATTCGGCGGAAAGAGCCCCTCCAACCCTCAGAGCCTTCACACCTCCCCCCACGTCCGCCCAGGGTTGGAGTACCGCGTTTACGCGGCTCACGCCCCAAACCACCGAGGACGTCCGTCACGCCACCTCACCCACTGACGCCCCCGGCAAGATGCCGGGAACAGCACGCAAGATGCGTGCGCTCCCCAAGCTTCTCTCGCAACGTTGCCCCAGAGTCAATTGGGGACCGCACGCATCTTGCGTGCTGCCTGTCCGCATCCTGCGGAAGGCTCAGGTCCGCCACACCCAGCCATTCCCATTTTCCATCATCATCCCCGCCTCACCCATCACCTTAGGTCTTCTGTCTTGTATCTTCTAGTCTTGTGTCTCCCGCGCAGCGGGCCGGATTCTCTACCAGGTGCCGCCCCGGCGGCACCGTCGCAACCAGCGCAGCGTCTCAACGTGCCGCTTGCGGCACACCTCACCTCCCCCTCACAAAGCCTGCGCCCGCCGGAGCTCCTCATGCTCAAACGCGCTGGCCATGCGATGGATCTCTGCCGACCTGGCCCCAGCCTCTTTCGCGATCTCCCGCCAAGTCGCCGTCACCATCGCCACCTCCTTGATGATGGCCCGCGCCTGACCAAGAGAAAGAGCGAAGTACTCTGCCGCAGACTCCAGCAGATCCAGGGAACATGAGCCTTCATCCAGGTCGATGTTAGTGGTAAGAACCCGCGCCTTCAGATCCACCGGCACCGGATTGAGATCGTACGCAGGCGAGAGAGCCCACCCGGCACGCCCCTCCCAGAGAAAGCCGTGATTGCGCAAATGATCATCCACATTGGAGATCAACACGTTGAACACCACCCTGCGATACAGTGCGTGGGCGTCGGCAGTCGCCCTGGCTCCATGGCGGGTGAGCGCATCCACCATTTCCGGATAGCTCCCACGCTCGCCGTCCCTGGCCCCAAGCATGGCCATGGCCGAAAGAAAGGGAATGCGAGACGTCTTCACACGATCGAACCGTTTGGAAAGCAACACCGCCCGCCCGGCCACCTGCACCAGCGCATGCCGCGGCGTGACGATGCCAGCCCGATCAGCCAGCCGAAGCGCAATCTCCTCCCACGTCTCAATGCTGTATTCGTCTGTTTCTTTCGGGAACTTGGCAATCGAGAGATGCCCATGCTGATCCATCACTGATGCCTTCGGCCTTGCCCCACCCAACGACGATCCGGGCGCGAAAACGAGTTGCAAGTCATCGTCCGTCTCCTCATCGCGCAGGATCCGTTCCGTGCTTTGGAGAAGTCGCCCCAAGTCGATGAGCGCAGGCACCCCTGATTTGGTGGGAGCGAGGAATAACTCACCCCCACCCCCGACCCGACGGAATCTCAGCGCCCCGAGCCGTGTCTCATCCGCCACACCCAGCAAGTAATCGCTCTCCATCAGCGTCCGCACCGCCCGCCTCTCACGTTCCGCCAGACGACGTTCGGCGCGTTGCATCAACCGTCGCCCCCAAGTATCTGGCGCAGAATCTCCCAACGCACCGTGCACGGAGAAACCCTCCAAGGGGGCAAAGGTACCGCGAGTCAGCCCAAGCGCCGGCTCCAGGGCAAATCGATTCTCATCTTGCAGCCATGCATCGGCGTACTCAAAGAGGATCGTCTCCCGACCACGCGCCACGTTGCATCGCGCCAGGCCCACTCGCCTGGTCTCGCCTCCCAAAGAAACGTGGACCTCGAAATCAGCCATCACTGTTTTTTGGATGAGGCGTTTTCTTCAGGCGCACACGCTTCGGCAAGGCAACGCTGGCAAGTTCCTGACCCACTCGATCCCGGCTCAATTCCGCCAACTGCCCCAGTCCATCCAACAGCCCCAGAGCCTGCAGCACGGCCGCATAAATTCCAATGCTGACCGCAGTGTCCCCTTCCTCCACTCTCTGCAAGGTCGAGCGGGAGGTAAAGGCACGGTCAGCCACCACCGCCATCGGTAACTGACGCCGACGGCGAGCATCACGAAGATCCTCTCCGAGCTTGCTCATGGCCCTACGTACCGCCGCAGAAGGGTGATGGGGAGTAGGCATGTAATGTCATCTTCGCACTACTTTAACAGATGTAAAGCCTCAGGAAGATGACATAAACCAAACGCAGCAGTTCCCCGCCAACCTCCCCACCAAGATCTGCACTTCGCGTAGGCCGGATGTGCCTCTGGCTCAGTCGCCGGAGCGAACACAGTTCAGTCGCGCCAATTGGCTCTGCAGCGCACCCCCCGACGCCCCCGGCAAGATGCGTGCGCTCCCCACTGACTTCGGAAACCCCGCCTCATCGAACCCCGGGGACCGCACGCTTCCAGCGTGCTGCCTTTTCCGCATTCTTCGGAAGGCTCAGGCCCACAGCACCCGGGCATCCCCTTTTCCGTATCATCCCCGCCTCACCCATCGCCCTCAGGTCTTCTGTCTTGTGTCTTCCAGTCTTGTGTCTCCCGCGCAGCGGGCCAGCGCCTCAACGTGCCGCTTGCGGCACAAGCCCCTCCACCGCCGGCAACAGCACCTTCGCCATCGCCTCATTGCCCGCACCATCGGGATGCACGCCATCCTTGGCCAGGCTCGCATCCGGCACCACGCCGTACAAATTCACGAACGCACAGCCCTGCTCCTTCGCCAGCTTCCCAAAACCCTCGCCCAACTCCTTCACCTTCGCCTCACGTTCATTCGCAATCGGCTTGGAAGGCCCCAGCGCATCCTTCCTGATATTGGTCGGCCCCACCAGCAGGATGGGCAGCTTCGCGCCATAGGCTTCGCGGGCCAGCTCAATCATCTTCGTGACATTGGCCACCGCATTGGGCACACAGGTCTCTTTGATGTCCAGCCGAGCATCATTCGCCCCCAGCGCGATGATCAGCGCATCCGCCTTGGGCTGACGCGTCAGCATGGCTTCAAACTCCGGCAGCGACTTCGTGGGCCGCCCGCCCTTGCCTTCATTGATCAGCTTGAGCTTCCCGCCCGATTGCGCCTCCACCAGCGTGACCCAGAGTTTCGCCTTGTCCGCTCCGCTCAACGCCCCGCCGTGAGTGATGGAATCGCCGTACGCAATCACCACCTTGGGTTCCGCGCCCTCTGCCAGACGGGCACCGAACAACAAACCCACCGCCAGAGACAGCGGGGCGAGGAAACGAGAAAAAGGAAGCTTCATACGGTGACCATACACCGCCTGCCCCTCCTGCCTCTCTCCAAAAATCGCGCTATCTCGAAACTTTCCCGTTGGTCTCCTTCTCGTCTTCCCCCTCTTCATCTTCAGGCTCACCGTCATCGTCCGGTCCTCCCGCATCATGCGAGATCTGAGTCTTCATAAAACCCGACTCCTCAAACACTCCACACCTCGGGCAATAGAGCCAAAGCGCCCTCTTTCTCATCCCCAAATCTGTTTCCCGACCCTTGCACTGCGGGCAGGCAAACTTGAACCCCCGGATCAAAAGACGCACCGCCAGGATGGCCCCGGTCCCTCCCAGAATGAACACGCCCAGCCCACCCAAGGCCCCCACCACGTTCCCCACCCCGTTTTTCGGCAGCAACATGCCCATCGCCCCCAGAAGCATGAACACCGGAAACCCAATGCGAATAAGATAATGCCAGGCGATAAATCCCATGCGCACAGACAAGACAGCGAAGTCGCAACGTCAAGTGAATCGCACCGGCCACTCCTCCTCAGCGCCCCTCAATCCGCCGCCTTTCCAGGCACTTTGATCACCGCATCCATCAGGATCTTCAGCGCGGCCTCCGTCTCCTCCGCCGATGGCCCCGTGCCGCCCTCTGGACGGGACACCCGGATCTTGAAAATGTGATTGCGCAGACCCGTGACAAAGAGCTGGGAGAACAACTTTACCGGCTCTTCCACCTCCTTCCGCACCAGCGAGAGCGAATAGGTCACTGAGAACAGCGTCAGCTTCTTTTCTGAGGGCAGGCCCAGCGTCACCTTGCTCTCCTCCGCCATCTTCACATCCGCATAGTGACCCTGGCGCTCCATCTCCTTGATGTCGCCCATCGACTGCTGGCACGCGTCCTTGATGGTTTTGTCCTCGATCCCGGTGCGGATCACCGGCGTGTCCAGATCATAGAGATAAACTGTGATCCATGTGCCGCCCGGCACCCGGTACACCCGCGAGGCCCCCAGCCCCGGCTCGTCATAAGTCTGCACCCCGCCATCCATTTCAAACACTCCCACCTTCTCCGGCAGCCCCGCCAGCATCACCTCTGGCACATCCTTCGCCACTGCAGACATTGCAGCGATCAGGCAGATGAGCAGCACCCAGCATCTGGAAAACCACGTCCTATGCACAGGGCCTGTGTTCATGGCGATCAAGGAAATGACAAGAACTCACAGGGCCTCAACCCCGCTCAACGGCTGCCAACGTAACAGAAAGCCGCCCCCAGCAGCAAGAGGAATCCCGCCGTCTCTGCGATGGCCCGCACGTGGTGATACCAGAGCCAGCGATCCCGCACCTCCTCCCAGTCCGCAGGGGGGAAGCGCAGGCCGCTGGCCTGCCCCCCAAGCTTCCCTCCACAACGCTCCCGAGCCATAGGGGACCGCATGCTTCCAGCGGTGCCGGCTTCTGCATCTTGCTGAAGCCCTCAGTCAAACGTCCCGCCGACATCACCAGCCACCCGGCCACCCCAAAACCCACCACCCCCAACACCTGGCGACGAAGTCGCTGTGGAGTGCGTGCGTGAAGCGCCGCATTCGCCTGCCGACAATACCCCTCCCCCCAGCGACACACCATCCGCCAGCCCGCATCATCTCCACCGCCCCTCCCCCTGCTACCTTCTCAAGGTTCAAGGTAACAATCGCGATCCACCAAAGCGGCGCTTCACGCACGCACTCCATAGCCCCGCAAGCGGGGCCCCAGGTGCTGACCGCCTCCAGCCATCAGGCTCTTCCCACAGATTGCGGCATCCCTTGCACACTCGCCTCGCTCCTCAAACCTTCGTGCCTTTGTGCCTTCGTGTGAGAATATCAGACTCCCCTCACCCCACCCACTGCCGATTGCCAATCTGCTCTACCCACACCGCGACCACCCCAGACCTCAAGTCTGATGTCTTCTGTCTTCCAGTCTTCTGTCTCCCGCGCAGCGGACTACTGCGTTGCAAACTTCGTCAACAACCCGCGCTTCCGCGTCGTGTTCAACGTGGACGAGAAGATCCATCCCGCCACACCCAGGAACACCACGTTCAATCCACAGGCCCAGAAGAAGTGCGTCCAGTTGAAAGTGTGATGAGTCAGCATCTCGCGCATGCCTTCAAACACATGCGTGGAAGGCAGGGCCTTGGCGACATACTGCACCCACTCTGGCTTGATCATCGCCACCGGGTACACCACGGCGGTAAACGGCTGGATGAAGAACGGCACCGCCCAGGCCAGGGACTCCGCGGCCTGGCCCCAGCGCAGGATGAGCGCCGTGGAAATCATGCCCAGCGCCCAGCCGGTCACCAGCAGATTCCCAAAGAAGGGCAGAATGGCCCAGTTCATCTCAAACACGCTGAACTGGTAAAGTGAAAAGGAAATAACCGAAAGCATCGTCACCGTCACCAGGATGCGGAAGAACCCGATGATGAACGTGGCCGCCAGGTACTCCATGTTCCGCACCGGAGCCACAAACACGTTCAAGAGATTCCGCGTCCACACGTCCTCCAGGAACGAAATGGCCACACCCTGCTGCGCGCGGAAGATCACGTCCCACAGGATGATGCCGCCCAGCAGATGCCCCACGATCGTCGGGATCGCCGCCCCCGCATGCTCCTTCAGGTACATGCCCAGGTAACCCCAGATCAGCAGCTCCACGATGGGCCAGAAGATCAGCTCGATGAGCCGCATGGGCGTGCGGCCATAGAGATAGAGGTACCGGAGAACAAGGGCGCTGACGATGCGGGGATTCATGCCAAGGAAATAATTCGGAGTGAGCGGGATTAGAGAGAGAAGCAAAGGTCCTAGTTGGAAGCAGAAGCACCTTCCGCAGCCGCCAAGTCGCCGCTGCGGGCGATCTTGATGAACACCTCCTCCAGTGAGGCCGCGTCAGCCTTCTTCACGATCTCCTCCGGGGAGCCCTCGGCCACGATTTTGCCCTTGTGGAGGAAGATCACCCGGTCGCACACCTCCTCGATGTCCTTCATGAGATGGGAGGTGTACAGGATGCTGATGCCACGCTCCTTCTGCACCTTGCGGATGGTTTTGCGCACCTTGTCCGCAATGTCCGGGTCCAGGCTCGCGGTCGGCTCATCCAGCAGGAGGAGTTCAGGATCGTTGAGCAGCGCCTTGCACAGGTTCAGCCGCGTGCTTTCCCCGGCGGAGAGTTGACCGGTCACCCGCTTGCGCAGGTCTGCGATCTCAAAAAGCTCGAGCAATTCCGTGATCTTCTGCTTCACATTCGGCACACCGTAGATCTTGGCGAAGACCGTCAGGTTCTGCCAGACCAGGAGGTTGTTAGGAAGGCTGGTGTAGGCGGAGGAGAAGTTCGCGCGCTTCAGCACCTCCAGGCGATGCTTCACAAAATCCATGCCAAACGCCCGGATCGTGCCTGAGGTGGGAGTCGTCAGGCCCAGCAGCATGTTCATCGCCGTCGTCTTGCCCGCCCCGTTCGCCCCCAGCAGCCCCAGCACCTCCCCTTTGTGGAGTTTGAAGTTGAACCGGTCCAGGACGGTCACGCCGTCGAACTCCCGGGTCAAATCGTTGGCTTCGAGGATGACTTCACGATCAGCGGCGCTCATGGGTGGGGACGGTGAGCATAGCTTACGCGGCGGGGATGCAAGCCGGATTCCGCAACAATCCCTCCGCCAAACCTCCGAAGTTCGTATCCTCATATCATCATGCGTTCATGCGAGCTTGAAACCTCGCGCCCAACCCGCTAACGTGCCCCATGCCTGCCCAACCCAATGCCCGCCCTGAACTGGAAGCGCTTCTCCGCAAGCGGATCCTGGTCATCGACGGCGCCATGGGCACCACCATCCGCGGCTACGGTCTCTCTGAGGAAGACACCCGGGGCAAACGCTTCGCCGACGCGCCCAAGGATCTCAAGAACAACGGCGACATCCTCTCCCTGACCCGCCCGGACGTCATCGGCGACATTCACCGCCGCTTCCTCGTGGCCGGGGCGGACATCATCGAGACCAACACCTTCTCCGGCTCCTCCATCGCCCAGAGTGAGTTCTTCAAGGAAGATCCCCGTGAGACCGGCAAGGGCCGCAAGGACCCCGCCTTCTACCAGGAGGTCATGGACGACAAGTTCCTGCGCGATCTCGCCTGGGACATCAACTACGACTCCGCCCAGCTCTGCCGCAAGTGGGCAGACAACATCGGCACCGACACCGGGCGGAAGCGCTACGTGGCCGGGGCCATCGGACCACTCACGGTCTCCCTCTCCGTCTCGCCCGATGCCGACGACGCCGGATTCCGCGTCGTCACCTTTGACCAGGTGGTGGAGGACTACCGCCGCCAGACCCGCGCGCTGATCGCCGGCGGTTGCGACATCCTCCTCGTCGAGACCATCTTCGACTCCCTGAACGCCAAGGCGGCCATCGTCGCCCTGCAGGAGGTCTTCAAGGAGGACGGCATCGAACTGCCCCTCATGGTCTCCGCCGCCGTCGGTCTGGGTGGGGAAACCATGATCTCCGCGCAGAAGGCCGAGGCCCTCTGGAACGCTGTGCGCAGCGCTAACCCACTCGCCATCGGCCTCAACTGCTCCCTGGGCCCGGACAAGATGCGGCCCTTCCTGGCAGAGCTTTCCGCCAAGGCGGACGCGTTCGTGTCGTGCTACCCGAACGCAGGGATGCCCAACCCCCTCACGCCCACGGGCTTCGATCTCGAGCCCAAGCACATGGGGGAGTACATCACAGACTTCGCCGGGGCTGGACTGGTGAACTTCGTGGGAGGCTGCTGTGGCAACACCCCCGACCACATCGCCGCCATCGCCAAGGCGGCGGAGAACATCCCCCCGCGCGAGATCCCTGTGATCGAGCCCCTGCTGCGCCTGAGCGGCACGGAGCCCTTCACCCGGGAGAAGGATTCCAACTACCTCATGATCGGCGAGCGCACGAACGTCGCCGGATCGCCGAAGTTCGCCAAGCTCATCAAGGAAGGCAAACTGGAGGAGGCCGTCGGCATCGCCCGCCAGCAGGTGGAGAACGGCGCGAACGTCATCGACATCTGCATGGACGAAGGCCTCATCGACGGCGTCGTCATGATGGACAAGTTCCTGCGCCTCGTCACTGCGGAGCCAGAGATCGCCAAGGTGCCCTTCATGGTGGACTCCTCCAAGTGGGAGGTCATCGAGGCCGGTCTGAAGTGTCTCCAGGGCAAGGGCATCGTGAACTCCATCTCGCTCAAGGAGGGCGAGGAGCTCTTCAAGGAGCGCGCCCGCACCATCAAGCGCTACGGCGCTGCCACGGTGGTCATGGCCTTCGATGAGAACGGCCAGGCCGCCACCTATGACGAGAAGATCCGCATCTGCGAGCGTGCCTACCGCATCCTCGTGGATGAAGTGGACTTCAACCCCGAGGACATCATCTTCGATCCCAACATCCTCACCGTCGCCACGGGGATGGAGGAACACAACAACTACGCGGTGGACTTCATCGAGGCCACCCGCTGGATCAAGCAGAACCTCCCCGGGGCCAAGGTCAGCGGCGGCGTCAGCAACATCAGCTTCAGCTTCCGCGGCAACAACAAAGTCCGCGAGGCCATGCACAGCGCCTTCCTCTACCACGCCATCAAGGCGGGGATGGACATGGGCATTGTGAACGCCGGGATGCTTGAGGTGTACGAGGATGTCCCACAGGACATGCTTGTGAAGGTGGAGGACGTGCTCCTCAACCGCCGCCCGGATGCGACCGAGATCCTGGTGGACTACGCCGAGCAGTTCAAAGGCCAGACCGGTGCGAAGAAGCAGGAGGTGGACCTCGCCTGGCGCGAGCAGTCCGTGGGCAAGCGGCTGGAACACGCCCTGCTGCGCGGCATCACTGACTTCATCGACCAGGACACGCAGGAGGCACTGGATGAACTCAAGGTGCCCCTCAAGGTCATCGAAGGCCCCCTCATGGACGGCATGAGCGTGGTGGGCGACCTCTTCGGCGCAGGCAAGATGTTCCTCCCCCAGGTGGTGAAGAGCGCCCGCGTCATGAAGAAGTCCGTGGCTTACCTCGAACCTTTCATGGAGGAGGAAAAGGAAGCGCGGGCACGGCTGGTCGTGGTCGGCCAGGAAGTCGCCACGCAGACAGCCGCCATCCTGGAACCGGATTCCCAGGTCAGAGAAGTCACCCTGTCCGAAGGATTCACCTACACACCCTATCCCGGGCTCACGTTGGAAGAGCGCCGTCTGGAAGTGAAGTTTGCAGCCGAGCTCGCGAGCAACCTTGAAGCTACCGCCACTCGTTATGAGGCTCAGTTCGGCCACGTGCTGGATCGCAACAATGCCCAGGAGCTGTGCAACGAGTACGCCACCAGCCGCGAGTCCCGGCAACGCTGGAGCGTGGCCACGCTGAATCCCGCGGGGGCGTTCATTGACTGGCTGTTTGCAAAGAAACTACGGGAATTGCCACCCGAGAGCCTCGTTGTTTTCAATGCCGGCGGACAGGGCAGCGGCAAGACGACAGCCACGGGCAGACTGTCCATGGCCGAGGCCGAACTGATCATGGACGGCACGCTGCAAAACCCTGTGCGCAGCCGGGCCCACATCATGGCCGCCCTCCAGGCTGACATGTTTGTTGAAGTGCGCTTTGTCTACTGCCCTTGGGAGCAGGCGGTCAGAAACATGGCCCAGCGTGCCGCACAAGAAGGCGGACGTGTGGTGCCGCTCCATCGAGCTGCTGGCGGACATTTCCAAGCCGCCCGAACCTCGCTTGCACTCTGGGCTGACCTCAAGGACACGGAAACCTTCCGATTGTTCGTGGTGGAAAACACCCACAATGACTCTCCCGTGGTTCGCAGTCCCGACTGGCTGATGGACCGTTTTCACAAATCGATTGATGATCTTCTCAAGTCCGGCGAAACTACCCTCCATGAGCACTTTACTGAAAACCGCTCAGACTCCCTCTACTCCGACAGTCTCCTCAACCTCTTCCTCCAAGGCAGAGCGGGCAGCGGAACGATTCCGCAAGATCGAGCAGGCGACATTGAAGGACCTGGAGGAGGCCCAGGCGGAGCGCCAACGGAAAAAGGCCACGAAAGCCTGACCTTCACCGATCTCCTGCCGGCAGAACTAGCCCAATCGGGGGCGGGCGTGATCGTGCTCGCCACAGTCAAAGGGGACGTGCACGACATCGGCAAGAACATCGTCGGCGTGGTCATGGCCTGCAACGGCTTCCGCGTCATCGACCTGGGCGTGATGGTCTCCTGTGACAAGATCCTCGAGATGGCCAAGGCGGAGAAGGCCAACGTCATCGGCCTCAGCGGTCTCATCACGCCGTCACTCGATGAGATGGTGCATGTGGCCAAGGAGATGGAGCGAACCGGGTTCACCGTGCCGCTGCTCATCGGCGGGGCCACCACCAGCGCCGCGCACACCGCCATCAAGATCGCCCCACACTACAAGGAGCCCATCGTGCATGTGCTGGACGCCTCCCGCTCCGTGCCCGTCATGACCTCTCTGCTCAGCGAGGAGCAGAAAGCCGGGTTCAAGGTGCAAAACGAAGAACGCCACGCGAAGCTGCGCGAGCAGTACGCCCAACGCGACGATGCCAGCAAGCTCCTGCCCCTGGCAGACGCCCAAGCCAAAGGGTCCCAGTTCGACTGGAGCACCCAGGAGATCGCCGTGCCCGAGTTCACCGGCGTGCGCGTGTTTGATCCCCTGCCCATCAGCGAGGTGGTGCCCTTCATCGACTGGTCCCCCTTCTTCCACACCTGGGAACTCCGCGGTCGCTGGAACGAGGAAGAACAACGCTTTAAGAGCGCCCTGCCCGAGTTCCAGGACCAGGTCGAGCCCGAGGCCGCGAAGCTCTACAAGGACGCCCGCGCCCTCCTCGATCAGGTCATCGCAGAGAACCTCTACACCATCCGCGCCTGCTTCGGTTTCTTCCCCGCCAACCGCATTGGCGATGACATCGAGGTGTACACAGACGAAACCCGCACGGAGGTGCGCTGCGTCTTCCACACCCTGCGCCAGCAGATGCCCAAGAAGGACAAGCCCAACTACGCCCTGGCCGACTTCGTCGCCCCCAAGGACAGCGGTCGCGCCGACTACATCGGCGGCTTCTGCGTGGGCATCCACGGAGCCGACGAATGGGCGGAGCAGTTCAAGATCGCCCTGGACGACTACAAC
>NZ_BATQ01000030.1 GCF_000739635.1 Verrucomicrobium sp. BvORR034 | reverse complement strand
GCTCGGCCGCGGCACCCTTATGGACTGGGAGCAGGCCGCCAGCCACTACCGCCTGGCCGCAGACGCCGGCCTCACCGGTGCCAAGGTGGACTACGGCCTCCTCCTCGCTGAAGGCAAAGGCGTGGACCGCGATCCCGCAGGAGCCGTGCGCCACTTTGCGGAAGCCGCCAGCTACGGCAGCCTGGAGGGCACCTTCCATCTCGGTACCGTCCTCCTCACCGGGAACGGCCTCCAGCAGGACGCCAGCCTCGGCATTGGTGCCTACCTCAAGGCCTGCCCCGCCCTCACCCAGGAACCGGCGGACGCCACCCCGCCCGTCAAAGGCAGCTCCAGAAACGCCGCCCTCGCCCTCGGCCTGCGCCATCTCCTGGGCCGCGATGTCCCGGAGGATCCAGAACGCGCCACCCGCTGCCTCCTCACCGCCAAGACCCTGGAGTTCCCACCCCAGCGGATCGATGACCTCCTCCGCCTCCTCTCCCTGAGCCACGGGCAACTCCCCCCCTGCCCCCCGCCCTATGATGTCCTCATCAAGCGCAAGCGCCTCAGCCGCCTGCTCCACGGCCTCACTGGAGACGCCTCCTTCCGCGATCCCGCTGAACCCGTCTCCACAGACCCCGACGCCCAGAAGCAACGGGACGCCCAGCTGAAAACAGCCCTCGACGCCCCCGGCGCCCTTGCCGCCATCTCCCACCGCCTCTGGGTGCAGGCCAGCCTCGCCCACCTGGAGCGGGATCCCCTCGCCCCCCTCTGGTTCGCCGCCCTCGCCATCAGCCAGGCCCGCCTGCACGCCCACAGCTACCAGGCCTATGTTGACTCCTCACTCCGCCTCGGCCCCGTGTACAACAAGCTGGACCACCAGGGCTGCCCCCTGCCCGGCATCCTCAAGCAGCGCACCTGGCCCCAGGACGGCTGGGTGCAGATCACCGGCATCTCAGAAAGCAAGGGCACCCTCCAGCTCCAGGGCGAGCGCTCCCCCCACCACCCCTCCCTCATCACCCAGGAGGACTTCGAGGTCGCCCAGATCCTCGCCTTCGCCAGCGAGGACAGGATCGAGTGGCCCAGCTTCAGCCTCGAAGACGCCACCGGCACCCATGAGCCCTGGATGCGCCTGCAGAAAAAAGTCTTCACTCCACCGTGGCTCGCCGCCACCGCCTTCGGCCACTCCCTCTACCAGGCAGACTGGATGCTCAAGGCCCTCCGTGAGGACTCCGTGCTCCAGTCCTTCACCGACCCCTTTCTCAACACCGCCTCCACCCCCGGCGCTCCCGTGCACCAGTATATGCGCCGCCACTTCCCCGTCCAAGGTGATTCCGTCCCGGGCTGTTCATTTGGGCGCCTTGAGCTCGTCATGACCGGCATCAAGATCAGCACCCAGAAGCGCGCCGGCGGCCTCTTTGGCACCCTGTACACCCTGGAGGACTTCCACATCCACATCGAGAGCTCCGGCATCAAGGTGGACGAACATGGCAACGAGCTCGACCGCAACCTCCAGCCAGACGATCCCACCACCTTCTTTGGCCAGGTCGCCATGCGCATCAAGCAGAACTACGCCCTCGTCTGCCGCTGGTACCCCGTCTTCGCCCGCGTCCCCCAGCTCCTCGCCATGAGCCGTCTGTTGTTTCATCTACGCCAGCAGGGCGTCATGCCGCCCGCCTCCCAGCTCAAACACCTGCGCCAGCTCCGCGCCAAATACATGGACGCCGCTCAAAAACAACCCACCCAGCACGTCCCCCGCTTCCCCGCCGAACGCGACGTCCACTCCGTCGGCGGCGTCTCCATGAAAGGTGCCACCGTGGAAGAGGTTCGCCCTGGAGGAGGTGGCGGCGGCTCAGGAGGCGGGGGATTTGGAGGCGGAGGCGGGTTCGGAGATGATCAGGGCAGTGAGGTCCGGAGAACCATCCTCGCCACCGCGGAGAATGTGGCGTTCAAGCAAATACTTCGTGAGATCTATCCCCTGGGGGCCACCGTTGGAGACGGCGGCACCGCAGCGGCCGTCTTTAACGAGACCCGCACAGGAGAAAGCACCAAAGGCTACTGGCACTATCAAGAAGCGGGGGATCTCGCCAACAATCTGCAGAAGAAGGTGAACCTCACCCTCAATGAACCGCGGCACGAAAGGGCGCTGAACATCACCGACCTGGAGATCGCCAAGGACCTGATCGAGGAGCACCACCTGTCGCGAAAGACGTGGCTCGATAAGTACGACAACCCGCCGGACGGACAAAGGTGACGCACGTCCCAAACCCACCACAGAGCATCTATCTCAAGTCCCGCCTTTCATGCCTACTTCCAGCAAGCCACCAAAGGAAAAATCCCCCATCCAGAAGCATTGGAAAATGGTCCTCGGGGTGCTTAGCGTGTTGAGCATAGGTGCCGGCTCCACCCTGTCGAAAAAACTGCCCTCCGCCGGCAGTATCTCCGTGCCGTCTCTTGAACAGATCGATCTTCTTAGGATTCTTGGGCACGCGACGATCATTCTCGCCGCCCTGGGTGTGTTAATTTTGGCCGTTCACGTCGCCTGCCACTTGAACCGCAGAGGCAGACTGACGAAGAAGATCACCAACACGATCGAAGTATCAACCCCGAAAGTCTTTGAACGATGCAGGCATGTGCTGACCTCCTCGCTCAAGCGTGTTCTACAGGTCAAAACCGACCACACTTCCGCACAGAATCTCCAGGAACAAAAGCGCAAGTTCTGCAGGGAGGAACAAGCGCACCTCCACCGCATTCAACTCAGAAACGAATTTCGGCTGAATGCCAGCAACATTAAACTCACCGACGCATTCACTGAGGTCTGGCCATCCATTGCCCCACCAGATGACCTCCGCCCCCCGCCAGAGGGCGCGCCCGGTGCTCAACCCACCATCTGGGATCACATCGATCGCACACGTTCCCACCCAGGCATGGGAATTTTTATTTCAGGTTCGTTGGGAAGTGGCAAGACCACCTTGCTACTCCATGTGATGCTTGAGTACCTTCGTAGAATCAACGACGGCAAGGATATCAACCAACGTCTTTTCAGGCAACACCTGCCTGTCTACATCAAGTTGAAGCACCTGCATCTTCCCGACAACGCAGATCATCGTTCGCTCCCGAGTGTACTGGCGCAGGCTGCAATCAAGACGCTGGACCCGACCGCATTTCATTCAGAGACCGAACTCGCAGAAATGTTGCGGCACGAACTCTCGTGCTCAGCTTGCATCCTTCTTCTTGATGGTCTTGATGAAATCTCCAATCCCGAAGAAAGGAAGAGGATCGGCACCTGGCTGGCCAGGCAATTTAACTGCTCTCTGTGGCGGGGCAATCTCTTCATCCTCAGCGCCATCGCCGGAGCCGTGGACATGAATTGGTTCCCCGACATCAAACACCTGCATATCCAGCCACTCCCCCCATCATCCGTCCGTGATCTGATTCAAAAATTGCAACTCCATCGTCAGAAAGATTCCCAGCCTCAAGCCGCATTCCCTGCCTCTTTGCAGGAAAGGGCCAGTCAAGTCACCGATGAGTTCTTTGCTACCGTCTGGAACAATATCGATCTTGCCCCCCTCTCCCGCACACCGCTCCGGCTGATGCATGCCTGCCTCCTGCATGCCGAACGTCCCGAGGACAAGAGCATTGACCACCACTTCTATCGGGAGACACACCTCACGTCCCTCACCCGCTGGAAATCGAAGGGGGCACCGGACAAAAAAATTGAAGACCTTTGTGTAACGCCGGAGATCACCATTCATCGCAGCATCATTGGGGCCGTCGCCCACCATCTTCACTCACAACCTCTCCCACCTGGAGCGGCCGAAGGGCACTGGCCGTCGCTTGACACGCCCCAGCTCCTTGCCATCGCCACCCCATTTCTGGATGAACTGGAAATTGCTCCGGGGCAGCGTGAAACCTATCTCCGTGACCTGGCGTGGCAGACAGATCTCATCAAGCATACCGTCGACGCCAGGCTTTGGTACCTGCCCGGCAAGACCTTCCAGGAGTTCATCTGTGCAGACCATTGGGTTCATGCGCCCTCATCTCTCCCTCCGGATTGGCACCCTCTCGTCGCAGACCCCATCTGGCAGGGACCGCTTCGTCATTACCTTAAACTTGCCAAGGCCCCTTCGGAACTGATCGACATCGTGCAGCTTCACGGGGGAGACCTCGGGGCGAAGCTGCTCGCCGACCACAACAATCAGAACGTCCTGATCCTCCAGCAACCTCCGGGACCCGCTCCACTTCCGGTTCATGCGCCTCCAGCCCCTTCACCTTCCGCTCCAGGCACCCCTCCCCCAAATCTCACACATCCAATGTGAACCATAAGTTTTCCCCATAGCCTTGCCAAACACAACCCGCCACCTGACAATTCTTCTCCATGGATCCCGTGAACGAAAACTCCTCCGGCTCTGATGGGGCCGCCACGGACAGCCGTCCTGACGCTGGCCAGAACGAATCCATCGTCCCCGACTCCCCCTCCTCCACCGGGGATCATTCAGAACGTCTCCAGCGCATCGAGTCCCTGCTCGCCGACCTCGATCGCAAGTTCGAGCGCCGTCTCCAGACAGACACGCACAAGAATGCCCTCTTTGACCAGCTTCACGCCGAGCTTCAGGAGCACAAGAGCGGCCTCATCCAGAAGATCATCCAGCCCATGCTGGTGGACCTGATCCGCCTTCATGATGATGTGTCCTCCCTCGTCAGCCAGTTCGCCAGTGAAGAAGAGCCCGCCGTGCAGCGCGCCCTGCGCCCGTTCACCTTCCTCCCCAATGACATCGCAGACATCCTGGAGAGAAACCAGACGGAGATTTTCAACGAACCTGTCGGCGCCCCCTTCGACCCCGCGCGGCAGAAGGTCATGAAGAAAATCCCCAGCAGCGATCCCGCGGCGGACAAGACCATCGCCGAGTCCGTCCGCCCCGGCTTCATCTGGAACGGCCGCATCATCCGGCACCAGTCCGTCCACGTGCACACATACAGCCCCGCGGACAGCTCCGCCAGCACACCTGCCGAGACCTCCACCATCTGATCCCACCCCTTCCCCCCCCACCCAAGAAAATGAGCAAGAAAGCACCGGTTGTAGGAATTGACCTCGGCACCACCTATTCATGCGTCGCCTACGTGGACGAGGCCGGCAAGGCCGTCGTCGTGAAGAACTTCGACAACGAGAACATCACCCCCTCAGTCGTCCTGTTCGAGGACGACAACGTCGTCGTGGGCAAGGTCGCCAAGGAGTCCGCCAAGCTTGAGCCGGAGAATGTTGTTTCCTTTATCAAGCGCAAGATGGGCAAGGAGTACTCCTTCGCCCACAACGGCAAGAGCTACCGGCCCGAGGAGATCTCCGCATACATCCTGAAGAAGCTCGTCAGCGACAGCAACCAGACCCTGGGCTGCGAGATCACAGACGCGGTCATCACCGTGCCGGCCTACTTCGGCATCAGCGAGCGTGAGGCCACCGCCCGGGCCGGGAAGATCGCCGGGCTCAACGTCCTGGAAATCATCAACGAGCCCACCGCCGCCGCCATCTCCTACGGCCTCAGCGATCTCACGGGGGAGAAGATCATCCTCGTTTTCGACCTGGGCGGCGGCACCTTCGACGTCACCCTCATGAAAGTCACACCGGAGAGCTTCGAGGTCATCGTCACCGACGGCCACAACGAGCTCGGCGGCAAGAACTGGGATGACCGCATCATCCGGCACATGGTGTCCCAGTTCGCCACCCGCACCGACACGGATGAGGACGACCTCTTCAACGACGCCCAGACCATGGCCGACTTCCAGGACGGCGCAGAACGCAGCATCAAGAAGCGCCTCTCCGTCAGCGACAAGGCCAGCTACTCCGCCCAGTTCGGCAAGAACCGCGAGAAGATCGAGGTCAGCCGCCAGGAGTTCGACGACCTCACCTCAGATCTGCTCCAGCAGACCATCGACATCACCCGTCGCGCCCTCGAGGCGGCCGCCACCAAGGGCCACACCAGGTTCGATGAGATCATCCTCGTCGGCGGCTCCTGCCGCATGCCCCAGATCGGCCTCGCCGTGGAGAAGGCGTTCGGCACCAAGCCGCGGCTCTTTGATCCCGATGAAGCCGTGGCCCGCGGCGCCGCCATCGTCGCCCACAACCGCGCCCTCCTCAAGCGCATCCAGGAGGCCATCGGCACCGCCCCCACCAGCGCAGAGGAGGTCCAGAACCTCTCGGAGGACGACCGCAAGACGCTCGAAGAGATTGCCATCTCACAGGGCACGGACCTGACCACCCTCGTCAGCAGCATCTCCATCACAGACAAGTCCGTCTGCGCCAAGAGCTTCGGCATGGTCTCCGTGGACGCGGCCGGCAACCCCCAGGTCACCAACCTCATCTACCGCAACTCCCCGCTGCCCACCGAGGTGGAAAAACCCTTCGTCACCTTCCATGAAGGCCAGATCGGTGTGGACATCAAGGTCGTGGAAAACGAGCTCTCCGTCGAGGTCGTGGAGGTGGAGCAGAGCAACGAGATCGGCTTCGGCGTGCTCTCCTTCGGCCGGCCCATGCCCAAGAACACCCCCATCGAGGTCAAGTTCACCCTCAAGCGGGACGGCACCCTCGACATCCAGGCCACGGAGCGCACCACCGGCAACAAGGTGGACGTCACCATCCAGACCACCAACGTCATCCAGGGCCAGGAGCTGGAGGACGCCATCAAGCGCAGCGCCCTCATGGCCGTTCACTCCTGAAACCCCACCTCCCCTCCCCAGGCATGACCTCCCCCCTCGGCATCGACCTTGGCACCACCTTCTCCGTCGTGGCCCGCATGACAGAGGGGCGGCCGGTCATCCTCCCCAACCAGGAAGGGTCCCCACCACCCCCTCCGTCATCCACTTCGCCGGTCCGGGCCAGCCCCCCGTCGTCGGCACCGCGGCCAAGGCCGCCCAGGAGGCCGGCGAGCCGGGGATCGCCTGTTATTTCAAACGGCACATGGGCAACCCCGGGTTCGCGGTAGAACATCACGGGAAAAGCTACTCCGCCGTGGCGCTCTCCGCCATCGTCCTCCAACACCTGACCGCGGAGGTGGCCGGCGCCTCCAGCCCCTCCGCCGTCATCACCACCCCGGCCTACTTCGACAACAACATGCGGGAGGACACCCTCCTCGCCGGGCGCCAGGCCGGCATCAACGTCCTCGGCATCATCAACGAGCCCACCGCCGCCGCCATCGCCTTCGGCACCGACCGCACCCACGCGGAAAAGACCGTGCTCGTCTATGACCTGGGCGGCGGCACCTTCGACGTCACCATCGTCCAGATCAGCCCGGACGGCATCACCGTCCTCGGCAGTGACGGGGATCACCAGCTGGGCGGCAAGAACTGGGATGACCGCCTCGTCCGCATCATCGCAGACAAGTTCCATGAAGAACATGGTGAGAACCCCCTGGAGGACCCGCTCGGCTGCCTGGACCTCACCGTCCGCTGCGAGACCGCCAAGCTCCAGCTCTCCACCCGCGACAAGGCCCGCGTGGCCGTGACCTACGCCGGACTGCGCGGCAGCTACGAGGTGAGTCGCAGCGATTTTGAATCCGCCTCCCAGGACCTCACCGCCCGCACCCTGCTGCTCACCAATCAGGCCCTCGCGGATGTAGGAAAGAACTGGCAGAACGTCCAGGAGATCGTCTGCGTGGGCGGCTCCACCCGCATGCCCATGGTGCGCAGCGCCCTCCAGACAGAGTTCCGCGGCCACTTCGCCACCGGCGTCAATCCTGATGAGGCCGTCGCCCTGGGCGCCGCCCTGGAGGCCAGCCGCCGCACCATCCCGTCCGGCAAGATCCACTGCCTCGGCGGGCCCATGGCCGTCACCGATGTCATGGCCCACAGTCTCGGCATGGTCGCGGAAAAGCAGGACCGTTCCGCCTTCATCAACTCCATCATCCTGCCCAAGAACCAGAAGATCCCCTCCCACCAGGTCCGCCCCTTCCAGCAACGCACCCGCAGATCCGGCACCAACGCCACAGACGTGTACGTCCTCCAGGGAGAGTCAGAGAACCCCCTGCACTGCTCCCTGCTGGGCAAGTACGTCATCTCCGGCATCGATCCCGAACCAGGAGGCACCGCCGTGCTCGACATCGGCTACCGCTATGATCAAAACGGCGTCGTGCAGGTGGAGGCCACCCAGCGCAGCAGCGGCAAGAAGCTGCCGGTCTCCGTGGACCGCTCTCCGGCAGACATGGACTGGCTGCACAAGTCTCCTACAGAGCTCACCACCACCGCCCCCACCCATCTCTCCATCTTCATCGCCGTCGACCTCTCCGGCAGCATGTCCGGTGAACCGCTGGAAAAGGCCAAGGAAGCCGCCCGGAACTTCATCCATCACCTGGACCTCTCCACCAGCTCCGTGGGCCTCCACATCTTCGCCGATGAAAACCGCACCGTGGCCCCCCTCACCCAGTCTGCCAAGGACCTGGAGCGCGGCATCCAGAGCTGGAAAATCCCCGACGTGGGCTACGGCAATGCGGCCCATCCTTTCGACGCGCTGGGAGCTCAACTCGCAGACATCGATGGGAACCGCTACGTGCTCCTCCTCACCGATGGCGTGTGGAGTCACGCGAGTGCCGCCATCTCCGCCGCAGACCGCCTCAAGGCCGCAGGAGTGCAAATCGTCTCCATGGGCTTCGGCGGTGCGGATCAGGAGTTTCTCACCAGCATCGCCAACAGTGAGGAGTCCGCCCTCCTCACGGACATGGGGCAGATCACAGAGCAATTCGGCCGCATCGCCCAGGTCATGACAGAGTCCCAGGCCTGCCACCTCCCCGGCGGCACCACCGACCAGCGGCAGATCAGATTCTTCGGCTAGCCTCCCCCCACCGCCTGCCATGATCCCCGACAATCCTTTCCTGCTTATCGAATGGGACCCCTCCGATCTGGACGTGGGCCGCATCAAAGCCCAGATCGACAAGAAGAAGGCAGAATGGAACAGCCAGAGCCTGGCCCAGGGACCCGTTGCCAAAAGGGCCGACCTCGCCCTCGCCCGGATCAAGGACATAGAGGGGGACCTCCTCGCCCGTCCGGATGCAACCGCCTTCCAGAAGCTCGTGCAGGAGGCGAAGGAGGAGATCGTGCGCCGCAAACGGGACGGCGGCCCCCGGCTGGACAACCTGGTGCTCGTCGCCTCCGCCAAAGGCTACGTCACCCCGGCGGACCTCGCCCAGCTCGTCAAGGTCATGTCCGGCATCTTCACCGAGGCGGAGGTCCGGTCCCGCATCAAGGTCGGGTTCAAGGAAGAAACCAAAACCTCCGGCGGCGAGGACGCGGGCGTCAAGCCCATGAAGTCCACGGACTACAAGGTCATCCTGGAAGACCTCCAGATTCTGGAGAAGGCCGACCTCTTTGCCTTCCTCTCAGACGAGGTCACCCCCTGCTCCCGCCGCACTTCCACAACCACCCTTCACGCCCAGGCGGACATCAAGTGGAAACACTACCAGAGCTTCACCAAAAAGGAGCCCAAGGTGGAGGCAGGCAGCCGGCTCTCAGGAAAAGCCAAGATCATCTTCGACCCCACCCAGGAGGACCCCAGGCGGTCCTATGAACTGGCCCTGGAGAATGAGGTCCTCAAACCCCTCGAGGAAGCCATCCGCCTGGCCGTCGTCAACAAGGAGATCAGCGCGGAGAGCTACGATGCCCTCGTCAGAAACGGACTGGAGACCGGCGCGGAACTCGCCCGGGTGGAGGCCTGCATCCGTGAGCTGGCGAGGCAGAAAAACTACATCCTCTACAAGCCCCAGCACCTCTCCGTCGAGCACCAGGATGCCTGCCCCTCCTGCCATACGCTGAACGCTGACAAGGCCACCTACTGCAAGCACTGCGGCCAGCCGCTCGCCATTGACTGCCCCAAGTGCAAAAGCCCCTCCCGCGTCCGCGACGTGGCCTGCACGAAATGCGGCTTCCACTTGGGGGACATGGTGCTCGCCCACCCCTGCATCAGGAACGCCCAGACCCTCATCGCAGAGAAAAAGTTCGCCGAGGCCGCGCTCCAGCTCGGCCGGGCAGACCGCTACTGGCCCGGCATGCCAGAATCCGCCAGGACCCGCGCGGAACTCCACGCCCTCCTCACCGCCCAAAAGGCGGAGGTCGAGGAAATACAGAAACTCCTGGATGCCGGCAGGATTGCCGCCGCGGAGCAGCGCATC
This sequence comes from Verrucomicrobium sp. BvORR034, assembly GCF_000739635.1. Taxonomy (GTDB): domain Bacteria; phylum Verrucomicrobiota; class Verrucomicrobiia; order Verrucomicrobiales; family Verrucomicrobiaceae; genus Verrucomicrobium. Next base: position 59,575 of record NZ_BATQ01000030.1, on the reverse strand, counting down.
CGCGCCAGCGCCCACCCGGAGAGCGTCCGCCCCCTCGCGGAAAAAGCCACCCGGCAGCGGCAGGAGGCGCAGCAGACCGCCCGGGACGCCGCGGCTGAACTGAGCGCAGGCAAGCTCGAGTCCGCCCTGCGCAAGCTCCAGCAGGCCACCGCCCTCGGCGGGGACCTCACGGAAGTTGCCGCCCTGGCCAAAGGCATGGCCCCACCGGCCCCTTCCAGCGCCCTCGCCCAGTACTCAGGCAGCGGCATCCAGATCACCTGGCCCGCCGTGGCCTCCCCCCTGCCCGTCACCTATGTTGTGAGCAGACGGAACCTGAACCTGAGGGAGACCCAGGCGAAAGTCCTCGAACCCAAGGCCTCCGCGAGCGGGCACTTCGACACCTCGGTCGAGCCCGGCCACACCTACGAGTACACCATCACCACCAGCCGTCTCGGCGTCGTGTCCTCCACCGCCGCCGCCACGAAGGGCGTCACCGCCGTTCCAGACGTCACCGGCTTCCGCGTGCTCCCCGGAGACGGCCTGGTCAATCTCCAGTGGACTCTGCCTCCGGGCAACTGTTCCGTCCAGATCACCCGCAAGGAGCACAGCGTGCCCGCCTCACCCCAGGACGGCAGGCAGCTGGCCGGTGCCGGTTCCCAGGGCGTCACGGACTCCGGACTTAAGAACGGCACCCCTTACGGCTATCTGGTCAAGGTCTGCTACACCACCATCACCGGGGCCCAGGTGTATTCCACAGGCCTCACCCAGCTCACCACCCCCATCACCCCGCCGGAGGCCGTCAGCCACTTCAAGGCCCTCTTCAGCGCCGGCAAGGTCCAGCTCACCTGGGCCCCCCTTACCAGCGGCTCTCCAGGTGTGCTCCTGCTCAACCAGCCCTCCGGACCCCGGCCAGGGCAAATGCTGTCTCTCGCGGATCTGGACGCCATCGGGCAACAGGTGCCCATCCTCACCCCCACCAGGGCCGAGCACCTGCCCGGCACCGCCGGCACCCACCACTACCTGGCCTACACCCGCCAGGGGAACACCGCCCTCGTCGGCCCCACCAGCTCCGTGCTCGTCATGGAGGAGCTGCACGACTGCGCCATGAACGTCATCGCCGGTGAGGTCCACATCACCTGGACCTGGCCGGACAACGTCACCCGTGCCGCCATCGGCTACAGCTTCACCCCCATCGCCCGGTATGACCAGGCAGGCACCCGGGTGGAAGTGCTCCGGGAGGGAAACCAGCCCCAGGGCTCCTACCGCCTGCGCCCCACCGAGGCCCGCAACCACCACCTCCGGGTGGCCGCCCTCATGCCCACCCCGTCCGGGGACCAGGCCACCACCGGGACCGCCCTCGTCGCTTACCTCGAACCCCCGGCCGAGATCAGCTTCCGGGTGGTGAAGGGCGGCTTCTTCAAAAAGCCCCACCTCGCCATCCGCACCAACCAGGCCGGCATCCAGACCCCTCCCCTCCAGCTCGTGCAGAACGCAGAGCACGTCCCCCGTCGGTCGGGCGACGGAGAGGTGCTCAAACCAGTCCCCCCGGTGCTCATCGCCGCCGGCGAGGAACACATCATCCCCCTCGAAGGCCTGGCCTTCACCCCCGGCGCCTATGTCAGCCTCGTCCTGGCCGACCCCAAGGACGCCCCCCGCTTCCGCATCCTGAAACCGGACCCACAATCCCTCCGCCTCCCGGCCCGCTGACCATGAATGACGACCTCACCTCATCGCTGTCATCCGCCCTCGACAAGTGGAGGCGCAAGCTGTTGTCTCCTCTTACCGGCAAGCGCCAGATCGACTGCCCCTTCTGTTTCGAGACCTTCAAGCTCAAGGATGGCACCCAGGGCAACCGCGTCGTCTGCCCGCACTGCCACGATGAGCTCCCCGCCACCGCCAGCGACTACTTCGACGGCCTCCGCCCCCTCAGCCTCGCCATCATCGGCGCCAAGGAGGCCGGCAAGAGCCACTTCATCGCCGTGCTGGTGGAGTGGATCAAGCGCAGCCCCCAGTTCAACTGGCACATCCGCCCCCTCAATGATGAAACCATCGACCGGTACCGCAGTGAATTCTACGGCCGGGTCTTCAATGACAAGCTCGTCATCGACGGCACCCAGTCCGGCCGCACCCACGGCCCCACCACCCGCCCCCTTCTCTTCAAGCTCTCCGTCAAGCGGGGCAACCGCCGCCCGGAGGTAGTGATCCTCTCCTTCTACGACACCGCCGGGGAGGACCTGAATGCCGAGGACGTCATGAGCAGGGTCAACAAGTACATCTACAAGTCCGACGGCATCATCCTGCTCATGGATCCGCTGCAGCTCACCGGCGTCCGCGAGACCCTCCCCTCCTCCCTCCACCTCCCCCAGCAGAACGGCAACGTGGAGGACATTATTTCCAGAACCGCCAACCTCATTCACAAGGCCTGGGACCTGCCGGAACGCAAGGACATCCCCATCCCCCTTGCCGTCGCCTTCACCAAGATCGACACCCTCCTCCCCACCCTGCCCCCGGATTCCGCCCTGCGCCATCCCAGCAAGCACGTCGGCAGCTTCAGCCAGGCCGAGTTCGACGACCTCCACGGGGAAATGCAGGCCTGCCTCCACGACTGGAAGGCCCACGGCGTCCGCAGCCAGGTGGAGGGGAACTTCCCTGAGCACGGGTACTTCGGCATCTCCGCACTCGGTTGCAACCCCGGCTCCTCAAACCAGATCCCGGAGGTCAACCCCATCCGCATCCTCGACCCCCTCGTCTGGCACCTCGGCCGCCGCGGCATCGTCCCCACCCAAAAGTAAAGCCCCGACCCCCCATGTCCAAGCCCTGGCTCCCTTTTGTCTACACCTCCTGCCCCCAGCGCGGGTTTGAGATCCACAGCGCCTCCCCGGATCTCACCGCTCCCGAGTTGCAGGAACTAACCCAGCTGGTGGAGTACAAGCCGGCCAAGTCCGCCCCACCCGCCCCCACGGATGAGCAGCTCCGCACCTTCCCCACCAAGCACGTCTTCTTCAAGCTCGCCTCCGGCCGCTATGGCGTGATGAAGTCCCAGTACATCGGGAAGGACTACACCGGCCGCTACGGTAATTTCATCGCCCAGGCCTTCATCTGGCACCAGGGCCTCCTCCCCGGCCTCCCCGCCCTCTATCTGGACAGCCCCGCCTTCCGGGACCCGCTCACCTTCCGCGATGAGATAGCCAGGGAAACCGCCGGTGGCTGGCCCCTGCCCGCCGCCAACCTCGCCGAGGAGGAGGTCTCGCCCTCCCTGCCCGTCTCCGACGAGGACCGCGCCGAAGCCGTCAGAAATTGCCGGGAGGAGATCGGCGACATCCTGCGCCGCCTGCCTTTGGGTAAAAGCCTCGTGCTGCCAGACTCCTTCACCAAGGGCTGGCTCTTCTACATGCAGTACTGGCAAAGCCTGTACCCCCTGAGCATTGCCCACCAGCTCACGGGCATCTCCTACTGCAACGATCCCCGGCCCCATGCCAGATTCGCCCTGCAGGCCCTCGCAGAGCCGCTCCCCCCCTACATCCGCAGCGAGATGGATCGCGGCCAGCAGTTCAGTTTCCTCGAATCGGCCCCCCCTCCACCGGCCGACCTCTATGTGGACTGTGTCGAAACACTGGCCGAACTCCCGGCTCAAAACACCACCGACTTCTTCGCCTTCCTGGACACACTCGGCAGTCCGGCCCTCGATCAGCAACTCCAGGACGGCACCCTCCTCTGGCGTCTGTTGGGCAGCCTCGACCAACCTTGCACCCCCCAGGCATTCACCTCCGCCCTGAACCTGGGGATCAAGTCAGGCGCTCCCGGATTCTTCCAACCCGCATACGACACGCTCTCTGCCCCAGCGTCACTGCAAACCTTCTTCTCCACCCCTGACCTGGAGAAGACTCAGGCCCTCACCTCACTGCTTGTGCACAAGGAAATAACCACACGCGACGGAGACGCCACCCTCCGCAAGCGCTTCTTCTGGGAGAGCCTGGCCGCCTTCCTGCGCCAGGGCAGGCCGGCAGACATCGTCCAGGCCATCACCCCCCTCATCAACTCCGGCCACGGCCTGGGTGCCGCAATCCTGGGTGATGTCGGCCTGATCAAACAACAGGACGCCATCCTCCGTGCGTTCAAGGACCCCCAGCTGGCGCCGCCCCTGCTCCAGGCCCTCTCCGTGCTCCTCGCCTCTGTCCAGGAGCCCTGGGGCCTCCCCGGCACCAGGGAGCTCGCCAACGCCTGCACCCACCTCACCAGGCACCGCCTCACCCTGCCCGCCGGTCAGCAGCCAGATGCCCTGTACATCTTCCTCGCCCTCACCCTGCACCAGGCGGGAGACAAACCCCAGGGCGCCGTGTTGGAAGAGACCCTTGCCGCCATCTTTGATCCCCTGGATCAGGAGACGAAAAGCCGGGTTTTCTCCAAGCTGGAGACCCTCGGCCTGGGGGAGATCATCATCCGCCTCTCCGCCAGCCCCGCCCGCTTCGACTCTCCCGAAGCCCTGCTCGGCCTCCCCCCCTGGTCCCCCAGAAATCGCAACGCCATCCTGCAACTCCACGACTATGCCCGGCGGTCCAGGCTGTCCAACGGCACCCTCGCCCTCGCCTCCTTCCTCTCAGACCCCCAACAGTTCCTCCAGCCGCTGGACCGCCTCCCCGGCCTCACCACCTCGTTGCTGGAGTTGGAGAAACTCACCACATCCTACTCCGCCTACGCCAAATACTGGACCCGCTCCCTCTGGAGACGCATCCAGTCTGAGGACCACCTCCACATCGTGTGCAGCAACCTCTGCCAGCGCCGTCACACCGACTACGCCCAGGTCTTCTCAGAGCTGCTCGATGACGGCCTCCTGCAGGATCCCGAGCCGGAAAAGAGCATCCCCCGCGCCGTGCGCATCGCACACAGCGTCTTCCCCCTGGATGCCCTGCCCTCCACCACCACCGCCCGCTCCTCCCCACCCATCTGGCCCCGGCTGAGCCAGTCATTTGTCTGCGCCTTCGAGGACCTGGGCAGGTCATCCTATGAACGCGGCACCCAGCCCCTGCGCCACAAGCCCAACTACAGCACCACCCCCTGGCGGGAGATCCTGCAGGAAGCAGACACCGCCATCGCCCACAGCCCCGCCGCCCCACCCTCTGCCAAACGGGGGCTCTGGGACAGGCTTCTAGGCAACAACCAATAGCAGACCATGGCCAACGACAAAGATTCTGAAGCTGTCTTCGTCTGCATCGGCGTGGTCCTCGCCATCGCCGCGGCCCTTGCCGTGCTGTACGTCCTTTTTGTCTTCGTCCTGCCCGCCACCCTCGCCCTGGGTGGCGTGCTGGGCCTGGGCATCGCCGGGACCAACTACGCCCGGGCCTTTATCAACAACGTCCGCCCCGAGGGGGATCACGACGGCATGACCGCCAAGATCATCCTTGGCGTCCTCACCTTCGCGGCCCTGTCCCTCATCGTCATCGCTTACTTCCGCTCCTGAACACCTCATGCCTGCCATCGAACAACCGGCAAAAAAGAGCTATTTCTTTGGGAAAGGGTACCGCGACCTCTGGGCCACCATCACGGAAAGCTGGAACCTGAACCTGGAATCCCTCGGCACCTGGACCGCCCTGGCCGGCAAGTACTTCTCCGAGGGGTGGTGGATGTGGATCGTGGGCATCCTCTGCGGGTGGGCCGGCATTTGCGTGCTCATCTTCGGCACCGTCGGTTTCACACTCGCCAGCATCGTCCACCTCATCACCCTGGCGGTGTTCTTCCTCACCGTTTACGTGATCTTCACCGCCTTCTACCTGGCAGAGCGTCTGGTCATGCTCATCTACCGGGTCTTCGTCGCGTGCCCTCATTGCCACCGCAAGTTCGACATCCCCGTCTACATCTGCCCCAACTGCGGCGCCCACCACAGCCGCCTCGTCCCCGGCTCCCACGGCATCTTCCTCAGAACCTGCCAGTGCGGTCATAAACTCGTCACCAGCTTCTTCACCGGCCGCTCCCGCTATCAGGCCTGCTGCCCCCATGAGGACTGCGGGCGCCCCATTGAAAACGCAGAGACCACCCCCTTCTGCATTCCCGTCATCGGCACGCCCAACTCCGGCAAGACCTGCTTCATCTTCGCCGCCACAGACTCCGTCGCCGCCCGCGTCGCCCCCTCCCTGCGCTGGCAGGCCATCCCGGCCGATGACCGCACCAGCACCAGTCTCGACCTCCTGCGCTCAGAGACCGCCGCCGGCAGGTACCCCTTCAAGACCTCCTCCCACCACGCCCAGGCCTACACCCTCAAGGTCAACACCGGCTCCCGCATCCCCCAGCTCCTCCATCTCTATGACTCCGCCGGCGAGGTTTTCACCGGCGGCAACTCGCTCGATACCCACCACTTCTACGGCTACAGCCACGGCTTCGTCGTCGTCGTGGATGCCCTGGCCGTGCTCAACTCCCACACCGGAAGGTTCAGCCCCACCCATGACACAGAAGACGCCTTCTCACGGATGCTGAACAAGTTCCAGAAGAACCACGACATCCGGTCCGGCGCCAAGGTCAACCGGCCCATGGCCGTTATCCTGAACAAGATCGACTCCCCCACCCTCCACTCAGAATTCGGCGCCGGCATTGGCAACCCCGCCACCATCACCAGCGACCAGTGCGAAAAGTTCCTGGAGAAGCACGGAGGTCATAATTTCATCGAACTTGCCCGCGGCTCCTTTCAGAATGTGCGCTTCTTTGCCGCAAGCACCCTCACCCAGGAAGGCCGCAGCCTCAAGTCCAGGGGCATTGACGAAGTCATGCGCTGGCTCATCAGCGAGACCCGCCTCGGCAGTCACGTCAAGCAACGCTCCTACAGCGCCATTCTGGCCCTGTTGCTTGTCCTGGGCCTCATGTTCGGTGTCGGCACCCTCATCCTCCCCAAGATCCTCGGGGTCATCAAGACAAAGCACGAAGTGGTCTACACCCCACCCACGCCCCCCTCACCCGCCCCGTCCGGAAAACCACGCCCGGTGAAGCCTTCTCCAGCACCCGCGTACAAGCCAGCACCCACTCCCGCGCCGGCGCCGGCACCTGTGATCGTGACGCCCTCGCCCGCCCTCCCCGCCCTCCCCGTACCCGCTCCGGTTCCGGTTCCCGTTCCCACCCAGGAGGAGCTTCTGGGCGGCACCTTCTCCAAGATGGGCCGGCCCTCCAGGTTCGATGAAAAATTTGGCAGCACCGTTGCCGGCATCATCTGGCCCGCCACCTTCTTCCCGGCCGACATCACCGGCGTCACCAACTGGGGCAGGGCCAATCGCGCCGGGCTCATGAGCGACGATCAGATCGAGGAAATCGACGGCCACCTGACCAGAAAACTCAACGCTCTGGAACTGCAGCAGGTCGTCTCCAATGCCCTGACCAAGCCCAGCTTTCTCGTGGGGTTCTACCGCTGGGGTGACCACCACTACGTCACCCGCCAAGTACGTCGCACCTTCAACAGAGAGCAGGCCACCGGGCAGCCCTGGGGCGTCGGCATGGTGGTGACCCACATGGTGGACAAATGCTCCTATCCCATGGTACACAAGGTGATTCCCGGCGGCCCCGCCGCACTCAGCGGCATACATCAGGGCGACGTCATCATTTCAGTGAACCGGTCAGAACTGCCATCTCGCTGTCGAGCGCACCCCCGCAATGTTGGACCCTCGCACTTGTAGCGAAGAAGCCGACCGTCAACAGAGTGTGGCTCTCGACAAACTGATCTCAAGACTCAGCGGTCCTTACGGCTCCGGCGTCAGCCTCGTCATTTGCCCACTACAGGCTGTCACCGTCCACCGATAGCCGGGCCGCCACCTCTCTATCAGAGCATGCTTTCTTTGGCGCAATCGCGCCAAAGCATTTGCCATCAAATAAAACTGGGGAACTCAGGAAACCAGTAGTTCAGGCTGCCAAAAAGATGGGCTGTCACCGACGGATCAAGCTGGCACATCATCACCGCCCCCTCTTCTTGGCTGCCACTTTCTTGGCCGCCACTTTCTTGGCCGCCACTTTCTTGGCCGCCACTTTCTTGGCCTCCACAGCCTTCTTGGCCGCCACTTTCTTGGCCTCCACAGCCTTCTTGGCCGCCACTTTCTTGGCCTCCACAGCCTTCTTGGCCGCCACAGCCTTCTTGGCCGCCACAGCCTTCTTGGCCGCCACAGCCTTCTTGGCCGCCACAGCTTCGATGGGAACTTCTGGGCGATGCTCTCGATTAATCGCAACCTCGTCATCTCCGAACACCGCCAGGAGCTTGTCCAATGCGTTCAGTTTTTCTTCGGCATAGCCCCGATCCTGGGGACGCGTCTTGCTGGTGCGCATGAGCCCTTCCAGGATCAGTCTCCGGCTCTTCGGATCGATCTCCTGTCGACCTGTGATCAGACGGACCTCCCTATCTGAGTTCAAGTAGAGGGGCGAATTGTGAGGCGCATCTTCGCGGGAATTGACATCCGCATCCAGGAAACAAAGTGTAGTCACCAGCACATTCGCAATGGCACTCCGGGTCAGATCACCAGCGGGGAGCTTCAGCTCATGGATCGAAGCGATCGCAAGGTTCGCATTTTTCAGCGGCGTCCAGATGTAGAGGTCCTGCCACTGCCGATCGTCATGGACGTCCCGGCGTCCAATCAGCCGGAGCGACGTAATGCAGGCCAGATACTGCACAGCCAGCTTGCGCGGTACGTTCTCGAACCGCAGCCCCAGTTTGTCACAGTCCAGCTCCTTCCCTTGCTTGAGCAGGGAGTCGAAGGGCAGGGACAGATCGACCAGGGCAAAGAAGTAAACACACTGGGCTTCGTTGAGCCGCTGCAACGTGTCACGCAGTTCCGGAAGCTGGTAGGTCACGTCCCACACAGCGATGCGGATGCGGTCCTGCTGGGCGGCACGTTTCACAGCAGGCGTGATGAGGGGGGATGTCATACGGACCGGGGTGGTTGAGGTGATGACAGGGCGTTCCGCCAGGCGGGAGTGCGGATCTCCTGCATAGACCACCGGCACGGCCCAGTCGATCGTATCTCCCTGAATGAAGCACTTCACGGCCAGGCGCGCCTCCCGCGCCGCCTCACCCACCGTAAGACCATTCGTTAGAAACCAGTAGAAGTGCTGGGCAAACGTCGTGGCAGAGAAATCAAGCACCTTGAACTGGTTCGCCACCACGGCGGGAATCCCTGCCTCCACAAGACGAGATGCCAGGCCGCTGTTGAATCTGCGCCTCCCCGCGCGGCCTGTCTCACAGGCATTCAGAAAGATGAGACGGATGCCCCGGTTCGCCAGCATCAGTTTCACGTGCTCCTCATCCATCGGCCAGCTGTTGCCATCCACATCCTGAAAGATGAGCCCACCCTGCTCATCACCTGAATCAAACTCCCCGTGACCGATGAAGTGCACCACATCATAGCGGTCCACGGCCACATACTGCTGAAGCGTCTCCGGGGTGGCCCGCGGCAGCACCCGCACCACCGCCAGGCCTGCTTCAATGAGAGGTTCAAACCCACGCCTGATGAAGGAGATCTCCTCCTCAATGGACAGCTTCGCCTCATGCAACGGTTGCGCGGCCACCACCAAGATGCGCAACGCCCCCTGCCGGGCTGGCACCACAGAGGGCATGGGGGTCACCACATTGCGTATGAACAATACCTCTCCCGTCGCCAGATGGCCCTGCCCCTGGGGATCAAAGACAAACTCCCACGGCTTGTCCGCCACCCAGGGGATGGTGGAAGTGAAGTTCACATACAACGGCTCCCCCGCACGTCGTGAACGCGCCAAATCATAGAGGCGCAGCACCTTTTCAGGCAGAAGCGTGCGGAACAGAAGATCGCCGTATTTCTTGAGTTCTTCTTCGTCAGGCATCGTCGCGTCGGCCATGCCATCCACCGCATTCCGTATCCGCTCATGCACAGCAATGATTTCCTGGAATCTGTATCCAGCCCCCGACCCGGGTTCCTGATCGTTGCTCAGAGGGAAGTTCACCATCACGCGAGCGCTTCCGTAGCTGGCCAGCAACTTGGGCGGCAGTGACAAGCCACCGTGTCGGCCCCGATCTGCCTCATTCTCATACGATCCACCGAAGATCATGAGATCCAGTGTATCCGGCTCCTCACGGAACGGCCGGATCTGGAACTGCGGAGGAGCCGGAGGTTGGATGGGATTGCCTCCCGCACCATGAGGCGCACCGGGCAAAGGCCCGTCGGGAGACGCAACGCCACCGCCACCACGCCGGACCCCAATCCTGGAGAGCGCAATTTCCTCCAAAGGATGCGGTTCCCCAGCAAGCGCCCGCTTGAGGAATTTCACCGTCTCCTCCTCCTTGAAGAAAGTCACATGGTTCACCACATTGGGCCTGTCCTGCAGGAGATTTCCCGAGGCCCCAAAGCACCCGATCTTTCCCGCCGGGATCACGGGCGCGTCTTCAGAACCAACGGCCCAGCCGCCTTCCGTAGGCACAACCAGATCGTTCGGCCCCTGGAAGAACCTGTCGATCCCCAGATCGAGAAACCGCTGCCAGAGGGCATCGCCGATCTGATAGTCAGACACCAGCGCAGAGTAATCACGATCCACCCGGTCCGCATCCCGCAGATCCGCCATCTGGGGGGAGTTCTTGTTCATGGAGGCGATCCCGGGCAGATCCTCACCCACACGGGTGGCCAGCCAGACCAGACTTTCCGACACCCAACTGGCCGCCTCCGACCAGGGTCCAGGGAACAGTTCTGCGATGTTCGCGACCATGCCGATAGTTTCCTCGAATCGCCCCGGGGTTGCCAGAGGCGTGCCTTCATTGGGCGAGGCCACCAGCACGGCCCGCCCCAAAACGAACCGCGCCCACGCCCCACCTGAACCCAGAGCTTTCTGCCGCTCCACCAGCTGCCTCAGGACCAGCCCGCCCCGGGAGTGCGTGATCACATCGAACCGGTGCGTGCCAGCTGGCAACGCCTTCAGAAGTGCACGCGCGTTCTCTTCCGGCGTCTCGCTGATGGTGAAGTGGTTGTATGCAAAGATGCGTCCCTCGTAGCGCGCATCCGCCCATTTGAAAAAGTCTGACGACTCCAGTTCTTTGAAGGCGGAATGCGCATGGGAAAATGTGCCGTGAATGAAGAGCAGAGACGGCTTCTCCACCGGCTTGATGGAAGCCGCACTCACCGGCTGCACCTGCAGTACACCGCCGGCACCCAGGGTCATGCGATGCCATCCCTGCACACGCCCCGCCTTGTTCCAGGAGGAGGTCTCCCACTTGTTCGCCAGTATCGGCAAGGCAGCAGACACAATCTTGTTCACCACCTTCAGCACTATCACCTTCACCAGCTTCGTCACCAGGGAGCGGCGCTCTCCTCCGCGCCTCTCGGACAGCGGCTCCATGGAGGGGGTCAGGCGGATGTGATAGATCTGCCGGGTGCCGCCCGGCTTGCCACCCCGCCGGGTCCGGCCTTCTTCACGGGAAGGACGGTGGAAGACCAATGCGCCTGACTCATGCCGGATGGCCACCAGAGAGGTTTCACCGGGACCGCTCGCCACCTCAAACTCCAAGGCCGGAGGCGGCTCTCCGCGACGGACCCCGCCAGTTACGTCAAAAGTCTGCGCATCAGCCACCTCCACATCGTCCGAAAGAAAATCGGGAGGCACCCCCTTCAAACCTGCCGACGAACCTCCCGCCCGGCGCCCTCGTCTGGCAGCTGTCGCAGTCGTGATCCCTTTCCAGGGAGAACGGTCTTTCAAGACGATCTTCATAGGCTCCTTACCTCAAGCTCGATATTGGATGACTCCGCGGCACACCCCATGCTCACCCATTCACTGCATAAACCTCAATCATCTTAATCCTGTTTGTCCATATTTTATTGCATACACACAACTTTTTCCTTAGAACTGATGCTGAAACGGACCCTGTAGCCAAGGGGTCATCCTGAAGCGTGACCCCAAGCTCATGAAACCCAATCCCTCAAAAAAGGCTGGCAGCGGCGGAACGCCAAGACCAACCCCCGGCAAGATTGCCAAGAAGGCCTCTAAAAAGGCTGCCAAAAAGTCCACCAGCAAAGCCGCTGGGAAGACAGACAAGAAAGGGAAAACCGGGGCCGCCAAAAAAACTTCGGAAAAGAAGAAGAAAATCACGCTACAAGACCTCCGGCGTGCAGCTCTCACATCCCCCGCCACCGTCACGTCAGCAGAAGCCCGCCTTCCTCGAGACTTTGTCAGGTTTGGTGGCACCGGAGGCACTCCCATTGAAGTCGCAAATACCCAGCCCGTCCCCACCACCTCCCGGCGCACGCGCCGGAGCGGCTCCGGTGGCACGTCTCGTGTCGATTCACCTCACGGTCAAAGCTTGGTCGTCGTCAGGGACCGGTTGACAGGCGTCTTCCGATTGGCATACCCGGAATTTTCGGTCACAAGCAAGCAAACCATCGGCAAAGCGATTGCCGACACCCGTTCACTCGCCAAACACATCAATCAGGAATTCGCCCTCAAAGGGCGCATGCAAGTCTTGTCAAAGCAGATCCAGAATGCCACGTTCAACAACCTGGCGGACATGGTGCAGGCAAGCCTCTCGGCAGGCTCCGGTGGCACACCCATTGGCTGAGAAACCCGCTGCCCAGGTGCGCCCTCGGCACAAAATCTGGAGAAGGACAGACGACACCTGTGTGGACAGCGCGATGTCGTGCTTGCGACAGCCGTTTAACGCGCCGCCGGATCAAGCAGCGAGTGACTCGACGGTCTGCAATGCAGACAACCGCGCCGCGGGATCGCCAAAGATCATGTAATTCTCCGCATCGAACCGCGCAAACGCGCGCCACGGAAACTCCTCCTGAAAGGGGTGTCCCGCGAGGTCCTTGTAGGGAAACGCCTCCTGATACTGCTGCAGCGTCGCATGGCGCCAGGGGATCATCGATGCCTCAAACGATGGCCCAACCGGCCACCCTCGCATCAACCGGCTGATGAGCGCCTTGAAGTGACTGGCAAAGTCCCGGCCCTCCAGGGTCTGGAAGGAGAAGGAGAAGGCACTGTTCACATGAGCCACCACAAAAGTGGCCGCTCCCCCACCGTGCGAAAGCAGCCTCTTCACCAGCAGCGAGGTTTGATTGTGATGCGCACTGGAGCAGAACTCAGCAAACAACCCACCCGTGTCAGAGCCAGACTTCTGCGAGCCTCCAGAATGACACGCGAAGCAGATCAACCCACGCCCCTCCAGCGAGACGTCTTTTTCCAAACCCGTGAACAGGCCTGCCGGTGCCTTTTTCACATCCTTCAATGGCGGAGCATGCCGGATGGCAGAACCGTCCCGCATGACCAGTGCTCCCTGATACCTGAGGTTCGGGTTGTTACCAGACCACTCCATTCCGTGGCTGGATGAGAAATACAGGCTCAGATCTTCGCGCTGTAAAAACGCATGCCAGTCCCGTTGGCACGTCTCCTCGGGATCCACATCCACCACCTCGATCCGTCTCTTCCCGACCGGCCTCGCGCGCTCCAGAGAGAGCTTCAGCGGCAGCATGAAGTGCTCCCGCGCCAGCGCCGTGGCGGCATCCCGCGGTTCCACCACGGGAAAGAGCCCCACCCTTGGTGCCCGGTCTGGTGCAATCGATTCCGCACGCAGGATGCTCCGCACATACCGGTCATACGCCTCCAACGCATCAGCATCGTTGATGCTCTCAGGCCTGGCGGGATCGGTGGAAAAATCCAGCCGCCCCACCGCATTCTGGATGGCCAGCCCACGCTGGAAGTCCCAGTCAAGATCATCCGAGGGCGCGCCAACCAGCAGAAGGTAATACGTAAAGTGATCCGGATCCACTGCTGCGCCCCAGCCAGTCCTGTAGTGCCCCAGATACTCCACCACCGTTCGGCCCTCCCGCCCTTGCAACCCCCTTCCGCCACGATGCTCCACCAGCGGGCGGAGCTTCTCCTTCAATGCCTGCCCCACCGCAGCGCCATAGATCACACCCCAGCCCACATCACGCGGCTCCAGCCAGTTCCCATCCGCCGCCCCCGCGTTCGCGTCCGGAGCCGCCATCTCCTGTATTTCCATGGCCTTGAGCGCCCGAAATGGCGCGGGCTTTGCGCACTTCCGCAGCGCTTCGATCAGGTCCGGCCGGAGGATCATGGGAGTCATTGGGCGTTCGCACCTTCCCTGGTCGTAATTTCCTCGAGCGGCACCACCGGCCACTTCGCAGGCGCACGCACCAGCACGGCCTCCCGCTTCAGCTCCCTGTCCAGAGTCCGGACCACCACGGCGATCACCTCCCCCGCCTCTGAGTAGGCCACGGCCTTGACTTCGGGAGCCTCAATGTCGCGCAGTTGACTGAGCATCCTGGGTGGGTGGTAGAGCAACGGATAGTCACTCTCCATGGTGACCTTCTGCAGGGCCTCACTCCACACCCTTGCATCCCTCCCATCGAATGATGCCAGGCGGCAGGGATCCGTTGATATGAACAAGAGATTCCGGATCGGCTGCCGCTGGCTCATGCCCCCCACATGATCCAGTGTCAGTTCACCCGCTTGAACATCCCCCATTCTGAAGACGTTGACATCCCCTCGTTCGCTCCCCGTCGCCAGCATCTTGCCGTCTTTAGACACTGCCAGAGTCGTGATCGTCTGGGATGACAGTGAGGACAACCTGCGCACCCGCCATCCTTTTTCACCGGATTCGGATGCCACGTCATAGATACCGTCAGCACGTAGCACCAGCCATCTCTCCGCAGACAACCGTGAAATACTCGAAAACCTCTCGGATCTTTGCGGATTGGCGGATATTGTTTCTTCTGCTGCCGACTCTGCAACTGGGACCTTCGTTGCACTGAACGCAGCAGTCTTCGTATTCAACTCACACGCGTAGATGGCACCCACCGACGTTTGACACATCACACGAAGCACTTCTTCGTTGATGGCCTCCACCGAGAGGGAGACGATTTTTGTCGTCATGGTGTTGGAGACCCTGAATCTCACCTCATCTTTTGCCGCGGAACTCCACGCCTTTCCTATTCGCTTGTAGATCCGGATTTTGCCGTTATCTCCGCCAGCCACCAACCACTTCCCGGTCGGGTCAAATGAAAGGGAGTGAAGGCAAACGTCTGTTTCAAATTTCTCTGGAGGGCCATGCGTGGTCAGGGAGTCTCCCACGTAAACTGCGTGTCTCATTCCATATGGCTCTTCGTTCGCTAGTTTCGGCACCGCTACAGCCGCCCACGCGGCATCCGAAGAAAGCGCGAAAATCGGTTTGAGCACCTGTTTGCCCGGCGCAGTGAATGCAGTCTCCACAGGCTTCCATTGCACACGTACCACCGCGTAGTCAGACATCGCCTGTTTCAGCTCGTACTTGTAGAGGCCACTCGTGGGGGAACCCAGATAGAAGGTACCAGCCTCAGACTCCGCAATACTCGCATCAGCAGCGAGGGTGAAGACGCTGCTTGGACACCATTGGCGGCAAGTTGCTTGCAGACTCTCCGCCTTCCAGACCGGCATCAAACTCACATCTCCAAAATCGATTTTCCCGACCGGCCAGCGCACTCCCACATAGCGGCCGGAAGCGTGCAATAGAGTGGGCATCCAATACTTGGATCCGGCGAATGCCACAGGCGGGAAAGAAGGGGTGACGGTGTATTGCGCATTTGATCCTATCAACATCTCGCAAGTGTGCAGGCAGGGGTAAGATTCTGTACCCTGCGCTGTCTCCAGTCCCAGAACGGCATGAAGGATCTTGCCATCTTTCTGGTACGAAAGCAGATCAAGAGGCTCGAACGCAGCACTGGGAAATGGGCAATCCCTCACACTCCATCGGTCTCCGTTTTGAGTCACCTCCACCAGGAAGAACTCTTGCGGCTTGACTGGATTGGGATCGAACTGTCGATGAAGAAGCAAACTGAATGTGAACCGGGACGGAGTACTATGGGTGGGTTCGCTCTGAACTGGCGAGAACAACCTGATGCCGCGTGCTTTTACGGTGGGGTCATCGTCACAGCTCTTGATTATGCCGTGAGGATCAGATTCGTCATTCCCATAGCTGTGAAATTTGACCACGAGCTTTGAGTTTTTGGGTTGTGAAAAGTCAGTTTCGACAATCATCTCCTCCCCTACAAGCAAAGCTCTTTGGGGATCAATAAACGCAACTCCGCGAAATCTTTGATTCAGAAAGGACATCTGCCCAGGATTCAACTCCGCCACCGCAGGGCGATCAGCCGGATCTGCGGTGAGATCCTTCCAGAGCAATCGCGTGCAACGGTCCTGGTAAAGCCAGACCAACAGGAGTTTGCCGCCATCTGGAGAGAGCGCGGTGCTGTCCGGGGCAGAAAGCGGCAGGCCATGTGCTTCCAACTTCAATGACCGCTTGTTCCCACTGGCTGGATACAGATCCACGATCTGGGTTCGGGGATTATAGGTGACCAGATCACCGCGAGAGTTGAGCGACCAGCAAACACCAACGGCATTGCGCAGCGGCTCGACCTTCGCCTTTAGATTTCTCAGCCCCGCAGTCTGAAGCCTGGTATTGAAGTCGATGTCCTCCCTGGCCAGCTTCCAGTTGGGATCGATTCCTTTGTTGGGAGAGCGGGGCACTTCCAGCATCACTTGCTTTAGCCAGTCGTTTCCGTCATTTTCGCCCACTGCAGCTTCTGATTCCGAAATTTGTTGAAACTCCTTCGGACTTTGAAACACCTCATTATAAAGCATTGAAGCTTCGAATCGTTCAAACAACGGAGATGCCGCAGACTGCCGAACCCGCGCCGTGGCAGTAATTACTGCGTTAGAAGACCTGTTGAGATTATGCCAGCTCCGGGCAGAAATAAGATTGGCCAAAGCTATCGTCTGATTCGCCTTCGAAACAACCGCACCTACTCTTCTCTTCGCTTCTCCAAGGTCCTGGTTTGTCTTGTTCAACTCATTGTTTGTCTTGTTCAGCTCTTTCGCCTGGTTCCATATCAGCAGCGAAATCAACGCCAGCCCAAAGGCCACCCCCAAGGGCAGCACCACCTCCAGCAGAGCGCGGATGGTGGCCACCCTCTTGTACTTCTTCTCCACCGGCAGCAAGGCCGCCCCTGTTTGCCACACCCAGTTCAGCAGAAACCGCATGCAGAGCATCAGTCCGATGCCCCTCCGGTTGCCGCCACCGATGGCATACTCCCGGAGCCCCGGCCAGACATGGCCCTTCCTCCAGCCAGAGTGGGCCCGGAAGTAGCGGTCATTGGCTTCTTGAAGCGCCACAATCAACCTGCCGTGGGAGAGCCGCCAGCGAACTCTGTTGCCCACCATCAGCCGTGCGAGCACATTCTTCCGCTCCAGTTCATGCAACACCAGCACACCCTGGAGCGAGAGAGGTTCAGCCAGTTTCCCAAGACACCCCAGCCATTCGGCATCCCCCACATGCCCCAGGTCCACCAGGCTGCCAGATCCCTCATTCACATCGTGACGCAGGCCAGACCGTGAAGCAGGAAGGATCAGCGAGGACTCCATCCACAACCGGATCCCACGCTCCAGTCGCTGGTCAGATTGGGCAATCTTTGCAACGGCTTCCTGTAGACAGTCATCCATGAAACCATTCAACCACATGCGAAACTGTTCGCGGGTCACGTCGCTCTTGTTTCCGCGGCGCCTCATCTCCCACAGGTTCGAGCACAGAATCGACAGATGCTGCGGCTCAATCATTTGATCCGAGTCGGACGAATCAGGAATTTGTGAATCCTCCAGGACCGACGAAGCGAGTGGCCCTGACTTCGCCGCCTCATTGGCAAGGGTAAGATGCGTGATCACGTTGTCGATGTCCTGGTCAGACAAAAACCCCACGTTCTTCACTCCCTCCCCGCCTGCTTGGCCCAGCTCAATTTCATGCGCCTCTCCTCCACGGTCCGTGTCAGCACTACCCTCTGCCTTTGCGCCCACCTCCGCTTGACCACCAGCCGGGGCGTCGTTGTTTCTTGTCCGGATCGCATCCTCAGCCTGCTTGCGGTCCATGCGCTGCAGCTCCACACTGGCGGAGAACTCTCCTGGAATCCACCTTCTCCACGGCTCCAGATGCCCCATGTAACTGCTTCTCACCACGAACAGGGAACGCAGCTGCCCCCCTTCCGCACGCAAGTTGTTCCACCCGTCCTCACCCACAAAATCCGCCTCGGAGATCGATGCCCTGAAGATCCTGTCGAACATCCGGAACAGTGCGCTCAATTCATCCACGTTGCGCTTGTACACCAGCTCGAACCCGTCGAAAATCAAGAGCGGATGGCGCTTCTTGTCTGGAGTGACAGGGAGTGTTGCTTGAGTTGTCTTGCCCCCAGGTTCACCAGCTGCATTCCCACACTCCCGCAGACGATGGCAGGCAAACCATCCCAGGAACCTGGCGACCTCCCCCCCTTCCATCCCGTCAAACCAAGGGCCCAATGCCAGCGCCACACAGACCGGGCTCACAGCCTCCCAGCGTTCATCGCTCGGCAGGCAATTGGGTTTCACCAATTGAACCTTGTCCATGTGTCCTGAGTTTGCTCCAGTCCCCTTACCAGATGCTTCAAGACCTGCCTGGGTGGGCAGCATGGCCTCCAGACGAAAGATGGGATGATACACCGAATCCAGTTGCGGAATGAGCCCCGCATTCACCAGCGAGGTCTTCCCCGCACCTGACGGGCCATGCAACAGCGCGTGACGGAACGCATGAATGAATCCTGCAAGCCGCTGGGTCGCCTCCCTGCGTCCCCCAATGGGAAGCCCGTCACAGGGGAGGGGCCGCGGCCCGGGGAAGGGATTGCGCAGCCCGCAGGATGCCAGATCGGTTTCAGGTTGCATGAGCAGAGCGGAGTTTAAATCTGGAGGACGTTGTCAAAGAGCAGCCGCCTCTTTCCGGGCAGCCCTTCCATCGCCCTTGCCGTCTCGACAAAAAGGCTCCCGCAGTTGCTCGTGAAATTGACCTGGGGCGTCGGCTTCACAAGACTCCGGGGCAGACTCTCGGCCGAAGACAGCCATGCGATCAACCCCTCGCGCCCGCTTGACTTTCGATGATCCGTCTCAATGCCGCTGTCATCCGGATCGAGGAAAAAATGCAGACCCGCATCCCGCTCACCTTCGGAGACATGAGATGGCATATGCCGGACGATCTCGGCCAGTTTGGCCAGCGTCAACCACGTCTCGATCGAGGCGGGGCTGAAACCCATCAGCAAGCAGTGCCTGTTTGCCAGTGTCTCAAACAACTTCCCCTGCAGGTCCACACTTCCGTTGTCAAACTTCATCAGGTCCGCAAGCAAACTCGACATCGTGAAATTATTCACGCGCGGGCTCACCACCGTGCACTTGCTGGTTGAGCCCGGCCCCCGGGCCTCCGCCACTGTCCCCGGGCTCATTCCAGCCTCCACCTCGGCATGGCCAAAAATGTGCAGCACCACTGGGGTGAGAGGGTCCGATCGGTTGATGTATTCCAGCACCGTTTCCGCCGCACGTTGGGAATGATCGGGAAGGCTCGCGATCACCGGATGCCTGCCCCGCTTGATCAGCGCACAGGAGAGGAAGTGATCACGATTTGCCGTCAGAAACAGAGGAAACGGCAGGCGCGACAGATTGAAGTACACTCCGCAATGTTGACCGTTCTCAAGCTGATTGAAGTCAACCTCTTGAACCTTGGAGACTGCGGAATTCAGCGCCAGACTGGTGGTGAGGGCATCAATGGGCGTCCCAGCTTCACTGTGTGACTGGCGCGCAGCTTCAAACACGAACGAACTCACCAGATTCAGGTCCCCTCTGATGGCACCCGACAGGGGAAACTTATACCTGTCCGCAAGTCGGTTTGCCGTGCTCCGGATGTCGCCCAGCAACTGGCTGTTCATCCCCGGCCCCAACACAGGAAGCGCCTTCAAAACAAAGGCCACCCTCCTCTCCGACAGCTCTGCACCAATATCCACCGTCGGCACGATGGGTGCAGGTGGCCTGTACGTCAGGCACGAGATCATGCCGCAGGATCGCGAGTACTCCGCCCCGGCGTGAAAGTGGGAGGCGATCGGGTCCGCCGCGCGCTGTTGCTCCCGTGCCCCTGCATGGCGGTCGCGCAAGAAATTCAACGTGGCAGACACCACCTTCAACCCCTCCTCAATATTGATGCTGGAGTGCGCCGCAAAGACATAGGGAATGCCCAGTTGCGCCACCACCTGGCGGGGCACCAGATCGTTGGCATCAAACATCGCACCGTTTGCTGCATCACAAACCAGCAGAAACACGAGACTCGGCCGGTTGTTCGGGGTCACCTCGCCCAAAGCCCCAAGGAGCTTGTTCAACGACACCAGCTTGCAGGAAGCTCCCGTCCCCAGCATCACATTCAATTGTGAACGCGTGCCAGCGTCGTCATCAATGTCAACATTCACGCCATGCGCGAGCAAGACGAGGGTGTCAAAGGCCAGACCGGACGGGTCTGCCATGACATTGAAAATCTCCTTGAAGTCACTGATGCCCTGCAGACGGCGCTTGGGCAATTCCCCATTGGGAAAGGCCGCAAAGGCCTTGTCCGCAATCTCTCTTTGCTCCTCGGTAAGATTTCCGGTGGCGAAAAGCAGCCGACGGGCAAAGGACGAAGGCACGGAGGGCGTGGACAAGCCACCAGTCAGCCCCACCCTCCGCACGACCGTCACAAAGGGCGTCAATGCGCGGGGGTCGAGAACCGCCGTGAGATCGAGATCCCTGTCCATGGGGGTAAGCCCCAGCGACTCCCAGACGGGATGCTGGATGCTCTGCGCCTGCTCAGAGACGACATTGATACGCAGTGTTTCAACCGCCCCGGCGGATCTAAGAAAGTGCTCACCAAGCGTCACCGTCCAGGCATTCTCATCCAGATGGCCTTGCGCGCGCCACAAGGCGTCCCACAGCTTCCGCCCATATTCAACGGTGCCCGAAGCTGTCCTCCATTCCTCCTCGTGAGAAAACCTGACCTCCCCCTTCCAGCCAGCCATCATGGCGACTTCGCCGTTGGCTTCATTCGTGACGCGCAGGTTGAACGAGTCCCCTACAGGGTTTACACCTTCAATGGCAAATCTCAGCTGCATGACTTCGACAATGATGAATCCCCTTCGAGCAACCAACACTGCGCCCCCCAATCGCCTCCAATCCTGCCAGGACCCTCGGAACAGATGCCGTATTGGTTGAGGCAACGCCTCAGGACATCCAAGCACCATCGCAACAGCCGGGCTTGGTCAATCCCCTTCCCCACCGACGCCAGCGTTAATGGTGCCATGGAAACAAAATATCACATCGAATTAATGTTTGTCAACCTCATGTCGAATTACACCTGATCAATCCGCATGGGTTCATTAAAATATGCGCGCCTACAGATAGCATGCGGCGTCCAAATGAGAGTATTCTCGCATTCAGCCAGCCTCTCTTCGCAACTCTGACAGCAAAAAAACCTCCCGCTGCCCCAGCTTGTGTGCCCACTTGGGCAATCTGCTCAGCCCCAGGCCCATCGCTCACTCATTCCTCGCCTTCAGAAACTCGCCCCACCCGCCGCCCGCAAAGTCGAGCTTGGCATAAAGTGGTGACAGGGAGCCATTGGGAAGATAGATGGAGAGCCCGTGAGATCGGGCCACATCGGGGTGGATAGCGCTTGATGCGTACACACACGCGCCCACCGCATCGCGCACATTGCTGGTCAGTTTCTTCGACTCTGGCAGATTCACATCCAGGCAGTCGCAAAAATCCACGAGATCCACATAGTCCGGATGCTCATAACCCTGCGCGCGCCGCCGCGCATCTGAGATGACCCCCTGGCGGGCAAAATCAGGTGTCGTGTAAGCTTTCGCCAGCGCACTGCCCAGCGCGTTGGCGGCCTTCTGCACAGTTGCAAGCTTGCTCAGTTCGAATGCAGACTGAGTGACTGACTTGTGGGCCGGATATGAATCCACAAATTCCTCAACGATGATCTTGGTCAACTCCAGCCCATCCATCATGGTCGTCGCCGCCAGTTTCTCCAGGACTCGGTCATACGGCCATCCCTCTCCTGGCTCTACTTCCTGGGAGCCGCAGAAGTAACGTCCTGCCCCCTGCACCTGTATCGCCGTCTCCACCATGCTCATCAGGCACGCGTCCATGCCGATGACGTCGAACTTCCGCTTGCCCCCTTTCGTGACAGCATGGAAGACGTTCTTCATCTCCACGCTGTCCAGAAAGTCCTGCGCGTTGTCGTCAAAGGCGATCGCCCGCCGCTTTCCCGCCACGGTCTCCACTTGGAAGGCGGTTAGAAAAAATGGTCCGCGAAAACGCCGCCTCGCAACGCTACGGTGGATGAACCCGCCCGGCAGATTGAGCCTTCCCCGCGTGCCACTACGACGCACTCCCATTCCATGAGCAGGCCGCGCCTCCGGCGGGCGCAGACCACGCCGCCGCGCTTCTGCGTAGATGTCCGTATCATCCCAGCCAGAGCCGTGGTTCCAGAGCACAGCCATGGTACGTTTTGCGGGATACTCCTTCAATCCCCAGTCCAGGAACTCCTCCAACACTGCAGGATCTCCCGTGTTTGTCTCCCCGATCTCCTCCACCACGTCTGCTTCCACCGCTGTCCCCTGGCACAGGCGAAGCCGCTGCGTCATCACTCCTGCCGCAGCCGTGTCCCGCTGCACGATGATGTGCAGCTTGTCACTCGATCCCACCCGCTTCATCTCCTGAATGTCATCCCCGCCAAAGTCATCCAGATCATTGTCTCCTGCCATGTAAACCAGGATCGTCCAATCCGCCGACTTGGCCGCCGCCGCCGGGCGCGCAGCTTTTTTCGCGGCCTTCTTCACTGACTTCTTTGCTGCTTTGCGTGGAGCAGCAGCTGGGGACTTGATCGCCATATCATGCAGAGGGTAATAGATTTGAAAAACAGGCACTGTGTTCGCTCATCAGGGGAAATCCCCTAGAAGCAAAACTGCTGCGGGAATCCGCCACGCACTCTTTTCTAGAAGCGGACACTCAGGCTTAGCAGCAACGACTCCTGCTCCTGCAGCAGGATCGGCGTCACTCCGTTCACATACTCAATGCGAACCGCATAGTGGCCGAACTTGTCCACCTTCCATTCCACCCCCACCTTGAAGAGATGGAAGTCGTCCCCATCCCCCAACACCTCCGCGAGGTAGCCATACGAAGTGGTCAGTGAAACGCGACTCTCTGTCCCGAACGGCCAGATGGCAGCTTCCGCCATCGGCCCTACACGCAGATAGTCATCATCAGCTTGCGGCTTGCCTGGAAAGTCGTCCACCGTGCCGCCCCCTTCCACCCGTATATAGTTGCGTAACCCGACGGTGAAGGAGTCCGCAATAAAGCCACCTCCCACCGCATGCAGTCCCGTAAAGAGCTCATGCGACCACTGGGGCTCCACTTCCAGCTCCACTCCCAACAGCGCCCCATTAAAGTCAAAATTCGACGCATAGGAAACACCTCCTCTCCACTCAATCGCATCCAGGACATTCCCTTTCACATCGAATCCCCCGTCCGCCAACAGCTTGATGGCCAGTTCATCGACCTCCTTCGCTGTGGGAGAATTGCTGGACAGCCGGTTGAACTCCGCCCCCAGGCTGATCCCCGTGTGGTCAGTTTCCCAATACGCACCGACTGCACCTTTCACCGTCCAAGTATCGCTGTCCGAAGCGAAATCATGCGTGAATGCCGCCACTGCCGGATCCAGCTGTTCCAGCTTCTCCGTCACTTTTGAAAAGTCAGTCACCTTCCCCCGCACGCGGAGCCAATCTGGCGCCTCATCTTTGGGTGGCGTCCTTACCTTGGCGAGCTGGTTCACCGTCTCCGCCGGGATCGGCTTGTTGATGTTGATGTTCTTCTTCTTGGCCGCGTCATTGAAACCGGACATGACGATGTTCATTTCCTCCTCGGCTTCCGCATCGATGCCGGCCACCAATTTATCCCTTTCCTCGCCATCGATCTTGCCGTTCTTGTTCGTGTCGTATTTCCGAAAGATTGGATTGCGCTGATGAAGCAGATAGATCCTCCGCTCCCTGTCGCTCAGGCCGTTTCGATCTCGGTCAAATGCATCCGGAGAAAGCACCTCAATCTTGAGCTCAGCCAGCGCGGTGGAAGCGGCCAGAATCAAGACTGGCAGGCACAATGAGACAACGTTAGGTTTCATGGTACAACAGATAGATGCGTTGCGAATTCTTGCACGGCTCACACTTTGAGCTTGACGATCACGTTTCGCAGATTCTTCACCGTGTCCCCACCTTCTGCAGCAAGCAGCTTCTTGAGCTGCTTGCCCCCCAGATCCAGCTTGGGGAACTGCTCTTTGAGGTGCTTGATCAGCGCATTGTACTTGCCGGCAGAAATGCCGATGCTCGACAGCGTCGTCTCTGGCGTGATGATCGCATTTCCCGTCGTCGCATTGATGGCGACCAACACCTTGTCCATGACCGGATCCGAGCCCCGGGAGCCTGTGCGCAATCCTCCGTCGCTGCTGGAATAGCGGTCCAGCAGCTTCACGAAGGTGTTCATCGTGTCGTTCAGCTTCTCGATGTCCAGCGTACCTGGAGCCGGTGCAGGAGAGCTCAACGCCTCTGCCAACGGCACCACTGTCACCTCCGCATCGAGGTCGCCCCCCTCCACCACACGATCCCCCGCTGATCCCAGCAGCAGATGGCCCAGCCGGTCATCTGAGCAATTCAACTCCGGATCCTGATCCTCCACAGAGTCTGGGAAATCCTGGAGCACTGCCCCAATGAATTGCTCATGCGTCAGCTGTCCGGCGGATTGCAGCAGCAGTGGCACTGCGGTGATGGTGAAGTAGCCGTGGCCGTTGTACTCTTTCGCCTGCTGCTTTGGCGAGCAGGCCGCGAAGAGCACCTCCGGCTTGCCCTGATAGGTATGCCTTACCGGTTTGGTCGGGTTTGCCTCACGCGCCCTCACGTGCTTCACCATAATATCCGCCGGCACCTGCAAATAACGGGTGATCTCCCCCTCCCGGGCACTGGAACCCCCGCCAAACCCCATAAACCGCGTGTTCCCACCCGAGTGACAACAGTCCATGAAGCAGGTGATGGACACCCCCGCAGGAACCGTGTCCAAAATGTCGCCTATATCATCATCGATCAAGAAACTGCCACTCTCATAGTCAAACGGCACCAACGCCTCATCCTGGTTGTCATGCGGGTTTATTTCGTCCCGCTCATCACCATTCACGTCATCCACATGCGTGCCATGACCGGCGTATTGGAAGACCAGCTGATCCCCCGGCCGGCTGCCCCTTATCAAACCCCGCAATGCCGTCACGATGCCCGCATAAGTCGCCTTCTCATCGGTGAGCAACCTTGCCTCGAAGCCCAGGACCTTCAACGCGTCTTGCCACTGGCGAGCGTCGTTCACACAACCGGAGAGAGGCTTGGACTTGTACTTGTCGATGCCCACGCATATCGCCACCCGTCGGCTTCCTCTGGCCTCCTCCATCAGCCTGGGGACGACACCGGCAAACGGCGTCTCTTTGCTGCCAGTCATGAGCCTCACCATGCTATGCAGCGTCGCCACATCGTTGTCGAAGCCACCGTGAGTAGTGCTGTTGGTATTCCTGCCATCCGGAGACCAGAAGACCTGGCCAATGCGGCTCTCGTTCCCCACGCCAAAGAGATTCCGCAAATCCACGTCGCGGTAGATGTCCTCCTGCAGCCCGAGGATCGGCGTATTGTTCTTTTCCTCGCAGGCGCGGCTCACAAAGTACAGGAGACTCTTCCTGTAGATCGTGATGACGGTGTCCTCCCGCTCCGCCTTCTCCGTCATGGTAAACAGCGTGCAGTGGTCCACCCCACTTCCCGGTCCGATGCGCTTGATGAGCCGCGATTTGAAGTCTTCCACGTTGACGGCCGGCGCCAGGAGGAAAAGCTCCTTGAACCCCGGCACCCCTTCCTTCAGCGCTGCGGGTACGAACCACGAATGGAAGATGGCCCCGGCGCTGTGCCCCGCCGCATAGACCTCCACAGCCGCCTTCGCCGACTTCAGGAACACGACGAGTTCCCTCGCGGCGAAGAGTGCCCCGCCCTTGGTCTTCACAGAGTTCTCCGCGTAAGCCTTCATCTTGTTCCACAACGGTCTGCCCACAGCCTGTAGCGTGAACTCAAGGGTTGCGTCTGTGATCTCAGAGACCAGTGAGCGATCTCCCAAAACCCGGGCCTGAGGATCTTTTAGAAAGATGTCCCGCAACGCGGTGCCGTGGTCCGTCTCCCACACGAAGTAGATGGGATAGATCCCGGCTTTCAGCCAGCCCTGGTGGTAGGTGAGAACATGCTGCAGAGCCCCTGCTTCATCGTTAAGCCCGCCATGCGCCCAAAAGAGCAACCGCAGGGGACGGCCCGCGGCTTTGGCATCCGCCAGGGCCGCCGTCAGATGCACTGAGAAGATCCGCTTCACATCCTCTTCCGTCGTGGTGTAGTCACCACTCTCGATGAACTGGCCGTTGCGCAGGTTGATCACATGGCGCGCCAGCG
The DNA here is from genome assembly GCF_000739635.1 of Verrucomicrobium sp. BvORR034. Taxonomy (GTDB): domain Bacteria; phylum Verrucomicrobiota; class Verrucomicrobiia; order Verrucomicrobiales; family Verrucomicrobiaceae; genus Verrucomicrobium. Next base: position 33,236 of record NZ_BATQ01000030.1, on the reverse strand, counting down.
TCGCCCGTTCTGCCGCGGTCCAGTGGCGCCGCTCTCCACCGCGAGACTCAGGCTGCACGTCGAGCCCCAACCTCGCCTCAACCTCGATTCCCCCATCCACTGCTGCCGTCTCCAGCGCGGGGAGCGCAGCTGACACCTCAACAACCACCGGTGCCGACTTCTTGCCCATGCCCCTACCGACACGCTTGCGACTGGATTGCCGGCTTGTATTCGAAGGAGTTCGAGTTTGTTTTGCCATAGATGTAAAATGTTTATTAATTTTGCATCGAAATAGAGTAACTTTCCGGCCCGGCGACCAGTTGTTTTTTCGATACAGTGAATTTTCCTTTCATAAAGAGGCAGGCCACACCCGCGGCTGGGGGCACTGCACCCTGGCCGCTCACTGAGCCATGATCCGGCAGGACATGGTTGGCAATCTTGACTGGCCCCTGTTCGACTACCGCTCGGAAGAGTCCAACCTCCAACTATGGCGGAGACAGTACGCCAGCCGGCCAGAAGTCGCTGAGAACCTGTTTGGATAAAAACATCCGGGTGTGGCAGGTTCTATTAAGGGAATGAGTTAAAAGCGGCTTCGCCGAGCCTGAGAACGACCCCCTCCGGGTTGCGGTCCTTTTGAGCCTGGACGGCGTTGCTCATCGGTTGTGAATCTCGATTCACGCCCTCTTCGCGCCTTGTCCAGACTCAAAATGCCTCGCAACACACCCAGCATTTTTATCCAAACAGGTTCTGACGAAATGGCAAACTCCAAACCCCTTGGTCGCATTGATGTCTTTCCCATGAGGGACGACATGATTCGCCTTCATAGTTGTATCAAGACAGCTATAATAACACCGACCGGACGGATTGCACCCAACGCATCCCATAAATGGGAACATTATTAATTTCCCTTGTCCGCACCATCCCTTCCTGCCTCGAATTAACACCCGACTACCCAAAAGGTTAGCACCTCCCTTCCTCACACCCTGTCCCTCACCTCAAGATTGAGTATCTTTTCATAAGTTCATCCAGCAAATAACTCCTAACTTATGCAACCCTTTGTAGCATTACCGCAACATAAAAATACATTGACGCCGTCACTTGCTTCGGAAAGTATTTCGCCATGCTTTCTAAAAAGCGGGTTAAGGTAAACCTCCCAAAAAATCTCCTTAGCGTCGCATGTGCCTCCTCTTTCGCCCTTGGCGGATCGGTCGCCTTTGCTGACTACGCGTCGTGGCAGTCCTCCAGCTTTCCTGGGCAGGCGGGCAACTACGCCGTGATCCACCAGGAAGCAGATCCCGATGCGGATGCTGTGGGCAACTTGTACGAATATGTCTTTGCCACAGACCCCAATGTCTCGGACGCGGGCAGCAGCACCATCACTTACTCCACCGTCTCTGACCATCCTGCCATTACCTTCCGGCGGCTCAAAGGGATGACGGACTACGCAGTGGTCCTTCAGACGTCGCCAGACGCCGTCAGCTGGACCACGATCCCGCCCCAGGTGGAGGCCACCGTGGACAACGGCACCTACGAGACCCTCACGTGGAGTGACCCCAACATTCTGATGTCCGTGGTGGGCACGCACCACCTGCGCATCGCCGTGCTGCCCACCGCCGGCATCACACAGTCGCTGTACACGCCGGAGAACGTCCGGCTCAAGCTGCTCACCTCCACCACGGCGCAGCTGGACTGGGAGGAGATGTCCCCCGCAGAGACCGGGTACGTCATTGAAAGACGCACCGGTGACTCCGGCAGCTGGTTGCCGCAAATCACCACCGCCGCCAATGTGACTACCTGGACGGACCCCTCCGTCCCGACGGCCTCCAATGTTTACTACCGTCTGCGCGCCAGAAACGCCTCTTCCAACTACTCTCCCTACTCGCGCAAGGTCCTCCTGATCAATCCGGGAGACAGCGACGGCGATGGCATCAGCGACAGCGCCGAGACCACTGCTGGACTCAATCCGTATGACTGGACGGACGCAACGGCGGACTTGGACGGCGACGGCGTGCCCAACCTCTGGGAGCAAGCCCTCGGCACCTCCATGACAAATGGAGCTGCGCGTCCAGCTGCCAACATCGTGGTAGATCCGACGTTTGCCTCCGAGAACGCCACTCAGAAAAAGACCATCAGTGCCGCCATCTCTGCGGCTCCTGGCAACACTACGCCCCCCTTCAGCATCATTGAGGTGCGGGCTGGCGTCTATGCAGAGACCATCACCTTTCCGTCCAACAAGCGTATCCTCCTGCTGGCTGCGGCGACGTCAGGAAACATCCCGGAGATCCGAACCTCCACGACCAGCGCCGTGGTCACTTTCAATGGCGAAAGCGTCATCGACGGCTTCCGCATCACCCGCTCCGCCACCAGTGATGCACGGGGTATCTATGTTGACATGTCCGCCGCCGACCGGTGGCTGGCCAGGATCGTGAACTGCGTCATTCACGGTCATATCACCGACAGCGAAGGCGCTGGGCTCTACGTTACAGACGGGCGAGTGGCGGTATCCCATTGCACCTTCTTTGGGAACTCCATGACAGGTTCAGGATCGGGTAATTCCATTGGCCTTGGTGGAGGTGGCGAATTGTCCGTGACAAACAGCATCCTCTGGAATCCCAACGGAGCCGCCGATGAAGAGGTCGAGCAGCTCAACAATGTGGTGTTTGGCTACGGCAACCTGGTTTATGATGGCTCCATCCCTGGTTCGATGCTTGAGAATCCTCTGCTGGGGTGGATGGGAGGCCTCTCCTCGACCTCTCCAGCTCGTCTGCAGGGGGCCACTGGCGTGCAAGCCCCGAAGGACATTCACCGTGAATCCCGACCAGGGACACCCGACATCGGTGCGGATCAGTTCATTGATACCGATGTAGATGACCTCGCCGACTGGTGGGAGGTCAAGTACTTCGGAAATCTCACCCCTACCGCCGCAGCCAACCCAGACAGCGATGGGTTGACGAATCTCCAGGAGTTCGGCATCGGTACCATTCCCAATGTGGCAGACTCTGATGCAGACGGTGCCAATGATGGCGCGGAAGTCACGGCGGGCAGTGATCCCCTGGACAGCGATACCGACAATGACCTCATGCCTGACGGTTATGAGATCACCCACGGGCTCAATCCTCTCGACTTGCGCGACGATCTCGATGACAAGGACGGAGACCGGATCCCCAACTACTACGAGTACGTCAGAGGCACCAGTGCATCGAGCGCAGCCAGCTTCCCCGCCAACGATTACACAGTAAACCCTGCGGGAGGGGGCACCCATACCACGATCGCTGCCGCCATCACCGCCGCCAAGGGCGCTGCCGGGGATTGCAAAATCGTATTCGTGAAGCGGGCCACCTACGCCGTCTCCGGCGCCACACTGGACGGAAAACGCATCCTCCTACTCGGTGAACAGGGAGTAACCCCTCCCGAAATTGTAAGCCCAGATACAGGTGCCTGCGTGAGACTCAACTACGATGGCGCTGTGGTGGATGGATTCCTCTTGAGAAACCAATCCTTCGTGAACGATGCCAAAGGCGTCAGCGTCAGCACCACCTCCATCAACGGACATGCCCGGATCACCAACAGCATCATCACGGGCAATTACTCCAACTTTGGTGGAGGGATCTATGTCACCAAAGGGCTGCTGACAGTCGATCACTGCACCATCTTTGGCAACGGAAGTGGCTTTACCAGCACCTCCACCCCCACCGGTATCGGCATCGGCGTGGCCAATGATGGCGACCTCAGATTGCGGAACTCCGTGGTTTGGAATCCGCACTCCAATCCCGGCACCATCCAGGTCTGGAAACAAAGCAGTTCCAATTCCGTCACCGTCAGCAACAGCATTATCCTGGGTGGGGAATTCTCCAGCATGAGTTCAGATCCGCTTCTGGATCGCTACGGCAATCTCCGCCCAGGCAGCCCCGCAATCAATCCCGCCGGCGGCGGTGCCCTCAATCCCGCCAAGGACATCCATGGCGAAACCCGCAGCAACCCCTCCGATTGGGGTGCTGATGAGTACATCGACTCCGACGGTGACGGCCTTCCAGATTCCTGGGAACTGCGCTTCTACGGCAACCTCGCCTCCAATGGCACCTCCAATGCGGACGCGGACGGCCTCACCGCCGCCCAGGAGTACACCTTTGGGAGCAATCCTGCCGTGGCCGACACCGATGCAGATGGCCTCAACGACGGCGGCGAGCTCACCGCGGGCACTGATCCCTGGGACACGGATTCCGATGACGATGGCATCGCCGACGGTTACGAGGTCTCCAAGGCCCTCAATCCTCTCAACTACCAGGACGCCCTGGAAGACAAGGACGGAGACCGCATCCCCAACCTCTATGAGTTCATCCGCGCCACCGACGCCAACAGCGCCGCCAGCAAGCCTGCCGCAGACTACACCGTGAATCCGGCCGGAGGAGGCACCCATACCACCATCACCGCCGCCATCACCGCCGCCAAGGCAGGCGTGAATGACTGCCGCATCATCCTGGTGAAACCTGGCACCTACACTGAGGCCATGCTGGATCTGAGCGGCAAACGCATCATGCTCATGGGTGAGCAGGGCGCATCCCCCCCCGTGATTTCCTCCAACTTGACGTCCTCCTGCATCACGGCCAAGATCAGCGGCGTGGTCATTGACGGCCTCGTCTTCACCCACAATGTCCTCTACTTCAGTGGTTGGAGCGGCATCCACGTCGATACCCCAGGCTATCGCTCCCAGGTACGGCTGGTCAACTGCGTCGTACGAGACAACCCTTGCGCCAGCGGAGGCGTCATTCTCGCAGGTGGGGAGGTGCTGGTAGATCATTGCACCGTGGTGAACAACCGGGGTGACGAAACCACCGGCGAAGGCGGTACCGGCCGCGGCTTCTACGTCTCAGATGACAGCTACCTGCGCCTGCGCAATTCCATTGTCTGGAATCCCACGTCCGGCCCCTCCGTTCCCCAGATCAACATCATCTCCGGTGGCCAGTGCTCGGTGAGCAACAGCATCGTCCTCGGCGGTGAGCAGGGCGGGACCAACCTCGATCCCCAGGTGGATCGCTTTGGCAACCTCAGGCCCACCAGCCCGGCCATCAACCCCGTGGGCGGTGTGACCCTGCCAGTTTCGCTGACAGACATTCACGGTGAAACGAGAACCAATCCGCCCGACCTCGGTGCAGACGAGTACCGCGATTCCGATGCGGACGGCCTGCCAGATGCCTGGGAAACCCGCTTCTTCGGCAACCTCGCCTCCAACGGCACCACCAACACGGACGCAGACGGACTTACCGCAGCTCAGGAGTATGCCTTCGGCAGCAATCCCGCCGTCGCAGACTCCGATGCTGACGGTGCCAATGACGGCGCCGAGTTCACTGCTGGCTCAGATCCCTGGGACACGGACACCGACGACGACACGATGCTGGATGGATATGAAATCTCCAAGGTGCTCAATCCGCTCGACTACCGCGACACCATGGAAGATCGCGACGGCGACCGCATCCCCAACCTGTATGAGTACTCACGCGGTACGGATGCCAACAGCGCAGCCAGCAAGCCAACGGTGGACTACACCGTGAATCCTGCTGGAGGCGCGGGCATCTACACCACCATCGGTGCCGCCCTCACGGCCGCCAAGGCCGCCGCCGGTGACTGGAAGATCATCGCCATCAAGCCCGGCACATACGCAGAAGGCGCCCTTGCGTTGACGACCAAGAAGATCCTTCTTCTTGGTGACCAGGGTCTCAATCTCCCGGTCATACAGTCAACTGCGGCCAATGATGTGATTGCCATGAACCTGCATGGTTCCGCCATCGACGGCCTGGTCATCAGCCACCTCTACCCCATGACGGGCAGCGGCATCCGGGTGTCCATTCCCACCCCGAACTACCGGACGCTCGTCCGTATCGCCAACTGCTTCATCAGAGGCAACAAGACCCAGTATGGGGCCGGCATCTACCTCAACAACGCAGAGATGGTGGTCGATCACTGCACCATTGTGGACAACACTGAGACGATGGCCGACTCCCTCACCGCGTCAGGCCTGGGACTCTATCTGAATTCCGGATCCATTTCCAGAATCAGAAACTCGATCATCTGGAATCCTCCCTATGACGTCACCAGCAAGCAGATCTACAAGGGCTCCACAGCGACCCTCACCCTCACCAATACCATCGTCAGGGGTGGTGAACAAGGCGGCATCAACCTGGATCCGAAGTTGACTCCTGAAGGCTGGCTTCGCTCCAACAGCCCCGCGATCAACCAACCCGGCGTCACCGCACTGTCCACCTCATCCACTGACATCCAGGGGGAAACTCGAACGTCCATCCCAGACCTGGGTGCCGACGAATTCGTGGATACCGACACCGATGGCATGGCCGACTGGTGGGAAATCTTCTACTTCACCAACCTGGCCCAAACCGCCACCGGTGACGTGGATCTGCCCGCCCCAGACGGCCTGAAGAACCTCGACGAGTACCTCTGCGGCCTGAACCCGAAGGTGGCTGACACCGATGGCGACGGCATGTCAGATCTCGCTGAGGCCATCGCCCTGGCCGGGGTACTCTATGACTCCCCCAGTGAGACAGCTGACGATGACGGAGATGGTCTCACCAATGCGCAGGAAGCTCTGCTGGGCACGCAAAACAACGTGACCGACAGCAACGGGGATGGGTTGCTCGACGGCTTATCGTGGAGCTCAGGCATCAATCCTGCCAGCCTCGACTCCGATGGCGACGGCGTCTCCAACCTTGATGAACTGGCCAAAGGCACCAGCCCCCTCTCCGCCGACAGCGATGGTGACGGTGTGGCGGATAATCTGGATGCCTTCCCGCTCGATCCATCCGCCAGCACACTGCCCACAGTGCCAGGGGACGTGACCTCACCGGTCATCACCCTGATCAAGCCGCCAGGCGCAGTGCTTGTTCCCTGAGTTACCACTCGCGGCGGGGCTTCTCCGGAAGCCCCGTTTGTTTTGCGATACCCCCCTCTATCTCGCAATCCCCATGCTTGCCCCCCAGTCCATTTTCTTTCGCACCACGTCAGCCATCCTCTTGACACTTCAGCCCATGGTGCTGCTCCCGCAAGACGTTGTGCAGAACTGTTGCGGTGGATCAGACGCTCCGCCGCCTCTCGAGATCAAACGTTACAGCGACTTGCCCGACACCTTCAAAGAAGACTGGGTGCCACCCGCCCCCGTCCTCAGCGCCAGGGACATCATCCTTAACAAAGCCGCTCCCGCCTCCGCCCCCGTCCTCGACCTCCCCCAGGGCAAGGTTCTATCCCAAACAGACATCGCCCAGGCCAAGGTCTTCTCCACCCCGTTGCGCGCCACCCAGCGCAAGCAGGCCGGCGAAACTGAACGCAAGCTCTTCTCTAGCCTCCTCCAGAGCCACGTCGCCGCCAGAAGCTTCCAGGACTTCCAGGCCGCTGGCCGCATCAAGGCCTTCCTCGCCGCCCATCCTGACAGCGGCTACGCCACCTCCCTCCTCCTCGAAGCCGCCGAGATCGAATGGCGTCACGGCTTCTTCATAGACGGCCTCGCCACCCTCCAGCAGGCCTGGGACCAGGGCAAACAGTTCACTGACATCGACGACCGCCGCCTCGCCGAGATGGCCCTCGGCCGCCTCCTCCAACGCCGCTCCCTCATGGGGCAAAAGGACGAACTGCGCCCCTTGATTGAAGAGGCCAAAACCCTGCCCCTAGGTGGTTATGCTGCCGATGCCCTCATCCGCGCCCGTGAAGTCCTCTGGTTCCTCGATCACAAGGCTGAGCGCAACGTCTTCTGCGGCTTCACCGCCGCCAATGCCATCTGCGTCCCCCTGGGTGAACGTCCCATCTTCCCCGATGTGCATGATGACAACGAGAAGGCCATTTTCATCAAAGACGGCCTCTCCGCCTTCGAGCTCAAGGCTCACAGCCATGAAGGGGGCGGCACCCTCAAGGTCATCAAGCGCACCAGCGGCCGCACCATCATCGCCCCCTCCGTCATCCACTTCAAGTTCAACCACTACTCCGCCCTCACCGAGACGCTCGAGGGCAAGTACCGCCTCACCGACGAGCACCTCTTCTATGACAGCTGGGTGCCACCCCAGGCTCTGGAGCAGCAGATGAGCGGCTATTTCCTCGTGCCCGCCACCACCGCCCTGCCCGCCGGGTATGTCGATGTGGGCGATGAAGAGGCCAAGACCGTCTTTGGCCGCCACTGCGTCCACGCCACCGATCCGGAGGGTCCCATGCCCAAGTGCGAGACCTGCCCCCCGCAGGATCCCGGCCCCATGGCCACCTACAGCTTCAACGCCATGAACCCGGGCCTGTTCGTCACCGACACTCCCGTCGTGCACACCCCGCCCTATGGCCCGGCCGTCAGCTTCAAGGTCACCTATGACCAGCGCAGCACCGTCATCGGCGACCTCCAGGTGACCGGCAACCTCGGCCCCCGCTGGACCCACTCCTACCAGGAGGGCGTGACCCTCAGCGGCACCGGCACCCCCAACACCCAGGTCAAGTGGGTCCAGGGCGACGGCAGTTATTTCCAATACACCTACAACACCTCCACCTCCTCCTACGCCCAGAAGTACAAGGAGCGCCCCCAGCTCACCTACCTCACCGCAGGCCTCGGCGGCCCGGGCTACCAGCTCACCTTCTCCGACGGCTCCAAGCGGCTCTTCAAACAGGCCGATGCCGTCACCCCCACCAAGTACCTGCTCACCCAGATCATCGACAGGGTCGGCAACACCCTCACCCTCCAGTATGACGGCTCCCTGCGCCTGACCACCCTCCTTGACGCCCTGGGCCAGGCCACCACGATCAGCTACACCCCAGACGTGGGAGACAACGTCAGCGGTGACACCACGAAGATCCGCAAGGTCACCGATCCGTTCTCCCGCTTCGCCAAGTTCAAGTACACCGCCACCGGCCAGCTTGAGAGGATCATCGATCCCATCGGCATCATCTCCCAGTTCAGCTATGGCACCGGGGACTTCATCAACCGTGTCACCACCCCTTATGGCCCCACCGAGTTCAGCCACGGGGAGATGCCCGGCATCAACAGCGAGACCGGACGCTGGATCGAGTCCAAAGACGCCGCGGGAGACCGCGAACGCGTGGAGCGCAATGACCTCGCCCTGCCCGACAACTACGTAGCCAGCCCACAGGCCCCCAGCAGCGTCAATGTCAACGGGACGAGCGTCCCCTTCCTGCCCAAGAACGACAACCTGTTTTACCGCAACACCTTCCACTGGAACCGCCAGCAGATGAAGAACTGGCCGGGGGATTACAGCAAGTGTCTCATCTACAACTGGCTCACCAGCACCAGTGACACCATCACCGGCGTGATCGGCAGCATCAAGCAACCACTGGAAGGAAGAGTCTGGTTCAACTATCCCAACCAGACCTCCTCCCATGCCGTGGGGGACGTAAGCGAGCCTTCCAAGGTCGTCAGAGCCGTGGAAAGCACGACCGGCACCACCGTTTGGAGCATGGAGCAAGCCAGTTTCAACGACCTGGGTCTGCCTACCAACAATGTGGACGCCATGGGCCGGGAAGTGAAGTATGAGTACTACCCCAACAACCAGGACGTTCAATACATGAAGGTCAAGAACGGGGCCAGTTGGGAGACGCTGCTCACCATCTCCCAGTACAAGACCATCGCAGGACAACCTGCCCATCTGCCCGAGATCATGACGGATGCGTCAGGCCTTCAGGTGCAGTACAGCTACAATGACAAGGGACAAGTCACCGAGAAGACAGTGTCGAAAGGTGGAAACACTGAGACCACCAAGTACATCTATGATGCCAACCTGGACGGCACCGCCGATGCCTATGGTTATCTGATCAGGACCGAGCAAACATCACCGTCTAATCCACTGGCGTTCGTCACCCTTCAGAGCCTCACCTACGACAGCACCAAACGCGTTCGGACCCTCACCAACTCGGAGGGCTACACCCTCACCTACGACTATGACAGCCTGGACCGGGTCACCCTGGTCACTCACCCCGACTCCACCACGGAGCAGGTGGTCTTTACGGATGGGGCCAAACAAACCCTGAGCCTCTGGGCCAGCAAGGACCGGGCAGGTCGGTGGACACGCATGCGCTACAACCAGCATCGTCAACTCCTCATGGAGCTCGACCCACTGCTGCGCCTTACCCAGTATGACTGGTGCAAGTGCGGCAGTCTGAGCAAGCTCATCGACCCCATGGGTAAAGTCACCACCTGGAAAACCGACGCCCAAGGGCGGCTGGTCGAAAAGCTCCTGTCGGATGGCAACAAGTATCTCTACACCTACCAGCCATTGAGCGGCCGTCCAGCTACGGTGGCCTATCCAAAGGACGTGCTCGAAGCCACCAGCACTTTTACTCTCCGTCATCATCTGGATGGCAGGCTCCAGAAAAAAGACTATACGAATGCCACCTTGGTCGATATCACCCTGGGTGCAGCGGACTTTGTGAATCGGTCCACTTCCATGACCGATCAATTCGGCACCACAAACTACGCCTACGTGCCCTTCAGCGGCACCGTGAACGGTGGTGGAAAACTGGCAACAGCCAATGGCCCCTGGGCCAACGACACGCTGCGTTACACCTATGACTGGAAGGGACGTCTCACAAAAAACGAGATTGTCGCCGATGACGGCGTCACGGTTACCAGATCCGAGGAAACAACTCATGACAGCCTGGGCCGCATCTCCCAACTGGTTAACAACCTGGGCACTTTCACCAGCACCTTCAACGCCGGAAACCTGACCGACCTGCCCGACCAGGTGGACCTGCCCGGCGGGTTCAACACCCTCTACAGTCGCTATGCCGCCAATGCCGGAGCCAACGCCCTCAGGTTGCAAACGATCCACCACCGGCAAGGAACCAGCACCGTGCAGAAGCATGACTACACTTATGAGCTGGCTGGCAACATCAAGAGTTGGGATCGCACGAATGCGAGCGCCAACGTAACCTCCTGGGCTCTGCGACATGATCAGGCCAACCAGCTCAGCGAGTTGGAGGAGAGCCTTGATGGCACGCCTCAAAAGAAGCAGGCCTGGCATTATGATCCCGCGGGCAACATCGACTCCACGGTGAACCTTCCGGCAGTTGGTTCGGGGACTCTGCAGATCCGCACGATAGAAGGCCGCAACCAACTGGCCACTTTGGGCGGGCCAGGCAAGACGACGGTAGAAGGTACGACCGACGAGGCCTCCCAAGTGAAGGTCAACGGGAGCGCAGCAACCGTCACCAAGCTGGGGCCGTCCGGCCCCTGGCAGTTCCAGAAGGAAGTGAGCATGGCGGCGGGAAGCAACGCAATCTCAGTGGAAGCCACAGATGCCAACAGTAACGTCAAGACCAACAACTATACCGTGACCGTTTCTGCAGGAGCAGACCAGGAACTCGACTACGATGCCAATGGCAATGTGGTGGAGCAGCGCGACGGGGCGGGCACGGTGACGCGGACACTCGAGTGGGATCCTGAGAATAAATTGATCGCAACACAGTCTGCCGCAACCCCTGCGCCGGGCGTTAAGAGGAGTGAGTTTTCCTACGATGGGTTCGGCCGGCGGGTACAGCAGGTTGAGAGAGAACACAACGGCACCACTTGGGTGACACTCAGCCAATGGCGCTACTTGTGGAACGGAACCGGCCTGGCTCAAAAACGTGAAACCACCAGTGGAACGCTTGCCACTAACTATTTCTCCAAGGGCGAACAGCAGCTAACCACGTCTCTGGTGTATCTGAGAGACCATCTCGGCAGCGCCAATAGCTGGTTCAGGACGAGCGACGGTGTACTGGGCGAAGCTTCCTACGGAGCATTCGGCGAACGCACACTTGTTACAGCTGGACCCGCCGACGTTGAGAGGGGTTTCACGGGACACTTGCGGCACACCGCGAGCGATCTGTTACTCGCGCCATTTCGGGCATACAACCCGGAACTCGGTCGCTGGATGTCGGAGGACCCCATCCAAGAAGCAGGAGGCATCAATCTGTTCGCCTACGTCACCAATAATGTCACAGCCAAGATCGATCCGCTCGGTCTGGTTGACGTAAACATGATTCCACCATCAGAGAAGGATCTTTACGATAGCGCAAACAAGGCTGGCAATGGCATACCGGATCTCATTACGGTGGCAATCCACGGGAACCAAGATTTCGTTAGAGATAACAACAAAAAGCAAATCAGCGCAGAGGACCTCGCCAAAATCATCAAACAGAATCCAAAATTTGATGGCAAACGTCCCGTGCTATTGGCCTCCTGCAACACGGGCGGCGACAACCTCGGCAAAAACTTCGGTCAAAAGTTGGCCGACGCTTTGGGTGTAACAGTGTATGCACCTGATAACTATGTTTGGTGGAAACCAAATGGATACACCTACCTTGCAGATAAAGTGGAAAAAGATGGAAAGATTGGCCCAGGAGAACCAAAGGGGAATTACCATCCATTCCGTCCCACCCCGCTACCGTAGCAATCATCAGACCTGGTAGATCGCATGAAACGCATTGTTTTTTTCATCAGCTTTTTCACCTTCATGATATTCTCTTGCAACTCATGCAAGAAGGACAAGTCTCTACTAGGAGTTAAATCCTATTATCTATCGAGTCAGGAACTGGAAGTGTTGAAAGAAAGTGCAAAAACAGAAACGAACGGCCAAGCCGCATACCGCTTGTCTGACTACTACTATTTTTACGAAAATGACCCGTCCACTGGTCGAAAGTGGCTGACCAAAGCCTCAAACCAAGGGCATCCAGAGGCCATCGAGACCTTGAAATCATTGGAAGCAGGCGAAACCTCCAAGTAAGCTTGCAACTACGCACGGGACCTTAAACCCAATAGAGGACTCAGATTCCATCTGAATTCGACATGTCTTGACGACGGTTCGCATCGTGAATCCAGGACTAGCTTGACTGGACTTCGGAATCCTCACGAGAGATAGCCCCAACCGCAGCCACTTGGATATTGGACCACGCCATGTTGCTCCAGACGCCGCCCCCAAACCTTGACGCACGTTTTAATAGTCGACCAACAACAACAAAAACTCGACGTCATGCAGGCGTATCGATCCATGCTGAAGTTCCTTGAAGGCTACCACGAAAATACTCATTCTGACGAAATTGCAGGTCTTCCTGGCTCCCTAATCCTTTCAAACGATGGATCCCGCTTGTTGGGAAGAGGGGCTGGAAGCCGTCGCGAAGACCACATCAAATCCATGGTACTTTGCGCAGGGTGCGAAACATACCAGCATGCTTGATGACGACCAATCTTACCCACCTAGCATGGATTAACCCTCACCTCCCCAAACGCTGCCGCCAGATGCAGCAAAACATCACTGGCCACCAGCGTCTCCTCTGACGCTGCACCCGACGCAATCGCTACCTCCGCCGCGCGGCCTGACAACCACGCGCCCAAGCAAGCGGCGTCATACACGCCCGTCCCCTGCCCGATCAAAGCAGCGCTGAGGCCGGTGAGGACATCGCCCATGCCGCCGCTGGCCATGCCGGGAGTCCCGGTGGTGTTGTAGGCGGTGGGGTGATCCTGGGCGGCGATGACGGTGCGGGAGCCTTTGAGCAGGAGGGTGGTTGCAGGAAACTTTTCCACGAACTCCCGGGCGGTCTGGACGCGACCTTGGGGAGACCAGCCGGGCATGGCTTCCACAAGGCGGGCCATCTCGCCGGGATGAGGAGTCAACAGGCTGGGTTCGCGACGTTCATTCAGTGCTGCCAATCCGGTGCGGGCAAGCATGTTGAGCGCATCCGCGTCCAGCACCACCGGGCATGGAGCCCGGCAGATGACCTCTAGAACCTCGACCTCATTGGCATGCCCCAAGCCTGGGCCGATGCCGAGACAGTCGTGCTTCTGCTCCAGCACCTCGTGATAGTCGGCCACGCATTTCACCATGACCTCCACCGGGGCTTTGACCGCGATCAGGGGATACACGTCCTCCTTCACATAGAGCGTCACCAGCCCCGCCCCACCGCGCAGGACCCCTTTCGCCGCCAGGATGGCGGCGCCGAGATAGCCTCGCGAACCCGCGATCAATCCCACGCGCCCGGCCTGCCCTTTGTGGAAATCGAACGAACGCCGCGGCAGGCGTGGCAGCAGCGTGGAGGCGGTGAGGACTTCCTCACTGGCATCGCCTTTGGCATCCTCCAGCTCCCTCAGAGGCACCACCGCCAGTCGTCCCACATGACCCACGGCGGCATCGGCCAGCAGCGGGGCTTTCACGTAGGCAATGGTCACTGTCAGATCCGCCTGCACCGTTGGCTCCTCCGGCACGCCCGTCTCCGGATTGAGCCCCGAGGGCAGATCCAGCGCCACCGTGAAGGCGTGCCGGCGCTGGCGCAGCTCGTTCATGGCGCGCACCGCACCGGCCAGCGGCTCACGCAGAGGCCCATGTGCGGCCCCGATGCCTACCAGGCCATCGACCAGCACGATGCGCCCTTGCCGTCGCGCGATCTCCGCCACGGACTGGCACACGGGCACCACCTCCTCCAGATCCGCCCAATGTTGGGCCGGGAGCGGCTTAAAGTCCTCCACAGGGTACGCGCACCACGCCATCACCTGCCACCCCGCCTGCAAGAGGTGCTTGGCCGTCACCAGGGCATCACCCGCGTTGTTCCCCTTCCCCAGGAACAGCATCGCCGTGCCGCCGTTGGGGTGAAATTGCAGGATCACCTCCGCGATGCCCAGGCCCGCTTCATCCATGAGGTCCGAAGCCTGCACGCCCCGGGCGAAGGCGGCGGCCTCGGCCTCCTGTATCTGGTGACAAGTGAGAATCATGAGAAGGGGGGAGTTGAGATGTGCCGCAAGCGGCACATTGAGACGTCCCGCATGCGGGACTGGTTGAGACGCTACGCTGGTTGAGGATAGGACGGAGCGCCGATCAAGATATAGACCAAAATGACCTTTGCTGCGACCCCTTCGGGGTCGGTCCGACTTTCCTGTCCACCGGAGGTGCCAGTCGCTACGCTCCTTCGACCTCCGGCTACCTTACCCGCTACGCGGGAGACACAAGACGAGAAGACTCAAGACGCAAGACCTGAGCTGATGGATGAGGCAACGGCTCCCGTCCGACCACCAACGGCGGTTGTGCAAGCACAAACCGCCGCTCCTTGGAGTGCATAGGCCTTTGTGTCTCGACGACGATGCGAACGAGGAGCTTCAGCGTCCCGCAGGCAACATCGAAGGGCGTTGGAGTTCCGCGTTTACGCGGTCAGGATGTCACACCCCATTGCAAGTCCGTTGCCAGCCGAGCACCAGAGCCCCCCAGGCTAAAGCCTGTACTCCGTACAACTTCACCCCCAACTCCTTGACGCACTGCCCACTGCCCACTGACGCACTACGATACGAAGCGCCCGACCGCAATCCAATCTCCATACACCCCTGACCCCGACGCACTTGGCTCAACGCGCTTGTTTAAAAGCCAGGATCCCCTTCACCACGCCCACGGCGATACGCTCGCGGTACAGACCGGTCATCATGCCCGTGCGTTCGGCCGAGTTGCTGACGAAGCCGCACTCCACCAGCACGGCGGGATTCTTCGTGGTGGCCCGAATGACGTGGAAGTTCGCGTGCTTCACCCCGCGGTTCTGCAGGCGGGTCTCCTGGATGAGATAAGCCTGAATGTACCCGGCCAACATGTAGCTGCGGTCGTGGCAATAGAAGGTCTCCAGGCCGTGGCCGGAGCCGGACTTGTTGTAGTTGTAGTGCAGGCTCACGAAGATGGCGTTGCCATCCCGGTTCCCGATGGCCGAGCGCCCTCCCAGAGGGATGAAGACATCCGTGCTACGAGTCATCACCACCTTCAGGCCCTGCTTGCGCAGCAACTGCTCCACCCGGCGGGCCGTATCCAGCGCCAGATGCTTTTCGAAGACATAGCCAATGGAGGCTCCTCGATCATGACCGCCGTGGCCGGGATCTAGGATCACCGTGTCGAACGCCTGGGCCAGGCTGCCCGTCGCCAGGAAAAACACGGCGCAGAGGCCCGCAATCAATCCCTTGTTCCCCGACACTTTGGTCCGTGGGAGGGTCTTCAAAGTGCTGAACGAAGGGAAGCGAAACATGCGGCTTGAACTCAACTGGTGAGGGATTTCACACAGGGGGTGGGCGGCCCCCTCCTTAGAGCCTATCCTCCGACGTAGCAACCCGAAAAAAAAGCCGCAGACCCGGAGGTCTGCGGCTTCTTATGAGTTGCGATAATCGAAGACGGATTAATTACCTGCGCCTTCCACCGGCAGAACCTTGAAGCCGGAATCTGCAAAGCGCGTGAACATATTGTCTGAGCCCGACTTCTTCAATGCAGTCGACTGGCTCGTCTTATCCTCCAGCTGCTGGAGGGCAACGCTTGAGTCGTTCTGGCCGATGATGATCTTACCACCGGACCAGGAGCGACCCTGAGCATTCGTACCAGCGGCCTTCGCATTCCACTGGGGATCCCATTCGGAAGTGCCAGCCGAATTCTCATACACCAACGGCACACTGCCGGATGCGGAGTCCGACGCGCCGCCGGTCATCATCCAGTGATTTTCCCTCGGTCCCAACGCCTCAGTGAAGCTGGGGGAGGTACCGATGTTGCCGTCGGGGTTGCCGACACTGCTCACTGGGCAGCCAAAGATCTGCTCCGAATCAAGGATCTGCTCAGTGAACAGAGCCCGGAACACACCGTTGGCGGTGGAATTGTCTGCTGGCGGATCCCCTGGAGCGGGAGCGGCACCCGTTGACACATCAGGATAGTTCCCGCTGTGGTCGGAGGAGTAAATACGCAGCGCCGTAATGATCTGACGGGCGTTGCTGATCCCCTTCGTGATGTTACCGCGCTCCTGGATTCTGCCGAAGGTCGGAACCGCCAGGCTCGCCAGAATGGCGATGATGGTGATCACGACCAACAACTCGATCAGGGTGAAGCCTTTTTTGAGGCCTTTTTGCATCTGTATTTTCATTTTTGTTATATAGGTATGTTATCAGTTATGCTCTGCAGGAAACTCCCTTGGTTATTTATTAGAGAGAATTTCCAAAGCAATTAGACCAAAAATGATGTGGGCTGCCTAGATATTTGTTTATGGCCATTTGACACTGATGCCCCGGGCCTAATCCGCTCTAAACCAAATGCTTAGGTAGGGTCGGGGGTGGATGGGAGCGGCAGTCCAGTGCGTCAGTGGGCAGTGGGCAGTGCGTCAAGGTGTTGGGGGCAAGGTTGTACGGAGTACAGGCTTCAGCCTGCGGGGCGGGAGCTGACGCTTTCGGTGGGAGATCCCAAGAGGCTCACCAGCGGGAAATACGCCCCCCTTGCCGAGTGCCACTCGGCGGCACAGCAGATTACCAATCTGCGCTACAGTTCCGCCCGGCCTCAACCAGCCGCAGCGCCTCAACCAGCGGCAGCGCCTCAACCAGCGCAGCGTCTCAACGTGCCGCTTGCGGCACTACCTCTGTCCCTCGGCCGACAACCGCGCCGCTTCCTTCTTCAGCAGGCGGCCCACGCGGTGCTTTGCCAGATAGACCTGGGCGGCATTCACCCCCAGCTCCTCTTTCACCCGCTCCGGCGTCCAGCCGTTGATCACGTAGCAGGAGAAAATCTGAAACTGCCGGGGGGACACCATGGTGCGCACGCGGCGCAGGGCGATCTCCATCACCTGGTCCTTCCACTCCCGGTCCCACAGCTTCTCCAGCGTCACCCCCTGGGGGTCGGCGCAGCGTTCGATCGGGGACGTGCGACGCTCCTCATCCTCGTCAAAGTGGATGTTCGCCTCCCGGTCCTGCTGCTTCTTGCGCCGGCGGAACTGGTCCAGGATACGCCAGCGTGCCTGATTCAGCAGGAAGCTCTTAAAGGAGCCCTGACTCGTGTCGAACTTCTTCTTCTGCAGGTTCTTCGCCACCCCGATAAAGGTCTCCTGCACCACGTCACTCGCCTCGTCATCGCTCAGGCCAGACTTGCGCGCCACATGGAAGACAAAGCCCGAGTACGTGCGGTAGAATTCATCCCAACTCGACCAGTCAGACCAGTTGTCGAGCTTCTCGATCAAGGTCTTTCGCGTCTGAGGAGAATTGCTGATCTTCTCCTCTTTGTCTACAGGCTCGGCCATGGGGCCTCCAGCTTAGGCATTCCGCCGGAAACTGGCAAAGCATCTTTGCCGAAAACCCTCGCCACTGAAAGAGGTCGGGACGGGGCGGCGTTAGTTTTCATCCCCAAAAATCCCGGCAAGCCGCCCGCAGCGCGGCTTGTTTGCTTCTGTGACATGGCTCCCTTTTCGCGACTTTCCATCTCTACTTCCAGCGTCTGCCTGGCCGCCCTGGCCCTGACGTGCTGCACCCCGGGCCAAATGCGGAAATCCGCGGACCGGGAGGTGTTTGGCATCCTCAAGAACAAGTCCGCCGGCGTGCCCAATGCCGGCACTGGCCTGCTGGATATCACCCCGCCCCCGCCCGTCTCCCTGGAGGAGTTGCGGAAGAACACCGACACCGCCGAGTTCCTGGGAGATCGCGCCCATGTGGAGAAGAACGGCCGCATCATCCCCCTGCATGAGGCCCTGAGCCTGGCCGTGAAACACAACCGCGACTACCAGGCCCGGAAGGAGCTCTTGTATCTACAAGCGCTGGACCTCACGCTGGTCAGGAACGAGTTCACCCCCCTCTTCACCGCCGTGGGGAGCGCCGACGTCACCCACACCCAAAAGCCCGTCACCCAGACGGTCAAGGTGCCCAATCCCGCATATGCCAAGGCCCAGGCCGCCGCGGCCAAAGCCGCAGCCGCAGCCGCCTCCTCAGGCACTACTGGCACTGGCACTGGCACCCCCACTGCCACGACGACTCCCACCACCCCGGTCGTCCCCCAGTTCATCGAGAAGCAGATCACCACGCTCGTCACCGACAACACTCTCACCGCCCAGGGGAATGTCGGCGTCAGCATCCTCACCCGCACCGGGGCCCGCATCGCTGCCGATTTCACCACGGATTTTCTCAAGTTCCTCTCGGGGAACATGACCAGCGCTGGCGATTCCTCCCTCGCCGTCACCCTCAGCCAGCCCCTCCTGCGCGGCGCTGGCTACCGGGCCACCATGGAGACCCTCACCCAGGCCGAGCGCGACCTCCTCTACGCCATCCGCGACTTCACCCAGTACCGGAAGACCTTCGCCGTCGATATCTCCTCCCGCTACTACCGCACGCTTGAGGCCCGCGACGCCGCACGGAACGCCTACCTCGCCTACAAGGCATTCGAGACCATCCTCACCAGCGAGCGCGCCCTGGCCAAGGAAGACCGCCGCACCTCCTCCCAGCTCGGCCTCATTGAGCAGGCCTCCCTCCGCTACAAGCGCATCTGGATCTCCTCCGTCCGCACGTATGAGAGCCTGCTGGATGACCTCAAGATCGCCCTCGCCATCCCCGTGAGCACCCCCGTCATCCTGGAGGACCAGGAGCTCACCAAGCTCGCCCTGGAAGAGCCCGAGCTCTCCGTGGACGACAGCCTCGAGACCGCCCTCGTCACCCGGCTGGACCTCTACAACTCCCGCAACTCCCTTGAGGACAGCGACCGCAAGATCAAGGTCGCCGGCCAGGACCTCCTGCCCCAGCTTGACTTCAACGGCCGCTACCAGGTGGACAGCGACCCCGGCAGCCGCAAGATCAACCTCAACTTCGACCGCCACCAGCTCAGCGGCGGGCTCGATCTCGACCTGCGTCTGGACAAGAAAGCCGACCGCAACGCCTACCGCTCCGCCCTCGTGGCCCAGCAGCGCGCCGCCCGGCAGCTCGACATTGCCGAGGAAAACGTCCGCCTCGCCCTGCGCGCCGACTGGCGCGACCTCGATACCGCCCGGAAGCAATATGAGATCGCCGCCACCGGCGTCGCCCTCAGCCAGCGCCGGCTCGAGGAGGAAGAACTCCTCCGCACTCTCGGCCGCGGTACCGCGCGTGACCTCATCGACGCCCAGCAAGACCTTATTGAGGCCAAAGATGACCTCACCTCCGCCCTCATCGCCCACACTCTCTCCCGGCTTCGCCTGTGGAAAGACATGGGAGTCCTCTATATCAAGAAAGACGGTTCATGGATTCGCGTACTAAAAAACGAAGCGGAGGTGGCTGGTGATGATTAAACTGATTCGCAGCAAAACCGGTATCATAGGCATGGCCACCCTGGCCGTCGCCCTCTGTGTGTGGTTCATCGTCGGCCGTGGCGATACCACAGGCGCAGACATCCCGCTCATCCCGGTGCAAAAAGGCACCATCCAGATCAACGTCCTCCAGGGCGGGGAGATTCGTGCCTTGCAGAACTTCGAAGTGAAGTCCGAGATCGAGCTCCCCACCAAGATCCTCAGCCTCATCCCGGAAGGCTACCGCATCAATGACAAGGACGTGAAGGACGGCAAGGTGCTCATCGAGCTCGACAGCGCCGACCTCAAAGACAAGATCACCAACCACGAGATCGAGTTCCAGACCACCGTCTCCACCTTCATCGAAGCGGACGAGCAGCGCGCCATCCAGACGAGCGACAACCAGAGCCTCGCCCGCGATGCGGAGCAGGCCATGCGTTTCGCCCTCATGGACTTCGAGCGCTACATGGGCAAGGGCAACGCCCAGACCGTGCTGAAGACCCGGAAGCTCCCTCACGATCTGGAGGCGCTGGAGTTCTACATCGGCAAGCTCAATGCCGAGAAACGCCGCACCCTGAACCTCGAGCTGGACGCAGAAAAGGCCGACAAGGCCGACGAAGACCCCCTCGCAGAAAAAGAAGGCAAGGTGGACCCCCTCAAGGCCTCCCAGGAGGTCGCCGATGCTGCCGCGCCCTCCGCCCTGGGAGCCGCCGCCCCGGATGAAGAGGCCGTCAAGCCCCTCGACTTCCTCACCTTCCTCAACCAGACCGAGATGGGCGATGGCGAGGCCGAGCAGAAGCTCCGCCAGCTCAGCAACGAGCTCCTCCTGCACAAGAGCGAGCTCGCCCTGGCCAAGCAGAACGTCGAGGCCAGTGAGCGCCTCGCCGCCAAAGAGTTCATCACCAAGACCACCCTGGAGAACGACCAGGTGAACTTCGAGAAGACCAAGCTCGCCGTGCAGACCGCCGAGACCCAGCTCGACCTCTTCAAGAAGTACGAGTTCCCCAAGCAGGCCGAGGTCGCCCTCTCCGCCTACCAGGAGGCGCTCAAGAAGCTCCAGCGCACCCTGCGCGCCAACCGCTCCCGCATGGCCCAGGTGGAGACGAAGTTCCGCACCGCCAAGCGCCGCTATGAGGTGGAGCTCTCCCGCAAGGAGGAGCTCGACCGCCAGCTCAAGGCCTGCGTCATCAAGGCCCCCGTCCCCGGCCTCGTCGCCTACGGCTCGCATACAGGAAACAACGGCATCCGCAGCAACGACGTCATTGAGGAGGGCGCCGGCGTCCGCTTCCGCCAGACCCTGCTCACCATCCCCAACATGTCCCGCATGGGCGTGTCCGTGAACATTCACGAATCCCAGCTCAAGAAGGTCCGCATCGGCCAGCACTGCCGCGTCACCGTGGATGCCGAGCAGGGCCGCACCCTGGAGGGCGTGGTTGCCGAGCTCGCCGTCCTGCCGGACTCCGGCAGCTCCCGTTACACCCCGAACCTCAAGGTCTATCCCGCCGTCGTCCACATCGATGGCACGCATGACTGGCTCAAGCCCGGCATGAACGCCAAGGTGGAGATCATCGTGAACCAGCTTGATGACATCCTCTACGTGCCCGTGCAGAGCATCGAGGTGGAGAACGACCACTACTTCACCTACGTGAACACCGGCGGCACCTTGGAGCGCCGCGAGGTGGAGACCGGCTCCTTCAACGACCAGTTCATCGAGATCAAGGGCGGGCTGAACCTCGGCGAGCAGGTCGCCCTCGCCATCCCCAAGCGCCAGGTCCTGGAGAGCAACCCCACCGCACTCCCCACCTCCCCGGCCACCAAGAAGCCCAAGGAAAAGACCCCCGCCCCCGAGAAAAAAGGGCTGGCTTTGAAATAACTTCCCCGCCGCGACCCGGCCCGGCCCCGGTCGCAATCCACCCCGCCTCCCCATCCCCGGCTCCGGGAGGCGGCCTCCCCTTCCGCATCATGACGCAGCCCATCATCGAACTCCGCGACATCCGCAAATCCTACCAGATGGGCGACACGGTCTCGCAGGTGCTCCAGGGCGTCAGCCTCACCATCTACCCCGGGGAGTACGTCTGCATCATGGGCCCCTCCGGGTGCGGGAAGTCCACCCTGCTCAACGTGCTCGGCTGCCTGGACCAGCCCTCCAGCGGCCATTATTTCCTCGGTGGGGAGGACGTCGCCTGCCTCAATGATGACGACCTCTCCAAGGCCCGCTGCCGGAACCTCGGCTTCATCTTCCAGAGCTACAACCTCATCCAGCAGCTTACCGTGCTGGAGAACATCGAGGTGCCCCTCTACTACAAGGGCGTGCCCGAGCAGGAGAGCCGGGAGATCGCCATCCGCCTCGCCTCCCAGGTCGGTCTCAGCCACCGGCTCCACCACCGCCCCACCGAGCTCAGCGGCGGCCAGCAGCAGCGCGTCGCCATCGCCCGCTCCCTCGCCAATGACCCCCTCGTCATCCTCGCGGATGAAGCCACCGGCAACCTCGACTCCAAGTCCGGCCAGGAGATCCTCGGCATCTTTGACGACCTCAACAAGGCCGGCAAGACCATGGTCTTCGTCACCCATGATGAGCGCATGGTCGGCCGCTGCACCCGCGTCATCCGCCTGAAGGACGGCGAGGTGGACCGCGATGAACGCGGGGCCGCCGCCGACCGCTACACCGGCATCACCGGCACCTCCGTCCGCCCCCACGCCGCAGACTCCAGCGCACCAGACCACACCGCTGAGGGGGTCGCCGCCGCCCTCGTGCACCAGCCCGTTCTTTCCTAGCACCAAGCTCAAGCCCAACTCCAGGCTCCAGACGCCCTCTCCCCGGCCCCGATGTTCTCCCTCGCCGCCCATCCCATCCTCAGGCTCGCCGTGTCCCCCCAGCACATGTGGCGGTCCATCGTGCTGGGGTCCAAGAGCATCTGGCTCCACAAGCTCCGCTCCATGCTCACCGCCCTGGGCGTCGTCTTCGGCGTTGCCTCCGTGGTCGCCATGCTCGCCATTGGCGAGGGGGCCAGCCATGAGGCCCAGGAGCAGATCCGCAAGCTCGGCTCGCAGAACATCATCCTGGAGAGCGTCAAACCTTCCGACAACCAGGGCCCCGCGCAGCAGACCCGCAGCATGGTCATCGAGTACGGCCTCACCACCCGGGACATCGACCAGATCCGCCAGACCATCCCCGGCGTCTCCGTCGTCGTCCCCAGCCGCATCATCAGCGAGTACCTCTGGAACGAGTCGCTCAATGTCGATGCCAGCATCGTCGGCGCCCTCCCCATCTACCCGCAGATGCGCAACCGCCGCATGCTCGCCGGCCGCTTCTTCTCAGAGCTCGAGCAGAACGAGCGCCTCCCCGTCTGCGTCATCAACCAGACCACCGCCGCCCGGTTGTTTCCTCTCGCCTCCCCGGTCGGCAAGTCCATCCGCGTCCGCGGCTTCTACTACCGTGTGCTCGGCATCATCGAGGATGAAAGCCAGCGCTCCACCGGGGAGAGCTCCGGCGGCAACAACAAATCCTCCAACAGCAACAGCCTCGCCCAGCTCATCATCCCGTTCTACACGCTGATGGACCAGTACGGCGACACCTTCTTCCGCTTCCGCAGCGGCAGCTTCGAGGCCGAGAAGGTCGAGTTCCACGACGCCATCGTCCGCGTGAATGACGTGAACGCCGTCGTCACCCGGGCCGACGCTATCCGCCACCTCCTCGCCAGGAACCACCCGAACGAGGACTACCGCGTCACCGTCCCCATCGAGCTCCTCCGCCAGGCCGAGCGCACCAAGCGCATCTTCAGCATCGTGCTCGGCAGCATCGCCGCCATCTCCCTCCTCGTCGGCGGCATCGGCATCATGAACATCATGCTCGCCAGCGTCACCGAGCGCACCCGTGAGATCGGCATCCGCCGCGCCCTCGGCGCGAGGCAGACTGACATCGTCCTCCAGTTCCTCATCGAGACCGTCCTCCTCGCCGGTGCCGGCGGCGTCATCGGCGTCATCCTTGGCCTCGGCATCCCCATCGCCATCAGCCACTTCGCCGGCGTCACCACCGTCATCAAAGCCTGGGCCCCCACCCTCGCCTTCTCCATCTCCGTCATCACCGGCATCGCCTTCGGCATCTACCCCGCCATGCGCGCCGCCAAGATGAACCCCGTGGAAGCCCTGCGGCATGAGTAGGCGGAGTTGAGGGACGAAGAGAGAGGCAGGTTTAACCACAGAGGCGCAGAGAGCACAGAGGAATACATTTTTGGACAGAATTAACAGAATTTACGGAATTTACGGAATTAGGGTTTAGGTGACAACCTACAGAGCCACATCCGCAGGCCGGGTTGGAGTACCGACTTCAGTCGGCTGTATTTCTTAGATCGCAGTCTCTTCACCCCAAGCCGGAGCAGCCCGGTGGTCCCAATCGGCCCAGTCGCCGGAGGGGGGGGGCGCCACCCCTTTGTACATAGACGTGTTCCTGCGGAAGGCATTCAGTCGAACGTCCCTCCGACTCCGCAAGCCCGCTGGTCGGACTTTAAAGAATCATCTCACGCCACCTGGACGCGAAGCGTCTTTGGAGTGCGCGCGGGAACCGCCGCTTTCGCGGCCCCCATCCGCTTCCTCGAACCTCGCGAGGCGAGCAGGGCACTACATGTCCAGCCAGCCGTAGACCCGACCCCCCTCATCATCCTGCCCCATCCGTCCGGCAGGACAAAGCGGCGCTTCACGCCGCACTCCATAGCCCCGCACGCGGGGCCAGGTGGAGAAGGTTCAGGCTCGCAATTCCCTTCCTCATCCTTGCTCCCCTCCACGCCTCTGCAGGCCCGGCGTCATTCAGGGGCGGGGAAGCGCGTCGTGGGCACGATGCCGATTGACCCGCCTAAAGGCGGAACTCCAACCACGGCTCGGATATTGAAGAGCGTATTGACGTCCATCTCGCTGCTCGAGATTTCACATCATCAGGGGCGAGGCGTCCCCAAAATACACCACAGCGTTCGAGGCAGGGTTGGAGTTCCGCCTTTAGGCGGTCCGGCACGCTCAAGACCACCAAACCCCACACCCATTTATTTCCTCACCCCCGATCACCCGTTCCCTTTCCCAATTCTGTAAATTCCGTCTAAACTCAATCTCAACCTCAATCCATCACCATCATCATTGGTGTTCCATCAGTGAACATAAGTGGTTCTCCCTTCCATCACTCCATTCCGCCCCCCTACCTCAATACACCTTCGTCCGCGCGTTCACTGGATTCACCAGCACCGTCCGGAAGTCAGGCGGCAGGGCATTCCCAGAGAGATCCTTGTCAAACATCAGCGTGATGGGATGCTTCAACGTCACATCCAGCGTGGTGCTGCCGTTCGGGCGGATCTGGTAGGAGTAGTACGTGTAGGTCTCCGTCACGCCCCCCAGCTGCCCGGCCTGCGGCGTCTTCGCCGTCTGGCTCATCAGGGAGGTGTAGGCCGTCTCCGTGGAGAACGCCACCCCGGAGGGCATTCGCTTGGGTTCGATGAGAAAACGGTACTTGGGCGCGCCGGTGTCCGTGAAGCCGTCCAGCACGCCGAACTGATAGGCCCGGATCGCGTTGGCCGCAGAAGGATCATCGGCGGGCACGAACTTGAAGAAAAGGATCTCCACCGGGCGGTTCTCCTTGCGCGCGAGCAGCGCCGCATAATCCAGGTCTGCCGCGAGCTGTCTCGCGGCGGCCCCCAGCGTCTGTGTCTGCAGCGATCCCTGGAAGGCGGCACCGCTCATGGCCAGCAGCAGCCCCATCACGGTCATGACAACCAGCAGTTCGATCAGCGTGAATCCACGCGTCGTCCTGGAGGCAGAAGCAATAGGAAAAAGTGATTTCATAGACTGCGTTCTTCAACGATCCACTTGGAGCCACGGATGGCGACATTGGTGGTGAAAACCCGGTGTTTAAGTTTCAGCACACTGAGCGCCTCCTCCACGGCATTCATGTCAGCCGTGAACTGGCTTTGCGTGGTGAACTTGTTGGCAAAGGCCGCATTGACCGCCTCAGCCAGCGCCTTCTCCCCCATGCGGATTTCCAGCTCTGCGTAGGAGCGCTCCTCCGCCGCCACCAGGGTCACCTGCACCACCGGAGGCAGCTGGTGCGCGGTGTTCCGCGACTTCTCCGTGGCCGTCGCGCCCCATTGAGACTCCCTGCTGTCGTAGTAGTAGTCCGCAGCCGGCTTGGTGTTGCTCAGCGTGTTCTCCTGGTTGCCGCCCGTCGAGCTCTCGCCGGTGGAGCCGGTGGTCGTGACCGCCACATAGCGCGGCACCAGGATGAGTGCCAGGATGTTCTCAGCCAGCACCGTGGAGTTCTGCAAGGTGGTGGTGTTGTCTGTAAACGGGCCACGGAACCACTTGAAGGCATTTTCGCGTGTGACGCCGGTACCGTTGATGTTCAGGCTCGTGGAGTAGAGGATGTTCTTCTCCGGCGGCAGTCGCAGCTCCATCAGGCGGAACCGGGAGCGCTCGGGGTTGAGGATCTTGTCCTTCGCGAGGAAATCGGGCCTGAGGTTCTCGTCGCTTTGATAGTCCACATAGTAGCCCATGCAGGTGATCAGATTGTAGGGATCCCCCAGGCCCGTCGTGGAATTGCCCAGCCTCGTCTGCCCGTCGGAGGACTGGAAGAACATCGCATGCCCGGGCGAGTTCTGATCCTTGCCACGCAAGATGGTGGCGGGTCCGGCCACGAAGTGCCCGTCAGACTGGCGGGTGTAGTTCACCTTCCCGCCCACGCTGGAGTCCCCGTAGGCCCAGTAGGAGTTGATCACCGTGCCGGAGAGCGACCGTGAGATGGCATCCATGGCGGCGCGTGCTTCCTTGAACTCCTCCGCCCGCGCCTGCTGGCGGGTGACGGTCTGCTGCGTGCGGTTGATCATCTCCATGATGATCACCATCAGCAGGGCCAGAACGGCCATGCTGACGAGCATCTCCACCAGGGTGAACCCGGCGCGGGAACGGCTGCGGATGAGTCGGGACATGATCTTGGTCTATTTGCGGATCGCGGTGTCGCTGTTGGTCTGCTCCATCAGGGCCACGGTGCTGCCGTAAGCCCGGTGCTGCGTCGCGTTCGTGAACGCCTGCTCAATGTTCTGACGGTCGGTCACCTTGATCTGCAAGCGGCGCAGGTACTTGTTCCCCGCGCTCGCCTCTCCCTGCAGGGTGACAAAGTTCGTGTCCACGGTGGCGCGGGCCGTGTAGTGCCGCCAGGGATCACTTGCCGGCACCTCCACACCCCGCTCGTCAAAGTAGTAGTCCTTGTCGGCCAGCTTCTGCCCGCTGGTGCGGCTGCCCCAGTCGCCCATCTGGTAGTCCGCAGACACCGCCTGGAGGATCTTCGCCTCCGCCACCTTGCTGGAGGACTGGCGCATGGAGTCAAGACCGCCAGGAATGAGACCGATGAGAGCCAGCATGCCCACGGAGGTGATGCCCACGGCAAGCGTCACTTCAGCAAGGGAAAAACCTTTGCACCGGGCCAGTTGGTTGAGGAGGGGATGGGTGGTTCTCATCATCGGGCGAACTGTTTGTTTTGAATCACGCGGAAGCGGAAGAAGGCGTCCCAGGAGTTGACGAACAGGTCGCCGCCGAGTCCGACAGCCCCCAGTTCCTTCTCATTGGGATCGAGGTAACGCTCCAGCATCGCGGACCCGCGATACTCGGCAGTGACGGCATCCTTGCCCTCCTCCCAGCCGGCGGCATCTGAGCTGCGGGCCTTCTTGAGCGTCTGCACTCTGTAGTGCACGGTGTAGGTGTTGGACTGGGTGGCCAGGCGGGGGTAGAGCTGGCCGTAGGGGGCCTCGCGCAGATTGTCTCCGGTGAGATCCATCGCATCAGCCGTATTGGCGCTGCCATTCCACCATTCATTCATGGCCTCATACGTGGTTGGCGGCACCGTGGCGCTCCCGTAGTCGCCCCCCGGGATCCGCTGCGGCACGAGGAAGATCTCGCAGATTTCCGATGGGGAGCGGTAGACGTCCCAGTTGGTGAAGCGCTGCTTGATGCCGGAAAGCGTGGCCGTCGTGTTCACGGTGTAGCGGAACTCCAGGTTGTTTCCTGGAGTCTCGTTGACCACATTCACGGGAGCTTTGTACCGGTTGACCTCAGACACCGGGATCGCCGTGATCCGCGTGCTCTTGAGCGCCGCATGCATGCCCGTGCTGCGCTCCACATAGGTGAAGGGCATCATCTGGTAGTTCATGTTGATCTTGCCCGCGGTGGAGAAGCTGTCGCTGATCGCGTAAGGCTCGATCACCGGCATGTAGAAGAGGTCCAGCAACAGGTGATCCCGCGGCGTGGCAAAGCCCAGGTGATCTGCAGCACTAGGCTCCGTCCCGGCCGGGGTCGTGCGAGCCGCCGGGTTCGGGCAGAAGAGAAGCGTCTGCCAGGGGTTGGTCGCAGCCGGGCTTTGTATGGCAATCCCCGTCGGCAGGGAGCCAAAGGCCACGGCAGAGGAAATCATCCGGTTG
Source organism: Verrucomicrobium sp. BvORR034 (assembly GCF_000739635.1). Classification (GTDB taxonomy): domain Bacteria; phylum Verrucomicrobiota; class Verrucomicrobiia; order Verrucomicrobiales; family Verrucomicrobiaceae; genus Verrucomicrobium. The sequence goes on along the minus strand of NZ_BATQ01000030.1, from coordinate 4,773 downwards.
GGGGAGAAGGTGGTGCCATCTTCCGAGGCGAACTTGCCCCCACGGCTGAAGTAGCCCCCTAGAGGCAGAGCCCCCGTCCCCTCGTCAGGCTTGTTGACGTACGGCCCGTCTTCCACACCACCGATGCCTGTATCCCAGTCCCCGGGACGTCCATCCTTGTTGAAGGCACCGTCCACACCGCGGGTCACCGCCGGGATGGCATGGTCCGGGTAGTTCACTCCTTTGAGCAGATTGCCAGCGGTCTCACGGGTGGTCTTGCCGCCAATCTGAGGCTCCGTCATCCAGGCCCCGTCCCGCAGTCCGTGATTCTGTTTAATCGTTTTGTCAAAGTATCCGGGCGAGGGGGCAAAGTAATCTTCAGGCACAACCGCCAGGGCTGTGTTCACACGCAGATCCCCCTTGGCCGGACCGGCAGGATTGATCTCCACGGAACGGGAAACTTCATTGGGAAGAATGATGACATCCCGCATGTCTTCAGGTGCCTGGGTGGAGAACCTCGTGGCGAGAGTCATGACCGTGTTGGTCGGGATCGGCAGCGTGCACTTGGGAAACCGTATGTGGATGCGCTGCGTGGGGAGATGCTTGTCCTCGCCTGTCCAGCCAAGGTACATGGCGATCACCACCTCGCCGCCGGAGAACTCAAACTCTGTCTGCGCTGACGTATGGGTTATTTCTGCACCGTAAAAGGGGTAAAAATTGGCGTGCGCAGCATGGTTGTTCAGGCTCCAGTTGCCAGGGGTGTTGTTGTTGCCGGTTTTACCCAGCGGCACCGCATCAGGAGCGAGATTGTTCTGCTGCCACATGGCTTGTTTGAACTGCGACATCATGCCGGCGAACGGGGTCGTATTGCCTCCGTCAGCATTGACCTTGCTTTTGACAAAAAGGATGTCTGTGGGGAAGTTGACCATGCTCACGGGCCAGTTGTTCCGGATCTCATCGAACGTCGCATCCGGCTTTGCAGCATTTGCCGGCACTGGCAGACCCAGCGAAGTCACGACCCCGCTGGGGCTTTTGACCGTAAAAGAGTCGCCAACCGGGTTGAAAAGCACCCGGTAACGGTAGTTGGCAGTAAAGGCCGGCGGGCCGCAGCTCGGCACAAAGGGTTCAATGAGGAAGAAGGCCCGGAATTTGTTGGTTTGCGTTTTCTGAAACACAAAGGTGGCCTCCGAGATCGTGGGGAATCGACCGAAGCCCTTCGTGTTCTGCATATAGGAGGTGGAGACGCTTGAGTTGAAACCAGCAAACTCCCCGGTGCTGCGCACGATCAGAGGTGCTGCGGACGATTCCGCACGCCGGCTCGGGTTGTTTGTGGGATCCTGGTGGGGCGGCAGGTACTTGTAGTGCTCCTTGGCATCCTTGCCCGTCGTGTTTTCCGTGTTCACGCCCCAGCGGGTCAGGTCGAGCATCTCTGTCAGGATCTGGTCACGCCTGGCTTCTCCGTACTTCGCATTGTCGTCAAAGCTGAGCCCCGACGGCCCCCCGCCAAATCCCGGAAACAACTGCTTCTTGCCCACGGCTTTTTTACCGAGCGCCATCACGAGGTAGTTTCCAAATACCGACTCGTTTCTCCCCCCTTTGTAGAAGTCCTGCCAGGTGGTGTGGCCGGAGCCCACAATGCCGTCAATCACCTTGGCATTCTCCCGCCGCTGGATCATCCATCCTTCCGTCCGGGAGCCGCCCCCCTCCACCCCACCGCTCATGAGCATGACCATGAGGCGGTCCATCTCATTGCGCTCCTTGGTGTTTTGCGACACAGGCCAGAGGCCCACCTTGGGCTTGTTGAAGGGCGTCAGCTCAGGTGAACGGCTGTTCGTCGTGAGGAAGAACTTTCCGATGGCCAGATCACGACCATCAAGTTCACCTGCCGCGTTGAGCGCCCGGTTGCGGTCATACACCAGCTCATCCAGCGTCGCATAGAGGCGGTCCGTCTTGTTCTCCAGGATGGCCGTCGTCGCTTTCGTCGTGCCCGCGAGCGTGCCACCCCAGGCGTAGCGGGGGCTGATCCTGTGCAAATTCGCCATCCGCTCCGCCAGCGTTGCTGGCGCAAGGCTCGGTGAGATGATGAAACTCGGACCAAAGGCCTGAAACACCGTGCTCAAAGAGGTCTGCGCAGGGTGACCCGGGTACCGGCTGAACTCGTTGCGCGCCGGCATGTACTTGGCGTAGCTCACATCGCGGGGCGAGGTGGTATGAGGCGTTTCCCACGGCACCCCTTCCAGAGCAGTGTTGATGTTGACCTTGCTGGTTTCATCATCCGTCCAGAAGGCCACCCGGCCCACAATGGGGTTCAGCGCAGTAGGTGCCGCGGCGCCAAACGTCACCTTGCCCGAGGCCACTCCCGTGGGAGGGGCGATCGAGCCATCTTGCAGAATGTACAGCCATTTCACCGGCAGGGGCAGGCGGGCATTGGCATCTGTCCGGCTCGTAGGGAGAATCGCCCCCGGCACTCCGTTGGCAGCATAGGAAAATCCATCTACAGCCAGGGTTTGACCACCGGCCTCAGGTTGCATCGCCCGCGGGTCCACAATCGGGAACTCCCACTCCGGTGTGGTGCTTGTCGCACTCGTCACCGGCACCGGTTCGTTCAGATCCACGTACAGCCCGGCCTTTGTGTTCCAGTCCACCAGATCGCTCACATCAGATTCCAGAGCCCCCTTCACTTCGGCTGGCGTCAGGCCACCCGTCGTAGGAGTCGCCCCGGCTTTGGCCACCACCATCGTGTCATCAGAGTACAACTTGTAGAGGGCAGTCGCCTTCGACCGGAAGCCCGAGCCGTCATCCTCCACGCCGAACACTCGAATCATCCCCGGCTGCGAGGCCCAGGTCCTCTGGCCTCCCAACTGCTCCGTCGCCTTCCGGAGCTGCCCCACCGCAAGATTGATCGGTACTTCCGCCAGATTGCGCACCTGCGTGCTGTCCGCAAAGGCCGCCGAGGACTGCTGCTCCGTCCTGGCAGTGGAAAGGAACACCAGCACAAGGAGCGAGACCATTACGAGGCTGCTGAGCACCAGGACCAGCGCGACGCCAGAGGTCTGCATTTTCGCCCGGGTGGCTTTCAACAGATTCGGAAATGATTTCATATCGGAGTGAGGAGCAAAAGAGCGCTGGAGGTGGCTTCAGTGAGCCTCTTCCTTCTAGCCAGCATTTATTCGTAATTACATTGTATGTATAATGAATTTACAGTGAAGTGTCCATCCCATTTTCATTTGTGCCATCTGGCAACTAGAAATTGTGGGAAGACTTCAGAGCGATCGACCGGCCTCCGGGGTCACTGGCGGGCATTCAACTCAGGGTCCTTCAAATGAGGAGTTGTCTTGACGAAGCAGTGACAGCACAAAAGGTTGAAGAAATTTTTTCTGAGCTCCTTGTGATGTTCTGACGAGGTGAGAACAATCCTCCATTGGCAGTCCTTCTTTAAACACCCATGTCCAGCAACGAAGCCGACATCGAATCCCGCTTGATCCGGGCCGCGCAAGGCCGTGATCTGGCGGCGTTTGCGACGCTCGTGCAAAAGCATCACGCCGGCGTGCGGGCCTTTCTGGCCGTGCGCTCCAGCAGTTCTCATGATGCGGAAGATCTGGCGCAGGAAGTCTTTGTGACCGCATTCCGCAAGCTGGACGAATGCGATCCCGGCCGGCCGCTCGGCCCCTGGCTCCGCGGCATTGCCATGAATCTGCTGGCCAATCATCGGCGGAAATTCCGGGCGCTGCCCATCGGCCTCAATGAAGAGCTGCAAGAACTGCTGGATGCCGAACTGGCCCAGCGGTTCGAGAGCGGTGGCGAAGGCACCACCCTGGAAGCCCTCCGCGATTGTCTGGAGAATCTCGAGGGGCCGTCACAGCGGCTTTTGCAGGCCCGCTACACAGATTGCATGTCGCTGGAAGATCTGGCACATCAACTGCAACGAAAAGTCTCCGCCGTCTCCATGCAGCTCCATCGGCTGCGCGTGGTACTGGGGGATTGCATTGAGGCGAAACTAAGGGAAATTCCTAGGACAGGCGAAATTTAGTTTGAATTGATGAACACGATGCAATGGCAACAGCTGGCCTCCCGGGCCGCGGATGGAACGCTCTCGCAAGAGGAGGGCGCCCAGCTGCTTGTGCTGTGCCGGGAGAGTCATGAAGCCCGGGAAGCCCTCACCAAGGTGATGGCCGTGGAGCGCCTCCTGCCGCTGGCGCTGGGTGATCCCCGCGGGATGCTGGCCGCGAAGGAAGTGGTGCTGCGACTTGAAGATGGCACGGGCACCACAGATCAATCGATCGAAGTCGCCTGGCGGGCCGCCGAGAAAGCACGCAGCTGGCTGTGGGGGAAACGCCTCCGCAAGCTGGGCGCGGTCGCCGCCGCCCTGGCCCTGCTGGGCAGCGCGGGGTGGCTGGCCTTGGAGAACAGCAAGCCTGCCGTTTCCTATACCCGCTCCGAGGCCCTCACCTGGGCTGGTGCCCCGCCGTCCACGCACTCGACCGGACTGGCCCGCGGCACCCGCCTGCAGGCCAGCGCCGGGCTTCTGGAGCTCGGCTTCAGCAGCGGCGCCCGCATGGTGCTGGAGGCCCCGTTCGACGTGGAGCTCCGCGACGGGCTCACCGCCTACCTGCACTCCGGCCGCGTCACCGTGCGCTGCCCCTCCTCCGCCCACGGGTTCACGGTGTTAACACCGTATGGCAAGGTCGTGGACCGCGGCACCGAGTTCTGCGTGGATCTGAACCGCACCACCCGGAAGATGGAAGTGCACGTGCTGGAAGGCATGGTGGAGGCCACGGTGCCCAAGCAATCCCC
>NZ_BATQ01000031.1 GCF_000739635.1 Verrucomicrobium sp. BvORR034 | reverse complement strand
TGGGGCACCGCCCTGGCCCTCCTCATCACCTTCCTGCCCCTGTGCTGTCTCGGCCCCACGGCCACCTTCTGGGCCCCAGATGTCGCCGGCTTCTTCAAATCCTTCCTGCTCGGCGCCAGCGGCCTCGCCCTCGCCTGGATGCAGCACCGCACCCACACAGGCAACATCCGCCGCTACGCCGCCATGCAGGGGCTCTTCCGCGGGGCGGACTTCCGCCTCACCCAGAAGCTCGCCGCCCTCCGGCACAGCCTCACCCAGCCCGCGACTCCCCCCTCCCCCGCGATGCCCACCGCCACCGACCTCGTCCGGCAGATTCAGGACCTCCTCCTCTCCGTCGGGCAGGAGGCCCTTGCCGAAAATGCCGAGTGGATCGTCATGCGCCGCACCCGCCGCATCCAGCCCGTCCCCCCCTCCCTCTAACCTCCAACCTCCCGTCATGAGTCTCTCCGTCTTCCTCTCCTACCGCCGGGCAGATACCATCGCCAGGAACGCCGCCTTCCGTGTCCGCGATCACCTGGCCCGCCGCTTCGGCTCCGGCTTTGCCTTTCTGGACAACGAAAATCTCAAGCCGGGTGCCCAGTGGCAGAGCGACCTCCGGCAGGCCCTCCAGAAAGTCGATGCCATCTACGCCTTCATCGGCCCCAACTGGGAGAAGGAACTCAAGCCCGCCGGGAAGACAGACTACATGGTGGAGGAGATGGAGGCCGGCCTCTCCGCCTCCAAGCTCGTCCCCGTCCTGGTCGAGCGCGACCGCCTCCCGCCCGTCTCCGACACCCACACCATCTTCGCCAGCCTGCGCACCCTCCAGGCGCACCCTCTCGATCTGGGCATCTATTTCGAGCCCTCCGTAGAGCGGCTCCTCTCCACCACCGTCCTCAGCCCCGGCGTCCTCCTCAGTGCCTCAGAGCGGCTGAAAAAGCACGCCATGACCCTCCTCCTCAAAGGGGATGAGTTCGCGCTGCGCCAGCACCTGGATGCCATCGCCGCCGTCCTCACCCGCGAGCCCTTTCTTGTCCTCCTGGAAATGCTCGCCGAGTTCCGCACGAAGCCCCTCAGCGCCATCGCGGTCGCCGACGCCAACATTCTGCTCTCCAAGCTCACCCCCATGGCAAAGGACGACACCAGTCCAGAGCAAGGAGCCGCCCTGCTGCTCGCCGCCTACATCAAGGCCGGCTGCTTTGAGGCTGACGGCCTCACTGCCCCCGGCCTGTCCGTCGACGCCCTCGTGGAGAAGGCCCTCCACCGCATCAACAACCGCGATCTTCGCGCCCTCCTCAGCATCCTGATCGACAAGCACAACCGCGCCTGGCGCCTGGCCAGCTCCATCCTCGAATCCTGAACTGCTTTTTTTCGCCACATGAATACTTCTGATTGGAAACAACGTAAGCAGCGCGTGGAGCAGTACTTCTCCCAGGCCTCCCCGCCCAAGGGCTTCTTCGCCGCCATCAAGCACTCCCTCTCGGCCTTCTGGCTGAACATGACAGGAAAAAAACCCGCCGACCACACCGAAGCCTCCCGCTGGATCAGCGAGGCCCGTCACGAGGTGCACCAGGTCGCCCGGCTCCGCCTGGACCTCACCACCTCCAGTCCCCGGCGCACCTTCGCCGTGGAGAGCCCCGCCGACGGCGCCAAGTGGTACAAGGACAAAGACCGCCGCGTCCGCGCTTCGAAGATGGACTTCACCCATGTCTTCCTCATGGACTACTACATCGCCTGCTACCGCGCCAGCTATGACCTCGCAGAGCAGGCCGTCATGCAGGACGAGACAGAAGAGTTCCCGTACGCGGAAATAACTGGCTTCGGCACCCGCATGGTCTCCACCAGCAGCTTCGAGGTGGCAGACCAGGACGACGTGCGTGCCAAGCTCCAGCGCCGCCAGTTTCAGGTGTTCACCAGCAGCAACGTCACCCTCATCGTGCCCTTCGTCGTCGCCAAGGTCATCAGCACTGGCAAGGAGTCCCTCGAGTTCGAGGACGAGGGGAACGACACCATCATCGCCCTGCGCAAGCAGCTCGTGGACTACAAACGCCCCCAGTGGGAGAAGGGCAACGAGGAAATCATCTGACCCGCCGCGCCCCACACCGCACCCCCAACCCCGGGAACCGCCAAAGGAAATGTCCTCGAACCCCCAGTACCAGTCCCTCCTCGAGCGCGCCAACCGCGGCCTCATGGAGGCACAGAAGCGCGTCGCCGACCTGCTCTACAACGGCGACGGCGTCCCCCAGGACTACGCCGCCGCCGCCCACTGGTACCGCCGCGCCGCCGAGCAGGGAGACAACTACAGCCACCACTCCCTCGGCATCTGCTACCAGACCGGTCGCGGAGTGGCCCGGGATGATGCCGCCGCCTTCTCCCATTTCGAGAAAGCCGCCCAAGGACCCAAGAAGATCGT
>NZ_BATQ01000032.1 GCF_000739635.1 Verrucomicrobium sp. BvORR034 | reverse complement strand
CCCCGGGTAACACGCGGTAGTGATGGAACTCCAAGGGAGTTCTACAGACCGTCCAGATCACCCGGAGACGATCCTCTTACATGCGGCGGACACCTCGGGAAGGCGGTCACGGTTTGTAGAGCTCACTTCGGAGTTCAGGTTCACCCGCCCAAGCACCCAGGGTGGCAGCTCGTGCCTCGCCTGACCCTGGGCTACTTTGTATGACGCCCTTGGCGTCAGAGCGCTCTCGCATGTGCAAGGCGGGACGTGCACAGCCAAACATCGCTCCATTGACAGGCTCCGACAGTTCGCCCAACATCCCTTCGTTTTCCCCACGCCTCCGCCAAGTTGCGGTTGAGGTCCAACGTTACGCGTCGCCCCCGCTCATCCAAGATGAAGACACTCCCACTCGCCTTCCTAGTCGCATCACTCGCCTTCACCGCTTGCAAGAAATCCGGTGACGAGACCGTCCGGCGCGAAGACAACCCCAAATGCGGGCTTCAAATTTGAATGACCACAGCGCAGTGCCTCAACAGCACGAAGCTCGCCCCGCCCATCACCGCCTCCGGCTCCGGCTTCCGCAGCCAACACAGACTCATCGGTACTATCACCTGTTCGCCTCATGAACATAAAACGCCTTCTGACAATAGCGGCAGCCTGTTCCACCGTAGTTTCATCATCCCCGGCTCAAAGCGCTGAGGAAGACCTCCTGCTCAAAGAAGCAGCAATCACCATCAAGGCAATTTGGAAGGAATGGATGGAAAAGGGCGAGCTTGTTTACGACAAGATCCCAGCCAAAAGTCATGACCAATACGTTGGCACTTGGAAGGGAAGTTTCCTGGAGGAAGACGGTGAGGAACCAACGAAAGTTGCCCTAACGCTCTCAAGCAATGGCACCTGGTCATCCACATCGCTCAGGCCGGAGATGAAAGCGGGTCACTGGTATCTATACGACGGCATGATCCTCCTGTTCGAATCGCCAATATCCCAGGATGCGGATCTGGCCTTCGCCGTCATTCAGCGCGGCGCAAAAACCTGCCTGCTTCACGCCGACTCCCCAACGGGAACCGTTGAACTTCACAAGACCAGGCTCAAATGAGAATCCATGCGGCTCCCGACCTGCCGCCTTGGCGAGTTGGTTGCGGTCACGAGACGCCCACCTTCACGCGATCCCCTTTGCCCCAGCATCCACAGCCTCGCGAAGCGTCTTGGAGTGCGTGCGGCTCGGCGTCGCTTTCGCCAACCGGCAAGACTCCCTTCCCACCCCGACACCACCGCCAGCAAAGGCCAGTTCGTTCAATCTTTAGTTTGTACTACGAACCGTTTCACCACTCACCGCCTTTTCCGGGAGCACCCTCATCCAGTCCAGCGTCCCTCCGGGACATACCTCACAACGTTCCCATCACTCCACGCCCCATGACCTCTCATCTTCGCAGGCTGGCAAGCGGCCTCGCTCTCCTTGCGCTCTTCGTCTTGGGATCCGCAGGGTTAGTTGAGTATGCCATCACCGAGCCAGACAGCGCCGTTGGCATCCCGCTCTTCCGCCTGCGCTACGCGAGCAACTCGGACAAAGCGGCCTTTCTCACCGCATTCTCCGCCGAGCTGGCCCTCCACGAGGGCGGCTCCATCCCCCCTCAGATTGACGCCAACCTCGCCAGGCGATTCCTCACCACCCCATCAGCCTCCGAGCGCATCGGCATCGTGGACTTCTTCGTCCACCAACAGATTCGCGGCCGTCCGGGACGGAACCTTCACGTCATGGGAGAGCCCTTCGTGGAGCAGGTCTTTGCGCGCATTCCCTCTTACGACCAGAATCATCAGCTCGCCGCGCTGGCAGCGATCGAGGGCTGCCGTCGTGGCAACTCCATCGGCAAGTACTATCTCAGTCCACTCGCTTCAGCCGTCACTCACCACAAGTTGCCGTTCGAGACCGTCCTCCATGCCTACGAGCAATGGTGGCGCACCGACACGCCCTGGCCTGAAAAGACCGCCACCAATCCCATCGCCGCATTGCCCTACGACTGGTCCGAACCCTAAGAACCTGTTTGGATAAAAACATCCGGGTGTGGCAGGTTCAATTAAGGGAATGAGATAAAAGCGGCTTCGCCGAGCCTGAGAACTGCCCCCTCCGGGTTGCGGTCCTTTTGAGCCTGGACTGCGTTGCTCATCGGTTGTGAATCTCGCCCCAGATGCAGGCACCGATGCCCAATGCCCCCGTGACACCGGCTTCCAGCCGGAGCGTGCTACCGGCGTCCCGCCGGTTCCGTTCAGTCACTGCCCCCAGCCCAGCACTCACCTGCAAAAAACGCAGGCCCTGAGAAAGTTGATTTCCCCTGCACCTTGGCAGACACCTCGTATCTTCACAGATAAATGGAGCCGCCGTCTGCCCTCGAAATTTGTTCCCACCTGAAGGCCCGTGGGCTCGGCACACTTGCCATGACCAGACAACTCCACCGTGCCGTCCCGGGCCGTCGTTACGTCATGCGGCTCATCGCACTCATCACCATCTTGGTTGCCTACACCCACATGAACACCGCTGCTCAATCAACCTCGGTCATGCGAGGCACTCTGGTCATTGGCATCCTCACCATCGAGAGCAGCTATGCACAGAACACGGAACTGCCAGCGCGGGGCGTTCCGGACACCTTGCAGTTCTGGATTGGACCCGACAAGGCATGGCGCATCAGGACATACGCCACGGACCATGACATCCATCCTCACAGCTTGGGCGACCTGGGAAAGGTGAAAGACCGACCGGCAGAGTTTGCCCGTGACCATATCAAGAAGCACTACGGGGACGTACTTGCCTTGACATTGGTTCTGGAGTTCCCTGAAACCAGCGACCCAAACGCCGTTCGCCGGGTTCTTGCCCAGCACAATCTCAAGGGCAGCTTGGAGGTCGCCAAATCGGGGTTCGCGTTTTGGAATCCAGACGATGGACACTACCAATCAAAGACGACGCCGAGGTGAGCGCCCCAACCCACGCAGCATCCAGTCTCCACATTGCGGCCCGATTCATGAAGAAGCCAGAGCCTGACCAAAAGCCCTCTGACAGGTCAAGCTCCACATCCAGATATTGAGAGCGCTGGAGTTGCGGCACGTTACTGACCTTGCGACATCAGAGGCTCGAAGAGGAACAAGGGCCGTTGATCACCTCTACCGTCCACAACGCCCCGCAAGTCGCTCACACAACACCTTCCCTGTCAGCCAGCCTGGGAGCCCTCCAGCCAGGGCCAATCAATCTTCTTTTTTGCCAGATAGGAACCGAGATCCCCCGGTTGCAGCTTGAGATACTCTTCCATGCCTTTCACATCCTCGGGATTGCTGGTCCGCTTGATGTAGGTGGCTGCATTCTTGAACCCGCGGATCCGGTAGTCCGGGTCGAATTCGTCAGGGGGATGGTATTGCGCCGGAGGAAAGGACGCTTCCTCGCTCTCAAAGGCACGGTGGCCCAAGACAGATGCCGGCGTAGGATCATCGTCATACACCCAGAGTCTTGCAAAGAATGCAGGCTCAAAGCCACTCACCTCATCCAAAGGGACAAGGCCCCGCGACAACACCGGAAGCACGCCCATGGTCCGATCACGGTAAAATCGCGCATAGCAATACTCATTGGCCCCTGTCGCGATGGCGACATAGTCTCCCGGTTTGGTCTTGCGCAACGTCGCCGCGGGTTTGCTTGCCATGGGTTTGAATCCATTTCCCCGAACAATACCTCCAGTTCAAGCGGCTTCGTTGGCTTGACCACCACTTCGAAGGCCCCCTTGAGCATCAGTTACCACCTTCATTCCTCATTGCCCAGCCTCCGCTTGTAGCTGGAAGGCGTGATATCCCCCCTCTTGAACTTCCGTCCGGAAGTCCCGCAACAGATGGTGCAAAAGCTCTTTGATTTTGGTCCATTTGACGTCCGGCACTTTCATTGACAGATGGTATTGAGTCCTCGGGCCAAAATGCTCCGTGTCCACCCCTTGCTCCGGATCATGATTCCTCAGCAGGATCTCCATACTTACGGGCCCCGTGATCACCGAGTCGATCACATCATACCCAGACTGCCCCTGGGAATCACACTCGAAGTAGAGATCCCCGTGAGGCCCAGGCTTGAGCTCCTCATGCCGGCCCAGGACGAGGTAATGGTTCTTGCCGTAAAACTTGAGGATGCGGACTCCCGGGAACCCCTCCTTCAGTTCAATTTGCCAGACATCAAAAGATTTCAAAGGGGTCGATTGCACGAGTTGGTCATTCGTGCACTTGCCTAAATCTTGTGGTTTCACCATCCCGCTCACACATCCAGGGAGCCCTCCAGCCAGGGCCATTCAATCTTCTTTTTTGCCAGATAGGAACCGAGATCCCCCGGCTGCAGTTTGAGGTATTCTTCCATGCCTTTCACATCCTCGGGATTGCTGGTCCGCTTGATGTAGTAGAGGGTATGGTTGAACCCGTGGATCCGGTAGTCCGGATCAAACTTGTCAGGAGGGTAGTATTGCGGCGGTGGGCAGGAGGCCTCCTCGCTCTCAAAGGCGCGGTGACCCAAGACAGATGCCGGCGTAGGATCATCGTCATACACCCAGAGTCTGGCAAAAAATGCGGGCTCAAAGCCACTCACCTCATCCAAATTGACCAGCCCCCTCGACAGCACCGGCAGCACGCCAATGGTCCGATCACGGTAAAATCGGGCATAGCAATACTCATTGGCCCCTGTCGCGATGGCGACATAGTCCCCGGGTTTGGTTTTCCGCAATGTCGCTTTGGGTTTGCTGGCCATGGTGTCCGATCCCTATTTCCTGGCATCTCTGCCTGCAACTCATTTCGCGGACTGTCTCTCTTAAGATCCTGCGTACTGCACGCAACAGACCAATTCCATCCCGTGAGACGACTGGACGGGAGAAACTTGGCTTGAGCAGTGCCCAAGCTCTATTTCTCCCGCCCATCAACCGATCGTGATTACAAGCCGAAGCGTATCTTATCTGCGAGGGCAAGGCAGATCCAGCGACCCACTCTGGTTAAGTGTCTGTGCTGCCCGCAGGTAGTCATCCCGCATCCCGTTGGACGCACTGATCGGTGCAATTTGTCGCACGGCCTGTTCATTCAGCACCGCCCGGTCGTACCAGATCTGCTCTGCACCGCGAATCGCCTGGTACTCGATAGAGCCTCTGCCGATCGTGCTTTGGACATGGGCCACGACGTCTGCGCTATTGAAGTCGAGTCCCCGATGATGCCCCCCACCGAACCGATATTCGAGCACTTCTCTACCGCTGACAAGCCCAGGCATGCTGGCCCGGCCTGTATAAATCAGGTTCGTCCCCGGTATGGGGGCCTGGTAGATGATGTAGGTCCTCGGTCCCGGGTTGGTGTTGTGCACCAGCACCGGCACCTTGCCCGCCATGACGAAGAAGGTGTGAATGTTGGCCACACTCAGGTTGTATGTGGCGGATATTCTTTCCTCGATCTTCGTGTCCAGCACCCGGGAATCACCCCCGCTGGCATCAGCCAGGATGTCATTGGGTTGAAGGTTGCAGACCTTGATCCAACCGCGGTTTTTCGTCCAGAACGGGTGTCCCCCTGTCGCCTTCAGCCTGCCATCCGGCAGCCCATCCTGGTCCTTGTCCACCCGCACTTCGTACAGGTGATCTGACCAGTTTTGATGCAGTGCCAGCACTCTCTGGGGTGCCGCAGCCCGTTCGTCTTCCGGATCATCGGCCATGATCCAGTCTCCCTCCCGGATAGTTTCCACAGGGCGGGTTGAGCCATCACCCATCAGTACCGGAGTGCCCGGGGCAAAGCAGTAGCCCGGCAGGCCACCACCCGTGTGCATCTTCCTTTCCACGATGGCGCTGACGATGGCCGGTATCACATATCCAGCGCGATACTCCCAGCTGGCATCCTGTCCGCCAGACGCCTCTTTCAGGACAAACTGGATGTCCGCGCCCACGTTGCGATTTCCCTCATAGACATCGAACCCGTAGTTGGAGATCGTATCGGCAAAGCCGTTGCGTGTGGAGCCGTAGATGTCATCCGCCAGATCCCTGTCATAGACGGACGTGAGCTGGTATCCCACCTCAGACGTGAAGCCCGCCATACGGTGATATCCCGTGCCGTACAAGTCCTCCGCCAGATCATTGTCAAAGACCGTGACAGCGGCATAGCCCAACGTGTGGCCGATCGTCTCCGCACCCTCCCAGAATCCAACGGCGAGATCCTTCGTACCGCCCCACAGCCCGCTAAAGAAGCCCGTCTTGGGCTGCGCTGCTGGCGGCACTGCAGACTGAGCACTGCTGACGCTGCTGCTGCCGCCACTGTTCCAGGACTCGCTGTAGATGCCATAGGACGTACCCAGCACCGGAGAACTCCAGATGTTGACGGCGCTTCTGCCCTGTGGATCCACGAAGTTGATGGGGTCGCCACCCGCATAGTCATAGAGCGACATGCTCGCCTCATGCCCCATGGGGTCGGTGGAGAGGAACCGCCCGCTTGCAGACTCATAGTACCGCGCCCCCATGTGATAGAAGCCCGTCACATCCTGCCTCTTCCCACGCCAGCCAAACGCACGCCATACGCTCAACCCATCTGGTATGGATGGGCTCCACGAACCAGACAACGGTCCATACCCGCCGAAGCGCGCGTCATTCCACTCGAACGTCAGAGTCCCACCAGCGGCCGCACTCAGCGTCGCCGCCCTGGCAAAGCCCACGATGTGGCCGTAGGCATCATCCACCGTGCCCACCGCCTGGGCATTGGCCTCATTGACCAGGGCCTCCAGCCCGCCCATACCTACCAGGCCGCCATAGCCGCCGCTCAAGTCGGGGCCGTGCACCTTCCACCAGCGCTCCCTGACCGCAGCGCCGCCAGAGCCGCGTACTACCTCGATCCCGACTTCCAGGAACTCAACCAGCGGGTCATACCATGAGCGCTCCGTCACCTGCTCCGCACTTTGATACAGGTTGCCACGCTTCGGCACATACTTGGTCTGCAGCCTGCGGCCGAAGCCATCATACACCGCCGTCCACTCGTAGCCAAAGCCGCCAAACTCCTCCTGCACCACCTTCACCAAACGGCCAAACCCGTCCCAAGTGAGGCTCTGCGAACGGCCGTTCTGGGCAAAGCCCCCCGCGATGTGTCGCTGGGTCACATTGCCATCGTCATCAAAGAGGTTCTCCACGCCAAAATGCCGCACCCCCAGGTTAAACGTCGCATTCGCCTGGGCGCTAAACTGCCCGCTGGGGTGGTTCCCCTTGGCCAACAGATTGTAGCCGCCTGCCGGCATCCACATCTGCCTGCTCCACGCTCCGCTGGTGAACCGGGTCGCCGCCGCATGCTGCACTTCGCTCAACTCACTCTTGGTGTTCACCACCAGCTCCACATTCTTCGCCCCCTTGGCCGTTCCCTGCGCGGTCAGCCCCAGGGTTTCGAAGCCGCTCACTTCACGCGTCACGCGGCCCAGGGCATTGATGCCGGCACCGCCCTCCATCCCTGCATCATTTACCAGGAACAACTGGCTGCCCGTGCTGCCAGACGGAGCCGGCGTCTCACGCCCAGTGTAGATGCCCAGACCGCCCGGGTGGCCGTAGTCATGCTCGTGCAGCTGCGTCCTCGCACTCTGGCCGTCACCAGGCACCCAGCTCTCGCTGATCAACTGCCGCCGCTGAGCACTGTATTGGTAGTTTCTCGCATCCTGCCAGGTGGCCGTGCCTGTGCCGTCGTTCGCTGTCAGACGCGTGGCGGCGTAGCTGGCCTGGCGGCTGTCAGAGGTCCACGAGATGGCCTCTGCCACCACGTCCACGCTGCGCCCCGTCAGTCGCGTCTGCGCCGCCAGCACCCGGCCGCGGTTGTCCCGACCGCCGCTGCCCGGCACTGTGTAGTTGCGGAAGGGGTTGCTGCGAGTCTTGAGCAGACCGCTGTCGCCATAGGTGTAGTTGAAGGTGCTGCCCCCAAGGCTCACCTGCGCCAGCAGGCCATCCGCACGGTAGCCAAAGCCCCAGCTGCCCCCGGCACCACTCCCCAGAGGCGAGACATCCCCTCCCCGTGCCAGACCGTTGCGACGTCCAGAGCCGTCATAAGTGTTGGCGAGGTGGGAGATCACCACGCCATCCAGCTTGGTCTTCTCGTACTCCAGATGCCCCTGCCCGTCATAGGCGCGCAGGATCTCCGTGACCCCGGCCGCTGTTGTTTCCTTGATATGGGTCACCTGCCCCCGCACATCATAGGCCAGCATCTCCCGCTTCACATAGGTCGGGCTCCCCACCGTGCCCACCGTCGTGGCCAGAATCCTCTGCCAGTCATCATACGTGCTGGTGTGCACCAGGCCGCGCGGATCGGTGAACTGCTTGAGCATCCCCTTCTCCTTGCCCGCCGTGTAGAACTGGTAGGTGTGATAGCGCCGGCTCTGCACTCCGCCAGCCCCCTCCAGATAGCTCTCCGTGGGCCGGCCTGCCGCATCCAGCGTCGCCACTTCCTTCAGCCCTTGAGGCATGAGGCGCTCCACCTTCTGCCCGCCTCCGCCCAGGTTCGTGTAAACATACTGGGTGGCAGCCCCGTCTGGCAGCAGCGTCAGAGCCATCCGGTTCATCCCGTCGTAGCTCGTCTTCGTCGTCTGCCCGGACTCGTCCGTGACCGCGGCTGCATTCCCCGCTGCATCATACTCCGTGCGTGCGTAGGTTCCGTCTGCGTTTTTGACAAGGACCGTCCTGCCCGCCGTGTCTGTCCAGGTTGACTGGGTCAGTTGCTCCCCTCCTGAGCCAGTGGTGGAGGTCACTTGGTGGGAGTCCAGGCTGTAGGTCGAGACAGACTGAGTGATGATGGTGTTTGCAGCATTCCTCACGGTCACGCTCACCTTCCTCCCCAGTGCATCGCAGATCGTTTCCGTGCTCTCGCCCAGGCTGCTCACCGCCTTGTTCTTCAGACCGGCGGCGTCATAGGACACGGTGGTGGATTGAGCGGCACTCGTGGCACCAGAGGCTGGCAGCACCGTCGTCATGGCGCGATCCAGCTTGTCGAACGTGCTCGTGGTCACATGCCCGACAAAGTTCGTCGAGCTGACCACGTTCCCCCTGCGATCCGCCGTGGTGACCTCACTGCCCTGCGTTTGCCCACTGGCATTTTTCAAGGTCTTCGTCGTAGTGCGAGTCGCGTCGTTGTAGGCATACTCGTGGTACTGGTGCTCACTCACGGGCTCCCGCTTGATCCTCCCGTCCAGATAGTAGCGCCACTCCAGCTCCGTGCCATCCGGATTGATCTGCCGTCTGGGTCTCGCATCAGAGGTGAAGAACTTCTGCGTGACCCCTCCGCGGGAATCCGTCTGCGTCACCTTCAGCAGGGCATCATCATAGGCAGTCGTCTCCGTTGCCAGCAGGGTTCCGCCATTCTGCCAGTCACCCTGGTAGGCCTCCGTGAGGGTCTTGCGGCCAATGCCGTCGTAGCCCGCCTTCCCCGTATGTCCACGAGGGTCCATGATCTTGATGAGATCGCCGAAGAGGTTGTAGAAGTATTTCGTCGTCGCGTACTGCTCCACTCCCGGTACTGCCTCCACTCCCGTGCCGTCCGCCTTCGCCCGGGAGCGCCAGGACACCTGCTCCACCTTGCGTCCCGCGCCATCGTACCGGGTGTAGGTGTAGTCCTCCGGGTTGGTCCTTGAACCATCCGTCCACTCCACCTCACCCGTCAGGTTGTAGTAGGTGTAGTTCCAGCCCAGCTGCGTGCCGGACTCGTTCAGATTCTCGATCCACAGGCGGCGGCCCATGTCATCATAGGCATAGCGGTTCACCTTCTTGGCCACCACACCATCCATCACCCGTTCCTCCACTAGCTCGCCCCGCAGATTGTGGGAGTACTCGATGACCACGTCAGGGTAGTTAGTCTGATCCACCTGGCCGCTGTAGCCCGTCCTCTTGGTGATGAACCCACGTGCATCCTGCTGATACACCGTCACCGCCTCTTCCGCCGTGCCCTCGGCCATCTTGGTCGTGTAGACCATGCCCTTGCAGAACGGCACCTGGGCTTGATTGGAGGGGTTGCTGAAGGCATCCTGGTAGCTCGTGGTGGATGCGTTCAGCACCGTGCCAGAGGCATCCTGGTTCTCCACCCGGGTCACTGCGTAGGGTCGCGCCGCATCCTGGTAGTAGTATCGGGTGCGCCTGCCCGTGGCCAGACCCGTGGTGGGATTCGGGTGGGTGATCAGCTCCGGCAGGTGCAGGCTGTTGTAGGTGGCAGTCGTCACTGCCACATCCGTAGAGACGCCATCACCGTCCAGGTCCCCCTTCACGCGGATCTCCGTCGCATCGCCGCCGCTGTTGTAGCCAAACTCCGTGCGCACTCCCCCCCGGTTTTGCAGCGATTTCAAGGCACCCGCAAACGCCCCCGGCACCCCGTTGATCACATCCAGCGCCGTGTACCACTCCTGCTCCATCTTCGGATTTGTGCCCGTGCCCGTCGCGGCATTCGTCACCGTGCTCACCGGGTCGAAGACCTTGGTCAGCCGGTTGTTGGTGTAGTAGTAGATGGTCTTGCGGTTGTACGCGTCCAGGATCTCCGTCCGGCCGGTGGTCATCCCGTTCGCATCCTCACTGTTGAAGTAGCTGTAGGTGGCATTGCGCACTGCCTCATAGGACTCCGCCGCAGGCAGGGCCTGGTTGTTTCCTCCACTGTGCTTGCCCACCGTCGCCCGCTGCTGCACCACACGGCGCAGGTGCGATGTCTTGCCGATCTTGTCGCTCCCGGCACCGATGACATTCCCCTCCAGGTCCAGGTCGCCCTGCACATAGAGCTGGTAGTCGCTCTCCACCGTCCGTCCGCCAGGGCGGATCTCCTTCTTGATCAGGTGGGTGGATGACCATGCCGTGTTGCTCGTGCTCCCCACCTTGCCCAGCTCATGGAGGTAGTCGTATCGAACCCACGCGTTGTCCGGCAGTGTCACCTCCACCAGGTCGCCAGAGCCGTCATACCGGTAGGAGATGCGCCGCCCGTCCCCTGTATAGATCTCCACGATGTGACCATACACATCGTACTTGAACCCGTAGTAGTTGCCATTGCTGGCCTGTACCCGCGCCAGCTCACCGTAGGATGAATTTGACGTCGCCACATACCACGGATCCCCCGAAACCCCGTCGCCAAAGAACTTGAAATCAAGGTAGTTGCCGGCCGAGTCCGTCCAGCGCTTCAGATACGGCCGCTCGCGGCTGATGGCAGGGCTGGCGCCAAAGACGGGATAGCTCCGCTTCTCATAGACTCGCGTGCTCCCATCGGCCCCGTACAACGTGTACGTGACCACACCACCCGGGCTGGTGCGCAGGATCCGGTTCCGGAAGAGATTGCGTACAGATCCCAGCTCCAGCCCGTCACCGTTGGTGAGATGGGGGTTGTCCTGGGCGCGCACCGTCCATTCCTCCTGCACCAGGTTCGCCGTGTTTCTGGCATATACGATCACAGAGCCATCCAGCTCGGCCACCTGCAGCTTGTCAGTACCATCCACCGGCACCATGTAGGGGAAGTAGGACATCTTCCATCCGTAGCCAAAGTGACCATACGCGCGGGACTGGCTGCTATAGTTGCGCCGGATCTGGAGCGGGATCGGGCCTGGCAGGGTCAGGTCCAGCTCATCCGCATACAGCTCCCCAGTGATGGAGTTTACCGGGTCCCCCACAAAGCCCCCGTAGCCAGACGAGCCGTAGTAGTCGCCAAAGGTGAGCGTGCTGCTCGTGTTGCCCAGCAGCATGCCGGTGCTCACATTGCTCAGAAACTGGCTGCCGAGCGAGCCCGATGGCGTGCTGTACACATCGTAATACCACGAACTGCTGCTGGAGAGGAAGCCGCCCGCCGATCCCAGCAGGCTGGCCACACTGGGTGTGGAGCTCATCGACCAGCTGTCTGAGAGAAAGCCATAGCTGGGCGTATAGGCAGGCTGTGGGGAAAAGCTCAACGTGCCGCCGCTGGAGATGCTGATCGTGGAGTTGCCGAAGCTCAGGTTGGAGGATGAGTACGTGTTGGAGCCGCCGAACAGCCAGTTCGAAGCACCACCATTGATGCGCCCGATCAAGGCCCCCGCCTGGCTCTTGCCAATGATCAGCGCCCCCATGCCCTTCCACTGCCCGGCCGCCCCCGCCACCGGTCCGGGCGTGATGAAGACACGCGCCAGGTTCTTGTCCCAACCCGCAAAAGCCGCCTCCACGCTGGTCCACAGGCTGGGTGCCCAGTTCTGCAATGTCTTTGTCTGCGACTCAAAGGAGTACGTCTTCGTCTTCTCCGTCACGTAGTTGTCTACTGTAAGCTCGACGACGTTGGTGTTCACGTTCCCATCCTGCTGCACCCGATGGATCAGATCCACCGTGGAGACAGCATCACTGTCCTCCACCTTGATGTATTGCTTGATGGTGTGGTGCTCCAGGGCAGAGATCTCTGCGATGAACAGGTTCGTCATGAAGTCCGCCCCCGTGATCATGCCCTGGCCACCCGCATCTGGTCGCAGGTCCCCGTAGCCGGCCCAGGCCGTGCGGCTGAAGTTCATGTCCACGACCGGGTACACCAGATTGGGCCGCTTGGCCGCCTGGTTGGGCACCGTCACCATGATCGGGTCACGTGTTCCATTCAGCTCCGCCCCCAGCTGGGCAAACCCGTGGGCGCGCATCGACACCGCATGCACCTTGAACGTGTCCTTCAGCGTTTCAAACGAGCGGGACACACGTTGATAGTAGGACATACCCATCAGATAGGCCATGGTGCCCTGGATCAGGTCATAGTCCGGATTGATGCTGGAGTTCGCAGCCCTTTCCTGCTCATGCTTCCAGAACGGCTCCAGGTGAACCTTCAGCATCCGGTCCGTCACCCTGCCCGTGTTCAGACAGAAGGCATTCAGATCGCCCAGATTGAAATAAGAAGTCGTCGCGCTGCCAGCTTGAGCCGCCTGGTTGGGGCCAAAGTCCAAGTTCGTGATGCCCGCGAAGTGGCTCCAGCCACCCAGCAGATTTTGATCCGCCACACCCACCGGTCCACCGTAGTTGCGCTGGCGGTGGTAGGTGACCTTGAAGCTGAACTGGTCATCCACCGTGCTGACATGCTGCGTCGTCACCTGCTTCTTGCGCAGGTACGCATCCGTCCCGTACGTGTAGTTGCCCGTGCCGGAGTCCGGATTCTCCAGGTCAAACGGCTGCATGGTGAAAGTCATGTCGTAGTGCCCGGCCTCGGCCCGTGGAGCAATGCTCACCACCGCCCGGCGGTTGTGCATGTCCATGATCCGCACCCCGTTGATGACCGCCTTGTTCGTGGGGAACTGCACGCTTGCGATCTCAATGTCCACCGTGTCAAACCTCGAACCATTCGCACTCACCCGGTCGCTCTGCGTGTACGTCCCCGTCGTCGTGTTGAACTGCGTCGGCTGCGGGAACTCCTTCCACTGCACGCGGTTGAACTTCCGATTGCGGAAGCGCACCCCCAGGCTGTCCTTCGCCAGCCCCGGCCAGTTCTGCTGCAGGGACTTGTCCAGATCCTTCAGAAAGATGTTCCCCGGCGTGCGGTCCTCCGCATCCAGCGTCCAGAGCGCATCATTGGCCTCCGCCTTCAGGTACTTGCGCACCCATTCACGGATGCTCTTCGTCCCGCTCGGCAGATAGCCTTCCACGGCCAGGCCTTCCACCACCTCCGTGTCCTTCAGCCAGGGGAAGAGGTGCACCCACTTGTTCACCCCGTCCACATTCACATAGGCCGCCACCCACGGGTAGTTCACCCCGATGAGCTGCGGCACCGGCTGCGTCCCATCCGGCGTCTGCAGCCCCTTCAGCCGCATGCGCAGCAGGTTGCTCAGGCGCTGGTCCAGCATCTTCACCGCATTGGGCGAGGAGCGCACATAAGACGCATGCACCCCGGCCTTGCGCAGCAGATACACCAGCAGTGCACACTGCTCATCGGGCGAGCCCTGCCCCTCCTGGAAGGTGGCCAGCGCGCTGCGGTTGATCCCGCCCGCATTCACCGCCGCCTCATCGATGTCCCCGTTCTCATTGTAGCCCAGCGCATCCGTCAGGCCGATCTCATTGTGCACATAGTTCACCAGCGCCATCGGGTTGCTCCCCATCTCAGAGACAAAGCGGTCCAGGATCGTGTGGCCCTGCAGTTCCGGTGCCTGGTTGAGCTGCGTGTACGTGCTGCCCGCCGGTGCCGCGAACTGGTGCTCGAACCGCGGCGTCAGCGCCTGGATCTCCTCCGCCGTCTTCCCGTGGTACGTGGGCGGCGCGGGCTCCCCCTGGAAGTGGGGCGTCTTCACCAGCGTGGTGCCCCAGGGCGGGGCGGACTCGAAGTTCAAGGCATAACCCACCACGAACGTCCCGCTCGTGCCCGGCTGGGCCGGATCACTCACCGCCATCCAGTGGGCGTTGCTGCCCACCATCGTGTTCCCCACCGCCGCCACAGAGAAGTAATAGTTCTCCGCACCCGGCAGCGCCCGGTGCGTGATGATGAAGGGGGCGGAGTAGCCCGCGCCAAACATGCCGTCCGGACCCGCCTCCAGCGCCAGCTGCACCGTAGTTTCAAGAACCTGCACCCCGCTCACCGTCGTCACAAAGGTCTTCTGAAATCCGTTGTCCCCAAACTGCTTCCACTCCGCCGCCGAGTTCGTGGCGGAGGCGCTCTTCCAGTGCGGGATGTCCAGCGCCTGCACCTGCACCGGCACCACGTTCCCCTGCTGGGCAAAGTCCGACCTCCGGTACACGCGGATGCTCATCTCATCCGGCACATCCGTCGCCGCAGACTGGCCGCCCGTGTGCAGGGCAAAGCGGCTGCTCTGGCCGATGTACAGCGGCGTCCCGCCCGACTCACTGCCAAAGCCCGCGATCGGGTTCTGCACCTCCAGCGGATACGTCACCGTGCCGCTGTTGTTCTGGATGAGGAAGCTGGACTGCCCCGTGATCTTGAAGAACCAGGGGTAGGCATTGTAGTCCAGGCCGGAGGCCCACGGCGCAATGCCCGTGGGGGAGAGCTGCACCCCCTTCTGGAAATCCAGCGGAATGACAAAGGCCTGGTACGTGGGGTCATCCCCCGCCCCGTAGGAAAACCTGCCCGTGCGCGGCTGGGGGCCGGACGGGGCCTGGGCGGAGGCCGGAGTCAACCATGAGCTCACGGCCATCAAGGCCGTGGCCAGGCACAAAAAGACCCGGGGAGTGCTCTTCGTCATCATTGCAGCAGAGGGGTGAAGAAGGGTTCTATGAAACCTGAGTGAAAGGGTGGGTCAGCCTCGTCTTACCGGGCCGGGACGGGGGCGGGGGTTTCTGCGGCCTTGCGCACGCGCAGCATCTCCGCCATGGCCTGGTGCCGGGCCTCCAGCCGCAGCGGCGCCGTCTGGGGCCCCTCCGCGGGCGGCTGCTTCTGCAGCTTCTGCTCCGTCGCAGACTCCACCGTCAGGAGGCTGCCGTTTTCCCCCGGTGCTTTGGAGAGCGTCAGCCCGCCCTCACCCGACACCGTCAGCGGCTGCGCTGGCATCGCTGCCGCTGCCGCTGCTGGATTGGCCGGGGGCTCCGGTGCCACCGCCAGCGGGCGCAGATCCTTGGTCTCCGGCAGGGCGGGGTGCTCGATGATCTCGATCCCGTCGGCGGACACCTTCTTCTTCACCGGTGCCGGCGCAGACACCTGGCTCGCAGCTGGCGGAGGTGCCCCCTCCTTGGAGCAGGAGCCCAGCCCCCAGACCGCGGCGCAGAGGAGGCTGAGGGTGAGGAGCGCGCCGGGAGTTCTAGTTGTGAACAACAGTTTCATGGAGGAGGTCCGGTTGGGAGAGTTTCAGGAAAGAAAGAACGAGGTTCGTGAAGGAGGCGGCGGTCAGAGCGTCGCTCCGCTGCCAGGGGAGGTGATCTGCACGTTCATCTGGCCCACGCTGGGATCATGCGGATTGCCGTCCAGCTTGTTGGCGATCGAGTCGCCGTCGATGTCGCCGTTCGGATCCAGATCCCAGGATCCCGGGTTGATCGCGTAGCTCTGGCCGGAGAGGCCCCGCTGGTACTCCTCCAGCGCCGTGTAGCCGTCCCCATCCAGGTCAGAGAGCGAATCCAGCCCGTCCGCAGGGTTCAGCCCATGGGCCAGCTCCCACGTGTCATCGATGCCGTCCTGGTCCGCGTCATTGGAGGCCGTGGCCCCCGTCACATCCACCACCAGGCCCCGCGCCACAGAGCCGCCCCGGTCATCGCTCACCGCCAGCGCCAGCACATAGAGCCCGTTGGTCACGCCAGAGAGCGTGTTCTTCGCCTTCAGCACCCCGCCGGTGCCGATCTCAAAATGCGTGGCCAGAGGGTTGCTCGTGCCCGGGATGGAGAACGTCAGCGGATCATAGTCCTCATCCAGCCCCACCATGTCCCCCACACGGCGGGACACCGGCACCCCGCCGATCACCTGGCCCGGCCGCGCCGTGATGCCCAGGTAGGAGTAGTAGTGCCCGGGCAGGTTTGTGGCATTACGCAGACCCGTGCGGACCGCCAGCTCATAGCCCTGCGCCTCCTCCACATACTCGCCAAAGCGGGCCCCCGCCGCGAGCGCACCGTCCGTGATGGTGTCGATCGCAAAGATGTAGTCCTGGTCCAGCTCCCCGTTCCACTGCAGCAGCATCACATTGCCCCGGTCCCACGCACTCATGTTGTCCCCCGCCGTCCAGGTCGAGGCCGGCCGCCCCACCGCGATGCGCATCGCGCTGTCGATGGAGACCGAGTAACCAAAGAGCGAGCTGCCCAGGCCGGCGATCTTCGCCTGCACCGCGGGATAGAGGGCAAACAGGTTCTGGAAGCCCAGGATCTGTCCCGGCTCATTCCACCGGCTCAGATAGACCGAGCCCGTGTCCCCCAGCGCATAGAGCGTGCTGCCCACCTGGAAGAGCCCGTCCTCATACGGCGCACCCACCACATAGTTCCGCCCGCGGAGGGAGACAGAGAAGCCATACTTGCCCCCGGTCTGCGCGCCCAGGCTGTACTCCGTGCGGTGCAGCGCCCACGCACTGCCGTTCCAGTTGTACAGGTGCGCCGCGCCCGCATCCGTGATCGAGCCGCCGCCGTTGGGCTTGTCCTTGCCCGGGGAGCCCACGATCAGGCGGGTGCCATCCACCGACAACGACGCGCCGAACTGGTCCCCCACCGCCCCGCCACCCGGAGCCGCGATGACGCTGGAGGTGATGCTCAGCCCGTTGAAATCCAGCACATAGACCAGGCCCGTGGCCCCGCTGCCCCCGTTCACCGCCCCCGGCGCGCCGATGAAGGCCTTGTTTCCTGAAGCCACAATGCTCGTGCCGAACCCTGAGGTCGTGCCCGCCCCGACCGGAGGCGTCAGCGCCCCCTGGTACACCCAGCTGCTGCCATTGTAGAGATACACCTCCACCTGGTTCAGCGGAGCCGCCCCCGTGGGCGAGGCCGGCGTGGTGCGCCAGAGAAAGACCGTGCCCACTGAGGTGGCGACGAATTCCCCATCCTGGAACGCCTCCGTGAACTGCCCCGTGCCGATGGTGGTGAAGACCGCATAACTCGGCGCACTCGTGCTGTAGAGCGCCAGCTCATCCGGCACCACGCCCAGCGCATCCGGCGCATGGTTGGCCGTGGGGTAGTTCGAGGTCACACCCGTGGCAGTGGACGAGTAGGCGGAGCTGCCGGACTCGTTGACAGCCTTAACCCGGTAGTAGTACGTGGTCGCCCCCTGCAGACCCACGCGGTCCTCATAGCTCGTGGTGTTGGCCGGCAGCAGCGGGCTCGCCACCACCACGGCAAAGCCGGAGGTCGTGGACCGCTCCACGATGTAGCTCACCTCATTGTTGGCGTTGTCCGTCCAGTTCACCAGCATGGCGCGTGCGGCCAGCGCCGTCGCCGTCACGCCCGTGGGCGTCGCCGGCAGCAGCCCCTGCGTGGTCGCCCCCACAAAGGCCGTCTGCGTCTCACCCCGCTCGTTCACCGTCGCCACCTTGTACTGGTACGTGGTGGCGGGCACCAGGCCCGTGTCCACATACTGCAGGGCCGCAGGGGCCAGATCGATCTGGAAACGCTGGTTCGCCCCGGTCGCATCATAGCCCCGCACCCGCACCGCCGTGCGGGTCGCATCCACCGGCAGGGCCCAGCCCAGTGTTGCCTGGTAGGGCAGCGTCGCAGCCACCACCAGGGAGGTGGGGGCGGCGGGGACCTTCGGCAGCGTCAGCTCGCTGGAATAGTCGGAGTACTCCGTGTCCACCCCGTCAGTGTTCACAGCCCGAACCCGGAAGACGTAGGCACTGGCCCCCACCAGATCCTCCACCGTGGCCGTGGTGGCATTGCTCCCCGTGGTGGCCCCGGTCAGGAAGGCGGGCGCGCCCACCTCCTTGCCCTCCACCACATAGCTCGTTTCATTGCCCGCCTGGTCCAGCCAGGACAGCGTCGCCTCCACCGGATTGGCCGATACCAGCGTCAACTGCGCAGGCGCGGCCGGCTTGGCGGGCTTCGTGCTGGCCGCCACCGTGCCGCTCCGGCCCGTGCCATAGAGGCTCACCGTCGCCACGCGGAACAGGTGCGCCGTCTTCTCCGGCAGGCCAGACACCAGGTAGGTCGTCGCATTCGCCGGCGCACTCCCCGCCGCCACCCAGGTGGTGCCGCCATCCAGGGACTTCTCAATGCTGAAGCTCGTCTCAAAGGTGCACGCGCTCAGCCACGTGAGCTTCACCGCATTCGCATGGCGCTCCGTCACCGTCACACTCGTCGCCACCAGCCCGTGCGCCGTGGCAAAGGCCTGCCCGTCCGTGATGGAGTCATCATTGCTGTCCGTGTCCACCGGCGAGGTTTCGTAGAAGTACTCGCCCGCCTCCGTCAGCCCGTCCCCGTCCACATCATCCGCCTGGTCATGCGCCAGCGTACCGTGGTGCGCATGCTCCCACCAGTCCGGCAGGTCATCGCCATCGTGATCATACGGCGCCCGGATCACCACCGGATCCGATGGCAGGGAGAGCGCCCCCAGCTCATCCTCACCCACCGCCGTTATTTCAAAGTCCCCAAAGGTCCAGGGCGTGAACTCCACCGTGTACGGCGCCGTGTCATCAGACCCCAGCAGGACCCCCTGGTGGTAAAAGTGCACCCTGGCAGGCGCTGCGGTCGAGGAGATCGTGGCCGTGATCGTCTGGGCCGTGCCCAGGGGCACGATCGTCGCCGTGGGTGGCGACACGATGGTCGCCGTAGGCTCCACGAACTGATAGCCCAGCGCAGGTGAGTTGATGGGCAGGGACACCGGCACGCCCCCGCCAAACTCACGCAACTGCCCCTGCTCCCCCGCACCCCAGGAGAGGAGAGTGCCATCTATCTGCAGCACCAGCGTGTGCCCCCGGCCCGCCGCCACCGCCACCGCATGCGTCACCCCCGGCACCTGCACCGCCGTCGTCCGGTTCGCCACCGTCCCGTCGCCCAGCTGGCCCGTCGCATTCTTGCCCGCCGTCCAGACCGTGCCATCACTCCGCACCGCCACCGTGTGGTCCTCACCTGCAGCGATCGCCACCACATTCGTCAGCCCGCTCATCTGCACTGCCGTCAGCCGGTTGGTCGTGGTCCCGTCCCCCAGCTGCCCACTTATGTTGCCACCGAAGGTCCACACCGTGCCATCAGACTTCAGCACCACCGTGTGCATCCCACCCGCCGCCACCGCCACCACGCCCGTCAGCCCCGTCGCCTGCACCGGCACATTCCGCCCCGTCGTCGTCCCATCCCCCAGCCTGCCATAGGTGTTCGAGCCAAAGGTCCACACCGTGCCATCCGACTTCAACATCACCGAGTGGTCCCGCCCAGCCGCCACCGCCGTGATGTTCGTCGTCCCGCTCACCTGCAGCGGCGTGGCCCGGGATGACACCCACGTTCCATCCCCCAGCTCGCCATTGCTGTTGCTGCCAAAACCCCACACCGTGCCATCCGTCTTCAGCACCAGGGAATGGTCATACCCCACCGCCACTGCCTTCGCATTGCTCAGGGCCGTCACCTGCACCGGCGTCAGCTGCGACGCCCCCGCCGTCACCCCGAGTTGCCCCAGGGAATTCAGCCCGTAAGACCACACCGTACCATCCGTCTTGGCCACCACCGTATGGTTGTACCCCACCGCCACATCCTGCACCGCGCTCAGCCCCGTGGGCTGCACCGGCACGGAAGACGGCACCACCACCCCGTTCCCGAGTTGACCGCAATTGTTATACCCAAAACCCAGCACCGCCCCGTTGGCCCGCACCACCCCGGTGTTGTCCCCCCCCGCCTTCAGCGTCGCCACCGTCGTCACCCCGCTCACCGGCATGGGCAGCGTCCTGGGGGATGGCGAGAGCCCGCCCAGCTTGCCCCCCGCAGAGTAGCCCACCCCCCACAGCGTGCCGTCGTTCTTCATCATCACCGAGTGTTCACTCGCCGCCGCGATCGCCGCCACATCCGTGATCGTCATCTCCACCGGCACCGTGCTGGCCGTCAGGCTGCCATCCCCCAGCTGCCCGTAGTTGTTGGCTCCAAAAGCCCACACCGTGCCATCGCTCTTCAGCGCCAGGGAATGCGTGCCTCCGGCCGCAATCGCCACCACATCCGTCAGGCCCGTCACCTGTACCGGTGCATTGCGTGATGTCGTCGTCCCATCGCCAAGTTGCCCCTGCCCATTCGCCCCAAAGGCCCACACCGTGCCATCGCTCTTCAGCGCCAGCGAGTGGCTCCCCGCCGCCGCGATCGACACCACATCCGTCAGCCCCGACACCTGCACCGCGGTCAGCCGCGTCGTGTTGGAGCCATCGCCAAGCTGCCCTTCATAGTTCGACCCATAGGCCCACACCGTGCCATCGCTCTTCAGCGCCAGGGAATGCCCGCTGCCCGCCGCCACATCCACCACATCCGTCAGACCCGTGGCCTGCACTGGCGAGAGCCGCCCCGTGGTCGTGCCGTCCCCCAGGTTCCCCGTTCCGTTCTCACCAAAACCCCACACCGTCCCGTCCGTCTTGAGCACCACTGTGTACAGATCCCCGGCCGCCGCATCCGCCGTCACCCCGGAGAGCGCCCCCACCTGGGTGGGATTCCACACGCTCACCGTCGAGTAGCCCAGGCCCAACTGGCCAAAGGTGTTGAGCCCGTACATCCACAACGTGCCATCACTCCGCACCGCCGCAGTATGCGCCGCCCCGGCTGCAACAGACACGACGTTCGAGAGCGACCCTGACTGCACCGGCAGCTCCGCACTCCCCGTCATGGAAACGCCCAACTGCCCCACCTCTGCCGAGCCCACGCCCCAGACCGTGCCGTCCTCCCTGACCACCACCGTGTGATACAGGCCCGCCGCCAGGTTCTTTCCCGTAACCGCCTGCGCCCTCGCCCCGTCTCCCCAGGCCAGGCTCGCCAGAGTCACCAGCGCCGTCGTCAGCATCATCCACGTCGTTGACCGCGGGCGCAGCATCCTTCTCACCCTGCCCCGGCCTCTTCTCCTGCTGGCACCAGAACTTCTGCTGCTGGGACAAGGCAGCCCGTCCTCCCCTGCTGATCCCGGGTGGCCCACGGCCTCCCCGTCATGCAGACGACTGGCATGCGGTGCCGCCCCACTCGGGCAGCCACCTCTGTGCGTGAAGCATTTGGTTGTAAACTTCATGGTGATTGGCGTGAAAAATCCGCAGACATCCCGGCGCGCCTCTGAAGCACAGCGCTCCATGACGACGCGTCGTCCATCTCTTCAAGTGTGACTCTGACGATCTCCTGCTCTCGACTCCTTCGATTCCTTCTACTTCGCTCCGTTGGTCAGCCAGCCTCTTGCTCCGGCCCTCTACATGCACTTCATAAGTTCGTCAAGCGCAATAAGTTTATCCATAAGTTGCTTTTCTCATCCAGGCAACCCCGCGGCAATCCCGGGTCAAACGTGTGCTTTCAGGGAACCCCATGGCACGCCTGCCGCGCAAGCCGTCCCGCCGGGCATCCTCCCGTCTGCACACGCAATTACATAGAACCACAATGTCCGTCTTCATGGTCTTCTTCAATGGGCGCAGCCGCCGTTCGTACGGGCACCGCGCCATTCCTTCCAGGCTCGGACAAGTGACTCAGTTTCCTCGTCCGGATGAGTTAACGGCACAAATCCTTGTCCGCCTCTCACCATCTTGCAATGCATTATTCGATGTTCTCTTTAATTTTTTGTCGCACAGATTTCCCCGCCCATCTGGCGAAATTGCCCATGTATATTTTTCATCCATTCAAACATGAGCATCAGCTCTCTCACGATTGGGAACCCTGTCCGCATCAGATCAGACGACCCTCATTCCATTTTTGCCACATCCACTCATTCTTGCATCTGGAACATGACAGCGCCGTGCACCACCCCCCTTGCCACCTCCCTCCAGTCGCCCTCCCCCTTCCCTCATGCCTTTCATCCCTAACATGCAAATTGGAGAACCTCCGCCGCCAAATGTAACGCCACCGACACAAACGCACCCGTCCTGAATTGTTTCCTATATAAGATAGGGCACCCCCGGTCACCTCGCGTCCAGGCCCCTGAGCAACTCCGGGCCAGCGCCAACCGCCCCACTCACCCCCATCCCCAGCCAAAAAATAGCGAATTAATCACCCCCTCCCGTCGGCTCAGTGCGCCGCAAGAACGCGCAAACAAACACCCCAGCGCCCTCCACCACTCCACCACTCCACCACTCCACCACCCCACCACCCCTCTGCGCTCTCTGTGCCTCTGTGGTCAAACTAGAATTTCCCCCCACCCCTGAAGACCTCCCCCTCACCCGCCCCTCCATCACATCCCCTTGTCGAACAGGCTCTTCTTCATTTGAAAGAGGCCACCCTTGAGATTCTTGGCGGGGACAAAGTCGAAGAGCGCCTCATCCGCGCGGTCCAGCGGTGCCACAATGAATGCCGGCAGGTCAGGCAGGCCGCCCTCCCCTCGTTCCAGTTCCGAACCCTCCTTCTGCAAAAGAGCGCCCGCAGAGAAGATGCCGCCCTCATCACCGATGAGCACATCCACACGGATGCGCTGGCCCACGCCTAATTTGAAGTAATCTCCCGCAAAGACGGCTGCACTGGGTTTGCCGGGCACATTGATGAGGCCAAGGCTCTCGCGTTTCTCCCCGGTGTACCCCTTGTCAGAGGCGTCCAAAACCACCTTGCCATTGATGCCGATGATCAAACAGTTGTCCCCCCACCCAACCAGCCGGTAAGAACCCGGGGTCGCCACCTGCACTTCCCCCGTGTAGTGGACCAGCCACTTGCCCGGGCCCGTGCCAGGGGCTTGAAAGGCCTTCCCCGCCTCGACATCAGGGATGCCTTTGAACATCAGGATCTTTGCATACAGCTCGTGTCCGAGACGAAATACTTGCCGCTGTGCGGAGGCTCCCAACGGTTCCCCTTGGCAAAGTTCCGGATGATCTCCACGTAGGCGGCGCGATCAATGCCAACAGCCTCGCCATTCTGCTCCCGCTTGAAGTCATAGAAAGTGCCCACCAGGCCCTCCCCCTTCCCCACACTGCCAAAGACCGTGCGAAGCATGACCCCTTTCATAGAACCCATGCCAGCCCCGCCTCCCGACCCTCCCCCGAAACCACCTGAGCCAAAGCCGCCCCCACTCATCGCGCCCCCGCCCGACAGGCTGCTCATGTCTGGAAGGTCCAGATCCTCCAACGGCATGTCCGGCAGGGCGATCGCAGCATTCATGGAGGTGCTGACCAGCCGTTGCAGAGGCACCTTCTTGTGAAGGTTGTTCTTCTTGCTATTGACCTTCTGCTTCAGTTCTTGGGACGCATCGTTGCCCCACTTCGAGCCTCCACCCGGCAGGAAGTCCACCTTCGGCTCGATGATCACGCTCTTCACAATGAAGTAAGCGGCGATGATGATCCCCGCGTGGATGAGCAAGCTGATCACCAGGGAGCCGCCACCCACCTTGCGCCAGTAAGCGACGAACCGGCCCACCTTGGCCGGCGCTTCCCCACCAGGCTGCGCTAGGGGAGCAGCCAACGCATGCGTCTCAGGACCGTTCAACTCTGACAACTCAGTTCCAATAGCTCTTTGATTGGGAGGGTTCATGCGCATCGACGGGTGGGCACTCCAAAGAGTCATCGAAGACCTCGCGAACCAGGATCGATTGCGCCGATCTTGGAAACCATCGCGCCCCTGCTCGCAGCATCGCGCCGCCCCAAGGCCGGCTCCCCTGTTGGCAGCCCCCTCCTATTCCGAAGCGGTGACATCCGGCACCACGTGTCAGCTGGGCCCACCCATCTGAAACCAGATGAGCTCCCCAGGGCAGCGACGCCGTCGGCAGATCCAACCTTAATTTACCACGCCCCATGGAGAAACTGGCCCAGCCCTTGCTCCTTCCCGCTCCCCTTCATCATGTCCAGCGCATTCCTCATCCCTTCCGATAGCACAAACGCGAACGCTCCATTCGAAGTTGATCCTGATAATCTTCCAAGGGACATGGAGCCCATTTATCAGGCTGAATCCATCGATCTATCCGACTGCAATCTTCCCCACACCCCAGAATGGCTTCTTGAATGCAAAAACCTGCGCTGGCTCAATCTCGGCGGCAACCGGTTGTCCACCCTGCCGAGATGACTCTCAGAACTTCCTCAGCTTGAGTCACTCAAACTAAAGCGGAATCATATCGAGCATGTATCAGGCTGGGTGGGAGACATCCCCCACCTGAGAGAGCTTGATCTGGAGTACAATCCAGTGGCCAAACGGGAGAATCTGACCCATCTCCATACACTGTCCCTGGCTGACAACCGATTCGGCAAGATGCCAGTGCTTGTCGGTGGCCTGCCAGAATTGCGGTCTCTCGACATCAGCCGCAACTCCCTCCCGAGAATCCCGGAATGGGTGTGCTCGGCTGGCCGGTTGAAGCGCCTCAACGCAGGCTTCAACCGTCTCATGGAGCTTCCCCAGTGGATGCAACAGTTCACTCAACTGGAAGAGCTCGACCTCACGAGCCATCGCTTCCTGAGGTTTCCAGAATGGCTGCAGAATTTCGATCGGTTCACAAAGCTCCATATTGGAACCAACAACTTGATCGACCATAAGCCGCCAGATTGGATCGATACATGCACCCATTTGGTAGAGCTGGGCCTTCGCAGTCCCAGTTTGCAAAATCTTCCACGCTGGCTTTGTCATCTACCCCGCTTGCAGTCATTGAAATTGAGGCACTGCAACCGGCTGCGTCCCCCCGACTGGCTCGTTGAATGTCGTCACCTTCAAGAGCTGGATCTATATGGATGCAACCTGGAGGAGATCCCCGATGAATACGCCGCCTTCGTCAAAATGAAGCGCCTTTCCCTGGGGCACAATGACCTGAAAGCCCTGCCAAAATGGATGAGCGAGTTCACCCAACTGCAAGAGCTCGACCTCTCCATGAACAGGCTCAGCTCACTTCCAGCCTGGATTTGGGATCTCCATCAACTTCGCCAGCTGGATCTCTCCAATGCCGGTGCCGTTTCATTGTCCCCAAAAATTGGCCAGCTCAAAAAACTACAGCACCTGAACCATGCTGACTTGAGATTGGGGTCCGTTCCAGAGGAGCTGGGTGAGCTCCCCCTTCTTACAAGCCTCCGTCTTGAAAACAACAATCTGCATGAGCTGCCATCAGAGATCCGGCATCTATCGCACCTTCGGGAGCTCTCTGTGTTTGGGAACAGTTTGTCATCGCTACCGTCGTGGCTGTCTGATTTGCCCCAACTCAGAGATCTGGATGTCAGCTTCAATAAACTCGGTCAATTGCCGGATAGCATGGGCGACCTCCGAAAACTACGGTCACTCGATGCAACACAAAATCCTCTAGGGACGCTTCCCGTTTCAATCAAAGCTCTCCCCAGGCTGCGATCCCTGGCATTCACCTCCATGCGTGGATGCGATCTGCCGCCTTGGTTTAACCAGTTGACCGGATTGGAGCATCTGAGCCTGCGCAACAGCCACTTCGACACGGTGCCCGAATCGTTAAGAAACTTGGTCAACCTGGAGACGCTCGACCTCGACAACAACGAGCTGAAAAGACTGCCGGACTGGATTGGCGATTTTGAAGAAGCTCCGGAATCTGAAATTGTACCGCAACGCTCTCAAGCACCTGCCCGAGACCCTCACCAAACTCCCCCTCCTACAGTACCTTGATCTCTATGCGAACGAGGAACAGTACTGGCTCAAGCTCATCCAGAGCTTCGGCGGCAACTCGCCCGTCATCATCGTCTGCAACAAGTGCGACCAGCAGCCCATGCAGCTCAACTGGCACGGGCTTAAGGAAAAGTACCCCCAGGTCAAACACTACGCCAGGCTGGTATCCTGCTTCGAAGACAAGACCACCCGCGAGGACAAGCGGCAGGGCCTAGATGAACTGCGCACCCTCATCGGACGCACCGTCGCGGAGAATGTAGCCCATGTGGACACCCCGTTCCGCCCCGAATGGCTGAACCTTAAAACGAAGCTGGAGCACGACAAGCGCGATGTCCTCACGGAAGCACAGTTCGAGCGAGCTTGTGGCACCTGTGAGGTGGCGGAGGAGGACCGCAAGTTTCTCCTCCACTTCCTGCATGACCTTGGGTTGGTGCTCCACTTTGGCGATCATGCCCTGATGAAGGATACGCATGTGCTGGATCCTGGCTGGGTCACACCGCTGCGGTGTACCGGCTGCTGAATGACCATCCGCTCAATCAACGGCACGGACTGCTGGAGTACCCGTACTTCGTGGAGGTCCTCAAGAAGGTTGACGGCTACAAGTACGTACAGCATGAGTCTTTTATCTGGGAGATGATGAAGCGGTTCCAGCTCGGCTTCGAATTTGAGGCTCCCGGGCACAAGGAACCCGGCATGTTGATTCCCGACCTCCTGCAGAAGGAGGAGGGCTACCGGGGACAATGGTCGAACTCCCTCGCCTTCATCTACAAGTACACCGTGCTGCCCCAGGCCGTCGTGAGCCGGTTCATCGTCGCCATGCACCGCCATATCAAGCCCAACTCTGCGTGGCGCTACGGCGCCATCCTGGAGAGGGAAGGTTGCCAGGCCCGCGTCAAAGCCGACCTTGAGGACCACGTGCTGGAGATCCAGGTGATGGGGCCTGAAGCCAGCCTCCGCAGCTTTCTGGAGGTGATCCGTGAGGTGCTCGACTCCATCCACGAAGGGTTCTCGGAAAAACTCGGCGCCC
Source organism: Verrucomicrobium sp. BvORR034 (assembly GCF_000739635.1). Taxonomy (GTDB): domain Bacteria; phylum Verrucomicrobiota; class Verrucomicrobiia; order Verrucomicrobiales; family Verrucomicrobiaceae; genus Verrucomicrobium. The sequence goes on along the minus strand of NZ_BATQ01000032.1, from coordinate 21,260 downwards.
AGGAGTTCGTGCCCGTACCCGGAAACCCCGGCAAGAGGGAGCCCTACCGCAAACTCCTTCAAATGGAGCGCGACGGCAAGACCGAAGTCTACATCGAGGACGTCGGCGACGTGCCCCTGTCCCAGTTGCTCAACGGCATCGCTCCTGCCCGTCGGCGCCAGGACTTGGGAGAGTGGGAGCGGCATCGTGAAGAGCGCCATGCTGACCATGCCCGCCCCCCGGCAACCTCAACTTCACCTGCTCCTGCCCCTGACCCAGCGGAGGAAGCAAGCTCCACGAACCCCGCCCCTGTGGGGATGCCCTGGTGGCTCTGGTCGGTCATCCTGGCCGCCGGTGGCACCGCTCTGATCCTCACTGCCTGGTACACGCCATGGCAATGGCTGCGCTACGCCATCGCAGTATTCGCGGTCCTCACGCTCATTTTTATGAAGTGGGATCCGCAACTCTTTCACCGAAGGTTGGCGGTCACTGGCCTCTCCATTCTCAGTATCGGCAATGCACTCGGCTTCCACCTGGATGCGAAGTACGAAGGCCAGGGCATGCTGGGAGGCCTCAAATGGGTGGCAGACTTCTCGCCATCGTTCAACATTGTGATGGCATTCCTTGTCGGTTGGATGCTCTTTCTCGATTTCCTGAACCGCCGCGCTTCAAAATCCTGACCGCAGTCCCCAAGCCCCACCTCGGCTTCCGGCGGCGCACGTTCACTCGTTTCCACCGCCCCTGTTAATCCTCCTCGTGAGCGTTCACCTCGTTCGATTCATCACGATTGGCACCGTCGTGGTGAATCTCACACAAACAAATAACAGACAACCCCAGGTAACTCACGGCAAGAATGATGTCGCCCACATGAGAGACTGCCATGACAAAGTACAACACTGAATGCAGGTGCTTTAGTTTCATGAGGGTGTTTTACACCCAATGCACCCAAGCTGCTGCCCCCCTTATTTTCTGTGCCGGCACCGGCCTGGAAGCCATTTTTCAGGCAAATTATTTCCGGCACCAAGCGGAACAAAATGCCCGCTGGCCTTGTCATGGGCCAGCGGGCATTGAGTGTTCACGTCTGACGCAGTGATCGCGTGAGGTTCGAGTTGTCACTCACTGATGGCCTGCCGCCACCGGCGCGTGTCAACCTGCAGAACGCATCAGCAGACCAGGTCGATCGCAGGGACCTTCAAAGAAGGTGCCAGGCTGCCTGTCCGTGCGACGCTTGCCAGGAAAGGAGGCTTCTGTCGCTCCGTTTGGAGGTCCGTCGGGGAGTTGACGACACGCACCATGCCGCAGCCATTCCGTGCCGCCAACTCGAGGATCGACAGCTCCGCCTGTTCTTGCTGGCATTTGGAGCGGGTGCGGCGACCACCGCCGCCTTTGACCTTGCCCCGGGGCCTTCCTGCGCCGGTCTTGACGACCGCCTGGCCTCGCCTCACGTCGATCTTTTTCACACCACGGAGGAGGAGGCCCACGTTGTCACCCACGCGGCCTTCGTCGAGAAGCTTGCGGAACATTTCAATGTCCGTAACGGTGGTGCTGGGGGACACGGTTCGGACGGAGGGCATCTCCTTGAGGATCCCGCGCTCGACACGGCCGTGGCCAACAGCTCCACGATCTGCGATCGCGATCGCGTCTTCCGCGGGCATCAGGATGTCAGGATCCATGAGGCGCTCTGAAAGAGCCATCAAGCTGTCCACCGGGTCCATGACCTTTAAGTCCTCCGCGTTGCGTTCTGCCACACCTGGGACGGCCCGGGACATGGTGACGCAAGCAACAGCCTCCGCGAGGAGTCCACACTCCCTTCGGGCCGTATCAGGCAGACCATCGCCATCTGTGTCTCCTTGGCCTCTCTTGCCGATGCCAACAACGCGCCGGGCGAACTCCCGGAACAGGTGCCAGAGACTGCCACCATCACAAACAGCGCCCTCCTCCCTCCAGCCGAGGCTGGTCATTCTGTTTTCCTCATAGTCGGCAGGCTCAGGGTGAACAGCATAGACGACGCAACACACATCGATATCATACACCACGCAGGCATCGCCCTGGATGACGCCCTGCTCCCCTTCTCCCGGAGCAGCGTCGATTTCATCATACTCCTTTGCTCGCGCGAGGCAGGCATCAGTGAGTCCATCATCATCGGAATCTCCTTGGCCTCTCCTGCCGAGGCTGGTCATCCTGTGCTCCTCATAGTCGGCGGGCTCAGGGTGGACGACATAGACGACGCAACGCTCGCCGGCAGCACTCACTTCATGGGCATCGCTCATGGTGATGTGAGGTTCTCCTGGTTCAGGAGCAGCGTCGATTTCATCATACTTCTTGGTCAAGACCTCGTCATGCTGTGAAAGCACCCTCACGATCGCAGCGGAGAGCGTGGTCTTGCCGTGGTTGATGCAGGCATTCCGGGCGGTGGGGCCCGCCTGTTTCCTGGCGGCCTTATTAACGACTTGTTTTTCCATGGTGGATAGGGAGGTAGGTAGGCGTTAGACTTCGGGCAGTTGCTGACTCCGCAGACAGATGGACTTATGGCGGGGCTCGAACCCGCTTCCTCGTCCTTACCAAGGACGTGCTCTACCACTGAGCTGCACAAGCACACCACGGTCCGTGGAGCGCCGGTTTGGATGACTTCAAAGATTCCTGATGACTCGTTGCGTTGGAATTAGGATGCTTTCTGGAGCAAAACGGGAGCGTGCAACAGCGCGATCAAATAGCGGTTGCGGCTGGTTTTTTTCTTGGAGCACGATGCGGCGGCCTGCTCCACAAGGGCGTGGCGCATGGAAGGGATGAGATCGTTCGTCGCCCGGTCCCACCCCTCTTCGCTCACTGAAGCCAGCGCCAGCCTCATCACAGCACATCCTGGAGACTGATAGTTCCTCATCGCATTGCTGACAGCGAGCTCTGCCGGATCCCCCTGCTCCCAGGGTGCCACAAGTGCCAGACAGCCATAGTTGTGTTCAGACATTCCCTCGTGAACAGGCTGCAGGCTGAGGGCGGTGCTCCTTCTCAGGTAGTTGCAAAAATCAACGCGTTCATTCTGGTCGAATGCCGCCTCCACAAAGAACCCGCTGTTGCGGGGAGTGGCATTCACAATTTGATTTCCAATACGGAAGACCAGCTCCCGCAAGACGCTGTCAGAGGGCGGGAGCTGGAACCCTTTTCCTGTGTATTCATACTTGGTGTCTCCATTGGGCAATCTGCCCCGCTTCCTCAGACTGCCATGCTTGCAGAGGGCCCTGATGATCGCCCCCGCATGATCAACCCCGATCTGTAGGATGGCGGCCAGTTGTCTTTCCGTTACAAATCCTCCCGCACTCACGGCCTCGGCCAGGCGACGAGTGATGCGAAAAGGCGAAGCGCTCGCCGCTGTTTCACGGAGCTTTTGGTCACCATCCTTAAACTGCTCACTGCGAATGGGAATCGGATTTTTCGTTATCCCGCGCAGGCCTTTCATGGCCACCTTGGTCAGAGACGACGAATCGATAAGACGCTCTTCGATCTTGGATTTACACACCTGCTCAAAGTTGCGGTGATCACGGTCAGGAATACCGAGAAGGATGCTCATCTCAGCACTTTGATCGAGTCTCTCGGCATACAAAGATCCCCAAGGGAGCCCTGATAGGCTTAAGTCGTCACAAATGGTGGCATCCAGTCCAAAAATGGGATTGCGCGGGGTCATAGGCTGTCGACGGTCCGGTTAAGTTTGTTAATTCAATTGAGGATTCGAGCAGGTAAAAATCGTAATGACGCACTGACAGTCTTGCAGAATTGGTTCGCGCGGGAATGGTAAAATTTTTCCACCTTTTTGACGAAATTTCATGCATACGGCACAGGCAAGCCCCTTGAAAAACCCCGCCACCTGTAGCACCGTCTCGCATGGGCTTCTTCAATCCGTGGCGCAGGTGGGTCTCACGCATGAGGCACCAAGTTCGGCCGTGGCTCCGCCAGGGCAGGCGTATTGGCACCGTCATTCCGCGCCAGATACAAGCCCTCAGGCAGCAGTATGACTCACGGCGCCTGACCATCTACCGCCACCAGGCCCTGTCACACCCCTATTCCCCGCTCCTTCCTTCCACCTCCACCCCATCCCGGTTTGCCGACCTTGAAGAGGTTTGTGATGGCTACGTCCGTTTCCTGCTCGACCGCGTGGGCTGCAGCCTGGCACCTGCCGACGTCCTGGAGTCCGCCCGCCTCCACGGCCCTGCCGCCGCCGTGGCGGAGTGGAGCAAGAGAGAAGGCTTCACCTACGATGAGATGAACAGGGCCCGGCCCCACCGGCTCGCCAGATGGCGCCAGGGGGTTCAGTTCGAGGAAATGGCCTGCGCAGGCGCGGTCAAGCATGGCATCGACATAGAGGTCGTTCACGCCGTGCTTCGAATGAGGTGCCCCACCTCTATTGACCACTACCAGGCCCGCCTCGTCCGGGCGTGCTTCATCCTGGGCAACATCGAGAAACTGAGCTCCAGCCTCAAGACACACCTCAATGCCGCAGCCTGGGTCCCCCTCATTCAACAGCGCTGGGCCTGGGTGGAGAAGGAGAACCTCGACTCCATCTCCGCCTATAGCCTGGAGCTGCGGTGCTGGCAGGAACTCGGCGAGAAAATCATCAACAAACAAAAGGCCCCCACAGGCCGCCCCAAGCGATCGTCGCCACCGCCTCCCGACACAGCCCACCGTCCTGTCACCCTTGAAGATCGGGATGCCTTCCACCGCCTCTGGAATGCTCCCGATTACGGAGGCAGTCTGGAAAAGCAGCAAGTTGCCCCCAGCCCCTGGGCCGCTTACGTCTTGCTGGACTTCGTTGCCCAGATGCCTCCCTCTCCTGAGCAAAGAAAGTGGCAGGACGAAGTCGAACGCCTGAAATCCTGGTTCAGCCGAAACACTGTACCCCGTCTCCCCTAGACCCGGAAAGAGGGATACCGATACCGCGCATCATCTTCGTGGGCGGCCATGCCATCCCTTGCCTTGCCTGCCACTGCGCGCCTCACTCAACCGGCAGAGCCACCGGCGGAGGAGGAAAGAGCTCCTCCGCCTGTCCTGAAAGACGGTCCGCTGTTTTGAACAGATGGAACTCAATGCGCCGGCGTTTGCGGGCAACCTCCTTCTCCTGCTTCATCAGCCCCTGATCCAGCCTGGAATCAGGGGAGATGAAAGCCCCTGCCGACAAGGGCAGGAACACCCTGATGAAGTCCAGCGAAGGCCAGTCTGAGCCTCCGCGGTTCTTCTGCAAAAACTTCACCACCGCCAGAGCACGCAGCATCGCCAGATCCACGTTGCTGGGGATCATTTTTCTTCTGGCCCAATCGGTTGCGGAGGGCACTGGCACGAAGATCAGCGGACTGCCCTGCTCAGGTTGCAATGACACCGTCTCATCCCCCCGCAGCCAGCCAGCCATCAACGTATCCAGATCAGCCTTGGAATCGAAGGTCGAAAAGTTCAACGGCGTCGTGTCCGCATGGCCCACCACCTCCACCCCGTCAAACCCACCAGCCCGCCCCTTCTCCTCAATCTCCCGCGCCACGCCCAGCAGCCGCTGCGCCAGATCTGAGTCAGCCGGAATATCAAAGGACAGCTCCCCGAAAAACGCCCCCTCACCCGAGATGGGCCGTATCTGCGGGAGTTTCTCCGGCGGAGCCACAGGTTCAACCACCAGGTCGGGTACTGGAGGAGGAGGAGGCGGAGGAGGAGGCGGAGGAGGAGGAGGAGGCTCCGGTTCCGGGTTCTTGCTGATCACGGCCATCGCAATACCAATCAGCAGGATGGCCATGAACAGTTCTTGCTGCGGAGTGATTCCTCGATGCGTCATGGTATGGCTAGGGGAAGAGAGGCCCTGGGTGGCCGTCACACATCATCTGTCCCGCAGTTCCGCGGTCAGGATTTCCAGGTTCACCTTGATGGCGGCCAGCTCACCCTCCAACTGCTCCCTGCGGGCAACGTCCGTCAGCAACAGCGTCTGCACACCGGCCATCAGTTCCGCCGCCTTGCCCACGAAGAGGTTCGCGTTGTCAACACCCACAGAAGCCAGGGTCACCGTGTCCGCCGCCTGCTGCACCGTCTGGTGAAAGTGTCCCATGTTCTCCCGGATCGCCTCCAGCATGGTCACCGACACTCCTTCGACAATAGCATTGGCGCTGGGCTCCGGCAGGTTTGCCACCACGGCTGGACCAGGCGTCTTTGGCTGGAGAAGCAGGCGGTTGAGCGCCCACACATCCAGAAACCCCGCCAGAAACCAGCCCAGCAGGCTGCTAAACAGCCCACTGCCCAGCATGGGCAGCATTCGCTTCAAAATTTGCTGCGATGACTCGTTGGATGCCGCCTGCGCGCTCCCTCCGGCATTCCCGTACAGCAGCACCACCATGCCGGCCAGGGTATAGAGGTAGCCAGTCAGCTTCACCAGCTCAGCCCCCGCCTGTGGGGCCACGCGCCATTTGCCCTGGCCGAAGCTCGCCACCAGGGCCAACAAAAACACCACCACCACGTGACAGGCTGCGAGCGTCGCAAAATCCCATCCGAATGGCACCGTATGCCTGGACAGATCTCCATATCGGATCACCGGCCAGACTGAATAGTAGCCCATCACCAGGAGTGAAGAGAAAGAAAGCCAAAGCAGTATCTGCCTCATAGTTTTGTCAGATCGGTCATGATTTCGCTGGGTCTTTGCATCTCCTCAGCACAACTCTCCGCAATAACGTGAAGGGTGTTATTGCCCGGTTCTCCTTCTTGATCCGCCTCCTGAGGCATTCTGTTGCTCTTTTGCCGGACTGTTTTTTGCCGCCCCCACTTTGGCCTTTTCAGCCTCTTTCTTCAGCGCGTCCACCTCCTGATTGAGCTTGCTCATCGACTCTGAATGGAGTTTTTGCGCTGCCGTCCACTCGTCCCTCAGCTTCTTCATTTCCTTTCCGAGTTCAGTTCTGAGCTCCTCCCGTTTCTTGTTAAGCGCGTCCATTTCAGCTCTGGGCACTTCCGCCACTGGCAGAGGCCTTCCCACTTCTGGTTTGGCATCGCCAGAGTAGGTTGCCCCCCCGGCGTTCCAGCCTTTGGTTCCTTTTTATCCGCGGCACCAGCCGCCGCTTTGGTGACATCAGGCGGGCCTGAGATGCCCGCATCATCGGGCTCCGACGATCCAGACGCGGCCCCTTTGTCGGTCGCTCCCGTTTTGTCCGGCTGCTTGCCCTCTCTGGCACCCTGCAGATTCTGTCTGACAGCCAAAATCTCCCTTTCCAGGCGACTTTGTTTTTCCGCAGCTTCCTCCGACTTCGAGGTCATGTCAGAGTAAACCAATATCAACGGACCATAGAAAAGCAGAACTCCCCCCAGTGCCATCGCGACGAAGGTGCCAGGCCCCACGGCGCTCTTCTGCTTTTGCGGCAATTTTTCCAGAGCATCTACGATCTGCTTCTGGCCCTCCCTGAGGGTCTCGACAGAGGCTTCCAGGTTCAACAGCCGCTCGGCATCCACTCCTGACGGAGGCTCTTGGTGACTAGCCGGAGAAGACTCAATGTAGTCCTGCAAGTTATCGAGCTTCGGCGACCCGATCATTCGGGCCAGCCAATTCGGAACCCATTTCCCTTTCCTGGCAGAGGTTTGCCTCGGTCGTTCAATCCGTCCTGCATGCGCCGAATCCGCCCGTTGCATCTGTAGTTTCGTCAACTCATCAAAGACTCTATCAAGGTGGGTTACTGAATCCTGCCTGAGTTGTTGCAGCTTTTCTTCAACCCCCTTGATCCTTCCCTCCAGTACCTTTCCCCGGCTCTGGCCTTCCTGGAGCAAGCTCTTTCTCAGCTCCTCAACCGTCTCTTTTGAGAGTTGTGGCGAGGCCGGAGCAGGCTGTTTTTGGGAGGCATCCCCCATCGCCTCATCTTTCCTCCCCGTTCTCGCCCCGCCAGGCCCCTGGGCGATGACCAACAGACCTGCCTCCTTGTTGAGAGGCGGCAGTTCATGATATAACACGCAGATGTCATCCTCAAGCTTGTCCGGAGCATCGGTTGGGATGCGTCCGCTGCTGGAAAGCCCCTGGTTCAGCTGGGCAAAACCATTCACCTGCACCAGCAGGCGTTCAAAGTCCGGATAGTGCTTCTCGATCCCGTCCGTGAAGAGGCAGATCGCTCTCGCATTGGCAGCAAACCGGGAAACCGCCTGCTCTGGATAGGCAATCTCCAGACTCCCAACCCGCCGCCCCCAGTAAGATTCAACAAGCTCATTCTTTCTTTCGATAAACCGGTCACCATGCCTGTCATTCAGTTCAGTGACCGTCACGCGCGCCGCACTCCCGTCCTGATAAAGAAGCACTGCTGAGGTGTCCCCCAGGCAGGCGACATAGAGGCCGTCATAGTCCCGGTACACACAGGTGAGACATGCCACCATCTTATCCCGGGCACCACGATCACCGGCATAGGCGGCCACATCGCGATTGACGGAGGTCATCAGGTCCGCCGCAACCTTGGCCCCTCCACCAGGCCCCTGGATCAGTCGCTGGGCCGCCGTCACAAACGCGTTTCTTATCACGCCCAGAATCGCCGTGGGAACGTCTTCAGGAGCATCGGTCACATAGCCAACCAACCTCCCAGTTCTTTCATCGACCCATAGAACTGCATCATCCCTCCCCCCGGCGACAGCCTTGTCAAAAAAGTACCCCGGCTCAAAGCAGGTAAATCCGTAAAGTTCAGGTTGATTCATGGTTCTCCTCAGTCCTGTAGACTCTTCACTCAATATCCTCCAAGTCCAATGGAGACGGGCGCCCAGGCACATCCCAGGACAGCAATGCCTCCGTGTCCCCTTGAACCAGCATCAACTGCGCAGGCCACACACTCGCCTCCGTGTCCGCGGCCCAAGTTTCTGCGATTTTTCCTGAGATGGCAGCCAGACGTGTTTCGTAGTCCGCCTGCACCTTCCTCATTTGCGAGTCCGTCTGCAGGGGGGTGTCCGCCACATCGCAGAGCTCTCCAGTAAGCACCCTTGCCTGCAGAAGGCCCAGATTGTAGGCATGCTGTTTGAGCAGCAGCTCCCTCGATGGTGGCAGGTCTTTGCTTCGCCACTTCTTCCAGGCCTCGAAAGCCGGGTCCCGGTAGTCGTCCTTGCGGGGCAGGGGGTCGTCATCCCACTGCCCCTGCGGCAGGTAGGAGCCGAAGTCGATCAGCGTCAGACCGGATTCATCAGGAAACAACACCAGGTCTTCCGCAGTACAATCCGGAAAGGCCAGCCCGGCCGCCAGCGCCCGGCGGTAGAATTGCCGCAGCTGATTCACCAGCTCCAGTCGCTCCACCACCGTGAGCGGTTCCTCCAGGCGCTCCTCCAGGGTCTTGAATTTCGGCGACACCACCAGCCAGACGACAGAGCTATTGTCTTCTGGATAGACCTCCCTGAACTCCGCGTTCATCGCCAGGCACTTGATGTCGGGCGGCAGCAGGCCCTTGTCCTGCAGCACCGGCCAGATGTTACGGAGGGCCTTTTTCCGGCCGTTGAGGTCATTCCCCCAGAAGACTTTGACGAAGTGTGTCTGCCCCGGGGCATCGCTTGGTTCTGCGACAAAGATTTCCCCCTGGGTCGTGATCCGGTCGGCAAACGCCTTCCGCAGACCGGTAATCCCCTTCTTCTCACAGAAGCTCACCAGGTGCGCCTGCTGCAACTCCACGGGAAGCGAGTTCTCCCTGGACGCCTCAGAGGAGGTGGTGCGTGACCCGGTGCTGATCACAAACAACAGATACCCTACGGCTGGAAAGCCGACCGCGAGGTAAAAGACCCCGTTGCCCAGCGGAATCCCTTGCTTGATGTCTTTCTGATCTCCTCGCAGCAATTCCCCAGAGACAAACCCCAGCAGCTTCTCCTTCAACTGCAACGGGTCATCCGTACCCGCGGGGTTGAGCTCCATGCGCGTTGCCACCTTGAACTGAAGGTCCGCTGCGACCCCCTCATAAGTTTCCAGGATGTAGTGATCCTTCTTCGTATCGAACGCAATTCGGAACAGGCCTTTGGCGGCAGCATGGCCAGCCTTGGCTGGAGGAGTCGCCGCACGCCACAAGTCGGGTCCGTGATCAGACGCCTTTACCGCCTCCACCAGAGAAGGCAGAGCCTCCAGATGCACGTCCACCCCTTCTTGATCCTGGAAAGCATCGGTGTCGAACTCTGGAAAATAGTTCAGGCTGTCAATGCGCAGCCGGTTGAACTCGCGCTGACCCGACACCTTGGGTGCATCCATCTGCCACCCTTTTGCATCATCATAAGTAGCGGCTCCCAGCCAGGCGATGTTGCCCTTGATGCCCGCATCAGCCTGGCTCATCCAGTCCTGATAGATGCGGCGCACATCGTTGGCCGTCGCGTTCACTTCGAGTTTCCTCCCTGTAAATCTCCGGATCTCCTCCGCCAGCTGGTTGGTCGTCAGCCCCAGTCCAGGAATATGCTGGATCTCAAAAACGGACAACTTTTTCGACTTCGTTGGGGGGCGCCAGCCGCCGTTGTTTTTGCTGCCGTCCCTCTCTGGCACGGCGATATCCGTGATGCTGAGCTTCACCTGCCGGGCGGGATAGTGGCAAAGGTAGAACTGGTAGTTCTCAGGATAGACGGCCCGCCGGATCGGCTTGCGACTGGCATTGGCATCTGAGGCCCGGTCGATCACCCCCCTGGTCTCAGCAAACAGGATGGGTTCACTGCGCGCTTCCGTACTTACCTTTAACCGGAAGATGACCGCATCTGGACCGCTGCGGCGCTTCGTGACCAGCACATACTCCGACTTCTTCAGATCACCCGAGGCATCTATGAAACACACCTCGACGTGGATCTTCACCGACAGCAGGGCTTTCAAGTTGCCAGGTTTGCGGGCCATCGAGATGGCCAGACGGTCCGCCTTCTCCAGGATCGCTTCTCTCGTCACGTTCGTGAACTCCTTGCACGCAGGCCCCACCTGGTTGCTGACCCAGAAGTCCTTGGCGTCCCGGGTCAAAACCGCCCCCACCGGGATGACGATGAAAACGTCATACTGCTCCATGTCAGACTCCAGCATGCGCTGCAGCATCAGATCCACCTTGGGCTGGGCTGCCACACCTTCGGCGAAGGCCTTTGCCAGGTCCTTCGTGGTGGGTTTGGCGCGGTTCGCTTTCCCACGCCCAAACTGTTTCATCAAGAAGCCCGGAGGTTGGATCTTTTTTGAAAGCGCGGCGAAAGCCTCGCCAAACGAGTAAACTTCAGGGTTGCTGTCGTTGTCATGTCCGTTCGGCAGGATATCCCAGCCGGTCAGGACCTCCTCGATCTTCCTGGAACTTTCCTCAAAGTTTGCCGACCACTTCGCCGGATCGAGATGTGACGCGCCTCCGGACAGAGGGTATCGGGCTCCCGCCCCACCCCCTGCCTCATCGTTTGTAAGGCCCATCTTTTCCAGCAGCTCCTTGATCTTGCTCATATCGTCCCCGTTGTTGCTCTTAGAATCTATCTTCCTTGTTTCTCCTTGCCCGTCCGTTTCGCCCCGTCTGATTCCGCCGTTCCCGCCGCAGGCGGCACCGCGCCGGCCGTCTGCATCTGCACATAGTATCCCAGCCAGGTGGCCGCGACCGGCAGCACATCTTTGACGAAGAGTTCCAGCGCCTCGCCATCGCCGTGGCTCACCGTCTCATCGCCATTGACGGAGACCACCAGAGACAGCCCCGGGCCATCCCAGGCCCCCGCCTTGGGTTTCAGGTAACACACAAACATCCGGTAGTGCCCCGTGTCGTAGTCTCGCAGCAGATAGGTGCCCGTCTTGCCAAACGCCTCAAGGTTCGGGTACTTCTGCATCGCCGTTCCCACCACGGACGCCGTGCCCGCAACCGACTCCGTTCCCGTGATGGGCTTGCGCAACAGGTCGCGCATCCTTGCCACCGTCAGCTCCGGCAGGGCCAGCGGGGCGGCCCGTGCCGGCATCTGGAGCGGACTTCCCGCCTCCGGCCGGGCCCGCAACAAGGTGGCCTGCACCTGCCGTCCCGTCACCAACCGGGCAAAGTTCTGCGCCAGCGCCACATTCGTCCACTCCCCCAATCTGCCCCCGCCCACGATCATGCTGACAAAGTCGTTCCGAAGATCGATGTCCGATGACACCAGGTACTGCTGGCTGTACTGAGGGGCACACCGGTGCCGCCCCAACCATTGCACTGCGGCGGGAAGCTCCCTGCAAAGCTCCGCATAAGTCCTCTCCGCATCATAGACACTGAAATCCCCCTCCGCCGGCGGAGCCAGAGGCGTGCCAAAGAGCGCCGCCAGATGCGTGGCAAAGCCAGTGTCTGAGATGCCCTTGGGGAACTTGGCCACCTCATCCCTGCCCTCCATCAACGGCACTTCCACCGGCCCAAAGGGCTCTCCGTTCAGGCGGAAGCCCTGCCCTCCGCCGGGGCGCAACTGCCACGCCGTCATCTGCTGCCCCTTGTCTCCCGTCAGCGCCACCGCCAGCAGCGCCTGGTTGATGAACCAGAGGTTCGAGGACTTGGCAAAGGCCAGTGCCGTCTGGTCCGCCGTGCCATAGGTCCAGTCGTGGAACGGCTTGAGCCACCGCACCTGCCGCCCCACTGCGGAGAGGCGAAGGCGGTCGTCACTCGTCGAGCGACTGTTATTTCCCAAGTCCTCGGCTCCCTTTCCATCGATCTCCAGATTCAGCAAGCTTGGTGCCACGGCTGCCGCAGCCGCGGCAAACATCGGCTTCGCCGCACTGCCCACCGGATGATGCCGGAAATTTACATTCATGGCCCGGTCACTCTTGGGATTCAGCCCCGCTTTCATCCCGCGCACGGCAGATCCCAGAGCCAGCAGCTCACCATGCTCGTTCATGATCGTCACCCCGTACTCCCGCTCCACCGTCCCCCGATGCTCTCCCTGCCGCCGAGTCACCGACGTCTGCATCTGCACCTGCAATGTACGGTCCAGCGTGCACATGTAGGACTTGTCCCGGAGGCTGTGCTCCTCCGCGATCGAGCCCATGGCAGAGTCGATCGCCTCATCCAGCTTGGCCACATACTCCGCTCCAGGCATCCTGTCCTCCACCCCACGCCCCCTCCGCTGCGGCCCACCGTTGTGGTAGTGGAAGAACCCGATCAGATCATCCTCCTCGCGACGGCCGCCTGGCGCCACATAGGGGGTGGCCGCGGCCTGCCCGGCGTCCAACAGCGTGACCATCAACCTCTCCCGGTCTGAGTTACGCCCCCCCTGCCGGTAGTGAATCGTCCCCCTCGGGCCCTCCCTCAACCGGTACTCCAAGGGGTTGGTTCCTGCAATCCTCTCCCAATCCGTTCCCGGATCGAGACGCACGTTATTAGTATTCGCCAGATTGATCAGGCGCAGCTCCTGACCCGAGCCCGTCTTCAGGACGTAGAGGTGGCACACATCCCTGCCATTCTCCCGCAACATGATGACCGGCACGGCTGTACGCGCCTGAAGATCGAACCGCCCATCCTCAAGACTGCGGTTCAGCGCCGTCACCACAGCAGGCTTGCTGCTCTGCGGCATCACCGTCTGGCAGAAAGACTCGTGCTTCCCCACGTACCCGATCCGGACCTGCGAGCCCAGCGTCAGCACCGGATCCTTGCCCTGGCGGCGCTGCTCCTCCAGGCGCTTGAACTGGTCCAGGAACATCAGCTCCCCTCTCCAGGAAAACTTCTGGTGGTACGCAGTCTCCTGCCGGTGCACTCCCCGCCTGGCCACATAGCGCGAACCATTCAGTTCAAACGTGGTTTGACTCTTCAGCACACCCTCACGCCATCCATCCGCCTCATCCCCTTCCACCGCATCCGTCGCCTCTGCCGCAGCTCTTTTGACCCCGATCCCGGCAGTACTCCGGGCGACATGCCAGGTCAGATAGCTGCGGTGCATTTTCTCCAGCTCCTGCAGCAGCGGACTGTGCCGCACAAAACCGCTCAACCGGCTGCTGCTGCGCAACCTTTCCACAGCCTCCACCAAGCTGTCCTCATGCTCTTCCATCAGATAGCTCAGACGCTGGTAATCCTTGGGTTTGCGCAGCATCTCGGGCTTCTGCCGGGTGAGCCATTCGGAGAAGCCGGGAAAGCCCGCAGCGATTTCCTGCTGCGCCTTCTTGCTGATCTCCAACCACGGTTTCAGGTCGGACGTCAAAACTCCGTCCTTCAGCATCTGCTCCACCGTCTGGGCATAGAAGTCGTGATCGATATGGGTCGGTCTTTCCAGGTTGTCCGCCTTGTAAACCACCCAGCCCACCGCCAGCGCTCCCGTCAGGGCCAGGCAGATCGTCACCGTCCGGGTGATCCAGCCATCGCCACGCACCCCATCCAGCCGGAAGGACGTCGAGCTTCGCGCCCAGGCCTCCAGCCCTCTCCTGACCGGCCTGACCACCTCGCGTAGTTTCCTCGTCCACCTCATGAGTCACCCCCATTTGAGTTCAGTCCCTGGCCCCACCATCCCATCAGCACGGCCAGCCCACCCGCCTCCAGCAGGTCAGAATAGCTGTTCAATCCCAGCATGATCATGTTCTTGCCCGTCAGGGGCAGGAGACCGAAGTTGCTGGCAATCATGTAGAGCGAGAGCAGTCCCATCGCCCACGCGGCAGCCTTGCCCGCCACCTCAGACATCACCACCAACACCGAGCTTCCCCCCTCAGGACGCCAGTACAAACAGGCCACCAGCGGAAACATCGCGTACAGCGCCACCACCGCCAGCGTGCCCTGGATGCCCAGCTGCGACTTCAAAAACACAGATGGCGCGTAATCACACAGCAGATTCGCCCGCGCCCCCTGCCGGATCGGCACGCTCAACAACCCATCTCCCCCCCAGCCAGACCTCCCGTAGATCTCCACCATCTCCAGTTCCTGGAAGATCTCCACCGCCTTCACGTCCGGCTGGCTCGCCACGAACTCCCGGTCATGCGACCGCAGCCGCAGGAATTTTTTGCGCCACCCCAGCTCGTCTTTCCGCAGCTCACCATCAGCCTCCTCCGCCCCCCGGCCATTCTCTGCGGCCCACGCCGTCGCCGGCAGCAGGTGATCAGATCTCAACGGCCCCTCCGCCATCAAGCTGGAGACATAGGGGATCAACACCATGGCCAAAACCGCCAGCACCACGCCCCACCCCTTCCACAAGACAATCACCCTTGGGGCTAAGGCCAGCACGCCCAACGCCAAAGCGGCCAGAATCATCCAGTAGTTCAGTCTGACAGCGCTTTCCACCACCCCGTCCAGATCCTCACGGAATGCCCGCTCCAGGCAGTTGTACCCCAGCATGCCGAACCATCCGACCGTCAACGGCAGCAACAGCCAGAACACCAGTCTCGCCAGCCATCCGGGCACCCGTCCCGCGACGTAACTCAGCAGCACCAACCCCACAGGCGCCAGGATCAGCACCGCACCGAGATCCTTTACCACCAGGCCGTATATCGCGGCGTGCAGACCGGCAACCGCGCCGAAGACAAGGATGACCCAGCGCCACACCATCCAGGACTGCTCCTCATACTGCTGCTTCAGCTGCCACCTCCGGCCAAATCCCGCCACCAGCCAGCCCGCCAGCAGAGGCAGGGCGAGGAAATAGATCGCCGACTTCTGAATGTTGCCGACGCCGAGGGCGATTCGTTCCCCGCCCGGTAGAACCCCGGGGCCCAACACCAACAGCACCAGAATCCCCGTGATGAAGATCACCCCGCCAGCCCGGGCTCCGTCCGCCCAGGCCCCGCCTGCCCGGGCCCCGCCAAAGGCAGCCTTCGTGCAATATAGAGCAAGCCCGCCCAGGGCCGCCCAGCCGCCGGTCTTCACCAGCCCACCCCATCCATCACCCAGTTTCCACACCAGCAGCCCCAGACCAAGAATCACAAGCAACAGAGCCCCCAGAACGGCCTCCTGCTTGATCCACTTCAACAGCCTGCCTGGCAAATAGCCCCCCAGGAATCCCACCCCCCCACCGGCGACGCCCACCGCAGCCTGGATCTTCCAATCGTGCTCCACCCCCCAGGCCCCCGTCCACCCTCCCATGACCGCAGCCCCCAACGTGAGCACCGCCGCCAGCACCATCACCACCGTGAGCACCGCCGACTCCCGAACCTCCGGCCCATGCGGTCCTCCCTGCTTCACCCGCAGATACAGCCCCTGCCAGTTGAGAGGCTTCAGCAGCCAGGATACAAAACCACGCGCCCAGACCACCACCCAGAAGAGCACCGGCACGCCAATGGCCCAGCTTGAGCGCACGTGCACCGCCTCATCGCTCGGGAACACCCAGTCCGCACTCCATCCCAGAAGCACCCGCGTCAGCGCCAGAACGGATAGCAAAGCCAGCAAGACGCCCCCATGGGGCCACACCCGGTCAGGAGTACTCCACAACAGCAGGCCCAGCAGTATTCCGGCCCCCAATATCGTGGCAGCCCCCCTGTTATCCGCTCCATACCGCCCCACCTCCAGCAGCATCCGCTCTCCATCCTTCATCTCACCAGCGGGCGTCAGATCCACCTGCCCCGGCAAGTCCATGGCAAAATCCGCCCCGCCTTCCAATCTCACACGCCGCCCGCCCTCAGGAGCCCCCATCATCAACCGCCATGGCTGCTCAGGATGCTCATATCTCGCAGGCAATCCACCCAGTGTCAGGTATGAAGCATAACGCTCTGTGCCCGCTCTGGGCAGCTCCGCCACCCTCAGCCCTGCCAGCTGCGACCCGAGCTGCAACCTCCGCAGCTCAGACACGGTGAAAAACTCCACATTCCGGTTTCTCAACCCCGTGAGGATGGCATCCACTGCGGCCACCGTATGATTTTGAATGTCATGCAGCAGGATGATCGCGCCATCCTGCAGCCGTCCCGAGGTCCCGTCTGTCCCATTGAGCACCCGCTCCGTCAACGCCGTCACGCTTTGGTCGATCCCCTTGGTGGAATCCCCAGAATCCACCGTCCAAAAGATCGCCGGGAGCCCCAGTCTGTCGAAAAGCCTTGCCCCATGCCCATGTCGCATTGGCATCGCTCCACCCGGGTTACGAAACAAGCTGGGCCGCGGCACCTTGCAATCCTCCACCAGGATCCGTTGCAACTCGTTCACCTCCACATCCGTCCAGTTGCCGACGCTGTGAGTCCGCGTGTGATTGCCCAGCTCGTGCCCCTCTGCCACGATGCGCCGCACCATCTTCGCGTAATCTGCCGGGCTGGCAAAACTCTTCCGGCTGTCCAGGATGAAAAACGTCGCCACCGCCCCATGCCGCCGTAGCGCCTCCAGCACCTTGGGCGTGTTCGTGGGGTGCGGACCGTCGTCAAACGTCACCGCCACCTGCATCCTCGGCCGGTCATTGGGCAGAATACGGACCTGCCCCTTGTTCCCCAACAACCCCTCCTGACCCTCCCCATAGATCCCGCTCCAGAGGTCATCCCCAGCCCTCACGGCCGTTGACTCCGGAACCCGCTCCCCTTCATGATCATAGACCCAGCCACTCACCAGAAAGTGCTCCAGGCCTCCCTGCATCATGAACTGCTCCGGGATGCGCACCGTCTGCTCCCGCTTGGAGGCCGCCCCTCCCGTCAGCTTCCCCTTCAACCCGCCATCTTTGATCCCCACGCTGAACTCTGCCAGGCTCACCAGACGAGTCTCCCCATTGCGTTCGCGTGTCGTCCACACCCGCAGCATTGAGGAGGACTGCTCAGGAGCCGTCCATACCGCAGTCGGCTCCTTCACCGTTCCATCCAGCTCCAGACCGCCCACACCCGTACGGAGGACGTAGACCTGCGTGCCCTTTCGCGTGGTCCAAAACACCGCATCCTCACCCAATCGCACCGCCTTGGGAAAAGCCGGCACGCTCACGCTGTCCAAAAGCTGGGACAATCCTTTGTTGTTCAGAACCTTCCGCGTCCACCGGTATTCGTTGTCGTCATAGGTCAGTTCACAATCAATGACGCCGGTGGACCGCAGGACCACCTTCGCTCCTCTTTCCACCGGAAACCGCACCTCACCGTCATTTCCTGGTACCTCCGCCTTCGAGAAGTCCACAAACAGCACCCCTTCACCAGGATCGACCACCGCACGGCGCGCCAGAAGTCTTCCATCACCGCCTTGAACTCCGATCTCCAGCCCACCGGATGCGGAGTTCAGCAGTCTCCAGGGCAGCAACGCAAAGCGATCCGCCTTCTCGCCTCCCGCCCCCTTCCTGTTCTTCCCTTCATCCCAGGGCACCGCACTCACACTGGTTTGGAAGCCGGTCAGCTTCCACTCCCAGCGCGCATGGTCGTTCGTCGCGCGTTGCCACATCCCGGCGAAACAAAGCCCCGTCACCATCACCGCCGCGGACAACAGCAACACTATCAGCCCGCTCCTCATCCTGAACACCATCGCGACAATAGAGAGCACAACCACAACCACCACTGGCAGGGCGAAATAGAGGGTCGAAAGCATGCCACTCATCTCCCTCCAACAAGTTTTACACCAGACCATTGTCAAGTCCATTTCTCCATCAAGTTGCTGACAAACCAAGCCGTCTTCGATTCACCAGCGGACTTATCAACATATCAACATATTTACATACTACTTTGTTGTCACCGCCCCCTCCGCCTTCACCCGCCATGGCATAAGTCGGACTACTGCTTCGGTTCGATACCACACCGGCCCGTGAACCGGCCCGCCCAGGCACAGTGATGGTTGAAAGTGCACAGGCCAGGCACGCGCAAGCCTTTAAGAATGAGGCAGGCAGCGCCTTCGCCCCCTCTGCGGGCATCCCGCTTCGTATTGGGATGAACGATGCTCGATCCCCTCCGAAACAGCCAGCACTCAAGGGATGAGATATCGTCCATCGGACTATCCCAACCGTCCCAACGGGGACCGCATGAGCAATCTCCGGCAAATATATCAAAATATTCACCCAACAGCATATTGCCAGATGGACATACAATGACTCAACGTAGTAGTAGTCTAAAAGAAAGATCGCATGGCACATGTCGTGCGTGGAAAAACACCTCTCCATGTCAAGCCCCACTGCAACTGCTGTTGCTGCCGGCACACGGCAATCGACGGCATCAAATTTCCCCCATGCCATTGTTAATGAAGCAGTTCTGACTCCCGCTTTCATCCTCGGCGTCACAGGAAACAACGATCCCGCGGGCTACGTCCACTGGCCTCCCACGTACTCTCCAGGCAGCCCCCACCCCGGCCCATCCCCTCTGCCAGCCATCCAGGCCGTGCGGGACGCCGTGTTTGCCACGCTGGACTGGCTGCTCCACACCCCCACCCCGCTGCTCTTCACCGGCCGGTTGGATCCTCATTCCCGCCGCTTCCTCCAGTTTGAGAACGCCCAGGGGAACACCGCAGAGGCCTACCACGCCATCTGGCAGCCCCTCGGCCTGGGCACCACCCCCATCGTCGTGCTCAGCTCCCTGGCACCGGGGGTGGACACCCTCGTGGTGGAAGCCGTCTTCGCCTACAAGAAGTGGCACCCGGAAGCCCGCATCACCGTGCGCGCCCCCCTGCCCTTTCCGGAGGAGATCTATGCCGAGGCCAGCTCCTTCTCCCGCTGCACCCCCGATCAGAATCCCCTGGGCGTTGCAGACGCCCCCAAGCGCCGCCTCCAGCATCTGCTGGAGCTGATCAAGAGCCAGGACGGCTTCTGCCCGGAGCGGGATCTCTTCTGCGTGCCCCTGCACCCAGACGTCTCCGCAGACCCTGACTACAATCCGACCGGCGATCCCGCCGTGGACCTCACCGCAGGTACCACCACCCCCGTCAGGTTCACCCGGCGCAACATCCGCTACCGCGCCGCCGGTGAATACATCGCCGCCTACAGCGACGTCCTGCTCGCCATCTACGATGAGACGCATGACACCGCCACCCCGGCAGACCTCACCTCCCTCCAGAACCCCGGTGCGGCCGTCATCACCCTGGCCAAACGCCGCGGCCTGACCGATGGCCTCCTGCCCATCCCCAGCATCATCGCCTGGGCAGACACCGGCCCCGTGCTTCACGTCCCCATCGACCGGGCAAAGACCGGCGCCAACGGCCTCACCCTCCCCCACCGGCCGCTCCGTCTCCTTCAGCCCTACGACGCGCAGCCTGACGATCTCCCCTCCGCTACGCACCTGCCCGAGCACCACCCCCGCTGGCAGGAGAACGGCCACCGCCTCCTTCAGGCGATGGTCAGGAACCTGCACGCCTATCAGCATCTTCTCCCCACCGTACCCACCACCGCCGCGCAGCGGGAGGAGGCCCTGCGGAAGCTCTTCACCGGCAGCAAGAACGCCACCACCCACGATCGCGCCGTGGGGATCGCCTTGAGCTGCACCACCTCCCCCTTCGGCACCTTTGCCCGGCTGCGGGATCTCACCGCCGACGTCGGCAACGGCTGGGGCAAGAGGGCGGACCACCTTCACCTCTTCATAGTCGGCATCACCGTCGCCTCCCTTTTTCTGTTCGTCCTCTCCACCACCAATCTGGTCAAGTTCTCCCTCAGCGAGTCCGCCTCAGGCATCCTGCGTGGGCTGGCCTTCGCCATCGCCACCGGCAGTTCAGCCGTCGCCTGGCTGCTCCACCGGGGGCACAATCCCGCCCGCCTCTTTCAGTTTGGGCTGGAGAAGGAGGACCAGACCAGAGTCCCCCCTGCCCAGGTGGAAGACCGCCAGTTCGACTACCGCATCATTGCCGAAGGCATGCGCGTCCAGGCCTACTGGTCCATCTCCGGCCTCTACTCCGCCGTCGCCAGCCGCTACATCCAGCGTCTGCGTGGGGAGCTCGGCTGGATCCGCGGCGTCGTCAGCAGCTTCACCTTCCCCTACCTGCGCACCCGGCAGTGGTTTCTCCAACAGCCGCTGCCAGACCAGCTCACTCTCCTGGAAGCCGTGCAGAAAGGCTGGATCCAGGGGCAGAGCACCTACTTCTCCGGCACCGTGAGGAAGCACACCCTCCTGCTGGAGTCCTGGGAGGGCCTTGGCCGCGTCCTGCTCAGTGCCGCCTTCCTGCTCGCCTTCCAGGCCCTCTACATGGACGTCTGTGGAGAGGACAGGGCCACCCATGACGCCACCCTGACCCAGCTTACCGCCTCCAGTTCCTGGGCCCTCTTCATCGCCGCCCTGCTCCTGCTCGTCCCCTTCCAGTTCTGGCTGGCAGAGAGGCTCTCCAGGGGCCAGCGCACCGGCGGCAAGTCCCCCCTGCACCTCCACTTCTGGCGCGTCTTCTTCCCCACCTTGTGGATGGATGAGGATGAAGACCCACCCCAGGGGAGCACCCCTGGCTCCACGCCCCCTTCCACGTACCGCCCGCTCGTCGCGTGGCTGCGGCGCACCTTCCCCACCCAGCATCAGCGGGAGACCTTCGTCAGCTGGCTCCACTTCGGCTGCGCCCTGGCTCTGGGCACCG
>NZ_BATQ01000033.1 GCF_000739635.1 Verrucomicrobium sp. BvORR034 | reverse complement strand
CCAAGGGCTGTGATGCCTCCGGCATCCAATTTCCCCGCCACTCTGTTCCGATCGCAATCGGTTAAGCGAGTCAACCTTGGGTACCTCCGCGGAGGAGGATCAGGTGGGAAAGCCGGCAGCATCCGCTTTCTCCCCACCGCCCTCTACACCTCCATGTCTGCCCCGCCGAGAACAACCGCACACCCAAGGCCTGCTCCATGGCCGCGAGGCGCAGCGGATCAAACACCACGCCCCGGCCCCTCCAAGCCGCTCCCATCTGACGCACTGGGCTCCGAGGCAACTACCGCCCCCGCCCCACAGCTTCGGTCTAGACGCGTTCTCCCCGTCATGACATACTTTAATTGTCCAATCGTCCACCCTCCCAAGAGGAGCTAGAACCACAACATCATGCCACGCAAGCGAGGTCAACGAAGCTCCACTTCGGCTTTCCCATGGATGGCGCTGGTCCTGGTGCCGATGCTGACTGCAGCCACCCTCATCACCAGCGCCGCACCCGCCGCAGAGCCCCCCACACACATCCATCAGATCGGGAAATTCCGCGTCCGCTACCAGACCACGGGCCAGCACGCCATCGCCCCTGACGATCGCAACCGCAACAACATCCCCGATCAGGCCGAGGACATCCTCACCCAGGTCATGGCAGCGCACCTCCTCTTTGTAGAGGTGCTGGGCTTTCCCGACCCCTTTCAGACCGAGCGCTTCCGCTCCGCCACCGTGCTCGACATCCGCATCCGCAGCAAGGAAGAGATGAAGAGCAACGGCAAGGCCTTCGATGAACTCCAACACTCCAAGGACGGCGACTGGATCGGCGTTCAGGTTGCTTCCTCGATCCATGCCACCGCCAACCTCACCCCCGCGCACGAGCTCTTCCACCTCATCCAGTACGGCACCTCCTACTTCAAGAACAGCTGGTTCGCGGAAGGCACAGCGCGCTGGTCAGAGCGCGCCCTGGGGACCGGCGCCCTCGGCCCCGCCACGAAGCTCTTCATCTGGCCCCTTTCGCCCGAGCAGGCAGAGGCCGTCTTCAACGCGTCCTACGATGCCTCCACCCAGTTCTGGAATCCCCTCGCCGCCCGGCTGGACCCCACAGGAGTCATCCCGGACTCCCCGGCCCTCCAGCGCCTGCAGGCCATGCGCTATACCGATGGCTCCCCCGTGCTGAAGGATCTCAAGCTCACGGGCTGGGCCTTCATCCGCGATGTCATCATCGAGCTCGGGAAGGCCGACGACACCGCCTTCAGCGAGCTGGGCTATGATCGCTGGTCAGAGGCCAACCAGTTCTCCAGGCAAAACAACGCCTTCATCCTCACCGCGGTCGAGCAGGTCGTCAGACGCCAGGAAAACACCGCACCACCCCAGTCGGGACGCGGTGCCGGCGCCCCAAATCCAGGCGGTTCCTGAAACTACCCTTCCCCTTCCCCATGAGACACCTCTGCCTCCTTCTCATCGTCCTTCTGCCCCTCACGGGTCATGCAGACAAGTTCTTCGAGGTCGAAGACGGCGACGAGCCGAATCACTTGACGCCCCTGAACCCGCCCGACGCCTATGACGAAAGGCTGGCAAAACACCTCTTTCTCACGGACGGCCAGTTCGGACGCTTCCTCGCGAGACCGTCCTTTGGCGCTGAGAGCTGTGTATCCGTCCACGCCGAGATCCCCGAGGAAGCAAAGAAGAAGTACCACGACGAATTCGCAGTGCCCGATGATGAGCAGAAGTACTTCATCACCGTCACCCGCGCCTCCGAGAGCCTTTGGTACTCCATGCCGCGAAACAATGAGGAGAAAAAAGCCAAAGAGGTAAAGATCACGCGTGTGGACCGCGAAATCAGCCTGGAGCTGGCCATTGCCATCCAGCGTGCCTGGGGGCGGATGCTCCAGCACACCAGGTACCCCGCCAAGGCCTCCCTTGGGTTCGATGGCATCACCTATCATTTTTCCGTCTGGGTTCGAGGATTAGGCGACCTCTACGGGAGGACCTGGACGCCTCAGGGCGGACTGACGGCGGAGATCGCCGCCCTCGGGATCGAACTGGCCACCTTCGGCACCGACAAGAACGCAGCCGAAAAGCCCCTCATCAAGAAGCTGAAGGCATTCGAATCCAAAATACCGAAGCCATGACAAGGCTGCGCCTCCGCCGCGCGGCCCCAGAAGCTGTTCGGAGTACAAACAGAGCCCCGTCTCGATCACCTGCGAACCCTCATCTCGCGCCCGCCAGCCAGGTGACACCGGCTTCCAGCCGGTGCGTGCTACCGGCGTCCCGCCGGTTCAGTGGAGAGGCAGCGCGCGCATGCGTCAGTCAACAGATCGCCTATACCGGTCGTTTCCCAATCCCCCCAACACAGAGTTCAACAAATGCGCTAGCCCCTTGAATTCACCGCCTCCATCGGGTTTACTGGCACCAGCACTGGTCACACGTCACTCCCGCACCATGGAAATAACCGATGCAATGATCGAAAGTTCGGTGGCGGGACGGCCATTCGGCAGCTTTGAGCCATTCGTTACCGGCGGCAAAGCGGCGGTCTGGTCCTTCTACTCCCACGTCCTCTCTGGTCTCGAAGGCACACCAGGTGTTGCCGTATTCCGTGAGATGGATCACCACGGCAGCGGCTACGCTTCCTACGTTTCCGCATTCCTGTATCCAGACGATGGCCGATCCCAGCTGGACTTTCCCGACTACACCAACACCACCGGCATTCTGGTGTACATGTCCCGCCTCGCTCCAATAGCCGTCTATGGAGCCAGCCAGCGAAACGAGCACAAGCACAACAAGGGGACGGGATCGGGTTTCATAGAGGCAGGCAACGTTGGCACATTGCCCGAGGGGGACTGGGCGGAGTTTCTTGCCACCGTAGCGAACTGTCTTCACGCATTCCGCATCGAACTTCTGCCGCGCGAGCCACTCCTCCTACCTGCGCGAGCGGATCTTTCCATACCCACAGTTTTCGATGGGCCCTACTACGTCTTCGACACCCTCTTCTACTGGTGTGACTGACCCAATCACAATCCCCCTAGCCTCATGTTCCGTTGGTTCAAACAGAAACAAAAGATCACCCCTCCCCCGCCGGACCCTCAGAATCCGGGGCGCGGACGCACGATCAAAGTCGCCTTTGCCAACAGCGATCGAAGCTGGACGGAAGATGCCGATCTCCTCAGTTCCCGCGCCGAAGCATTGAGCGCCGCCGGCCACCCACTCGTACGCCGGAAGAGCTGGATCGAAGTCAACCGCGACTTCACCATCATGCCTCAGGTGATCGCAGTGCACCCCCTGGAAGACGGCGGCGTCCGCACCAGCAGCACCCTCCAAGTGGCTCACAGCACCCTCGTGCCTGGCGGCGTTTTCGAATACCAGTACTCCACAGGCGACGACATCAAGAGCGCCTTCAGGAAAGGTTTTGAAGCCTGGGCGGCTTCAGACTTTCCGGTCTTTCTCGACGCACTGCTTGAGAAACCGGACCATTGCATGACCATGCAGAAGTCCTCAGGCGCTCCATCAAGCCCCGACGGTGATCGACGGGTGATTTTCGGCCCACCTGAGCATGTAGTTTCCTATTCCAACCTTCCCGGCAAAGAATCCCACGACTTCTGCCCCTGCTGCCTCTTCACCAACACGCATGAGGTATTCAAGGAGATCCTGGCCGGGACTCCATTTCACGGCATCCGACTGCTCGCCATCCGCAATGCCGATGGCTCCCTGCAGGCCGACTGCCGGGTCAATGGCAGAGAATGGGATGCCGGCAAAGAAGCCTTGATTCAGTATGCCGAGACGTGGCCCGATCGCGGGTTCGAGTATCGCAAGCAGTACGTCGGCATTCAGAGCTGGCCAGGCCAGAACGCCCCATCCTAACCTGACGCCGACCAAAGGCTCCCCCCCTTAACTCCTAACTCCTAACTCTTAACCCCTAACCCTCCCCCCCCATGCATCCCGACATCCAGACCTACAACGCCAACCTGGCCCCCGCCCATCAGGAAGTCTGCGACCTGCTGGCCCGGGAGATCGACAAAGGCCTGCCCCAAGCTGAGAACAAGATCTGGCACGCCCATCCCGTCTGGTTCCTGAAAGGCAATCCCATCGTCGGCTACAGCGTCCAGAAACCCGGCGTGAGATTGATGTTCTGGAGCGGCGCCGATTTCCATGAACCGGGACTCAACGTCGTCGGCAAAAAGTTCAAAGACGCCTCCGTCTTCTACAACAACGTCTCAGAGGTCAAGAAAGCAGCCCTGCGCCGCTGGCTCAAAGAAGCCCAGGAGATCCAATGGGACTACAAAAACCTCATCCAGCGCAAAGGGCAGTTGGAGAAGCTGAAGTAACACGGCACCCCCATTCATAGCCGCGCCCACTCCGCGCCTTCGCCCAATGAAACAAGCGCTCTTCCTATCAGCCTTGACCACCGTCCTCGCCGCGCTGCTGCCCGCTTGCGCTCCCTTCCCCTCCACCACACCGGTTTTCCCCCGCATTCAAGGCTCCGTAGTCGATACCCAGACCGGCAAGCCGATCGCCGCAGCCAGAGTGACCGCAGAACGCGCGGGCTACACCCGCAAGGCCGTGACCTCTACCACTGGCGTATTCACCTTGCCGCCCGCATCACAGCACCACTATCTGATCTACCTCGGCAGTCCCGGCGTGGCCCCTACCCCTTGGCATTTGCGGGATGCCTCTTCATCACTGACGCTCACGGCATCTGCACCGGGCTATCAGACCACCTCTCAGAGCTACGATTCCCTGAAAGGGCACCGCCTGGGCCTGAACCTTCCAGAGACCCTTCAGATCCCGCTTCGCCGATGACTTCATCCCCACTGCATCACCAGCGTGTTTGCCTCCTCTAACCCCCACATCACATCCGCACCAGCGTTGGAGTACCGACTTCAGTCGGCTCAGTCCGCACCACGACAGACGCCCTTGGCAAACTAAAGTTTGTACTACGAACCACTTCCAATCATCCCCGCTCACCGATCCAACGCTCCCCTGACCGGCGTCCCTGACCGGCGTCCCTGACCCGTGCCCAAATTGCCGATTCAAATTTCGTGACGCCATAGGATCCAAGGAGCGGCGGTTTGTGCTTGCACAACCGCCGGTGGTTGCCGGAGGTCATATGTCCCCAAGCAAGAAAGCCGCGGCAAGACCACATAAGGTGGTGGGCGTTTGGCGATCAAACGCTCCGCTTTCCCTCGGCGGTTGTGCAAGCACAAACCGCCGCTCCTTGGGGGAGCCGTCCGAACTTGTGAAGCGCAGAGCAAGTTGCCTGTCGCCCCTCATGCTGACTCGGAAGCACCGCCCAAAACTCCGAAGCGAGTTCTACAAACCGTCGCATGCCCCTGAGGTGCCCCCAGGCTACCAACCCAGTATGGGTGGATTGCGGTTGCATTCAGGTCCCAGACGTTTTTCATTCTCACGACACCCGGGTCATCGGCGCACACATTTCCTTCGTCATCACCCGACTGGACGCCACCCTCATACCAGAGCAGGATGCGAATCTCATCCACAGAAGCCCGTGAACGCGGCTACGATCCCGCCGAAATCGCACGCATCGAGCAAGACGAAGAAGGACGGCGCGAGGCCGATGCCTTGCGGAAGTTGGTCGACCAGACCTTCGCTTCCATCCCCAAGCCCACCACCACCCTCCGGGTCGCTCGCGCCCTCGATGACGAATGGAACATCTCGACCGCACGGGCCACGGAGCTTGCCCTGCAAGATCCTGAGATCGACTGGAGGGAAGTCTCAAAAGAGAAAACTGAAACCTACCAGGAATACTTCACCTTCTCCGACCCAGCGGGATGGCGCTTTTACTTGCCCGCGTACATGAGCCACTACCTTGCAGAGTTCCCGGGCTATGGCTACGACGCCGTCTACTGGGCCTGCACTGACCAAAAAAATGCTGGAGACTTGACCAAGGCTGAGCTGGCAGTCGTTGATCAATTCCTCGAACTTTGTCACCGGTATGAGCAGCACCAGCCCATCACAGTTGATCGCGTGTTGGCACAACCGCACCCCACGCCAAAGGCGTGATACAAAATAGCCCGGGGTCAGACCGCGGAGCGGTCGCC
>NZ_BATQ01000034.1 GCF_000739635.1 Verrucomicrobium sp. BvORR034 | reverse complement strand
GCATCTTGTGATGCCAGCCGATGCCGGAGGCATCACAGCCCTTAGCCGGAGGTTGAAGGAGCGTAGCGACTGACACCTCCGGATGATCAGCATAGGAATTGCATCCCGGAGCGGATGCCAGCAACGTCCCTTTGCAGGTGCCTATGGCTCTCACCCCTCCGGGGTGAACGCGAGGTTGTTGCTTTCCGGGGGTATCGCTACGCTCACCCCCCGGCTAAGGGCTGGGATGCCTCCGGCATCCAATTTCCCTGTCACACTGTTCCGATCATAATCGGTTAAGCAAGTCAACCCTGGGTACCTCCGCGGAACACCCTCAAGGGCCCAACACCCACCCTCAGGCCGCGAGGCGCAGCCCCATCAAACACCCCAGCCCGGAAGACCACCCCTGAAGACAGGCGATTGCAGCTCCGCTCCCGGTGCCGTCCCTCCCCGACCCCCTCTCAACAGCAAGAGCCGGGGACGGCTCCTCCACATTGCCCTCAACACACCATACAACATTCCTCGAACCCACTGCGGCAACACCCCGTCGCCTGGCAGGCACACATCCACGCATCGGGGAGCGCAGGCGATCCGCCTGCGCTCCCCCAAGTTTCCACGCCACAGCGCTCCAGGTCAGTTTCAAAGGGGACAGCACGCTTCCAGCGTGCCGGCTTCTGCATCTTGCAGAAGCCCTCAGTCAAATGTCCCTCCGACCCCAAAGGCCCACGATCCTCAAGCCGCCACCCCCCATCACCTTGCGACGCAGCCGCATTAGAATGAGTGCGTAAGGCCCTGCTTTCGGGAGGCCTGTTGAGGTTCGAGGAAGCGCAATGCGGCAGCCAGCACGTCCCAACACGCCCCCCTCAAAAAAATCCAGCCCCTCCCTTGCGACAACCAACCGCCAACAACGGTCGATCGCCCATCGAACGAGTGATTCACAGCAGCAGAAATACACGTGACAAGCGAGAACCCCTGTGCCTTGTTCGCCCAACAAGAAAATGAATCACCCCCTTTTTCATTTCTTTGGCGTCGAAGGAACCCGGGACGTGGGTGCCACCGTCCGCTATCCGCTGGGAGGCCGGGGGCGGAAGCGCTGCGAGCCCTGCCAGCGGTGGTATGGAGCCCCCGATTTTCGTGAGATCGAAGCCACCCTCTCACGCATTCGCGAAGGCGACTACTATGAGGGCAGCCCCGCCGTCGAGGCGGGTCCCCACTGGCCTGAGGCCATCTCCGTCCTCATTGAGCCCCCGTTGGTTCGAGGAGATATCGTCGCAGTCATGCAGAAAGCCGGCGTCAGCGGCTTCATCCCCCGCAAGGTCAGGCTCACCATCAACGACGGCCGCGCCTTTACCCGACCCGTCCCCGAGTACTTCCAGATCGAGATCACCGGTCGCGTCGCCATCTCCTACCCGGAGAGTGAAGTCACCATCTGCCCGCTCTGCCTCTCCCGCACCGACCACAACTTTGGCGACAAGCTCATGGTCCCTGACCTGGACACATGGACCGGCGACGATCTCGTCAAACCATCGAACGTCTCCTCAGGCTACGTCCTCACCACCCGGAAACTGATCGACCTCGCCCGCGAGAACGGGTGGTCCACTTTCCAGTTTGGCACCTGGATACCCCATTGCCGCGTCAACTTCATGGCCGAAGGTGACTGGCACGCCGACGTCGTCGCGCGCACCCGCCTCAAATACCGCCGCTATTTCGAACGCGAACGATCTGTATAAGAGAGGCGGCGGAATGCCTTTCCCTCAAGCCCTGCCCTCTCACGGAAAACCACCCCACTTGCGCTATGAAGATCACAGAATTCTCCTTCATCGGCTACCCCGTCACCGACATGTCCCGCGCTCGTGCTTTCTATGAGGGCGTCCTGGGACTCACCTGCACCACACAGCGCGAGGCGTCCTGCGAATTTGAGGTCGGCCCGCACACGCTCCTTCTGGGTTGCGGCCCCATGCTCAAGCCCTCCAGTGACGGTCCAGCCCTCGCCCTGGAAGTAGCAGACTTTGACGAAGCCATCGCCCATCTCAAGCGGCACAACGTCACCTTCCTGGGAGAACCCTTTCAGAGCCCCATCTGCCGCGGCGCGTTTATCCTCGATCCCGATGGCAACAAGCTCGGCATCCACAAGCGCAATGCCTAGCGAGCGCTGGGCAGGCACCACCTGCTCCCGCCAAAGTGACACCGGCTTCCAGCCGGTGCGTGGTACCGGCGTCCCGCCGGTTCAGTTGCAGCCCCAGCGCGTGCAGACGTCTCTCGGCAGATCGTCCGTGCAGACCCTTTTCCCGAGCGACCTTTCCATCACCCTGCGGCGTTCTGAATCCCAGACCAGCTTGCAAGAACGCATGCTGCAGTGGCATGGAATTTTGCTGCACGCTGGCGGTCCCACCGTATGTTTCGCCACACAACACCATGCCCAGCAAACCAAATCCCGATGCGCCACTCTGCGAATGCCGCTGGTTTGAGCGCGCCGCCCGCGACGATGCCCTTCCCGTGGTCTTCGACGAACGGATGAACGAGTATCATCTGGTTCATACCGGGGGACGGGGCCATTCGTTGTTTTACCATTGTCCGTTTTGCGGCGGCAGGGCACCCGACTCATTGAGAAAGACCTACTGGACCGAAGTCTCGATTGAGGAATCTCATCGTTTGCACCAGCTCACCAAGGACATCACCACACCACAACAACTTTTCGAGAGATTCGGAGAACCCGATCACGACCTTGAAGTGGGCAGCAGCTCGATGACCCTGGGATCCGAAGACACTCCGCCCGAGACAACACTCGGACCACGACGAGTCGTATTCAGAGGGCTCTCCGACACAGCCGACATGCACGTACGCATTGATCGTTACGACCGGCTTTGGTTCTCATTCATGGGCCGCTCTATCGGACCAAAACAAAGCGATCAAGCCAGTGGTGATGGTGACAACGGCGGGACAGACCGCTAGTTCGCCTCGCTCTGGACGGCTCCGCCCCGCCCTGCCACCCATCAAACGTTGCGACAAGAATATGGACCGGAAAGAACTCCTGCGACTCATGCCCCGCAACGCCTTTGACGTGGAAGGCGCCAGGCGGATCGTCGATCTTGGATATCCCGCGATAGAGCCGGTTCATCGCGACATGATTCAAGCCATGCGCGTTGCCGAGTCGCCCGCTGCCGATGTCTTTACCGACTACTTCGCAGAAATTGGAACTCCAGGGGCACCCGCTGTTGCTGAGGGGCTGCACCGGGAGGACTGCTGGCTTCGGCACCGCCTGTTCACACGGGTGCTGCCAGCCTGGCCAGACGCCGCACTCTCCAGTCTCCGGGACATTCTCACCCTGGTCGCCACGCAACCTGATGCCTACGACAATGATGTCCGATGTCTTGAGTTGCTGGCCCGGCGTGACCTTGCTGAGGTTGACTGGCTTGCGCAATGGCTGCAGTTCAAGAGGGCAAGATGGGAAGAGCGGAATGACCTCCTCAACCGCGCCGCAGACGTGATCCAACAGGTCAAACAGGCCAACACACCAAACCCCTGACCCACGCCCAGGTTCTAGCCCCTCACTAGCGCCGCCAAAGCGGCGGTTCCCGCGCGCACTCCAAAGATGCTCCGCATCCAGGTGCCCACACTGCCTGGTTCAGAGCACACCACCCAGCCTCCGACACTGGAGGGCCCACAAGCTGCCCCCTTCCCCCTACAAGATCCCCAGCAGTCACCAAGTGACACCGGCTTCCAGTCGGTGCGTGGTACCGGCGTCCCGCCGGTTCAGTCGCAGTCCCAGTGCATGCACACGCCTCTCGGCAGACCGTCTGTCCAGACCGCATGCCATCGGGGCATCAGTTATTTGCTGCACGCATGCTGTTCATCTGCATGTTGTGCCTTAAACTTGAGCTCTGATCCTCGAGCTAAAACACCAGCACAGCACAAGGTAGAAAGCACATACAACATGTCCTCCGACGGCAAACCACTTTGGGGCTTCCGAAAGATCTTCTTTATCATCGGACTATTGTTCGGTGTTTCCGCGATCTGGACGGTGGTTGACCTGCTTCATCCAAACGAGCGTTTTGCTGCCCTCAACCCACCAGGCTCGTCAAATCACACCATCTTGGTCGCGACGGTTCCCATCAGCGCACTCCTTTGCGCTGCCAACCTTTGGTACTGGATGCAATTGCGTCGCCAACATTTCACTCCACGAAACTGGGTGATCGGTTTGCTCCTGCTTCTTCCCACCATGCTCATCTTGCCATTTGGCATCCTTTGCATCGTGAACTGGTGCGCCAAGACTTGTAAATCGCTGTTCTACACGCCCGACAAAAATCCGCCACCCCTGCAGCAGAGGCAGGCCACAGGCATTCCGTCGGCGCATAACCCTTGACGCGTCCCCAGGCCTGAGTTCCGGGATTGCTTCAGCCACCGCGTGAGGAAAATGACATGACCTCCACCGAAGCCAGAACACTCGCCGAAGCTTTCGTGCCCCACGACACCGTGGTCCTCGCCGCACCCCCTGTAGAGTGCGAATTCGGTTTCTACTTCCAGATCGACAGCCGCGCCCACCAGGAAACTGGTCGGATGGAAGGCCTCTTAATTGGCACATGCGGCATTCTGGTTGACCGGGTCAATGGAGACGTGCACATGCTGGGCTCGGGCCAGCCTCCAGATTATTGGTATGAAGCGTATCGGCGGAGGCTTCATCTCCCTTGCACCGTCGTCGTCACCAAGGTACTGGACCGGCAACGCGCCGCAGAGGCGCTGTTGCGCCTGCACATGTCTTTTGTCATTCCCGAGGAAGCCCACGGCATCGTCTGGCGCATCCCCCAGCACTACGGCTTGAAGGACTTCATGAAGTCATTTGATAAACTTCCCGCCCGGTTTGAAAATCAGAACCTCATCTTCCGGCTTCACGAGATCGAGAAGATCGAACAAGGCAGAGATCTGGTCGTGCAGTTAGAACTGGCGGTGCCTCCGCCCAACGCACTTCAGCAGAGGAGGGGCCGGCACCCACGACCTGATCGTTGGCTTCAAAAGATGTCAATAGGTGCCACCGGCGTCCCGCCGGTTCAGTCGCAGCCCCAGCGCATCCGTACGCCTCTCGGCAGATCACTGCATCGTGACCCATCACACCCAGATTAGCGCCCCGCGTCACAGCCTCACGTTCCGGTTGCCCCGCCCCCACCTGTGAGCAGATTGCCGGGCGGGCAGGGTCGCATTGTCAGACATCTTCATCCCCTTGGAACCTGGACTCACAGCAGAGAACGCGACAGCGGAGGTCGACACCTCGACTCTCAGCCTATCGTCTTTCGGCTCGATCACCGGCGTAGTGTTCATCCGGAGTGAGAGCGCATGCTTTCCGGAAGAAGGATGGAATGATTTCGCAGTCACAATCTTAGGTTGGTGGCTCGAACCTGTTCCCCGCATCCTCCAGAAAAAGACACGCCAATGGGATCTCCGCTTCATGGACGGCCCTTGCACGGCACGTCTGACACACGAGCGTGGCGACACATGGAGTCTGGCCGGCCTTCACAATGACAGGCGGGAGTTCAAGGTACCCGTCTCGTGCCTCGGATTCATCGCCAGCCTGATCCAGGCAGCGCGCACCCTCCTGGCAGCCTGTGAAAAGCGCGGGTGGCATACACCCGAAATGGATCACCTGGCCTCCACCATCAGGATGCTCAAGTCCGAGATCACCCACCTCTGCGCCTGCGGCAACAGCGAGGCGATCGCCCTCACCAGCCGCCTTGCTGAACCTTAAGACGCGCAGACCACATGACCACGCCCTGGCCATCCCTCTTTGACGAATGTCACCCGGAACCGCCAGCTTCTGAAGCCGCGATCGCACGGCTGCTGCACGACGTGTCGCGTCCGCTCACTGGGGCGGAGATTGCAGACATCCTCGCCCGGCAAACCAATCCGTTTGCCGCAGGAAGCCCCCTCCATGATCGCTTCCACAAGGTCGACCCGGCACCATGGAAACTCCCCACACAATCCCCTCCCGAGTCCTATCTGAGCTTTCTCAGGTATTCCAACGGCGGCTCCTTTCGGACAGGCGGGCATTGGTTCGATCCCATATTCAGATCGTTCCAGGTGCGGGAGTACCTGCTAGCCTACCACATCCCCGAGTACCTTCCTCAGACGCTCCCGTTTGCATTCGATGGCTCTGGGACATTCTACCTATTCGACATGCGCAGGCCAGCCATCGATGGAGAGTTCCCCATCCTCCTTGTCCACGCCGGCAATCTTGATTTCGACGATGCGTTGCTTGTAGGCGAGACCTTCGTAGAAGCCTGCTCCAACCGACGCCGCAAAGCACTGTGACACGATCATTGGTTTGATCGCCCCTCAAGTGACACCGGCTTCCAGCCGTTGCGTACTACCGGCGTCCCGCCGGTTCAGCGCTGTGTTGCGTTGATTTTTACTGCCCACTGGCGGACCTTCTGCATGTTGTGCCAAATACTCCAAAAAAGCTAACCCAATGCCAAAGCTTCTTTGCAAGACGATCGAGACCTTCACGGTTGCAGGTCGCGGGACCATTGTCGTCCTACAAGATCCCGAGGATTGGCGCATTCCAGCCACAGAGAATGTCCGCCGACGGGAAGCGATCCGGATTCTTCGTCCGGACGGTTCCTCTGTAAAGACTTTCATCAAGGACTTTGAATTCATCAGCAAGTTTGGCGGTGGATCAGCCATCGTCATCCAATTGCCCGCCGATGTATCGGCAGAAGATGTGCCGCCTGATTCACTGGTGTTTCTGGAGAGAGAAGACGACCAGCCCCTCTTCTAGGACGGCTCTAAAGCACAATTCACAAGTCCAGATCCTGTACAAGGCAGCGAGGACGCTTCCAGCTCCCCTCCCCGACTCAGGCACTCCCGGGAATCCTCGAACACGATCTGAAGGCACAGGAGCTGTCCTACGGAGAGATCATCCAGTTGCAATACCCCGTGAAGGATACAGGTGACCCGTCGGGAAATGGCCGGGCACCCGCGAGGCTACCTGGAATTCCTCAAAACGTTCATCCCGGAATCCCGCGGCAACCCGCCGGGAAAGACAAAGTAGTCCAGCCCCGTCGCCAGTCAGTCGCACCACCCACGTCCCCCAATACCGATCCCGCAACTGCGCATGCACATGCGCATCAGGTCAGGATAAGATGCGTCACCGTTGTCGCACGTGAGCGTTTTGACGCCAAGGGCGTCATACAAAGCAGCCCAGGGTAAGGCGAGGCACGAGCTGCCACCCTGGGTATATGGGCGATGGGCCAGAACTCCGAAGTGAGTTCTACAAACCGTGGCCGATTCCTGAAGTGTCCACCGCATTCACGAGGATCGTCTCCGGGTGATCAGGTCGGTCTGTAGAACTCCCTTGGAGGTCCCGCACTATCTCATCACCACCCGGGGTGGCGCCCGCTTCGCGCTCTGACCCCGGGCTCTTGTGTATCACGCCGTTGGCGTGGAGCTTCGGCCATGAAAACTCGCGACACGCGATCAGCCTCCGCTTGGGATCTGTATCTTGTAAATCGGACACGCGTTCGCGGCTGCGGCATCTGCACTCCTTTTTCGAACCGCCACCAGATTCAAACACAGACCGAACGCCTTCCACAAGGCAGCCCGGGATCAAGGAAGCAACTGGACCGAACACCCCTGGTACCCGCCAAAAGCATCTTGCATCCTGAAAGGATGCCAGAATCATACCCGCACACACCGGCCGCCCTCGCACACGCTTGCAATCCCCGTCGCGGCACAGTAGCATTTACCAGTCACTTGCATAAACCTCGCACAAGTCACCAAGAGCCCCTCAAACTCACCCCCCCATGAGCTACTCCGTCCACATTGTCCGACAAACAGCCGAAGGCCAGGAAGACCCCATCGCCCTGGACGAATGGGACGCCTATATCGAGGCAGACCCCGATCTCCAGCGCCCTGAGCCGGAACACCCGAACTACAGCGACACCCTCGTGCTCCTGCCGTCAGACTCAGACAATCCAGAAGATTGGCCCTGGCTCGCCTGGAGCTCCGGCAGCATCTCCACGGACTATCCCCAGCCACCCATGCTCAAGAAGCTGGGCCAGATCGCCCTCCACTTTGGCGCCGTGGTGATGAGCGATGACGGCGACCTCTGGACCATTGATGAAAACGGCAAGGTCTCCATGTCGATGGACGGGTACTGAGCCGATTGCGCACCTAAGTCCGCCCTTCCCGCCCAAGTGAAGTGCCACCGGCATCGCTACCCGCTATGAAGATCTCCATCAAGAAAGCCATCGCGGAAGCAATGCCTGTCGGTCTGCGCCTGCACGCTCAACCGTTGACCGGCTACGATCCTTCACCCGAGGTCGTTCTGCTGGCATCGTCGCGCGATTGGCTGTTGGCCCGTTCACTGGGGGACGGTCTTGAGCCCGACGGATACATTGTCGTCTCACGCAGCCACGTCCAATCCCTCATCACCAGCAAGCACCGGGCCTTCCGCAAACAGATCCTCCAAGCCGAGGGAGCTTGGGCACGCGCGCTCCGCACTCCTTCGATCGACCTGACCAGCACCGCTGCCATTCTCCGCTCCCTCCACAAGCTTCAGGCATTTGCCATCGTGGTTCGTGAGACGTTCGAGGAATGGCATTCCATCCATTGCCGGATTGAGCAGGTCACTGACCATCACGCCACCTTGCTCGGCTTCGATGGGGCAGGGCAATGGGAGCGCCGCCCCACGCAGGTGGATCTTTCGGACATTACGCGCATCCGGTTCGGATCGCATTACCTGAAAATGTATTGGAAACACGTTCAAATGAGCCGTCATACGCCCCCCTGAATATGAAGCTGGTCAAACTTCGCTATACCGAGACCCTCATCCGCAGCGCCGTGTGGGCCTTCTGGCGGCGCGTCACCGGCTGGCGTTATTTCCTCGCCATGGCCGTGCTTCTCGCGTCGCTCATCTACTCCGTCGCGCACGGTGACCGCTCCTGGTGGGTGGGTGTCTCCGCCTCCGGACTCTGCCTCGCCATCATCGTCGCCATCGCGCTTTACTTCATTCACTATCGCGGGAGCATCACCCGATTCCGCCGCATGCGATCACCAGAGGCCACCTTCGAGGCTGGCGCTGACCGCTTCCGCATCACCTCCGACATTGGCACATCCGAGCTCTCCTGGAGCACCGTCACTGAGATCTGGCAGTTTCCGGACTATTGGCTGCTCTTCTTCTCCCGCGCACAGTTCATGACACTGCCGCTTGCAGACCTCGACCTCGAAGCGCGGGAGCTCATCCTCGACCGCGCCAAGGCCCACGGTGCCAAAATCACCTGATGCGCCCGCCCTAAGTTCCCCGCCGCACCTTCCTGGGCCACCCATCCCCGAGGCCCGTGGCAGCCAGCCGCGCCAATTGTCACCCCTCCCCTTTCAGCCATCACGAAATGAGCGACCTTCCCGTGCACTATTTTCTAAAGCTTTACCAAGGGCGCCTGAGCATGGCCGAAGATGGTGTCACCTCACCGAGACCTGAAATTGTGGCGGGAATTCGCCACCTTGTTGCAAACTTGTCCGCCCAAGACCCAAACGCCAAAGTGAGATTGGAGCATGATGGCGTCCGGGCACGATTCATTGCGGCAGCGACAGGCGAGTTGCTCGGCGAGTTCCACCTCACGAATGATGCCTGACCGTACGCGATCGTCTCACCGGCGTCTCGCTGGGTCCGTCTTCCCTCCCCCACCCAACACCCGCAAGCAGAGATTGCCTGCGAACGCGACCTCGGTTTTTCGCTGCATTTGTCACTGGTCATCTGTATGTTACCCGTTGTCACGCGCGTCCTATGAAACACCGCTTTCCAGACCACCTGACTTCGGCGCGACTTTTGCTGCGCCGATTACAACCTACCGATGCGCCCACCCTTTGCTCCTACCGCTCCCAGCCCGAGGTGGCTCGCTACCAGTCGTGGGAGACCTTTGGCCCCGATGACGCGGCCCGGTTGCTCGACGATCAGCAGGACAGAGACATTGGCGTCCCAGGCACCTGGCTTCAGGTGGCCATTGTTGAGGCCGCGACAGGCCAGTTGATCGGCGACTGCGGTCTGCACTGCCTGGCGGACGAGCCGCAACAGTTTGAAATCGGCATCACCCTTGACCATACCCAACAGGGCAAAGGCTATGCCACCGAGGCGCTGCAGTGCTTGCTTCACCACTTGTTCACCGCCCTCTCCGCCCGCCGCATCACCGCCACCACGGATGTCCTGAACGACCCCGCCGCCGCCTTGTTCAGACGGCTCGGCTTCCGCCAGGAGGCGCACCACATCGAGCACCGGCCCTACAAGGGCACCTTGACCAGCGAGTTTGTCTTCGCGCTGCTGGCCCGCGAGTGGGCGCTGAGGTCGCAGCCGGCTTGAAGTCCGCGCGCTAGTTCTATGAAACACCTCACCACCCTTTTCACCGTCTTTGCCCTCAGCACCGCGGGCGCCCAGATCCGCTGGCAGCAATTGACCCAGATCACCGACTCGGATCCAGCCGCCCCCACGCTCAAGAAATGGCAGCAGAGCATCGAGGCCGATTCGCGCAAACACGGAGACATTGTTGCCACCTTCACGCCATGGTATGCGCTTCCTTTCGC
Source organism: Verrucomicrobium sp. BvORR034 (assembly GCF_000739635.1). Taxonomy (GTDB): domain Bacteria; phylum Verrucomicrobiota; class Verrucomicrobiia; order Verrucomicrobiales; family Verrucomicrobiaceae; genus Verrucomicrobium. Next base: position 8,164 of record NZ_BATQ01000034.1, on the reverse strand, counting down.
CTCGCTGAAGACTTTGTTTCCTCAGCATCGCTTCTATGCCGTCTCCTGGTCCCAGCACCCGCCACCAGGCACGGAAAAGAAACCTCTGGGCCTTGCCCTCGGGATCGAGACCACACTGGTGTGCGATGCCACAGGGAATCTCGTCAAAGGGGTCCAGCACACCGGCAACTATGAGGCCTTCGGCGAGCTGCTCCATGCCAGCCATGTCACCCTCCGCACCGCAGACGATGCCAAGCTGGTCTGGAACGCCTTCTGCGACATCCACCAGAAGCATTGGCAAGAGCTGCCCGCCATTAAGGTGGATGACAAGACGTGGCATCTCGGCGATGAGACGAGAGACGGCGTTCACTACTACTACGAGGTGCTGCTCGACAGCGACTCCCGCGTGGCGAGCGCCAAACTCCGTTCAGAACAGGTTAAAAAGCCGTAGCAGACCAGCAGCCGCAGTTTGGTGATTCCGCAAACCTGCACCAGCCAACCAACATCGTCCCCTCATGCCTCGATGCCCAACAACGATTGATGACGCTCTGGTGATCCTTGCGGTCGTACTCGATCCATCTCGCCACTCATACACGGGATCCACCCGCCTCTTTGCCGGGTCAGAGCAGACGTGGTTCCACGGGCTGGCCATCGCACGCTACGGGCGGGACTCGAACGATGGAGAGGCCTACCTGTTCTATTGCGATGAGACTTGGGAGACAGAGAATGACTGTAGTTACTCGACGATTGAGGAGGCGGTAGCGGATGCCGCCCGGCAGTTTGGCGTCTCCCGGCTTGATTGGGAGCAGGTTTCATGGCCCTTCGACCAGACACCGGACACTGCCTGCATTTCCACCCGCCAAGTCTTTGATGGGGGTCATCCCATCTTGCATGCTCAGCACTTTGAGGACGATCACTCATGGGTCTTCATCTGCGGCACAACAAGCTCTGCTGAAAGCGCAATGCTTGTGGCAATGAACGAAGCATACAAGCGAGACCCCTCGTTGGCATTCATCAGTGACCTGCCCCCCGGATGGAGTGCAGACAGGGCAGATGTTGACAGCCCTTGGCTACGCAGACAGACTTCAGCATGACCGGATCGCCGCAGTCCCGATGCCACCAAATACCGGACATCACACTGCAATCACCCACTCGGGGCCGCCGTGTCACTCCACGCATCACATGAACCGCACCCTCCTTGCCCTTATGGGATGGCTCTCCTTCCTCTTCAGCGCCTGCTCCAAGAAACCGTCCGATCTCACCGTCGTCGAACATCAGGCCGACAAGAAGGTGGGCATCGTACCCACCGGCACCATGCACCCCACCGCAGCTGCACCTGCATCCTCCAGGTTCCGCGCAGGTCAGGTTTGGGAGTTCAAGACTCCACCAAATCAGCCCAACGCAAAGCTCACCATCCTCCGTGTCGAAGACGACGGCCAGGGGCGCACCATCGTTCACATCGCCCTCTCCGGCGTTTCCTACGGAGACGGCAACACCACCATTCCACACTTGCCATTTGCTGAATCTGCCATCCAGCAGAGTGTCACCACCCTCGAGCGTGAATCCGGCCCGGTCCCCGATTTCGCTGAGGGTTATCGCATGTGGCATGAGGCGTTCACCACCGGCAAAGGCGGCATCTTCACCATCAGCGTCGCCGATGCGTTCGAGACGGTCACCGGCGCGCTTCCCAACCGCAAATGACAACTTCCGCAACGCCGTCCCAGTTCCACAGTGAACGGCAGCAGGCCATCGCAGTTGCAATCATTGCGTCCCGTTCGCCGCGTCACGGTGAGTGGGTCGCTAGGCCGCATCGGCACACACCATGCTCTCGCACCCGACATTCGCCACGAGTCTGACTATTGCGCGCCACCCAGAACCCACTCCAGACCACCCGAAGCTCATCCCTCATCGGGAGTAGATTCTGGGGCGTTTGATTCTACCTCGCCTTGCGGCCACAGAGCCCACCCTTGGGCTGTTGGCAGCACTCCCCGGGGAAACATCGCATACCGGGAAGCTAGTGCCTCCTCACGTCGACAACTACGACCGGCCTTGGCGCTCGCACGGCAGAAGGAATCCTCAAACACCTTCTGTATCCGCACTCACCCCAGATGGCTCACGCATCTGAACCCACCCACTGGTGTTTGGTCACCAACCACCCAGCGCCCCTGTAGTTGTCGACGTGAGGAGGCACTAGCTGAAGCGTCTGCAAGCTTCACCCCCTCGCCGATGTTGCCAAGTTTCGACAGGCTCTGGTCCTCCACGTGCAGGACGCTGGAGCATGCTACTTCCCAGGATCACTGCTCCGATTTCAATCGGTTATCGACCTTTAAAGGGATGCCTACCCCAGCCCAGGGTTGGACGAGCCCTAAGCGAGTCAAACCTGGGTACCCACCCCCACAGGACCTCAGGTGCGATAGCCGACCACGGCACCTCCTACACAGGACGGCAGAGGAACCCATCATGCCGTCCGCCACGAGGCTGGTTTGGCAGCCCAGGCCCCTGGCAACGCGCTCAGGTTTCATGAAATCACAAGCGCCGCCATAGCGGCGGTTCCCGCACGCACTCCAAAGATGCTCCGCATCCAGGCACTGGAACCACTGCATTTGCAGCGCAACACAGAGCCAGCGACATCGGAGGCCTCACGACCAGCAAGCCCCAACACCCCCCCCTCCACCCGGTCCCATATGCGGGCCTTTGGAGTGCGTGCGTGAAGCGCCGCTTTCGGGAGACCTGTTGACGTCCAGAAAGAGACCGCTGGAGCGCCCATTTCGCAAAAAACACAAACCCCAGTGACGCCGATTTTTGCTGTGCGCTGGCGGACAATCTGTAGATTAATCCGAGAAACAGAGTCCACCTCGCAAAAACCGCCGCCACCATGCCACCGATTGAAAACCGAGAGATATTGGCATTTACGGTCATCTGGAGACCCGCTCACGAAATAGCCGGACGCATCGTTGAGCTGTATGCCCGTCCCGACTATCCCCGCGAACTGAGAGTGACCCAGTTCAATGGCAGTCCTGACACATCGCCTCAGCTCTACAATCCACCCACCCGGAACTACCAGCTTTGGGTTCCAGAGGCACATCCCGGGGTAACCGCCATGTATCCGAACTATCAAGATGGCGCCCAATCCCTCGTGAACGGCCTCTCGAGTCTGTTTGGCTTTCGCTCGATCTCTCTTCGACTGTCCGCCCCATCTGTTCCCTATCCCATTTGTGAATTCACCCTCAATGATGGATCTCCGCACACTCGAGTCGTCCGAGTCATGAAGGATTCCAGATGGGAGTTCCTCACCATCGGTGATCCCTTGCCCTTCGAAGACACACAGAACTATGACCAGCGAACGATCCGAAAGCGTTTTGGAGTCGACCTGGCGCTCGAGTATTGCCGGCAGTTGGGCGTTGACGTTAGCCTTGCTTCATTCTGGCGGTCAAACAACTGCACCACCATGAACCTGCAGGCATGAATCCAACCACCAACAAGGGAGGACAAGCCACGCCGCACCACCAGACAGAGCAGACCGCATCCCCGAACTGGAGGCATTGACAGATGAGTTCTACCCCAGCCCGAAGACCCCTACCGTCTCGTTGGGGAACACATCCTTGGTAACCAAAACGTCTCCTACTGCGACTGACAGCGGCACCACCTGCCTCCCCCGACGCTTCTCCCCAGAGATGAAACTCACCGCCAGAGAACACTACCGCAAAGGCCGGCTGTTTCCCTTCATCTCATGGAAGGTCGATTCGGTGACCACGTTCGGAGACTACGAAGTGGCCTTTGACCTCCCCCGTCACCAGATTGTCCGCTCAAAGGCCGACAGCTCAGAAGTCATCGCACACATCCATGAAGGGTATCAGGGGCGCAATCTGTCAGAATTCTTCGGCACCGTGGAGTCGAAAGGCTTCATTGTGACCAAACGCAAAACGGACTGGCTCTCCGACATGTCCGGGAATGTCACAGTCGACATCACGCAGAAGGATGGCGGCCCATCGCACTCCCACCTGGTCATGCGAGGCGACTTCTTCAACAGCTTCAATGTGGAAAACATCATCGACTTAAAACTTGGCCAGGATAATCAGGCTCACCACTACCGGTTCAAGATCGAGGGCACTTGTGCAGCGGAGCATCAGGATTTGGCAGAAGTGCTCGCCTGTATTCTGCTTCACCACAGTGAGGAACAAGGGCCGAGTTCTTGAACGTTCGCCTGAATCAATATGAGCTTCTGCTCAAACCTCTCCTTCGTCGCCGATATCGGAGTTCACGCCCCCACAAAGGAGGAGGTGCATCAACTCTTTACAGACACTTGCATCCTTGAACCAAGTCGGGCCAGGAGAAAGATTCCAGCGCAGACCGAAGGCCTTCAAGAAGGTAGCCAGGAGCCGGGCGAGTTACTCGATCCCTGCCCCTGGAAAACCGAAAATGACATGCATTCTGAAGGGATGCCAGAATCGCACGCGCCCGCCGCCATCTCGCCCACTTTTCGCCTCGCCCGGCAGTCGGCCCAGCGTTAATGTCCACCCCGATGCAACGCACGATGAGACTCTTTTTCCTGTTTAGCATGATGCTGACCGCCCCATGTGTCCCGGCACAGGATCGACCAGACGTTACCCCGAAGGCGTCTTCCCAGAACCCCACCCCAGCGGAAAAAGGTTTGCAGAAGATAGATCTCGCAGGGTTTGCGCCGGAGGACTTCGACTGGAAAGCCTACTTCGCCAACTCTGATCACTCCACCTCCAGCGACTACACCCTCGCCACCAATGCCTCCCAGGTCTTGAGGGCCAGGATCGACCAGCTGTGTCAGCAGTATCGGGCCCTCATGACAAGCCGCAAAGAAGTCGCTGCGCTGGCGGTGTTTGATGAGATGCAGCAGCATTGGGAAAAGTTCGCCTCGGCCGAGATCCAGTTTGTCGGCAGCGCGTGGGAGGGCGGCTCAGGCGCAAAGCTGGCCTATGCACGCCATCGTTTTGAGGTGTACTTGCGCCGGGCCAAAGAACTCCGCGCCCTCAAGCAGGCCAGCCTGCACTTGAACGAGTAGTTTCCAAAATGCCTGCTCCAGGGAAAGCGAGGACCCGCAAGGCTTCAATCCAAGGCCATCCCTGAAACATCATGAAAGTCGTCCTCCTCCTTTCCCTGCCCCTGCTCGGATTACTTGCACTCGTCGGTTGCAGCGACCAAGCCGCAAAGTTCGACAAGTCACTCGAAGACATCCTTTCCATCGAGAAGAAGCGGCGGGGAGTCATCTTCGCCCACGAAGGCGCGCCAGGCCCCTACAGAGAAGCCGGCGGCACCATGGGCAACGTCAACACCGCCGGGGCCATCCAGGCCGGTGAGGGTGCTGGCCGTACCAAAATCTCCTGGCCCGCGACCGAAGGCCACTTCTACGAAGGCACGGCCTATCTCAATGCCAGCAATGGCGCCTATCTCGTCGTGCGCAAGATCCCCGCACCGTAGCCCAGTGCGTCAGTGGGCAGTGCGTCAGTGGTCAAGGTGTTGCGGCTAACATCGTAGCTCGCACGTCATACAGCCCACGCATCCTCAATGCGCATCCACCCACAAGCCCACCCGCACTCGTAGCTGCGTTTGTAAAAACGCGGTCAGGTGTCGGGGGTAGATGGGTGTGAGTCTCCAGTCAGCAATCGTCACGTGCTGGTCCGTCAGGGGCTCCGCATTCCAGTGCGTCAGTGGGCAGTGCGTCAGTGGCCAAAGCGTTGCGGCTGACATCGCAGCTCGCACGCCATTCAGCCCACGCCTCCTCAATGCCCACTCACCCACGAGCCCACCCGCACTCGTAGCTGCGTTTGTAAAAACGCGGTCAGCGCCATTCCCTCAGCGCAGCCACATGCCAGCACCGCCTCCATCCTCTGTCACCATCGCAGCCGATCCCAGAATGGGATCTCTACCCCAGCCCAGTGGTTGGACGAGCCCTAAGCGAGTCAACCCTGGGTAACCCCCGCCGTCATGATCAGGTGCGGAGGCCGGCGAAACATCCTCCCACTCCCAGCGTCTCCTCCGATGCCCATGTCGCCTCGCTGCACAATCGTCGCGCCCTGCCACCAACCCGTCCCGCGACAATTTGTGAAGATGGCGTCGCAAATTTTGTCTCGCCCACTCGACGGCTCAGGCCTTAGCCTAGCCGCAAAAAACATGCCCACCGACCGCCTCCCCTGCACCAAGTGCAACTCCATGATCCTCCCCGCCACCGCCACCGCGTACGGCGGGCTGTGCGGCCAGTGTTCCCGCAAAGCGCAAGAAGCCGCGGAGTTCGAAAGAGAGGCCCAGAAGAAAAAAGAGGAAGCCGCCCGCGCCATCATCTATGACATCGACGCCATCCTCGGCAGCGACGACTTCATGACCGACCTCGACGGTGCCCTCCCCGAATCCGACGATCCCCGTTATTCAAAACTCACCGCCGTCGAGCGCCACCTCAAAAGCCTCGCGGAGTTTCACCGCCGCTGCGGCGGCGGATTCGGCACCCTCGTGGACAACCGACACTTTGAACTCCTGTCGCGAGCACACAAAGCCGCCCGCCAGATCGGCAAATGCCTCTTGCTCGACGGCCTGGCCGAACTCGAACGCACCCTCCTTCGCTACCACTTCCCCCGTTGGATGATCGGGAGCCGGGACCAGCACTACACCTTGCTTTCCGAAGCCGACCATGCCGCGCTCGACCAGGCCATCGACGCGCTGGATCACAAGTACTTCATCTACGATGCCGACAGCATCTGGAGCGTCCCCGACTTTCGCACCAACACCCGGGAGTATGTCATGAAGCACGCCACCGCCCTCCGCAAGCGACGGGCCTGACAAACTGGGGGCCGCCTCCGCCTTCGACTGGAGCCCGTGATCTGGTGCGTCATTGGGCAGTACATGGGTACGTCTTGGGTCGCGACGTTGGCAATGTATGACGTCAACCTTTCGTGAATGGCTTCAATCGAAGTTCATCCCTGAAAGACAGCCCAAGCTGGGACGCGTGAGATTGATTTTCCCTGCACATCCACTGAGTATCTCCAGATTGGCTCCAACACAGATGCGCAAAGTCACCGTCATTCCGATCGACTGCGGATTCGTCCCGACCATAAACTATCCACGCCCCGTTCTCGTGCATGATGCTGGCACGGCATTGCTGTACTTTACTGCCGCGGCCCGGAGCCCCGACGCCGGAGAACAAAGGGTAGTCGCCGTGTGCGAGCTCTGCCTGTGCTCAAAGCTTGGCCACCCGAATGACGAGGCACTCGCAGGCCACGCCTTGTACTCGTACGGACTTGAAGAATACGGCATTTTCGAGGTCCGCCCCTCGCCATGGATGGACGAGGTGAAAGCCTGCAACCGTGTGTCGTTCCCGGCGTACCATATGCCCGACAGCCGCCATATCATCATCACCTTGCACGACCACACCTTTGAGTGCCTTACCAAGCATTTCTCCGTCTTCCCGGTGAGCGAATACCCCGCCGACAAGATCATGGCCCGCCTGTTAATGACCAAGAAAGAGGCCAACCAAACGCCAGACTCCACCCCACCAGAACGACAAAACTCATCCTAGCACATCATAGCAGCCCATCACCAGTGAGTGGGCGCAGAGGCGAGAGCCATCGGGGCGCATGCGGATACAAAAGGTGCTTGAGAATCCCTTCTGCCATGCGATCACCAACACCAGCCGTAGTTGTCGATGTGAGGAGAACAGACCAACTGCGCGCGTTTTGGGGTGGGCCACCAAGGAACCGACTCTGGCTAGTCAGCCTCAGTCCCAAACGAATCCCTCATCGCGAAGTAGAGGTGTTTGAGGGGTGCTTCTCGACCGGGATGTTGCTTCAGATGATCTGACCCGCATCTTGTGCTCCCAGCCGATGCCGGAGGCATCACAGCCCTTAGCCGGAGGTTGAAGGAGCGTAGCGACTGACACCTCCGGAAGATCAGCATAGAATTGCATCCCGGCGCGGATGCCAGCGACGTCCCTTTGCAGGCGCCTATTGCTGTCACCCCTCCGGGGTGAACGCGAGGTTGTTGCTTTCCGGGGGTATCGCTACGCTCAACCCCCGGCCAAGGGCTGTGATGCCTCCGGCATCCAATTTCCCCGCCACTCTGTTCCGATCGCAATCGGTTAAGCGAGTCAACCTTGGGTACCTCCGCGGAGGAGGATCAGGTGGGAAAGCCGGCAGCATCCGCTTTCTCCCCACCGCCCTCTACA
>NZ_BATQ01000035.1 GCF_000739635.1 Verrucomicrobium sp. BvORR034 | reverse complement strand
CAATCTACCTCCGGGCACTGACTATCCCACCTCATCCAACACCTGGCAGCGGAGCCGCTTTGGGACTGCGGTGAGCACCACCGCTTTGGGGAGCCTTGTGTCGGTCAGGCATCGATTGGGCCGCAACGGAGCATGGGATTGGGCATGGCGGGCGCTGCTGGAAAGCGAAGGGGTTCTAGCACCTCACCAGCGCCGCCAAAGCGGCGGTTCCCGCACGCACTCCAAAGATGCTGCGCATCCAGGTGTTGGAAGCGTCGGGTTCGCAGCAGATCCTCGAGCCTGCGACATCGGAGGGAACGTCACCAGCAAACCTCCACAAACCCCCTCCTCCCAAATCCAACCAGCCGCCTCACAACCACGCCCAGACGAGCCAAAAAAGGTTCATGATCTAACTCTCCACCACTCCACCACTCCACCACTCCACATTCCCCGGCCCCCTCATTTCCTGAACCACCTTCCCGCCGCCGGGGTCAGCAGCAGCACCACCCCCACCACCATGGGCGTCAGTTGCGCCATTAGCAGGAACCGTTCCCCGGTCGCAGTCACCCGGCCCCACATCAGCGGCACCATCAGCGTCGTCAGGCCGACCAGCGTCACCAGGCACCACCGCGACCACGCGGAGCGCGTCAGCAGACCGAACCCCAGTCTCAGCACCAGCACCAGCCAGATCACATCCACCATCCGCTCTTTCAAGTTGCTCTGACCTCCCGCCACCTCCACTGCCAAGGCCATCGCCCCGGCCCACGCAGGCAGCCACAGGCAAACCAGAGCCACCCAGATGATGCCCGGCACCCGGGGGCGACGCGACACCGTCTGCTTCGCCTCCACGCGAGCCTCCCCCTCCCTCTTCCAAGCCGGAGGCATCGGGTCAGGTTCAAGGTCACGCTGGCCGTGATCCGGAGGAGGTTCTGAAGCGTTCATAAGAGTACGATGCAGGTGCGCGGCCCCCGTTCGTCGGAGGGCTTGCATTCCATCAAGGTAACCAGACAAAAAGCGTGCACAAGCCCGGCCTGGTGCGGGGTGAGCCCCTGCCCACGCCCACGCGCACCGCGCGCCAAGGCCCCGCAATTCTTTAAGCTCCCCTCAGCAGGCGGGCAGGCCAGAGCCCTCCCACACCGCCGGACATGCGGGTCCGTATCCGGCGGTTGGATCTGCTGATCTCAACCCTTCAGTTCTGATGGCATCTTGAACCCCAGGCGTTTCAACAGTCGCTGTTGAGGTTCGAACGCACACAACGCTCGTCCGAAGCCCCTCATCCACCAACTTGGGTGCCCTTTGCACCCTCACCCCGCGACGGACGTTCCCGGCAAGATGCCGGCAACAGCAGGCAAGATGCGTGCGCTCCCCCAACTTCCCGCCCAGGCCCCTCCTCATCCCCCAAGTCCTCACCCTGAAGCACTCAGCCATTTTTTTCACCGAATCCGTTGCGAATCTTTTCTCCACTTGGTATTCATTCCGCTGACGTCCCTCAAGCTCCCCATTGAACCCTACCCTCATTGCTTTGCATCCATGAACTACCCCGTTTGGTACCTCGAAGCTGACAAAAATGAAGGCAGCGCGGTCCTTGTCTGGGTCAGAAAAACCTCAACCTCGACAGAAAGACCCGTAGCCGAGCAGCGCCTGCTGACGGCTCGTCACGTTCTCATTCACCCAGACTCAGATTCTGATTCAGACTCAGATTCAGATTCAATTCGCTATACGACTGCATTGAGAGGCTGGCCTCCTGGAGTCGGGTACACCGGAAGTGCCTCATTTGACTTGGAGATCGACGCTGAGCTCACACATCCTGCCGAAGTCGGCTTGTCCGATTCAAATGACATCGCCTTCCTAAAGTTCTCGAAGGGTAGAATCGACTCAGGTTACCCGGCTACCAAGTTACTTCGCAGCGGGCACCTGGAACACCCCCCTAATCGCCCAATCACTCTCTGTGGACACACTGGCGGCAGTGCTCGCAATAACGAAAACAAAGGGAAAGTCATCCCTGATGTTATCGAAAAATGTATTATCGAGATGATTGACGGTCCCGAAGTCAAGCTCAAATCTGGAAGCGGGATCATGGGACCAGGAGCGAGCGGTGGCGGCGCGTTTGTAGAAGACCGGTTCGCGGGCATCTATCAAGGCGAGTACAGGAAATCGCTTCGTCACGTCTTCACCAAAATTGATGTCCTTCGCAGTTGGTGTTGGGCCCAAGGCTATCAACTGGTGGAGATCGCTGACTCCGATCCTGCGTCTCAAGCTTGCCAGCTCTCAGCAGACTTACGCCCGAAGGTTGCGAACATCCTCTCTAGAATGTTGGACAGCGATACCAAATGGCGGCAGCTCGAAATGAATCTTCGCTTCTTCCATTGGAAGGGCGGAAGAAGCATTGAAGAGGATGTCAAAGATCTACTCGATCAATGCGAGAACCAGTTCAGAGGGGGTGGGTTTGAGCAACTCCTTGCAGCCCTCGACAAGCAAGCACTGATTACCACCCAGCTCTACGGACTTCTCGACGACTCGCTCACCAACAAAGGGGCGAATGTCACGTATTCAGAACTCAAGGTGCTTCGGCAGTTGCATGCTGCCAATCCCGTAGTTGATGACGAAACCGCCAGCATCGCGTTCTCAAAAATTCAAGAGGCCTTTGAGAGCCCGGCACATAGAGATTTTGCGAGCTGCACCGGATTTTTGGCCAGATGCCTACATGAACGTGATGATCGTGCCCCATTGTTTACGTATCTCGCACTATGTGGCTCGAAATTGGAGCAGAGCAAGTTCAGCAGTCGAATTGAGAAGTGGAAATCCAAGGTGGCCAAGCGACTCAAGGTAAACCTTTCCGCCATCGCTCCACCTGGTGATTGCGCGAACCGCCTCCCTGCCACCCCGGGTGGCTCCATCCTCTTGATCAAGCTGGAAAGGGATGCCCTTTCTCATGCGCCAAAGTACCACCTCACGACTTGGACAATCGTTCACGGTCAGCACGAAAAGCTGGAGGGGCTTCCGCTTCATTCACTGGAAATCAAAGATTTCAAAGAGGCCTTGTCTCACTGCATCGCCAGAGCGCGACAGATCGTCCTAGGTCGATCACAAAGCTCCGAAATCTGGATTGAAGTCATCCTACCATTCGAACTGCTCGAGTATGCCTTTGATGCCACCACCTCTCCTTGCGAGGATCACTGTGCCAACATCGTTGGCGCACATTGGCCCGTATTGATCCGTTCCTATGACCGGATCTACAATGACGGCGACCGGTTTCAACAAGCTCAGGTTCTGTGGACGCAAAAGTGGACCGCCCTGTTTGCCTCACAGGACGGCAAAGACATTTCTTACGCCACAAGCTTGGAGGACTACACTCCCACTTTTTTCAACGATCTGCAACAGGGGGCCAACGCCTTTGTCGCACTGACACTTCCGGGTGCCTCCGAAACATTTGAGCCGAGCCCTTCCGAAGTCCTCCACCAAATTCTCACCTCTGGGATCCCGGCAGCCGTCTGGCTACGAGACCACGAAGGTGATGCCGAAGAGTCGCACAGCCTGCTTCGCCATCAACTACTCGACCAAGACCGTAACCACTGGCCCCTTCATGCCCGCACGCTACGCCACGAGTGGTTTGTACAAAACTCACCGACAGCCGCTGTCTGCTCCGGCCTCTCATTTTTCTGGGACGATCCCAACCGGATGCCGCCCGATGCCATTCGCCCTACGCTGATTGCTCCTTCCCAACGAGCCTCATAGTCCCCATCCCCTTCTCACCAAATGGAGCCCTCCCCAGACCATCCCCACGCCTACTTTAAGCGTCAGTCGGAGCCACACGACGCGATTCTCAACCGCATCAAACCGCCGCCGTGGCGAGATTTCACTGACCCCGCAAAGAATCAAAACGAACGTGGCGCGCTCTACATTCCTCGCGAAGAGGAAGTCGCGCTAGTCAATGCCGCCTTCCAGCTTCGCCGCCCCCTCTTGGTCACAGGCAAGGCCGGGATCGGCAAGTCCACGCTGGCCCATGCCGTCGCCCATCAGCTCCAGCTCGGGGAAGTGCTCGTGTGGCCCATCACCTCCCGCTCCACCCTCCAACAGGGCCTCTACCACTACGATGCGGTGGCGAGACTCCAAGACGCCTCTCTTCAATCGCAAAAATCACGTCATCGACGAGGAAAAGCCCGCCCTTCCGCACCCGACATCGGTCGCTACATCCGTCTAGGACCACTGGGCACCGCACTCTTGACCTCAACCAAGATAAAGCCCCGAGTTCTTCTTATCGATGAGATCGACAAGAGCGACATCGATCTTCCCAATGACCTCCTTCATCTCTTCGAAGAAGGAGAATTTGAGATTCCGGAACTCTCCCGCCTCCCGGAAGGCGCAGTCTATGATGAGATCACCGTCGGGCTGCACAAGAGAGAATCATCTACCAAGAGCATCAAGCGCGGTCATGTGCGTTGCGAGGATTTCCCCCTGGTCATTCTCACCTCCAATGACGAAAGGGAGTTCCCCCCCGCCTTCAAGCGTCGCTGCCTGCGGCTTGAAATCAAACTCCCAAACGAAGATGAACTTCGCCAAATCGTGGAGAAACGCGTGGCACTAAACCCAGAAGACAACCCCAAGGTCACGACTCTCCTCAAATCCTTCCAGTCAAAATTGGAATCCGGCGAAATGTCCACCGACCAGCTTCTCAATGCCGTGTACCTTGTCGCCAGAGATCTATCCAGTGAGGACGCAATGGTCATCAAGGACGTAGTATTGCGCCCTCTCAACCAGTGACAGAAGAGCCCAACACGGAGGCAAAATGAGCCTGTACGCCCTCTACAAAGAGCTCCTCGTCCGAGTGCAGGATTTTGCGCCAGAGGATCTGCTGGATATCCTCTGGATTGCCGAGCATGGCACTCCCTCTGAACTAGCCTGGCTTGCTCCCAAGAGGCCTCCGGAATACAAGCCCCCACTCAAGCAAGCTCCGTCATCCAAACCAAACCGGTTGGAGCAGCCTCAGTCACAGGGATCCGGTGAATCGAAACAGGGCAAGGAAAGCACCTCTTCCGGGTCGGAGAAGAACACCTCCCTGGACAGCCAGTCGCCAACGCCGAACCACGATCCGATCCCAGTCTACACTGGTGGCTACACCTCGTCCGCAGCCAACTCCCAAAGCGCCCCCAAAGGGCAGAAAGGCGGCACCCTGCCTCTACGTGTCCCTACAGCCCGAGCCATTCCGGATGCCCTCAACATGGCGAGAGCCTTACGCCCGCTCATGCAGAGGGTGGCATCCCGTGTGAATTCCGAGATCGACGAGGAGGCCACCGTCAAGCTGACTGCAGAACAGCGCATCTGGCATCCCGTTCTCATTCCCGCAAAGAGCCGTTGGCTGAATGTCACGCTCATGCTGGACACGCATGGCAGCATGGAGATCTGGCATCAGGCATCCAAGGAACTACGCCACATCCTGGAGCATCAGGGTGCCTTTCGGGATGTACGCACGTGGACACTCACTTCCAATGCGGACGCGCCTAAGCCACCCGCCGCAGGTGAGAAGGCATTGGAACCAACATTGCTCTACGCCGACCAGCGACACACCCAGCCACGTGATGTCAAGGAGTTGGTCTCCGGCGACGGCCGGCATGCCGTGATCATCATCAGCGATTGCCTGGGTAGCGCCTGGTCGGACGGGCGGATGGCGGAGTTCGTAAGGGTTCTTGGAAAGAATACTCCCATGCTTCTTATCCAGCCGCTTCCTGAGTCCTACTGGTCTCAGACCGGGCTCCGCAGCGCCCGGGCTCTTCACGTACAGACATTGCGGACAGGTTCACCCAACGCCCTTTTGCGCCAAGAACGGCCGCAATGGCGGCAACTTCCAGGAGAAAGTCTCCCAGAACACGCCGTCCCCCTTCCCCTCATCACCGTAGATGCTGGTTCCTTGAACACATGGAGTCGCCTGCTTTCAGGTGACCACAAAGTCCGGTTGCCCGCCGTGTGGCTACGGGACAAGCCCCTGCCAGCTGGCGCAGTCACATCAGAGCACACTCCCTCGGCACCTCCACAATCACCGGCAGACCGCATCCGCAGCTTCAAAGGTCACGCCCATCCCGCCGCTTTCCGCCTTCTCTGTCTTCTCGCTTCCTCGCCACTACGCCTTCCTATCGCTCGCGTCATTCAGTGTACCATGGTGCCGAACTCCAGCCCCATGCATCTGGCAGAGGTCTTCCTGAGCGGATTGGTCGAACGCGTCACGCCAGCTGATTCGCCCGTGGAGCCAGACTATGTGGACTTTGACTTCGCGCCCGGCATTCGAAAATGCCTTTTGGACGCCGCGTGGTTCCCGGAAATGATAGAAGTGCAGAGCATCGTCTCCGGTTACCTCATGCACCACATGGGTGCGACTCTGGATTTCCAGGCCATCGTTGATGATCCGGACAGCGTCACCGCATCCAGCTTTGGGCCCGGCTCCTCCACATTTGCAAACATCACCGCGGAAGTCCTGCGCAGACTTGGTGGAAAGTACGCGAAAGTGGCGGAGAGACTAACTCAGGTCCCGACTCCACCTGTACCGCCTGGTCCCGCCGAGACTCCGGACGCCAATTCACCGCCAGATGAGGATCCGGCACAACGCCCCACTTCCCCTGTCGGCTTGAATTCCTTGCGAGAGGTTAAAGTCGTTGTGGTAGGCGAGGGAGGGGTGGGCAAGACCTCGCTCATCAAGCGTTTGACGGGCCAAGCCTTCAGCAGGCATGAGCGTGCGACACCCGGAATCGTACGTCACAAGATGCCACTACAGTGTCCGGGTTTAGGCGAAGTCACACTCAACATCTGGGACTTTGGCGGGCAGGAGATCATGAACTCCCTGCACCAGCTGTTTCTCACCGAGCACAGTCTCTACTTGCTGGTCCTGGACAGCCAACACAGTGAAGCCGAGAGCCGCGTGGAGTATTGGTTGAGACTCATCCAGAGCTTTGGCGGCAATTCGCCGGTCATCGTGGTATGCAATAAGTTTGACGAGCAGCGCATGCAGCTCAACTGGAACCAGCTCCATGACAAGTACCCCCAACTCAAACGCTCCGCCAAAAGAGTCTCCTGCTCTAGAGACAGCGAGTCAGGCCTGGACGAGTTGCGAGACATCATCGCCCTCACCGCGGCCAATGACGTGGCGCACGTGAAGACGCCTTTTCCTTCTGAGTGGCGAGAGCTAAAAAACAGGATCGAGAGCGAGGAGCGCGCCACAATTGGCCTCAAAGAATTTGAAGTTCTATGCGCCAGCTGCCAGGTCGATGAGAAGCACAACAAAACTCTTCTCAGCTTGCTTCACGACGTGGGCACTGTATTCCACTTCAGAGGCAGCGGCTTGGTGAATGACGCCATCGTCTGTGACCCTCAATGGATTACGGCAGCCGTATATCGGCTGCTGAGCGACCACGGACTGAAACAGAATCATGGTCGGCTCGAGTACATGTATTACAAAGAGGTGCTAAAGTCCGTCCCTGACTACAAATATGACCAGCATGCAGACTTCATCTGGGAGATGATGCTCCGTTTTCAACTTGGTTTTGAGTTCGACAATCCAGGAAGAACGGAGCGCACCATGCTGGTACCTGACCTTCTACAGAAGGAAGAAGGGTTCAAGAAGGACTGGTCGGGAGCGCTCGCCCGTGTCTATGAATACACCGTGCTCCCCCAACTCGTAATGAGCCGCTTGATCGTCGCCATGCATCGCTACATACCGCCAGACTTCGCCTGGCGCTACGGCGCCATCTTGGAATGGAACGGTACGCAGGCGCGCATCAAGGCAGATCTGGAAGATCGCACACTAACAATTGAAGTTCAAGGAAACATTCCTGGTCGTCGAAGCCTCCTTGACGCGATACGCGAAGCATTGAACACCATCAACGAAAGTTTCTCGAACAAACTTGGCGCAATCGAGCTCGTACCCGTCCCAGGTCATCCTCAGAAACTGGAATCGTACCATAAGCTCATCGAGATGGAGCGGGACGGAGAATCCACCGTCTACATCCAGGATGTAGGGAGAGTATCGATCGACCAACTTCTCAACGGAGTCGATCCGGTGCAGAGCGCAATGCTTACTGGACCCCAAATTGCAAACGTCACAAAGGCGCTTGTTAAGTTGTTCAACGCCGACAGCCTTGAATTCTTCTTACATACCAGACTTAACAAGCAATTGCACAAGATCGCACCACGACCTGCCAACATTCAATCGTTGGCATACACGCTCGTAGACCTGGCCAATAGAGAATCCTGGGCGAATGAGTTGATTCAGGCTGTGTCAGCCGAGTTCCCATGGAATGAAGAAATCCAGGCGATCGCGCAAGAGCTGTCTGCACCTGAAGTTCGTCCGCCTGTCAAGCCTGGCACTTTCAAGCTGCCCTCGGGTTTACAAGGCATTGTGAAGGAGAGCTCCCGGTTCTCAACCGTCAGTGAGTTCCTGGACACTTTCAAGCAATTTTCCCGGGCCGTCTGTCAGGTGACGATTTCCGGGAAGGGTGGTGGCACCGGGTTTCTCATCGCGCCCGATCTTGTCATCACCAGCTTTCACGTCATCCACCACGCGCTGGTTAGGGAGATGCCTCCGACGGAAGTTCAATGCATCTTTGGTCACATTCAGGACTCTGATACCGGGCAGATCCACCCAGGTGAAACCATCGGGCTCCACCCCTTCTGGAACATCGTCTATAGCGATGTTGACTCCAACGATCTGGCCCGGCCTGCTCTCGAACCTGCAATTGAGAAATTGGACTACGTGGTCCTCCGACTGGAGCGCAAGGTCGCCAGCGCCCCCTTGCATTGGGTGGACGCGGATACCATTGGATTTTTTGACTTAGATTCGGCAACCAACATCGACCCGGGCGACCACCTAATCATCCTGCATCATTCGCAGGCCAATACCAATCGTCCTCAAATGCCCCTCCAGATGAGCCATGGTGTCACGCTTCCATCCCCATGGCCAACCAAACGCATTCGTCACAACGTCCCCACTTTGGGCGGAGCCTCCGGTGCCCCTTGTCTTGACCGGGACCTGCGTCTCGTCGGTCTGCATCAATCGGTGTACAGGGAATCCGGGACACTCATCTACAAACAGGCAATTCCAATCCGTGCAATTATGGAAGATCTGAAAACCCGTCAGCGGGAATTTGAGCGACAGGGTGTTGACCCATTCTGGCGATAGATGCCTAGCCCACCTCCCCCCATCGAAAAACTCACTTGCGCCCCGCTCCTCCCTCCCTATTTTCTCCATGACCAATCAGATAGCCTCACGCGCCCGCGCTCATGGACTTGTCAAAACAGTTTGGCCACTTCTTGGAGAATCCCAAGGGCATCCTGGATGATTTGGACTCCATCCAGATCCCGCTCCCGATCCTCCAGCACGGCTCTGGCGGCACCCCTGTAGGCGGCGGCGGGAGTGGCGGCAGCACCAAAGACAATCGCGACTCCGGCCTCACCCTTTACTCCGCCACCCGCGAGGATGCCGGCAGCGACGACGACCGGCCCCGGTCCACCGGCGGCCTCACCTTTGGCGTCGCCCGCAAGTCCGACCAGCCGACCGACAAACCCACCCTCACGCTGGCCAGCTTGAGGAAAGATCTCAAGGACCTCAATGACGCGGGCTCGCACAAACGGGCCGGCCTCCTTTCCGGCCCCTCCGGCCTGCAGCTCTACAGCATCATCATCGCGCTCTACCGCCCCGGCCCCGCTTTTCGCGTGGGGCACCTGCTGCGAAACGAAGACCTCCAGGCGCTGACGGACAAGAACGCCGAACCCTGGAGCACCTACCTCGCCCCCAAGATGGCGAGCATCCAGCATTGGGCCCGGCACGCCTTCCGCCTGGAGATGGTGGACACCCGCCATCGCGGCTCCGGCACCGTGCTGGAGGACGGGCGCATCCTCACCGCCTGGCACGTGATCGCAGACCCCGGCTGGATCTTTGGCAAGCCCCCCAATCCTGCCGCCAAAGGCCGCGCCAGCCTGGATGGCACGGTAGGCGGTACATTCCTGAACCGGGAGATCTCCGGCTATGACCAGCCCACCAACACGGGCGACCCGCCAGACCGCGCCTGGATCCACACCAGCGCCACCGCCGCCTCCCAGATCCAGGCCGCTGATGACACCACCCTCACCGGCCTCAGCCTGCAAGCCACGCAACTCTTCCCCGACTACCTCGCCGGCCGCAAGGTCATCGTCCTGGGTCACCCTGGCCCGCCCAACAAAGGAGAGGAGGAGGATGCCGCCAAGATCGCCTACAAAGACGCCTCCTACCTCCGCGCCTACAAGCGCTGCATGCCCGGCATGATCCGCCAGGACAAGCCCACGGAGGAGATCAACGGCCTCACCTACATCCGTCACGACTGCTCCACCCTGGCCGGCACCAGCGGCGGCTGCCTGATCGATCTGGAAACCGGTGCCATCCTCGGCCTCCACGTCTCCGGCATCGAAAGAGGTGCCACCGACCGAAACCTCGCCCTCGCCGCGTGGTGTCTGTAGCGTCACCACCGGCCCCACCTTCGACTCCAACTCCCCCCGCATCTCATGCCCCTGCCAGTTTGGTTTTTGGATACCGGGATCAGCGAGGCCAGCGCCGTGCTCGTCTGGGTGCGCCCCATCCCCGCCCCGGGGGACGCAGGCCCGCCGCCTGCGGCCGAGCGCCGTCTCGTGACCGCCCAGCATGTGCTGCGCACCAACGACCAAACCGACGGTCCTTATTCCGCGAACCTCCTGGCCTGGCCACCCGGCATATCCTACCAGGGTTTTCCCCCTTTTGAGTTGGAAGTCGACCGCCTGTTGAGTCCCACCGATTCGACTCCACTTCAGGGGCCGGAAGATTTCGCCTTCCTCAAGTTCAAGTCCGCCACCGGGGCAGATCCGTCCCCCCTTCTCTCAGACGAGGCCTGCAAAAAGGGCATGGGCGGCCTCAACATCTGCGGCTACACCACCGGCAGCCCCCTGATCGATGTCCACCAGGGCGAGACCGTGCCCGCTCCTCATCCGGCGTGGACGCTCTTGAATCATCTGAAGGAGCTCTCCATGGGCATCCTCTCACCCGGCATGGGCTCACCCACCCGCGGCACCAGCGGCGGAGGCGTCTTTCAGGAGGACCGCTATGCCGGCGTGTACCGCGGCGCCTTTGGCCCCCAGGGCCAGCACTGCTTCATCCCCATCCCCCACCTCCGGACCTGGTTGCGAGCCCACGGCTATGAATTCGTGGACCTTTCCGTCACTGGCCAACTGGGGGAGATCGGGAAACAACTCGTCAGTGTCGCCCAGCAAAAAACGGACCCCGCAGTGAGCGCTCTGCTTGCCCCCAGACGACACTATTTGCAATTGCTCAGTGACACTCTGCTGGAGTTTCGCACCCAGAAGATGCTTCACGATCATTTGCACTACCTCCAGCTCCCGTATGCCACCGCAGCCTGGGCGGCACGAGCAGGCCTGCAGGATGCCACCAATCTGAACACCTACGAAACAGCGATTTGTGGAATCAGTGGAAGGATGGAGCTGACAGCCAAGTCCATCACAGCCATCCCACAGGATGCAGGAAACAACCTGATGCTGGAGCAGGAGAGAGCCCGGGTGTGGCACACTGACATCCAAAACGCCCTGAAATCAGCCTCCACCACCCAAGACAACTACGCAGGAGCCAGCAAGGCTTGTGATACCATCGGATCCATCCTCAGGAGACAAATGTCCCGGATCAACAACAATCTGGTTCAGAACGCGGACATGATGGACCTTACCATTTTGGCCGATCTTTTGGAACAGGTGGGAAGCATGTCCACTGCCCCCGGGCGGGATGATCTGCTCTCAGGCAGTAAAGCCTGTTCCACGGTCCACACCTCGCTGAAGGAGAGCATAGACCTTCATCACCGCTGGCAGGATCTGGACAACTTGCTCTGGGAGGTCGAACGCTGTCTTGCCGCAGATGCCTACAATGAGTTTCTGATGCGATGGCAATTTATGATTCTGAGCCTGAACAATCTCACCCCGTTGGCTGCGGGTGCCAATAGACCAGGCCGCATCACCGACTACGTCAATGCCAACCAAGCCCTCATTGACAGCGCAAACCGACTCAAGCTCCCCGCAAGCTTTCAACTGCTCGCGCGGGAGTGCCGAGACCAGTTCATGAAGGTGGACAACCAGCTATTCGCCCTCGCCGACCACGTCGCAAGCTTGCGCAGGCCGTTGCAGGACCTCCTGTGATCCGCCACCAGCCACGCGACAATCTCAACAAGACGCCTTCTCTTTCCCGCCGCGCTCCATGAACTCACCCCTCCCCGAACAGCCGCTCGCGAACTTGGAAAGCCTTTCAGACGGCCAATATCAGGAGTTGCTCAACCGAGTGTCTCTGGAGGCCCAATCCCTCGTCCAGGTGCCCAAGCGGGAGTTTCGCATCAGACAGCTTCAGACCATTCTGGACACCGTGAGTGACGTGCCAGAGGTGCAGCATCGACTCGGCCGACTTATCACATTTGCCGTTAGGAACCTTGTCTCTTCCCTACACACAGTAGACGACTCGTACGAAATCACGCTTACCTCGGACGACTGTGGCCCCGTTCCTCTTGCTGCACCGGCGCCACTTTCGCGGGAACCTGCGTCCACAGGTGATTCCAACTCCAGCCGCCTCACCGCCTTCACCTCCCCCGACGCTCTGCGCAGGGCACACAGCACGCTCTTACGCAGGCAGCGCGAAGGCGGACCGAATGCCCCCATTCCGGAGGAACTGGTCCGTTTCTTCCAGCAGGTCCGCAACTATGGCACCCATCTGGCCGATGATGAGGGGCGCAACAATGCCCAGGGCATCCTTGACTTTTGGTACGGCGTCCTGGTCACGGTGAGCCGCGCCTATGCAGATGGGCTGGGCTCACTCAGCCTCGCGGAGTACGACCCCACCACCACTGACGAAGACACTGACTGCGACGCAGAGAGCACCGCCCGCGTCAACGCCCATCTTGCCGCCAAGGCGCGCGAGTTCGAGGCAAAACTCTCCCCCGCCAGCCAGGAGCAGCTCCACAGGGTCCTGCTCCGCCTCTTCAACATCACCGGCCCCCGCTATGAGACCGGCCGCACCCAGTTGCTCAAGTCCGACCCTCTCTTGACGGAAGGGACGGAGGCCCGGACACTCGTAGACTCCCTGGCCCGCGCCGGCATCCTCATCTCTGAGCAGGCCGGGGCCGAGCCGGATGCCGCCTACACCCTGGCCAGCGATTCCCTCCTGCAGGACTGGCCCACCCTGGCGCTGCTCGTCAGGCAGCGTCGTTCTCTCCGCGAACTCGCCACCGGGTGGAACCGCTTCGGCCGACCCGAGTCCTCTCTGCTGGAGGAGGGCCCCCTCACTGAGCTGGCAGATCAGGTAGACGACCTGACCCAGATCGAAAAAGATCTCCTCACCGCCAGCCGCGCCCTGACTCAGGCACGCGCCCGGGAACACACCGTCACCCTCCGCCGCTGGATCGTCGCCCTCGGCATCGCCCTTGCGTTTGCCGTGGGGTTCGGGATCTGGGGATGGGGCGAGAAGGGGAAAGCCGAGACGGCAGCCGCCCTCGCCAAGACGGAAGAAGGCAACGCGATCACCGCCAAAGGGGAAGCGGATACAGCCAGGAAACTCGCCGAGGCCAAGGGCAGGGAGTTGGAGGCCAAGAACATAGAACTGGAGGACAAAACGCGGGAACTCGAAGCCACCGTCGCCAATCTCAAAAAGGTCATCGCCGAGCGCGACGAAGCCGACAACAAGATCAAGGAGGACTCCGCCAAAGAAAGCACCCAGATCGCCGTCAGCGTGGACCAGCTGACAGCCATCGAGCAGGCCATCCGCAACAGCTATCAGGAAATAACCCACCTTCCCGCCGCCCAGCAACCCGCCGCCCGCACAGCGATAGAAAACCTCTCCACCGTCCTCAACCTCGTGGAGCAGAGCCGCGAAGCCGTAGTGGCCCAGGCCACCGCAGCCGCCCCGCTACCTACCGTCCAGGCCCCCACGGAGAACTCCGGCGATCCCGCCCCCGCCCTCATCAAATCCCTGCCCCAGCTTGAGGCCCCCGTCGCCGCCGTCGCCTTCGCCCCTGATGGCAAGCTCGCTGCCGGCGGCAGCACCAACCGCGTCCTCACCTGGAACGCCCAGGGCACCCCGCTGGACTACGCCATCAATGGCAGCAGCAGCGGCGGCGTGAACACCCTCGCCTTCAGCCCCGCATCGGGCGGCCAGCTCCTCGCCATCGGCAGCCAGGGCTCCACCGTACGGCTCTACAACTTCACCAGCAAGCTCACCTCCGCCTATGAAGGCCACCGCGACGTCATCACCTGCGTGAACTTCAACCAGGACGGCACCCGCATCGTCTCCGCCAGCGCCGACCGCACGGTAAACGTCTGGAACCCGGCCAACCTGCAGCGACTCGACCGCTTCGCCAAGCTCAACACCACCCCCACCTGGGCCGCCTTCAGCCCCGATGGCACCCAGGTCATCGCCTCCCTGGACGTGGGAGGCGCCGCCCAGTGGCAGGTCGACGGGCCCGCCCAGCCCCGTCTCCTCCCTCACACCGCCCCGGTCAAACGCGCCGTCTACAGCCCGGACGGCACCTTCATCGTCACCGCCACCACCGGCGACAAGTCCGTCTCCGTCTGGGCGGCCGCCGCTTCCTCGAACCCCGGCAACACCCCGCTCTGGACCGGCAAGCACGACGGCGCCGTGTACCAGGCCATCTTCTCCCCGGATGGCAGAAAGGTCGCCAGCGCCGGTGCAGACCAGGTCATCCGCATCTGGGATGCCCAGACCGGCCAGCTCCAGCTGGAGCGCAAGGGCCACCTCGGCGAGGTGCGCGTGCTCGCCTACCACCCCTCCACCACCCGGCACATCCTCCTCTCCGGCAGCACCGACAACACCGCCCGCCTCTGGTTCGATGACGAACTCGACGCCCGCTACAAGCTCGACGGCCACACCGCCCGGCTCAGCGCCGTCGCCTTCAACCAGCAGGGCGATCAGATTGCCACCGGCAGCTCAGACAAGACCGTGCGTTTGTGGTCATTTAAGGTAGGCAACACCCCCCCGGCAGCGCCCGCCGTCACCGGCTGGTGCATCTACGGCTGGCTGGATCCCAAGGCCAGCACCCCGCCCCGCCTCCGCGCCCAGTCCTTCCGTCCCGCGAACGGCCAGTACGGCCCCCTGCCCACTGAGGGGCAGATCGTCACCGCCGACGCCTTCGTCTACGTCCGCGACTCCCTCACCCCCGGGCCCAACAGACAGTGGAAACAAGGTGAGCCCATCGGCAGCGTGCGCCAGGGCCAGCGCGTGAAAATCCTGGAGGTGAAATGGGACAAAAACCTCCAACCCCCCGGCGTCTGGATCCGTGTCGAAGGCGCAGAGTAGCGCGGAGTAGAGGAAACCACCCTCCACCACCAGAGAACACAGCACAGCCCGGCCCGGCATCGCCCCTCCCAGCTGCCTGCACTGTCCGCCCCCGCACGCCAGATAGAGGTAACAACCTCCTCCAGGTGCCGTCACGTCGCCACGCCGTGGCACCTCGCATCACACCACCAGTTGGAACAAAATTTGCTTGCACGCCTTGCAGCCCCGTCTATCAGACGGCACGCGCTGGCAACAGCACCCACGAGACTCGACGACGAGATCGCCAGGAAACACTCCCTCGCAACTCTCATCGAACCTCGTCGTCATGTCGTCTCATCTGTTCTCGTCGGCCCAGAGCTATGCTGCCACCGGTTGGTTGTTCATGCAGAAGTGGCTTCGAACTTCCTTCATCACGCTGCTATTCAATGGTCTGGTCACCTGGCTCGCGGTAAGGGGATTCAAACTTAGCCCTGATGAGACAAAGTGGCTGATCGGTGGTGTCGTTGTCTCGACAGTTGTTGCCTACTTTATCTCCGCCTACCGTGGCATATCCTGCGAGTCCGGTAACTTCCTCGGCGGCCATCACTTTGTCCCCAAGTCCAAAAAGGTGGATATGATCGCCACGAACTTCCAGGGCTTTGAGGCCTTCGAGAAGAACGTCCGCGCCGCCCTGCGCAAGAGCGACGCCCACGTCCGCATCCTGCTTCTGGATCCGCGGTGCAGCTCCTTTGCTGAACGCATGATCCAGTACGGCCCCACCCAGAGCCCCCGCGCCTTTGCCGAGGCATTCAAGAGCGCCCTCTACAGCCTGGAGTGCATCGACCGCGACCTCCAGGAGTGGACCCGGTCCCAGGAAACCACCGGCACCCTGCAGTGGCAACTCTACAGCAAAGCCCCCACCAAAGGCACCATCCTCACCGAGCACGAAGTCCGCTACTGGCCCTACTTCTCCACCATGCATCAGTCCAGCAGCCCCACCCTCACCATGCGCGCCGGGCACGCGCTGGCCGCGATGCTGCGCGAAGACTTCGAAAACCTCTGGAACGACAAGCATACCCAGCCCGGCCGGATCCTTCGCTCATGCGTCCGCTACACCCAGGAGCAGGCCGCTTACGATATCGAGCACGTCGTACGCCAGGTAGAGGCTGGCACCCACCCCGTCCAGCAGCACCCGCAGCAGGCTCCGCACACAGACTGGCCCTGGCCTCAGGCGTGGAGCTACGTGCGACCCTCCAGCAGCCTGCCCGCCCCCAGCCGTTTCGCCCAGGTGCTGGCAGAAGCCCTCCCCACAGATGCCTCCGCCACCCTGCTGGACATCGGCTGCGGTTCCGGCATCATCGGCATCTTCTCCCTGCTCGAGCACGGCGTGAAAAGCGTCACCTTCAACGACGTGCAGAGCGAGGCCCTGGCCGAGGTCGCCGCCAATCTCGCCCGCCACTTTGCCACCCGCGCCATCACGCCCCAGCAGACCGCCCTGCACCACGGCGCCTTCACAGACATCCCGCTCCAGACCGTCAAGCAGCACACCCACATCGCCTTCAATCCCCCGCAGTTCCCCGTGGATCTGGCCGATCCCGCCGAGGTGGAGCGCATCCAGCAGAGCGGTCCCGAGAACATTTTCAGACACGGCGGCAGAGACGGCCTCGAAATCGTCCGCCAGTTCCTCGCCTGGCTGTCCTCTCTGCAGGCCGACCGCCCCGTCACCTACCTCATGCTCTCCTCATTTCTGGGCCAGAAAGCCATCGAGGACGCCTTCACCGCCGCCAGCCTGCCCTACCTGCTCAAGACCACCCGCACCGCCCCCCTGCGCCGCAGCCTCCACGCCAGCGCCAGCCGGTTCAAGGACAAACCAGAGGAACTCGCCGACCGCCGGCTGAAGCAGGCAGATGGCAGCTGGCAGAAGAAGCTCCTGGTCTATGAGATCCCAGCGGCCTGACCCCAGGCACCTCCCAACGACCATCCCACCACACCCAGCCCCGGCCCACCACTCCACCACTCCACCACTCCACCACTCCACCGGATCACCGGATCACCGGATCACCGGATCACTGAATTACTGAATTACTGAATTACTGAATTACCGGACTACCGAGTCGCCTAGGTCTCAAACGCATCCCGCTTCTTGCACCAGTCCAGCTTCACCAGGCCATAGAGATAGTCCTCGATCAGCTCAATCGGCACTTGGAAGCGTTTCCAGTCCTCCTCCACCACAAACTCCTCGAACTTCTCCGTCAGCGGCACCTTCTTGAGGTCCTGATCCAGGATGAATCCATAGGCCAGAGCGTCTGCATCCTTCCGCGCCACCACGATCTTCCAGAAGCGTTGCGGGATCTGCACCTTTGTCGGGCCAGTCTCCGTGAGGCCCGTGAAAAAGCGGTCCTGAGGATCCAGGATCGGGCCGGAAAAGATGATCACCTTCTCCGCCTTCGTCTCCCGCTCGATCATGGATTCCAGCTCCCCCCAGTTGTAGTCACCATGAGATGCTTGGTTGTACTCCTTCACTTGGGGCGAGCAGTTCGTGGTCAGGTAGGTGTCCCCGTTGGCGATCTGCATGTCCTCGAAGTCCTTCCCCCATGCCACATCATCCCGGCGCACCAGATGCCCCTTGTCGAAGGCCTTGTTGTCCTTTGTAAAGAAGACGTCCGGGAGCTGCTCCGTTTCCTTGATCCGGTCGTCCGTCACCCATTGCTCAGACACCCCCTCAGCAAGGCCCGTCAGCTCCTTACGCGTCGGCTTCTTGCCATTCACCAGCCGGCTCGCCTTGCGCCAGTCCACATTGGCTGCGGTGAAGAGCGCCAGGCGACGCTTCTTGTGCATGAACACTGAAAAGTGGTGATACTTTAGCTCCGCAGAACCACTCTCGGGCACCACCACCGCCTTCTCGCCTTTGGCTGTGAGCACAGGCAGCGGGACATCGCCATCAGTCAGGTTCAGGAAATCAGCCTTGTAGCCCTCCCGGGTGTCCAGCCCGTCGTACATGATGGGGATCTGGAAAGACTCCAGCGCCGTCACCACCTCTTCACCGGCATCCCCAGGCAGAGGTATGGGCGTCCCTCCAGACCCGGCCTCTACTACAGGAGGCATCCCCCCTCCGCCCACCCGAACAGAGATCGTCAGCGGGATCGTCCACGTCGCCGTGTCCCCACCCAGGCTGGCCGCGGGCACACTGCCACCACCGCCGCCCCCTCCGGGCCCGCCCCCCGGCACCGACGCTGGCACCGGCCGCGGCCGCGGTTTCCCTCCCGAACCCTTGAACGCCCCGGCAAACTCCCATAGCGGCTCCCACTCATTTTGGGTCGATACCACACCGGAAAACTGCACCCCTGCATCCCACACCCGCTGATCCCGCGCCAGCTCAAACGTCGGCACAGAGTAGTTCGCCCGCAAAGTGATCCCCGCAAAGTGCAGCCCCACGACATGCCCTGTGAGCGCCTCGAATATCGCCGAGCCCGAGTTCCCCGCCAGCGTAGAGGCATCATGCTCCATCGCCGACACCGCGTTGGCAAAACTCTCAATGATCGACCTCTTCTTCACCCGGCCCGGAGCCATCCGCTTCACGCCAAAGACGTCCCCATACAGCTCCGCCTCCAGCGCCACCGCCTCCGGCCGCCTGTCATTTCCTCGCCCCGGATAGCCCATCACCGCAATGTCCCGCCCCAGCAGATCGTCCGGCGCCTTGGTCGAAAGCGTGAGCGCCTTCATGCCCACCGGCATGCCATCCATCTGCAGCAGCGCCATGTCCCAGTAGGGATGCACCATCTTCACCCCCGTCAGCCGCAGCGTTCCCGCCAGATTGAATTTGTCGAACCCAGCCTCCCGGCCAAAGTCGATCGCCCCCGTCCGTCCCGGCACAAAGGCCAGCCTGCTCCCGCTGCCCACCCCGGTCACAAAGAGCTGCGCCACATGCCGGTTGGTCATCAACAGCCCCTCCCCCACCACAAAGCCAGAGCCCAGATGCACCGTGGTCCTCCCCCCGGGAGAGATCAGCTCCACCCGTCCCACGCTGGGAATCGCCCCCTCCAGGTAGTGGCGGATCTCCCCCACATTGAAGTGCGTCCATGGTGCTGGTAGATCCTCGAACTCCCCGTTTTTGATGAATGCCACCGGGCGCCCGAATTTCTCAATGATCGCCTCCAGCGCCGTCACCTTACCCTCTGTAGCCCGGGTGGGATCTGCCGCCTCCGCCAGATTCGCCAGCTCTGCGTCCAGCACCGGCAGACCAGAGGCAGCCTCTCGGATCTCACTGCCGCCTCCGCCGCTGAGGACGTTGCTGCCAAACAGATGCCCCAGGCTCTCCCTGACGCTCTCCAGACGCTTGGAAAAATCGGTATCAGACATGACGATGGATTCGGTTAAAGAGTGGCTGATGAAACTTCAGTTCAATGGCGAAAAGTCGTTCAGAAGGGCAGCCCATCCGGCCCGCCCCGCCAGTAAGGTTCACACCCTCGCTTGGCGCGAAATCTTGGCGATATAGCGGTCCATGGAGTGATCCGCCACACTGGGGAAGAAACCCTCCACCCCGGCACCCGCCAGAGGCGACGGCGCGGACTCCAGATTGCTCATTCTCAGGCTGGATGAGCCCCACTGCGCCCGCTCCTGCAGGAGCTGGGCCCTCAACTGGTGGAACTCCGTCTCAGTCAGCATGGGAGACTCCTCCAGGCAGGCCTCCTCCTCCAGCCCCACCCCTTCCATCGCCTCAGTGATCAGGGAGGCTTCCAGATCCCCATCCTCGTCGAAGTGGTACAGCTTGCCCGCGTGACCAAAATTGGGCGGCACCATCGGCACGATATCGTCGTCATTCACAAAGCGGCAGAGGCTCGCGCCGTACTTTCTCGCCAGGAACTTGGGGAAAGCCCCCCGGCCCGTGCGTGGCTGGCCAAAGGTGTGCACCCACTTCACCGGTCGCTTCCCCTGCCACTCCGCCGCCGCGATCGCAGCCAGCGCCCCGCCCAGGCTGTGCCCCGTGATCAGCACCGGCAGCCCGGCATGCTTGTCCAAGTGCGCCTCCAGCTTCCCCTGCACCACCTGAAACGCGCCCAAGAACCCCCGGTGCACCTCGCCGTACGTCTTCGTCGTCGCCAGCATGTTCAGGTTCCCAAACCAGTCGCCGAAGCTCTCCGTTCCCCGGAAGGAAACGATCACGCAGTCCGGCGCCACCGCCACAAAGCACTGAGTGCCATCTTCATCGAAAAATTCCGGCTCCGGCAGATTCCAGATGTCCTGCACCACCCATTTCACGTCCTCCTTCCGCCCGTAGGCCACCTTGCTCGCCAGCGCCAGCGAGAGCGCCGTGCGCCAGTGGAACTCGCCGCGCGTCAGCGTGGCCGTGCTGAACTTGTGCAGATCCGGCGTATCCTCCAGCACCGTCGCCTTCTCCTGCACAACAGGGCGACCTCCGCTGCCAGCCGGCAGAAATGTCGGCGCAGGCGCCGCCGTAGTCAGCACCGGCACCCCGAGCGTGACGCTGATATGTAGTGGGACAACGAATTCTTGCGTACTCATGAGGCTCAGGACGTGACTGAAGAAGATTCACCCTGCCAGCACCCGCCCAACGCAGAGCCCCGGCATCGGACCGCACTCTACCCACCTGCTCCACTATCGCGCAAGCAAAAATATTTAACCGTGACGATAGTGCCACACATCCGGCCACCAACACCGGGCTTCCCGCAGCTCCCGCCCCATGCTTCGCTGAAAGAGGCACCACCCAGATATCCTTTGGCTCATAGCATTTTCACCTTGCTTTATAGTTCTTTCCTTATCCCTTCCGGGCACACAGGAACCTCCCATCAAGAAGGGCTGTTGGGCGGATTGCGCCGCATGTGCACCAACCGGAAGAGTGCTGCATACATTTCCATGGCGTGCACATTCCACACGTCCCCGTGATCCTTGATGATCTCCGGCAGGCATCGGAGAGTCCAGTGGGCCGTCCGCGCTTTACGCAGCTCATAAGGATCCTCCGCACTCCATTCCTCGCCATCAGACGGGTCGTGGGTGATCTCCCAAGCCTGCGCCCCCCACCATCACTCCCGGAGGTCAAAAAGTGAAGCGCATCTTTTGGGGACACGTCCATATTGAGGTTATCGTCAAACACAAGGTCCGGGTCAGACACAGCCCCCTCGGGCTTGCTCCGTTTCACCACCCAGTGGTTGAGCAGCAGGGGATTATGTCCGGCTGTACGCGAGTAGAAATAGCCCTGCCACAACGGTTCTCCATCTGTCACCGGCTTATCGTAGCGCCTCTGCATGCAACGGGAGAAACCGGCCAGCAGATTCCCCACCGGGTGGATTTTCCCCGTGGCGTCATCGTGCGTGGAAGTCACACTCACAATGACGGGCACGTCCTTGTGAGGAGCATTCATCCCTGAGAGTCCACTGCGGCACATGCGCAGAAAGTCATCCAGCATCTTCGCATGGAGGGATGGACAGGCGGAGTTCACAATGAACATCAGGTCAAACGACATGTTGATCCGCCCCTCCACAACAACCTTGTTCGCAGCAGCCTTTTCAGGCGCAACCGCTTCTGTGGAAGACTGCGGAGGGCCCGATGTTGGAACGCTTGCTTGCCCTATTTCCTCATCCCCAAACCACTCCAGTTCCGAGCTGAGCATGGCCACGCAAGCCTGACCCAGGCAGCGCTCCAGCATGAGCGCACCGAAGGAGTGCCCAATAACAACCACCCCATTCTCAGAGGCACGCCCCCACCCGTTTTGCCACATTCGCACACGCAAAGACGGCCCTCGCCATCGGCACCCCACACCCCCTTCCCGCGAACCCATCCTCAATCACTCTGCCCCCACCGGCCCACCGCTCCGCGGCAGAATTCACCAACCCACCCCACCATGGGCTGCTCTCGCAACGCCCCCTTCACCCGCGGCTACGCACCGCCAACCATCCGGGTTCATGACATAACTCCACCATTCATTCCTAAATCCTAAATCTTCAAATACGGCCGTAACGCCTCAAACCGGAAATCAATCTCCGCCACCTCGTCCGGCCTCAGCTTCAGCTCCGCGAACACCGGCTTCGCAGGAATCACCTTCTGGCCGCCCTTTTCCGTCACATAGTCACGGGAGATCATGTTCTTGAACACCCCGCGTTTCATCCACAGATGGAGCTGGAACCCGCGCAAGTCCCCGCCGGGCAGGTGCGTGCCCACGTTGAAGAGCAGCAACAGCTTCGCGTAGGCATCTCGAACCACATCCGGATCCGCCCCGCTCTCCATCAGCTCCCAGATCCGCGTCAGCACATCTGCATACACCGCGCGCTCCGTGATCAGCCCTCCGTGCCCAGGTGGGATTCATAGAGCAAGCCATGCGCCCCGCGGGCGCGGAACACACGGCGGATCACCGGGCGCGCTGCGCACAGCTCCCGCGTGCGACCGATCACCGGCGGAGCCTCTTCCTTGATATAACCGAACTGCGGGAACTCCTTCGCCAGCTCGACCATGAACGGCACGGATTCCACCCGCCACGACACAAGCTGATGCCCCAGCACCTATTCCTCTGAGGAAACCCGCCTTCTGTAAGTTCTTTGTGAGAAGGGAGCTTCCCTATGTTCTGGTATTCTCCTGGTGTTGCCCAATGAATCCAATAACGACTTTTTGAGATTCATCAACCCACGCAAAAGCAACACGAATCGTATCCTCAGGCCTCCTGGAGCGGTCAGCACCACCCTTTAGGTGTTCGGGAATCCAGATTTTACCATTCAGAGCGGAGGGCCAAGGACAACGGTACCAAGGTTCGCAGGCCTTCATCGTAGCTTCTTTCTGGTGTGCCGAGTAGTGCCAACCTGGAATGGCGGCAGCGAGGTTGGCATCCAAATCTTGGCAGGATACCTTTTTCGATCGGGAATCGAAGTAGGTAGTCGCAAGCCAGTTCAAAGCACGCTCAACTTCCTCTGGCGCATGAAAGGGGGAGTCTCGGTGTTCAGAGCGATTGTTGAAGCAGAAGGCTAGGCGCTCACTGTGAATTCGTTCAGCGTTTTCAACTGCCTCGCAAACGGACATTGCGGGCAGGTCTGGCATCTCTACTTCCATTGCGTCAACCGGTTGACGACGCTCCTGCTCCAACGCGAATCGATAACTCTCCGCTATCGAGCGCTGTTGCTCCACCTCCTCCGATTGCGCGGCAAGTTGCTCTTTCAACGCGCGAATCTCCTGAGCCAGGCTGGAGTTATCTGCTTCGAGAAGTTCAGCCCATTCATTCTTCTTACCCGAGGCTTGAGCTTCCGTCAGAGCGCGCTCCTTCGCCTCCGCGATAGCCCGTTTGCGCTTCAGATCCAAGAGGTCGTCCCAAGTCAGAAAGTTTGCCGGCAATTTGAACGCCGAAATACTGGCAATCGCTTCCAATAATTGGAGACCAACCTCTTGGGTGCTCATTTGCCCGTATTGCGCAATTCGCTGGGGAGTCCAAAGGGGGTGTCGAAATCCGGGATCCGACAACTTTAGGCCTGGCCAGTACAAGCGGACAGCGCCACCATAGCAATTGAGATGCTGCGGCAGTCGATCCGCAAGATTCCACGAAACAGTGCTATTGCGAGCGAGAACGACATGAGCGAGTCCCGCAAGGTGATTGGCCACCTTCATTGCGTCCACGAGGGGTAGATTAGTCTCATTGATCGCTGAAAAAAAGATAATCGGCAGGGTGCGTCTTTCCGATGTCAGCGCCCCGAGAAAGATCTCTCTATCCGTATTCGACTCTGACAAGTCTAGGGGCTTTGTGAGAAGCGGAAATACGCTCCTACCGTCCATAACGCTTGTTCCTCCAATTTCATCCAGCACGTCGGCAACAATGCGTGGGCGACTTGGCCGTCTACGAATGGGCACAAAAACCTGCCCCCTGTCACCAACAAGGCTGGAGCACGTAAAGAACGGAAGTTCTCCTGTTTTTGAACTTACAGTGATCTCTGTTGCCCAGACGAGATGCGAGTATTCTGCATCTGGATGAATTAGACGAAAACCCCATGCTTGCTGACGTTCCGAATCGACGCGAAGGGCTTGAATATTCCATCCCGGAGCAATTTCTTGGGACTCAATTGTGCTAGCGGAGCAAGGAATTCCCTCCTGCCACACACACCCAATACGCTCAAGCCGTTTCGAATCAAACACCCATCGATAGACAAGGTCTGCCACCCTGTCCATGAGTTCGGATTGATGTATTTTGTCCGAATTAAGGGTAAATGCAGAACGATAGATGGCTCTCATACCTTGGCACCGAGATCACTTGGCGGATTTAACACGTTTGCGCGCTGGCGCGAGTCTCTCCGTTGTAGGCGGTGGCGTGAAGAACGAAGCCGAAGGAACTACTATTGGCCCATAGGGACCTCGAGCGGTAGTGTCGCGGAGAATTTCTCTGGCTGCACCAAATAGCATCGAAGGCCCGTTAACAGCAATTGCGTGCTCAAGTGCATCATCCACGGTTTTTGGAATGGCGCTTACCAGCCCCACCAATTCAACCAGGAGCCGATATGGCACATTTTTTCCTTCCACCGGTTCATGACGCACCGTAAGGCTGACCGCCCATCTTGGTTCAGCGCCATCATCGAGCATCTTGGTCTCGGAAGAAACTTCCAAGTCCGCAGAGTCCAGATCCATCGGCCTCTCTTGATCGAAAGTGGCACAAGCTTCAACATCAAGATGAATAACGTGATATTCAAGAAGCTGAATAGGAGATAGTTTCATCATGACCCAAAGAGCTGCATGTCCAATTTACCCCGCCCAAATGCTGGACAATCGTCCCATGCGTCTTGCGGGGTTGAAGCAATACGAAAATGAGCAAGTGACGATGGCGTAGCAAAAATAATTTCGGCCCAGTCAGTTCGTGGCCGCTGAAGACTGCGCAGTTGGGCGAGCGTCAGCAGACCTTCATCAAGAACACGCAATAGGGTGTTCACCAACTGGGAAGGGTAGCCGCGTCCATTTTCCCAACGCGAAAGCGACTTCTCACCGCAACCCAAGAGTTCGGAAAGTTCGAGTTGAGAAAGTTTCAATCGCTCGCGCAACACACGAATATCGCTCCCCGTTAGAAGCCCAATATATCGGGCCTGGGTTTTCTCCACGAGCTCCAGAGATTCTGGAGCCAAGATTTCGTCACCATCCTCATCAACCCAAACCTGTACTGTGATAGTCGCAACTTTAACCGCGGGCCGTTCCTCGGTAGCAGGAATGTAAATGTTAAAAGGACGCTCTTCAAACTTGCGGGTCGACTTCATTACTTTCGGTTTTTGAGAAACTTCTGAATTGCTTTCTCTAGCTCTCCTTTACGGTCAATGTGCGTAGAGAATATTTTGACTACGAGACTCTTGTTGTCGTTCCGAAGGCCGATCTTCCCATACAACGGAGTAGGAATTTTCAGAGGGTGGGGAAACAAAAACTCCCAAATCTCAGCGGCACCTGACATGCCAAATACCTGTCTCCCCAAAGCATTGGGATCTTGCAAACAAACAACAAGCTGCTCATAGGCTTCATAGGGAAGACCGAACTGCTGCCAGTCACTTTGAGCCTGAACGGTCCATTCAATGGAGGCACGGTCGCCACGCCTTAGAATTCGGATGACCTCGTTTTTCCAAGCTTCGGGGATCAATTGAACTGGGCCTGTCATAGCACAACGGCATGAAAGAAGGTACCAATTGATACCCATTTGTCAATCGCATTTTGCATTTTCATTCTAAAAATATACTCAGCCTCGGAGAAAACCTAGGTCGTTTTTCTATAAATCCTTGAGCAGAAGCCCCTCGCCTAAACGATGGCTGGCGGGAGGATATCCACCTCACCTGTTCTCCGTGAACGGCTTGGTCAGAATGGGAAACACCTCCCGCACCCGCAGGTCCTACCCCGTTGCCACTACCTACACGGGCCGCAGCAGCAGCGGCTGCCGCCCCATTGCAGACCACTCCCGCGAGCGGCCCCCAACTGATGTCGCCGTGTGAGTCGCTCTTCAAAAAGAACTCCCACCCCCACCCCCACCCTCAGGGCCCTTGCGCGTCCCAGAGGCTGAAAACTGAAAACTTGAAACTAAACTCACCCCTTCTTCACCTTGAAACTCCGGAACTCCACCGGATCACTGTGCCCGGCGAACCCGATGTACCCCTTGCGCACGTCCAGGCCCTTCGGCGGCTTCGCCATCTGGCTGCGGTCAAAGGAGTCAATGTCCACATCCAGGATCTTCGTCCCGTTCAGCGTCACCTTGATCTTCTGCCCCTGCACCTCGATCTCCTGGAAGTTCCACTCCCCTGCCGGGCGTAGGTAGCCGTGCTTCGCCCCCGCGCAGAAGTAGAGCGAGCCGTGATACTGCTCCGGCTTCAGCCCCGGCTTGCCCGCCGCGGCCTGCTTCGCGTTGTACCCATCGCTGTCCAGCACCTGGATCTCCAGACCGTCTGCGGCCGAGTGCCCGCCCAGCGGCGTGCGCAGGGCGATGCCGTTGTTTCCTGCAGGCGGCAGCTTGAACTCAATGCGGATCTTCCCGTTCTCAATCTCCTCCTTCGTCAGCAGATCCCCGCCCTTGCCCGGCTTGCACACGATCGCGCCGTTCTTCACCTCATAGCTGTCCACCGCACCCTGCCAGTTGCTCAAGTCCTTGCCATTGATCAATTCCACGAACCCCTCCGCATCCTGCGCGGCCAGCTCCTTGTTCGCCTCATCCGCACCGATCTCGCGCACAAAGACATTGCGCCAGCGGATCTCGCTCCCGTGCGTCTGGAGCTGGATCGGCCCCTTCACCGCGATCGGGTCCGGCATGTACCCGTTCGGCAGCTTCGGCGCCGCCTCCTTCGCCTTGGCGTCCGTCGCTGGCTTGCCATAGGCCAGGAAGCCCGCCTTTTTGTTGGCAAAGAAGTTCTCCAGGGGCGCATTTTTCACCACCACCTCGCCATTGAGCTTCACCGTCACGCGCTCGCCGATCATCTTGATGTGAAACGTGTTCCACTCCCCGAAGGCCTTGTCCATGCGCTTCAGGGGATGCTTGCCCTCCTCTCCCTTGTTATTCCATAGACCGCCTGAGCCCTTGTCCGCGCCCAGCTTGAACTTCGCCTCCTCCGTATAGTCCCAGATCTGCACCTGCGGGATGCCGCGCAAGTAGATGCCGCTGTCCCCCAGCGGCAGCATCTTGTAGTCCACCCACAGCTCGATGTCGCCGTAGTCCTTGTCCGTCGTCAGGTACAGGCCCTTGCCGTCATTGACCAGTTCCCCGTCCAGCACCTTCCAGTGCGCGTTCACGTGGTCCTCACTCGCCTTGCCCTTGGCATCCGTCAGCCCGCCCTCCACCGACTTCTTCTTGTACTCCGCCAGCTCCGCCGCAGACATCGCCTTCAGCTCCGCCGGATCCCGCGTGCCCATGCCGAACCAGCCAGCGAGATCCTTGCCATTAAAAAGCGCCGTAAAACCCGCCGGCGGCACGTTGTGCTGACCAAAGGCAGACCCCGCCGCCAAGGCGAGGAACAGGAACAGGGAGAGAGAAGGTACTTTCACGTGGTTTGTGGAGTGTTGGATTGGTGGAGTACTGGGGTGGTGAAATACGGGAGTGCTGGAGAAATGGAGTGAGGGAGTGTTGGAACGCTGGATGACCGGACTACTGTATTACCGGCTTACTGAATTACCGAATTACTGAGTTACTGAGTTACTGGTTTACCGACACGTACTGGTCAAACGCTTCCGCCAACCCCGCACCAAACGCCAGCCACCCCTTCCCCATCGCCGGCTCCTTGAGCCCCGCGATGTAGTTGCAGTGGAACTCCAGAATCGCCGCGTCGATGCCGAACCGCGTGAACCAGCCTTCGCCCATCGATCCCGGGTTGCGGAAGCTCGGCTTCGAGGAGCCCTCCGTGAACCACGTGTGTGCCCGCAGGCTCTTCTCAAACGCCAGCATGCGCGCCAGATGTTTCTCGCCCTCCGGTCCCTCCGGGCGGCTCAGGTGCAGCAGGCCGTTGCCGTCATTGTGCAGGTCCAGCGCCAGCGTGGGCCGGCGTCCCGCCTGGATCTCCGCGTCCAGCCAGCGCTCCAGCGCCGCGTTCTCCGGCGCCAGTTGCGGATCCGCCGGCTTGTCCCACTCGCGGTTCAGATCCTTTCCGCCCAGGTTAAACCTCGTACCCCCGCGCTCCACGCCGTCCTTGTTCGCCATCGGCAGGATGCACACGCTGTATTGCGCCAGGCACTTCTGTGCCACCGCATCCCCCTTCAGCAGGCGGCGCACCAGCCCCTCCACCACCCAGTTGCCCGCCGGCTCCCAGGGGTGTGCCCGCGCCCTCAGGAAGATATGGCGCGGGGCCGACTCCCGCCCCACGCGAATGATCTCCAGCTCCCGACCCTGCACCGTCTTGCCAATGGAGGTCACCTTCACGAGCGGGTTGGACTTTATTTCCTCGATCAAGCGGTTCAGATCAGACAGCCGGTACGGCTCCGCCCGCGCCACAAAGAGCGAGTCCCCCGGCATCTCCAGCGTCACCCGCACGCGACCGTCCTCCGGCGCCTCCGTGGGCACCGGCGTCCAGTTCCGGCCATCCTGCGACACCACCACCTGCTTGATCTCCTTCCCCACCGAGCCCGGCGTGTTGTTCCACACGTTTTTCAGATTCACGAACTCCAGCGTGATCCGCCGCCCCTTCGGCGCCTGCAGGCGGAAGTGGAAATGCCCCGCCGCCCGGTTCAGCGAGCTGCGCTGGTGGTCATAGTTCAGGTTCACCATCACCGTCCCGTCCTCCGCGAACTCATACCACAGCGGCGACGCATTCTCGAAGCTCGTATCAATGAAATCCACCGCCCCCGGCAGAACCGCTGCTGCAGGTGCCGGCGCAGGCTTCACCGCCGGAGCAGCCTTCGCCGCCTCCGCAGCCACCACCGAGCCAGAATCACGGGCGACCGCGCACAGCGCCGTCAGGAGCATCACAGAAGCAAAGCGGTTCATAGTCTCAAAGAAAACGAAAGATCACCAAAGGCCGACACGGCGCCAAAACTTCAAACTTCAAACTTCAAACTTCAAACTTCAAACTTCAAGCACCAAGCACCAGCGGTCAGGCACTTTCCACTCCGCATTCCAAAAGCATCACTCCCTAGTCCTAATTCATCATTTCCCACTCCATCACACCGGCCCCCGCATTCCTAATTCCTAATTCCTAATTCCTAATTTTTGCCTTCCTTGTCCGCAAAGTCCATGAAACAACCCCAGTCATACTCCGTCAGGTTGTGCTTCCCTGTGCGCAGGTGGTAGCCGATTGACCCGCCCTGCACCGGTGCATCCGGATTGGGAAACGCCTTGCCCGTCAGCCCCTCCAGACCGTAGAGGCCATACACCGGGCTGGCATGCACGCCGGAGAGGAACTCATTCTTCGGATGCGCCCAGTCATCCTCCGTCGCACTCGCGATGTAGAGCAGCCGCGGCGCGATCAGCGCCGCCAGCATGTGCTGGTCCACCGGCAGCTCCTCCTCTCGATCCGCGAAGGTCTTGTAGTTTCCATTAAACCAATGCGGAAACCCGCGGTTGATGTCGCGGATCTTCTCACCCGTCTTGCCGCGTGCCAGCGCCGCCCCGGTGGAGCCCGAGTCATTGCTCACCACCATGGCGAAGCGCTCATCCTCCGCCCCCGCCCACAGGGCCGTCTTGCCCCCGCGCGAGTGCCCCACCACCGCCACGCGTTTGGCATCGATCCCCGCGTCCGTCACCAGATAGTCCAGCGCCCGGCTCGCGCCCCACGCCCAGGCCGCGATCGTCCCCCAGGACTCCGCTGTACGGGGCTCCGTGTCGAACGCTTTGAACACCCCGCTCTTGAACTCATCATGCTTGTCCGGCACCACATCCGCATTGTAAAAAGCCGCGGCCGCATAACCCCGCGCCACGATCTCCTCCGCCGGCCAGAACGGACTCTTCACCGCCCGCGTCGGATCGATGTTCGCCGCCGCCGGGCGGTTGCAGATCAGCAGGAAGCACGGCGCAGGCTTCGTCAGCCCATTGGGGATGAAGAGCACCAGCTTCAGCGCGCCTTCCCCGCCCGGCCCACGCCACGAGATCTTCACCTGCTTGCGCGTCGCCTTGCCCCCCATCGCATCCACTGCGGAGTCGATCACCTCGAACTTCAAGTCCGCCGGCCGCCCCACCGGTGCCCGGCCATAGATGTTCTTGCGGAAGAGCTCCAGCACCTCCGCCCGCCGCGTCTTCTCCCAAGCCTCCTTCGTCGTCACCTTCTCCCCGCCCAGCGTCACCAGCGGATCCGGCAGCTTCAGGTCCACCGCGGCCACCGGCTCCGCCGCAGACAGAGACCCAGCCAGCATCGGCAAAGCACACACCACAGCGAGCGCCGGCAAGTGAAAGCGCCACACAGGAAGCTTGAAGGAAGTCGTAGTCATCGTCGTCATTATCATCACAAAAGTGTCAGAAACCGTCAGAAAGATCGCCCCAACAGAACGAGCAACGCGGGCAGAGAAAAGCGCACGCAGGCCAGTGATTCTTGCCGCCACCGTCGATGAATTTCACAAGTCCCCGTCCCTTACCCCAGACGCCCCCCCCTCCATCACTCCACTCCCGACAGCCGGCAAAGTAGTCATCGGCTTCAGCCGGTTCAGTCGCCCGGCTCCTGATCTGCCCAGTCCCCCTACCCGTGACCAAGAACCATGACCACTCCGCCACCTTCCCCAAGGCACCCACTGCAACACTCCTCGAACCCCCTGCTCCACCACCACCCTGCACCCACTGCCCGTCCCCGGCAGGATGCCGGCAACAGCACGCAGGATGCCTGCGCTCCCCGAGCTTCTCCCTCAAACGACAGCACATCCACGCAATGGGGGAGCGCAGCCGGCCCGACTGCTGTTTCCGGCGGCTCCCCGGGAACTCCGCACCGGAGGGAAAACATGCGCCATCATCTACACGCCGCCTGACCTGAGCTACGGGCGAGCCGCCCTTGCAGCAGGCGGGCCGCCTGCGCTCCCCAAGCTTTCCCTCCACAGTGCTTCAGAGTCACCCGGGGACCGCGCGCTTCCAGCGTGCCGGCTTTCTGCATCTTGCAGAAGCCCTCAGTCAAATCGGGGTGTGTTCGGATACAAAGGGTGATCAAGAATCCCTTCTGCCGGGTCACCGCCAACACCGGTCGTAGTTGACGACGTGAGGAGAACGAACCAACCGCGCGCGTTTTAGGGTGGCCGCCAAGGAACCTGCCCTAGCTCAGTCCGAAGCCAATCCTTCATCGCGAAGTAGAGGGGTTTGAGGGATGCTTCTCGACCGGGATGTTGCTTCAGATGATCTGATCCCC
>NZ_BATQ01000036.1 GCF_000739635.1 Verrucomicrobium sp. BvORR034 | reverse complement strand
CTGGCAGGCTTCCCCGTGGGCAACGGTGAGATCCCCCTCTTCTCCCCCAGCCCGGTCAGGCCCGGAGTCAGTCTCACCGACGGACGCGACTACATCGGCCCGCAGGTTGATACCGGCTTCCGCGTCAAGGAGCACGCCTCCCCACGGCGACTCGCCCTCTCCGCCGACCTCGCCTGGCTCCTCGTCAGCAGCGGAGCCAAACACCTGCCTCTCTACTATGAGGGCGAACTGCCGCTCAAAGGCGTCATCAAGGGCAGGCCCTATCCCGTCGTCTGGATCGACTGCGCCGAGCCCCGACCGGAGTCAAACCAGCCCGTGGCTCTCCATCACTTCCACGACGACCTCCTCGGCCGCAAGCCGGTCAACCATGACCTGCTCAGAGCCTACCTGAAGCACTGGTTCGAGGAAAAGAAAGGCACCCTCCCCGTTCCCTTCATCCACACCGACCCGTTCGAGGAGTTCACCCCACCGCCGCACTACGAGCAACTCCGCGACGCAGTCGTGCGGGAACTGCGCGACCACTTCCTCGCCAAAGCCTCGGAGGAGGCTCTGCCAATTGAGGATGAGGCTGGCACCACCACCCCTGAAGACAGCGACCTGTTCCTCAGCACCTTCATGGAGCGCCTGCAAGGCCTTGAACCACCGCCTTCATAGACTCCTTCATCAAATCTTTGTGCCTTCGTGCCTTTGTGTGAGCCACCCTCACCACCTACACACCCGCCCCGTGGAAAACCCCATGAGCCAGGCTATTCCAGAGTCAACTTGCTTCTCTCTCGTGGAATTTCAAGCCGCAAGCACCCTCCCCCATTCACGGCGTCCACGTAAACTCCGCGAGCCGCCGCACAATCGCCGCCCCGCGCTCCCCGTGCTTCGCGGTGATCTGCTCAGGTGAGAGATTGCTCGTCCACAAGATCGGCAACCCGCGGGAGGTCCGATGCTCGACCAGATCCTTCAGCTCCGCCGTAATGGCCTCGGTGTGCTTCTCGTCGCCCAGGTCGTCCAGAAGCAGCACGCGCACACGCTTGGCCTCCCGCAACGTCGAGAAGGCCCGCGCACCAACGCCGCCCTCCTGCCATTGGTCGCTCACTGCGAGGGACAGCTTCGATGCCGGCAGGTAGAGCCAGGAGCATTGCTGGCGACGCAGGACCGCGCACAGGAGACGCGTCTTGCCCATGCCGGTCGCACCCAAGAGCCCGATCCCACGCTTGCTCCGGGGGTCCCACTCGCGGCAATGGCGGATGGTGTCCTTGCTCATGGTGGAGAGTGACGGGGTGAACTCCGTGCGATACACCTCAGGAATTTCACTGAACCTGCGGATCTGCAGTGCGTCCGCTGCCGCTGCACGCTCCTCCGACTCCTGACGCTCTTTCTCGGCCAAAAACGCCCCTCTCTCGTTCCAGAATGCCTCATCGTCGAGCAGGATGGAGAAGCGCTCGTGAGCGTGAGCGAATGCTGCTTGAATGCTGATCGGTTCGCTCACGGCTGCCCCTCCTTCTTGTCGGTTCGATACTTGTCCATGGCACTGCCAAAAAGCCCCGGCGGCTTTGCTTGGTGAGCGGCAGGCGATGGCTGGCCGCGGCCGGCCGGCTTCCTGCGGTACTCGTTGGCCTTCCAGCTCGTGGCGTAGTTGTCGAAGATGGGTTGCCACTTGCGAATGGGAACGTTGTTCAGCATCCAGCCCGTGCCCTCATGCTGGTTCCAGAACTTCTCCGCGCACTCCCGGGGCGTCATGCCCCTCTCTGAGTAGGCGATCACTTCCTCCAGAGTCGGCCAGGAGTCGCCCCCCTCACGCGGTGTGTGTATCCCATCGGGGTGGGTGGTGGGTGGTGATGGGGCAGTGGTGGGT
Organism: Verrucomicrobium sp. BvORR034; assembly: GCF_000739635.1. Classification (GTDB taxonomy): domain Bacteria; phylum Verrucomicrobiota; class Verrucomicrobiia; order Verrucomicrobiales; family Verrucomicrobiaceae; genus Verrucomicrobium. The sequence continues at coordinate 7,004 of NZ_BATQ01000036.1, read as the reverse complement.
GGTGGGCATTCTTGTGGCATTGCCTGCGGGATTCCCTGTGGCAATGCCACGGCATTGCCGGGGCATTCATCTTCACCTCCCGCGGCATGGGCGCGGAACACCTCCTGGGAGACCAGGTGCGGAGGCAGGGGCTCACCGGGATGCCAGCGCTTCCATGCAGACAGCGTCTGCTTGTACCGGTTCGCGAGGATGCGCTCCACCTGCTCTGCACGCAGAGTTTCCATGAACCCATTCCTGCGGAGTCCATCCTCGGCCACGGGGAACTTCTCGACAATGCGGCCGGAGAGTTTGCCTCGAGCCAGTGAGGTGAGTTCCTTCAGATCAGCGGGGAGAAAGCCCCTCATCCACTGATGCCCCAAGAGCCGCCAGTAGCGGCAGATGTCCTGCTCGCTCCAGCCTTCCACAGCGAACCAGAACCGCTCTGGGAAGAAGTCGAATGCAGGGGCGTGTTTGATGAGTGTCTTCATGCTTCGAATGGCAGCTCGTGCTGGTCCGGGTTGGCGATCGCGTGGTCCGTGCTGAGCTTCCGTTTCACGCTCCAGGAGAGGGTGGAGGTCTGCTTGTCCCCGCCCAGGTCCAGCACGATCTGGAAGCCGAAGGTCATCTTCAGCGCCTCCTTGTCCTGCGCCTGGGCTTCATCCACCACGGCGGCCAGGTCCGTGAGGATGTCTGCCTGGCCCTCCGCGGCGAGCTTGCGGAGATCGATGGAGGCAGTGTCAAATATGGCGGCGAGTCGGTCTGAGTTCATAGGGGGAATGAGAAGTTTTCAGTTTGAAGTTTGAAGTTTTCAGCTTGGCGTTGGGCTGCGCGTCAGGCGTGGGGGCTTGTAGTTTGGATTTTGAAGTTTGAGATTTGAGATTTGAAGTTTGCCGCAGGTGGCGAAGCTTGTTTCATCTCACCTCAGGTCCAGGGTGGATTGGTGTTCGCTGAAAGCGGTCGTGGCAGGAGCAGGCCCATCGGACGGCGGCGGTGCCTCCGGATCCGGATCCGGCCTCAGCCGATAGATCTCGACCTGCGTATGCTCGGCCTCGCCCCGGCGGGCTTTCCGCTGGAGGGTCTGGATCCGGACGAGCGACGGAGCGTCGTCAGGTATGAGGCCAGCGTATCGGCAGCAGTCCACGTGGTATTTCTCGCAGAGATTGTCCTCATCGAGCAGGCGGACCCGCACGCTCGTAATGCGGACAAGAAACCGCGCTGCAGACTTTCCTTGAACCGCGCCCTCTCCCAGTGCCCCATGGCCAGCACCGTGTTCCAGCTCGGCAGCCGGCCCGGGACGTGGAAGGTGGTCAGCAGCACCGCCGATGCCGTCTCCGCCGCAGGGGGCGGCTGGGACGGCGGCGGAATGGGAAGGAGTGTTGAAGCAGGCGTTGGCGTTGAGGCTGGGGTTGACGTTGGCATCGGCATTAGCAATTGCAGGCGGGGATTGAGCCAACCTGCCCAAGGGCGGCTGGCGCGGGCGATGGTCGCTCATGGCTCAAGCCGCCTCCTTCCGCGCAAAGGTCAGGATCGCCCGCCCCTCCCGCAGCTGCCAGAAGCGGCCGCAGAACGTGCGCGCCAGGCGCAGCAGCGCCTCCGGCCCCACCTTCTGCCGGTGCAGGATGGGGGCGCGGCGCGCCGTGATGACGCGGCCCTTCACCGTAATTTCCCGCAACCCCGCCCACACCGGGATGATCTCCCGCGCCAGCACGCCCTGCGGGCACACAAAGTAAAACGCCGCCGGGCCCTGCGCATCCCCGCGGGCCAGACGCTCGTGCTTGTCCCCCTTCAGGTGGTCGCGCTGGAAGTCCCCGCGGCAGGTCTTGATCTCGTGCTCCATGGCATAGCCCATCTCCGTGATGGAAAAGACATCGCACTCCCACCAGTGCGGGGGCGTGAAGTTCGGCGCCACCAGGCCGTGCCCGCTGTCGAGCAGGTGCAGCCACAGGGCGTGTTGCATGTCAGCCTCAGTCATACGCCCTCCTTCTCCTGGTGATTCTTCTGAACCAGCTTCTCCAGCAGCGCCGCCATGCGGGCCTGCTGGGCCGGGCCTGCCGTCAGCATGTGGGAGGGCTTCAGCGCATGCGCATACATCCCGCCCTCCCGCGCAGCCTCATGCAGGGTCATGCCCACCGCCTCCGCCGCCTTCCGGATGCGCTCCCCCAGGTCGATGAGTTCCGAAAGGTCTGCCGACGGCTCCTGGGGCGTCCAGGGCTCCGCTGGCAGTTCAGGTTGTTTCCCAAATCTCTTCTTCCGGCATGGCCTGCCGCGTTTCCCCTTCGGGAGCGCCTTCACAGATTCACGAGGGTTCGCAAAATCAACGGCCCGTGCCCTGGCACCGGCGTCGCCACTGGCACCGGCCTCCGCATCACCTTCCCCGCCGAGACCGGCATCCAGATCCACATCCACATCCACATCCACATCCAGATCCCCGTTCAGGTCCGCCGCCGATGCCGAAGCGGATGCCGCACCCCTGCCCCTGCCTTTACCCTTGCCCGTGCCCGTGCCGCACATGGGCAGGAGAGTGCCTCCCAGCCGCCGGCCCGCCGGGGCGGCATCATCCGTGATCACCTTCACCAGGCCGCGACGCCACAGGGCGAAGTGGATCTTCTTCAAGACCGTGTCGCCCCCCGGCATGTCCGTCCACCGCAGGCCGCCGAACCGCTGCTGCCAGATCGGGGTCGGGTCCACGAAAGCGGCGGGAGCGCTGCCAGAGATTGAAGGAGAGAAGGATCGGGACATGGGAAACAACGGAGTGGGGGTTTGGCTTGCAGACAGGGTGGTGACGCGCTCCCCGCTCACCCCGGCAGGCCGACACAACTGCCCGCCGGGGTGTTTTGTTTTGGTTTTGGGGTGGGAAAGCTTGGATCCAGGAAATCACACGTGGTCCGATGGAGCGCGACTGACGCACTGACGCACTGACGCACTGGCTTACTGAATCACCGAACCACCGGAGTTCGCGGCGAGCATGCACTGGCGCACGTGCCAGAAATCATGATCCTCCGCGCAGGTGGCGTCATCGCAGTGCTCACGCTTCTCCGCGATCGCCGCCGCGTACTTCTGCAGCAGCTGGCGGATGCCCTCGCACTCCTCCGCATCGAAGGCCGGGTGGCGGCGCTCCTTGCGGGAGCGCACCACCGCACTGATGAAATAACCCATCGCCTCCACCTCGTCCCCGTCCAGGATCGCCGCATCCGTCTCCTCCGTGTGGCGCTCGTCCGCCCACAGCAGTTTTTGCAGCGGCAGGGAGATCTGCTGCTCCGCCAGCTGCAGGGCCGCATCCAGATCACTCCAGCGCGCCATCTCCGCATGCCGCGTGGCCGCCCGCAGGCACAGCTCGGCCTCGATGAGGCGCGCGCGCTCCAGCTCGAACCGCGCGGACGACTGCAAACACGCGGGCAGCTCCTGCACGGCCGGCAGGTTCGTGAGCACCACCTCGAAGGTGGCCTTGGCGACAGGATCGGTGAGTTGGAGACACATAAGAATGGAATGGGGAATGCGGAGTGCGTGATCTGAAGGCGTGGGATCAGCCAATCGGCGGCTCGCTCGTTGAAGTTTGAAGTTTGGATTTTGAAGTTTGAGCTTCGCTGTTCGCCACCGGCACGCCGTCGCCAGAGGAGACGTTCCCGGTGGCCTCAAACTCCTCCAGCACCCGCAGGAGGCCGATTCGGAGCATTTCAGACATCGTGAGGAAGGTCCGGGAGCGGAGGCGCTGGGCGCGCTCGCTCGTGTCACGGTCGATGCGGGTGGCGGCAGGAATGTTCATCAGGGTGTAACGAATAGTTACAAATAGTAACGATTGAGGTCAATAACTTTTTGTTGCGAATGTTAACGCCGCACGGCAAAGGGTTAGGCCTATGGCCAAGACCAACCTCATCGGGCTCCGCGTGGACGACGCCGATATCGCGCGCTTGAAGCGCTTCAGCCAGAAAACCGGGATCGAGGCCGTGACGTTGGCCCGCGCCGCGCTGGCTGCTGCGCTGGATTATTTTGACGAGCACGGGCGCATCACCCTGCCGCTGCAGATCCAGCCCGAGGGGGCCGGAAAGCCGGGTGCCGATGCCAGTGGAAAAAAGTAATACTGTTCACACGAACAGTTTGCCATCCGGGCGGGTGAATGCAATGTTTTGTCGGTAGCACCGGGTATGACCGGGTCTGACCAAGTAGCACCGACAATCAACACATTTGAACCATGTCTTCAAAGAACCGCTCCACCAAACTCCCTCCCGATCTTGCCGATGCCGCTGAGCTCCGCGCCAAGGCGCTGGGCTACGCGTCCTGGAGCGCCTACATCAAGGCCCTCATCCGGTACGACCTCGTGGTGCAGGGGCATCACACCCTGACCCTGCCCTGGTCCCACCAGCCCCCAGACAGGCAGGACGAGATCGACGCCCACCTGCTCACCCTCACCAAGCGCGGCGCCGGCGAGCGCGGCCAGCTCCTGGAGCACATCCTCGAACGCGTACGCGATCCCGCCAAGGTGGCCGAAGGCCTGCGGGAAGCAGCGTGATTCGGTAAGAGGTAGGGACCGGTAAGCGGTAAGCGGTAGGTCAGTAAATGGTGGGCAGCAATCTAGTGGGTCGCAGCTCTCCCGAAGCTCGTGGTTGCGTTCGTGAGAACGCGAATCCCTCGCGGCCCCTCCCCGCCCCAAGCCCGGCCTTCGCCTCCCTCACGCCATCGCCACAGCAGCTCGCAGCTCTCCCCGAAGCTCGTGGTTGCGTTCGTGAGAACGCGAATCCCCTTGCAGCCCCTCCCCGCCCCAAGCCCGGCCTTCGCCTCCCTCACGCCATCGTCAGCGTGCCTCCCCGACGGGTGCCCCCTTTCCTTTGAGGGGCTACCTTTATACCAACGCCCTTTTAACATAACGGAAACGCATTTCCCTTATGTTAAGGCTGCCAGCCATTCAGAAATGGCGCTAACCTCATCTACATTACACGCTCGGCAGCCCCCAGCCGTAGTCCGACGATCTCCGCCAGCTCAGTGTGCCGCAATGGTTCGCGACCAAACCCCCAGACATCTCCCTTCCGCCGCCCCGCATCACTCCATCACTCCCGCTTTCCCCCCCTTGCCCCAGGCTTGACAATCCACCAGTGTTGCGGAAAAATCATTCGACGATTATTGTTTGTTTGAACAGCAATTTGACTTACTGTACAAACATCCCGCTGCCATGTCCACCAAGCCCACCCCCATCAACTGGACCAAGCAAGAGGTCCAGAAGTTCGCCTCCGACGCCGCGAACAAGCTAGGCTACCAGGCTGGCGGTGACATTGAAAAGATCGTCCGCCATCTCGGCGGGACGGTGCGTCGCACCGACTGGGACAGCGTGCTCCAGACCGGCTCACTTGAGGTGATAGAGGAGAGAAACTTCCTCATCAACCTCAGCCCCTACTCTGGCGAGCGCCGCGCCCGCTTCACCATGGCGCATGAGCTCGGGCACTACATGCTACATTCCAACCTTGGCAAACACCCCATCACAATTCAGCGGGATGGCGAGAACAACCGTGTTGAGTGGGAGGCCAACTGGTTCGCTGCTGGTTTCCTCATGCCCGAGGCCGAATTCAAGCGACTGGCCGCCCGTGGTTGGAGCGATGCGGAAATCGGGGAGCACTTTGACGTTTCGGAGGCGGCCGTAGAAATTCGCCGGAAAGCCCTTGGCTGCTAGGTCTTTGCCGAGATCTCAATCCAATCGTGGTTCGAAGAGCCCGACCGCACAGGCTGGTCGTGACTCAATCTACAGCTACGTCGCAGGCACCCGCATGGTGCTGTTTCAGAGCGTTGATCTGGAGGGCTCCACGGGCTACAAGCAACGTCTTGCCGATGGTCAGAACCAAAAGTGGCGGCAGGCTATAACCGACTTTCTTGAGGAGTTCCCCCAATGTTATCGGTCTAACTACGCCTCGTTGCAGCGCAAAAAGAAGCTGCCGCAATGTCCTCAGGCGGTGCTGTGGAAAGTTCTTGGGGACGAACTCGTCTTCAAGGCCGAAGTCACCCGTGGGGCGGAGGTGTCACTCCTCACCACTGCCTTTCGTGAAGCACTCGGAGAGTACAACTCCAAGATCGACGAACTGCAACGCGAACGCCGCGACCAGCGCAGTCCAGACGGCGGGGCCCAACTGAGAGTGAAAGGCTCCTCCTGGACAGCCGGCTTCCCCGTCACGAATGCCGTCATCCATACTGGTACCGTCTTCGACTATATCGGCCCCTCCATGGACATGGGCTTCCGCCTGGGTGCCTTGGCCACGCCCCAGCGACTCGCCATCTCTGTCGAGCTCGCCTGGCTGCTCGGCACCTTTGATGCCAAGTTCCCCTTCCACTTTGCAGGCCGCACAACGATCAAAGGCGTCTCCGAAGGCGTAGGCTACCCCTACCTCTGGATAGAGATACCGTCCTCCACATACTATGAGCGCGAACTCGATCTAGTGGGCGGGCAGCGACTCCGCCCCCATGTTATTGCTGATCTCTGCTATCACTTCATCAAAGAGCACGGCGTCCCCGGCTACCTGCCCTTCCTGATAAGCGAATCAGAAAAAACCGCCAAGCCCAGCGACTACAATACACGCTTGAAAAAGCATCCAGGACGATCTCCGGCGCGCCTACTTTCCCGATGAAGACGCAACCACCGGTGCTCCGCTCAAGAGCCCAGATCAAAGGACCGAAGAAATAGCAGAACGTCTTTCACACCTGGAGCCTCCTCCGAAGAGGGCCTCATGAGACAGCCGGGACGGGACGGGTGCGCTTGTTCAGGTAGTTTCCCACATCCCAAGCCGCCCAAAGAGCCGGGACGGCTCTTCCACCTTCTCCATTTCGCCCGCCAGCCGGGAAACTCAAAGGAGGCGGGGGTTCCCAGCCCCGCGGGTGAGCGGAGCAATCGCCACCACCTTTCGCCGTGACGCGACCTCGCCCTCTGCCACCTCATCCCCTCCGCTCCCCACCTCACCAGCGCCGCCAAAGCGGCCGTTCGTTCAAGGTCGTGCCCTGAGCCTCCGACGCCGCAATCTACCTCCGGGCACTGACTATCCCACCTCATC
>NZ_BATQ01000037.1 GCF_000739635.1 Verrucomicrobium sp. BvORR034 | reverse complement strand
CCTCCTCGTCCTCGCCGCCGCCAGCGCGGGCGGACTCCTCTGGCAGAACTCCCGCAGCGTCACCAGCGTCCCCGGCCCAGCCGCTTCAGGAGCCAACACCGTCGCCCCCGCGCCCGGCAAAAGCCACCCCCTGGCAGAGTGGTACGTGCTCGGCCGCCACCTTGGGCGGGAGGCCGCCATCGCCTATGAGGACTTCGGCCTCCCCTTCCAGGCCGACCGCGGCCAGATCGCCCACCTGCTCAAGTCCCTGGAGGTGGACGTCAAGCAGATCGCCCCAGACGCCATCACCATGTGCTGGGACGGCTACCAGGACGAGACCACCCACAAGGCCGCCGCGTGGTCCGTCCCCACCACACAGAAGCGCAGCATCCTGCCCAAGCCCATCCAGGGCTTCGTCCAGTTCACCCAGCCCCAGGCCGAGCCCGCGAAGAACCAGACCGCGCTTGAGCACGCCCTCGCCGCCACCGTCCTCATCAAGGTCGACTCCCGCAAGGGCGAAGGCCACGGCTCAGGCTTCTTCGTCGCCCCCGGCCTCATCGTCACCAACAAGCACGTCATCGAGGGCGCCACCTCCATCCAGGTGCGCGTCAATGAGGAGACCATCCTCCCCGCCCAACTCGTCGCCGCCTCCGCGAACAACGACATCGCCATCGTCCGCGTCCGCACCAAGGACCACCCCCTGCTCGCGCTTGCCGATTCCGACTCCGTGAAGGTGGGCGATGACGTCTCCGCCATCGGCTACCCGCTCCTCGACCACCTCAGCGCCACCACCTCCTTCGGCCGCATCAGCAGCAGCGACCGCACTTTCGCCGGCAACCCCTGCTTTCAGATCGACCTCAGCATCAACCACGGCAACAGCGGCGGCCCCCTCGTCGACCATACCGGCCGCGCCATCGGCATCAACACCTTCGGCCTCGGCGACTACAACGTAGACCGCTTCAACTTCGCCATCAAGATCAACGCCGTCCTCCCCTTCATCAAGAAACACCTCGCCGAGGCGGAGTAGCTCCAAGCCACCCCGCCCTTCTCAGATCGCTTCCCTTCATTTCTCTATGAGCCACCACTCCACCACCCCCTCCCAGCTCGCCCTTGAGTACACAAGCCTGTTCCATCATCTCCACAAGGAACGCGAAAGCTTCGGGGAGAAAGAGATCGGCGATGGCCATGTGCATGTCGGGCGGCACTACTCCAACCGCCTCCTCGTCGTCGGTCGCGCCTCCTATGGTATCAATCGCTTCTTTTATCCTCACGAGACGGAGAACATCGAAACCATCACCTCCGGTCACTTCCCCTCATTCCGCTCTCAGAACCTCGACTGGCTGGAAACAGTCGGGGATGAGACGAGGCCCGGCGGCGCCTACAATCCCAACCGCTCCGCCTTCTGGCGTTGCACCCGTCAGGTTGCCGCAGGCCTCGCCGACACGTCAGAAGATCCCCTCCACCAGATCGCAACTACCAACCTTTATAAAATCGCCCCAGACAGCGGCAACCCCTCCTCCCGCCTGCAGCAGGTCCAGCTCGACCACTGCATCCGCATCCTTCAGCTCGAGATCGCCCTGCTCAAGCCCGCCAATGTCGTGTTCCTCACCGGCTGGGACTGGATCAAGGATTTCACTGCCGCCTTTGGGATCAAGGACCAACTGGATCTCTCCCTCGCCCAGTTCCTCGATGTCGCCTGCCGGGTTGACGGAGTGAACTACATCCTCTCCCAGCATCCCGAGCGCAAGGCAGAGGCACCTCATGTGGAGGAGATCCTCAGCGCCGTCAAGACCCTCAACGCCCAGCCCGCCAACTGACCGCACGCATGATCGCCCAGGCGGACTTGACATGCTCCACCTCATCGCACCCCGGTCCTGGTGGGATAGTTTCCCCTATCCCGCCCGGGCCAACCACCCGCCTCTCCCGCCATGTCCGACATCTCCCGCCCCCTCTTCCCCAAGCTCGACTGGTCGACCAACAAGTTCGAGACCTCCCAGCGCGACCTCCACGAGTACGTCTCCCACTTGTACAGGGCCACCATCGGGTGGTATGAGATGAAGAAGGACGCCAAGCGCTGGGGCAGCCGTGCCCTGCGCATCTGGGCCCTCATCGCCATCGCCGCCGCCGGGGCCACACCGGTGCTCAGCAAGCTTTTTGCTTTCGAGGCCCTCTGGTCCACCCTGCTCCTCGCCATCGCCGGGTTCCTCTTCATGTTCGACCGCCTCATGGGCTGCACCAAGGGGTGGATCCGCTACATGCAGGCCCTCCTCCAGCTGGAGCACCAGATCCAGCAGTTCCGCTTCGAGTGGGAGACGCTCCGCCTCACGCCACCTGCCCCTCCGGCCCCGGCTCAGGGCGAGGAGCCAACCGCCCCCGTCAACCCATCCCTGCCCTACGTCACCCTCGCCCAGCAGGCCATTCAGCGCCTCCAGGATGTCATCGCCGCCGAGACCGCCGAGTGGGCCGCCGACTACGACGCCGTCGTCCGCGATCTCGAACAGCTCGCCGCCCGCGAGCGTGAGGAGCTGGGTCGAGGAAAGAATCCTACGTCCCACCACCAACATCCCCCGCGATAGATGAGGCGCGGCACTCCTGCTCGCGGCCACCTCAACCCGCCGCTTGCCCCCGCCCCGATGCAGGAGGCATCACACCCATTAGCCGGACGGTTGAGGGAGCGTAGCGACTGACACCTCCGGTCGCCCAAAAGCAATCCCCCGACCCCGAAGGGCGTCGCAGCAATGTGCACTTCACCCTACACAACCGACAACCCACCCCGCCCTGCACACGCCCCACGCCCAAGAGCCGGGACGGCTCTTCCACCTTGCCTGCAGCACCGTCCTATCATTCCTCGAACCACGTCCTCCTTCGGCCATCTGCCACCTCGCGGCCCCGGCAAGATGCCAGGAACAGCCCGCAAGATGCGTGCGCTCCCCAAAATCCCCGTCCCGGAGGGACGTTGGACCTTAGCCGGTCGGTGAAGGCCTGTCCCCGGGCCGGGAACCACCGGAACCCTCCCCACACCCACACCCTCCCGTCCCGGATGGGACGACGGAATCCCGGTCGTCCTCCAACGCATCGCATCCGCCTCTCCACCACCACCCTCTCGAAGCTCATCCCTGAAAGGGATATCTACCACAGCCCAAGGTTGGACGAGCCCTAAGCGAGTCAACCTTGGGTACCCGCCCTCGCAAAGCTCAGGTGCGGAAGCCGCCATCACATCCTCCCACCCCATCACCGACAACGCCCCCACGTCTCTCGACCCCACACCGCCGAATCACCCCCCAAGAGCCGGGACGGCTCTTCTACATTGCTGCAACAAGGGAAGAAATCGCCCGCGTCGGCAACCACCCTACTTTTTCATCCCCAGTAGCTTGTTCAAAGACACCCCTTCTTTCCGGATCGATTCCCGGTCATGCAGGCCCGGCGCATACACCACCGTGCCTTTCTCAATGTCCCAAAGGGCACTGAGGCTGCCTTCGTTCCAGTCCTCAACAGTATGAGACTCGTCATCGAACCGCCATCCCATTTGTCGAGGGTGTGGCATCCACATCAAGAGATCGGGAACCTCAAGATTTCCGGAAAGCTGATCAAGCGGCACATGCTTTAGGATCTCTTCGCCAAAGAGGAATGGGAGGATGAGTCTTGCACGCCTCTCGTGTTCATTGTCATCAGCAGGCCAAAGCTGGCGCAATCTACCAAGCGGGACACCCGTCCATGGCGCGATCAGATCATATTCCCTGACAGCTAACCAACCTGGTGGCTCGGAAGAAATCGAGGAAAGCTCCATTGGGCCCAGCAAATACAGTTGGGAGAGCCTTCCCTTCGCACCTGCCAGTTTCAGAAACGGCACTCCTGCTTCCACCGAGGGCCAGAATGCTTCACTCAGCCAATTCGACGAGACAAAACATGTATAGGCAGTATCAGTTGGATACACCGAGCACAAGCGAGCGCCTCTTTCACAAGCATCCACAAGATTGCCGCAGAAGTCCAATCCGTATTCTTCCTCTATTGCAACCTCTGTCAGATTGTCAGCATCTATACCGCGACCAAGCGAGATTGCCAACGCCCGCGTAAAGTCCATAGTAATCTGATACAGATCGCACCCACTATGAATGAGCGTGAGCTTTTTAGAGATCTTTTTGCCAATGGCATGCGCGCGAAGGAGCGACAGACACAATCCTCGTTCGACGTTCTCGGTCTCCCACTGGAAGCGACGCTCCCAACGAAGGCCTTGAGTTACACAGCAACTCCACAGCATAGGGTCAAAAGGCAGATTCACCTGATTAGCCCAATCAGACTCAATGCCCCCTATCTCCGGACAAGCGACACCCTGCCCCATGGCATGGTTTAGCCAGCGCCAAGAATCCACCGCTTCAGGCTTCAATGCGTCAGCAGCCCGTCTCAACATGTCTCGTTGCATCTGCATTGTAACTTCGTCCTGCAGTCGGGTGGGGGCCTGTCGATCTGCTCGCAGGCGCATCGTCGCTTCACCACGAAGATCCCACCAGCAGATCCCCCCCACGCCAGGGCGCTCCGCCAATTCATCTAAGATCTCTCGCAGATCGGAGGAATGGGAATATTCATCAAACTCGGGGACGTGGACTCCATTTACCAACATACGCATACGCCCGCGTTTTGGAAGTTGAAGCTCGACAATGGACTGCAAGAGCGCTTGGGACACACCTTTTGGCATCAGGTTGGGACGGTTTTTCCAAGTTTCAAAGTCTTGTGAACACCCTTTCGCTCTGGGAACGGCATAACGCACTCGACTCCCCGTGGCCTTTGAGTCCGTCCAGGTCACAGGATCCCAATCCAACTTCGTCAAATCAATCTCCGGCGATCCGCATTCCACAGCGGCTCGATCCACTTCTCCAACATTAATTGGGAGCAACTCCTGAAAATGAAACTGCTCATCTAAGACAAATGGCATCTCGCCCATGGCTGCCTCTTCTAGACTCACCGTATATAAGGGCCAAATAAAGTACTTCCCCACTTCGAGCGCCGGATCAATTACATCGCTATAGCGCTTACGACACTTTTCACTCTTCCCAATTTCATAGTGATGGTATCGCAAATCATAAATCACCGCCTCTCGGTCCCACGGCTCGAATTTCAACTCCCCCTTCAACCACAACGTCACCTCCGTCCCCGTCCCGTCCGAAAACCCGCCCTCACCTCCCGCCACCGGATAGATCGCAATCATCCCATGCGGCCCATCCACCACCACCCTTCGAGTGTGCTCATCATCCCCAACGCGCCCACCAGCCCGCGTCACCACCTCCACCTTGTCCGCCAGCATGAAGCTGGAGAGGAACCCGATGCCGAACTGTGAGATCGTCGTGCACAGCAGCCCATGCTCCTTCATGAGCTTCTGCTCGCGCTTGAACTCGGGGCTCTTGTAGTAGCTCTTGCCAATGCGGGTGAGGAACTTCTCAATCTGCCCCTTGGTCATGCCCACCCCGTTGTCCTTCACCTTGATCCAGGCCCGGCCATGCGCGTCATGCCCCCAGGTCACGTGCACCTCCAGCTTCTCTGAAGCTCCCACCGGCTCCACAGGTGGCGCTTCGTGTAGCCCCCCCGCCTCCCTGAGCTTCTCCCGCAACTGGCTGCGCATGTCCCGCAGATGCAGCGCATCCAGCGCATTCTGCACCAGTTCCCGCAGCGCCAGGTTGTGATCCCCATAGAGAGCCTCACCCATCAGCAGTTCCATCACCGCATCTCTCTCCAGGGTAAAGGAAACATCCAGGTACTCATAGTTTCCCTCCCGCGCATTGATCTTCACCTCCGCCTTTTCAGGCAGCTTGAGTTGCAGCGTTTCCTTCCGGCTCTCGTAGTGTCGCGAACCTCTCGCCTGCTCGGTCGCCACATGTCCCAACTCAAGATTGATCCAGCCCACAAACTCATGGATGGCCTTCTCCACCCGTGGCGAAGGGCACTTGTTGCAAACGTAACGGACCTTCGGCCCTTCAGCGTCTGCTAAGAAGCTCACACTCGCGATGGAGAGATGCTTCTGCCACTCCCTCACACTCACCGCATCATCAATCCCCAGATGCTCAAACACCACCGCCGGCGTGCGACTCGCATCAAAATCCATGATGTCTGCCAGGCGCAACATCCAGGAGAGATAGGGCCAGTTGATGTGCTCCCCGCCCACATCATGGTGGTACACGTCCCCCTTCTCCAGCGACACCTCCTTGCACGTCGTCAACCGTTCCGGCAGCCAGTCCACTGACTGGCCATGGCTCATGGCCAGCAGTGCCAGCGGTCCGCGATAATTCAGCCCCCGATACTCCAGCAACTTGGGATCGAATCCCTCAAGCCGCTCCAGCCACCTGTTGATTCGATTCAACCCGCCGAGCGGCTTCGCCTCATCGGCATGCGTCTCGCGCAAGTAGTCGGCTCGCACCTTGCCCAGCAGTTGCTTCCTTTCCTTCTCCTTTTCCACCGACAGCTTCTCCCGCTGCGTCCACAGAGGGTGCCCCGCGCAATACGTCTGCCACGCCTCCGCCTCCGGTGTCTTCGCATTGGAGTCCTCCCAGGCCCTCACCTCCTCAGCATCCGGCACCATGCCCAGGTCATGCACAAACACTGCCATGATCAGCAAGGCACATTCCAGCGCACTAAACTCCTCGATACTCTCACCCGCCAGCTCCTCGGCATAGCTTAGCACGTTCCAGAGATGCCTCCCGTTATGCAGCGTATATTGCGGCATATGGGTGATCACGTGTTCGCTGATGATCTCTGCGTTCTTCACCACCGCCTTCACATTCAGCATCAGCTTCGCCACCTCGCCATCTTCATGAGCCGACTCTGTCCGCTCCGCCTCCTCCAGCGCCACCAGACGCAGATAGAGCTTGGAATCCTTGATGGCTTTGATGGGACGAAACACACTCATAGCAGCACGATCTTTCAATTCCCCAGACTCCCGTCTGGTCACAACACCATCGTCAAAATAGCCAAAGTCCAGTCCCGTGCGCACGGTTTTTCCTCAGGCTCTGCTTTTTTTGCGCCAGCGTCCCTTCGCCCCTGCTCACGCCCACATCCCTCGCCCCTCACCCGCCCTTGACATCCCCCTCGACCACAGAGTATCCATACTCGTATCTTATTTGTTGGCCTTTGTCCCAGCACCAGACACCCCAGAGCAGAGAGTCTCGCCCCTCCCCATGCCCGCCGCCGATATCTCTGACTTCGAGTCCCCCGTCGCCTCCGGTTTGTCCAAGGTCGCAGTGCTGAAGCTCGCGGCAGATGTCTCCGCACGACTCGGCTACGAGCCTGGTCAGGACCTTGAGCCTCTCGTACGCCGGCTCGGCGGCATCATCCGCTACCAGTCCTGGCTCGAAGCCACCGACGGCGGCTCGCTTGAAGTCTTCCCACACCACGTCGGCACGGAACAAGACCCCAAGTTCGTCATCCGCATCTCCCCTAATGTGGGCAACCTCCGCAACCGCTTCACCGTCGCCCATGAGCTCGGGCACTACTTCCTCCATGCCGGGGTCGGTGCCAAGGCCATCCGTGTGAACCGCGATGGCAGCGACCGCGTCGAGTGGGAGGCCAACTGGTTCGCCGCCGGCTTCCTCATGCCCGAGGAGCGATTCCGCCGCGACTGGCAGGAGACTGGCGGCAGCATCCCCCTCATGGTCGGCCGCTATCAGGTCTCCGAGCCTGTGATTGAGATTCAGAAGGCCAATCTCGGACTGCCCTGACAGGTCTCAACAGCAGCAATAGCAACCGTCAGAACAACAAGGTGAGCACGGGCGGCGGGCATGAAGTTCCAGACCAATCTCACCCTGGGCGAGTTCGAGGAACTGGTACGGCCCAAGCTCAAGCTCTTCCTGAGCGTGGACATCGTCGGCTCCACCGAGTACAAGCAGCAATTCCAGGCTGGCACCACGCAGGACTGGCTCAGCCTCTTCCTCTCCTTCTTCACCGACTTCCCCCAGCTTCTCGACGCTGAACTCGCCAAGAAGGCCACCCAGGCCGATCTGACGCCCCCTCCCAAGGTCCTGCTCTGGAAGAGCCTCGGCGACGAGCTCATCTTCACCGCCGAGATCCGCCACCGCAGCAGCGTCGCCTGCCTCTTGGACGCCTTCCGCGCCACCCTGCCCCTGGCCATGGACAACTGGCGCCAGAAC
>NZ_BATQ01000038.1 GCF_000739635.1 Verrucomicrobium sp. BvORR034 | reverse complement strand
CATTTATGCGGTCAGTCTCACGCCCCTCTCCTCCCATCACGATCTCCTCACCCCAGCACACCCACCTCCCCTAAACCAGGGCGAAGCCCGTCTCAACCAGCGTAGCGTCTCAACCAGGTGCCGCCCAGAGCGGCACCGTCTCAACCATCACCGCGCCTCAACAGGCCGCTTGCGCCCCCCCAACCGCCAACGCCCCTCCCCGAACCCGGAGGGTTCACCACGAATAGCCACTGGTCGACCGAGTTTAACGAGGGCTACCCGTGGACAATCACCCCACCACGCTACCGCGAAGCGGTAGGGCCCATCGCATGGCACGCCCCAGACCCCATTCCCGCGCCCAACATCCAACCATCACCCTCTGACGCACTGCCCACTGCCCACTGCCCACTGACGCACTGAGCTCCGGAGCGACCAACTCCCAACCATCTCACCTCCTCCAAACCGCCCTCCCACGCCCTACCCACCATATGCCCTCTTCATCTGCCCATTCACCCACGAAACCACCTCCCGGTGCCGCCCGTGCGCGGGGTCATAGTACGCCTTGTAGTCCGGATGATCCGGATTCGTCATCACATCCCGCGCCGCGGTTTCAGGGGATAACTTGTTCTGCACCTGCGTCGGCGAGATCAGTCGGTCCTCGCTGATGAGATCCGCCAGGCGCGCCATCGCCTTGATCGAGTCCGCCCGGTAGAACACCGGATGGTCATCCGGCAGGCCCAGCGTCATCGCCGCGCGGCGCGCATCCACCATGCGCTTCTCATAGTCCCCGCCAAAGATCCGCCGCAGCTCAGACTGCTCCTGCTCAAACAGACGCTGGCCCTCCACCTCCACACTCTGCATGCGGCCCACCGTCTCCTGCAGGTGCCAGGCAGACAGCCCCTCCACTTGCGCCTTCGTCAGGCCCAGCTTGTGCGCCGCCCCCGCAAAGGCATCCGCAAACTCCGGATTCCACTCCGTGCCTGGCGGCAGATTCTCCGGTTGCTTCAGGCCATAGTCCTCCGGCTTCCCCGGCACCCCCAGCGCCTTGTGAAACTCCGAAATCTCCTCCGGCTTCGCCTCCTTCCCCGGCAGACGGATCATGCCCTCCGTGCGCGTCATCGCCGCCCGCTTGTTCTCCATGAACGCCTCCGCCAGCTTGTCAAAAGAGCGGTAATTCGCCAGCGTCGCCCGCGACGCATCAAACTGCGAGGGCAACCGATCCTGCCACCCCTCCACAAACTCCCCCCTCTCATTCGCCAGCGCCCGGAAATCAAAGTCCCCAGCGCTCGCAGCCTCCGCAGACGCAGCACTACCGCCACCTGCACCACCTGCACCAGTCCCGCCAGCCACATCCGCAGCCTCTTCCATCACCAATCGTCCGAGCATCATCATCATGAGTTATAAGTTAAGAGTTAGACATTATTCGTTATGAGTTAAAAGCCAAAAACCAAACACTGAAAAGCCACAGAGGAATGCCATTAGACAGAATTGATAAAATTTGCAGAATTACGCCAGAAAGAAACCACAGATGTTCACTAACGAAACACTAATAGTTCTTATGAAACACGGCTCGCCCCCCTGTTCGGCCTCAGCCCCATCCGTCATTCGAAGCCAAACCCTAATTCCGTAAATTCTGTTAATTCTGTCTAAAACCTTCTCCATCAGCGCCCCCTCCGCACCCAGAAGTGGTTCCCCACCCCTGTCCCCATCTTGTTAATCCTAAAAAATCCTGTCAATCCTGTCCGAAAAATCGCCTCCCCGCATACCGCCTTGCAAACTCCTCCGGCCGATATTCCTTGAACCACGCCACCACGGCCACCGTCTTGTCCCCATAGCGCGGATCCTCCACCGGACACGGCGGAATCCCAGTCCCAGTCTCCGCCTCCATCCCCGTCTCCTTCGCAACTGGCACCTCCGCCTTCCCCCTCTTCTTCCGCCCCGCAGACAGCCCCACCTCACCCGTCCCCTCATCAACTCGATTCGTCTTCATAAGAAAAAACTCCATCACTCCATCACTCCATCACTCCATCACTCCATCACTCCATCACTCCATCACTCCATCACTCCACATTCCTAATTCCTAATTCCTAATTCCTAATTCCTAATTCCCTCCCCTCCCGCAATCCCCGCCTCCGCCGAGCCAAACCGCCACAGCGTCGCCACCACCTCACACTGCCCGTGCTCATGCTCCGTCATACCCTGCGTATGCTGCAGCGGATGCGCCGCGCGACACAGCATCGCCAGCACCAGCCGCCCCTCCGCAGACCCAAACACCGCCCGCGCCGCCTCCCGAAACCGCCGAGCCTCCTCCGGCTTCCCAAATAGCTTTTCTTCAAAGGTCATTCTGTTTTGCTGTTGTGAGTCGTTAGTAGCTAGAACCTCAGTCGGGTGGCACCGAAGTAAAAAGTAGCGTCAGTAAAAAGTGAAAAGTTCAGCTTCGCCCAGCACCCGGAAATTTCTCAACCAGGCGCAGCCGTCTCAACGTGCCGCTTGCGGCACATCTCAACTTCCCTCTCCCCCACTTTTCACTTTTCACTCTTAACTTTTCACTTTGCCCCGCCAGCCCCCTGAGGCCCTCCCGCCGCCATCCCCTCCGCCTGCATCTGCGCTTCCGCGCGTGCTTTGCGCAGCTGCCCAACCTCATCCTCAGACGGCATCCACTCCACCGGCACGCCTTCATTCAGCGCGATGTCGCGCATGGCCACATCCCAGTTCAGGTTGTCTGCCACCGCCGGGTTGAACTGCATCACCGGACCCATCATGCCCAGCACGCGATTCAGCGCCTGGTTGTTCACCGCCTTCAGCGCCAGCGCCAGGCGGGAGGTGTAGCGCAGCTTCGGGTCCGAGACCGCCCACATCCCCCGCTCATTCTGGTGCACCGCCTCCTCCGGCGGCATGGGGAACACCCCCTGCCTCATCAGCAGGGAAAACACCCGCCGCAGGATCGGCCCGTACATCTCCGTGGAGAGCAGCGTGAACGTCGGCGAGAACAGCTCCACCTTCTCCTGCGCCCGCTCGCCCACCTCATACGCCGTCATCTGCTTCGTGATCGCCGCCCACATCTGGAAGAGCTCCACGTGAAACGCAGACTTGATCGCCTCCTGCCGCGCCTTCACCCGATCCAGCCCCACATCATACCGCCCCTGCGTCAGCCACTCCCGCGGCACGCGATTGGGATCTTTGAAATAAGTCGTTCCCGTCGCCCGCAGGTCCACCTCCCCCTCCATGTCATCCGGCAGGAGCAGGCGCGGGAACGCCGCCACCTCCGCCAGCACATCCAGGTTCTTCTGCAGCTCATTGAGCTGGCGCGCCTCGGGCAGCGCCTGCCACGTGGGGCAGATCCCGTACGCCCCCGTGCCCCAGCGCAGATACCGCGAACCGATCGTCGGCATTTCCTCGTACCCACCCACCCGCACGATCGTGCGCGTCTTCACATGGATGTGCACGGAGGCGATCGGCTTGTTCGCCCCGTCCATCTTCGAGCCATCCCGCTCCGCATCCTCCCGCGGGTAGATCACATGCAGAAAGTCGTGCCGCTCCCCCTGTTGGGACGAGCCCGGCTCCAGCAGCACCCGTTGCAGACACTCCGGCAGCTCCTTCACCTCATAAACCTGCGCCGCCTCCCGCGCCGTGTACGTCAGCTCGCGGAACACCGTGTCCACCATGCCGTCCGCGCCATTGAGAAACGCATACGTCCCGATGTCATGCGCCTTGAAGTTCAGCGGATGTTTCATTGTCCCCTCCACATGCAGACAGCACGTGCCAAACGCCCCGCGATCCAGGTACGCCTCATGCAGCTCCGTGTAGAAGTTCGAGGTCGCCAGCGCCTCCAGCGCAATCTCCGAGCACTCCGCATACCAGCGCTTCGCCGCATCGCTCTGGCGCAGCTCCCGCGGCGGATCAAACGCAAACCACGGCGTCTGCGCCGGCGTCAGCCGCGACATGCACCCAGACGCCAGCGTCATGTTCGCCGAGATCGCCGTCCCATCAAACACCGACTCAAACCCCGCCAGACTCGGCGCATCCATCCGCCCCTTCACCGTGGATCGATTGGGCCGCACATAGTCCGCCATCTGCTGCCACAGCCCCAGCCAAGGCCCCCTCTCCGCCTGCGCCGCTTGCCAGCGGAGCATGATGCGGTCGGTGAGAGCTTTCTTGCGGGCGTTGGAGTCGGTGGTGTTCGTGTTCGTCATTGAGCTTGTTGTATATGTTATCGGCTTCCCGACCGCAGGGATAAGGGAAGAGGGTCAAGGCAAAAGGGCAGTCCCGCCTGCGGCGGATTTAGGAAATGACCGCCAAAGGCGCAACGTGCCCTTTCGGACGAGAAGACTCACGCATCGCTTTGCCTGATCCAGCGCAAAGGCTCAGCAATCAACCACCCAGCACCTCAGTCCCTAAACCAGGGCGCAGCCCGCCTAAACCAGCGTAGCGCCTCAACGTGCCGCTTGCGGCACCCTAAACCCTTATCCCTCTTCCCTTACCCCTTGACCCTTTATCCAAGCAGCGACCTCACTCCCCCCAGCGGCTTGCTCCCGCCATAGCCGCCCGTCGCGCCCGCATACGTCGTACGCAGCAGCCCGTAGCGTTTGCCCGCCGCGCGGCGTGCCTCCTGGTCGGCGTCCTCCACATCCGCGCTGCTTTGTGAGGGCGCAGGAGGAATCGCCACCGGCTCCGGGGCAGGAGGGATGTTGATCTCCGGCATCTTTTCCGGCTTCTGCTTCAGCATCTTCTCCATCAGCTCCAGGTTCTTCAGCTCCGCCTTCTTCTGCGTCGCCGTCTGCTTGGGGGCAGACTGACCTTTGCAAAAGCGGTTCAAGCGCCCATCAGGGCCGATCAGGTCGCGGTCGAAATACGGGCCGCCGAGTGTATCAGGGTGGTCGAGCATAGAATCTTGTTCGTTAATCTCCCATACCGATAGTAACGCAAGATATTCCCCCGCTCAAATCCTATTTTCGGCAATTCATAAGGGATCAGCCCCGGCATCTGCGTCAGATCCCCCGCCGCCAGGTAGCACAGCCACGCATCGCACCGCTCCCGCGCAAACACCTGCCACGGATCCGTCACCACCTCATACGGCGCCGAGGAATCCACCGCCCGCCCCATCAAAAAGAGCTCCGGCGTGCTGAACACATACCCATTGATCAAATGCCCCTCCAGATCCTCCCGAAACGTCCTCGCACAAGGCTCCAGCTCGTAAACACGAGCCGCAAGCTCTACTGGAGTCAGTCGTGTGTTCGCATCCATCGCTTCGTTCACGCAGTGAAAAGTTAAGAGTGAAAAGTTAAAAGTAACATCCCTAACCAACCACAGAGAACACAGAGGAATGCCTTTTAGACAGAATTAACAAAATTGACAAAAATACGGCGGAAAGAAACCACTGATATTCACAAACGAAACACTAATAGTTTTCAAGAAACACAGCTTACCCCTATTCGGCCACAGCCACGTCTGTCATTCGAAGCTAAACCCAATTCCGTAAATTCTGTTAATTCTGTCCAATCCTCATCCCAGCGTTCCGTCAGTACCCACAAGGGGTTCCCCACCCCAAAACCCCATCTTGTTAATCTCTTAAAAATCTTGTTAATCCTGTCTCTCCCTCATTGTCAGCGTCCCGTTGGCGTCCGTCAGCGGTTCCCTTGCATTCATTCCTAATTCATCATTCCTAATTCCTAATTTTCCCCCGGCTCCCCCCATACCCCGCCGTCACCTTCACACCCACCCCCGCTCCCCCCACACGTCCACCTCCGCCACCGCGGATAAACCCCGCCGCGCGCGCCTCCGCAAAGGTCCTTGCCGCATCCGCCGTGTGCGAGCACAGGTCATGCAGCGGCGCATCCCGCAGCACCCCGCTGCTCGTCTGCGGCATCCGTCGATACCCCTCCAGTCGGCCCACGCCAGAGGGCAGCTTCGCTCCCGTCTCACTGTGCTGCTCCATGTCCGTCCGCAGATGAAACCACGAGTGCGGCAGGATCTTGCGCAGCTCATTGATCCCCACCCAAACGTCCGGGGTTCGAGGCACCACATGAATCATCTGTGAGGGGATGCCCGCATCGATCAACTGCTGCCGGTACGTCTTCCCGCTGCCCTTGTCCGTGATCTCCGCATCATGCGGCAGGTAGTGGCCCGCCACTGGCCCGTGCGCCCGCTCCCACGCACGGATCACCCCGGCCACACCCGCCGCCCCTTTGCCCTCCCCCGCCGCCCAGTCCAGCCAGTTCACATCCTTGCCCGCCGGCTGCACCAGCCAGCCCGCCGTATTGTCACTGCTGCCCAGGTCCCAGAAGGTGTACAGCGGCAGCCCCACCTCCGGCACATACTCCCGCACCCGCCCCGCCGCCCGCAGGCGCGTCATCTCCGGGTAGATCTGCCCCGCCACCACATGGCGGTCGCACTCCTCCACCACCGTGGGGAACTGCTGGAACATGTCCTCCCCCTGCTCGCGACGTTTTACCTCGTACCAGGCCTGCCGCTCCGGCGACACCTCGATGCCGTGCGTCTCCCGCAACCCCTCAAAGTACCGCGCCGTCTCCGCCCGCTGCGGCACCCGCCCCGGCAGCGCATAGCTCGGGTGGTTCACCCAGGAGAAAAAGTGCAGCCGCCAGTCCAGCGCCGTCATCTCCCGCCCCGCCCCTTCCAGCGAAAGCTTGAAGAGCGCGTAACACTCGCCAAACCGCCCGCCCTCCATCGTCGTCTCGATGTCGATGATCCCCGTCAGCGGCACCGCATTGATCGACCCTCGCTTGATCTCCGCCGCCTTCGCCGGCTTCTGCGCCGCGATCGGCCCGTACTCAGACACATGCAGCCGCTGCGGCGTCCCACCGGTAAAGCTCACATCCGCACTCTGGCTGCTCCCGTTCGCCCACTCCAGGCACCCGCCGTTGTCCTTCACCAGTGGATTCTCCTCCTGGATCCAGCGCCACAGCTCCGCCAGCGCCGGATCCGGATGCCGCGGGCCCGCCTCCCACGCCATGCGGGCAATGTGCAGCTTGTCCTTCGCATCCGCCTCCTTCTTGTCGATGTGCGCACACAGCGTGTTCGGCGTGAAGATGCACGTGTCCAGGTAGTCCAGCACAATGAAGGTGGACATCCCCAGCTTGCGCGCCTTCGGCACAAAGTTCCGCGTATGCCGTTCCCGCATGAACTGCGCCTGCTCCGGCCGGAGGGTGAAGGGCACCATCACCGCCCCCTCCTCCGGCAGGATCTGGTACAGGTGGTGCATGCGCCAGGACTTCGAGGAGATGCACTCCTCGAACTCCCTCAGCTCCTCCGTTGTCCACTCCCCGCTCACGGCATCCATCACATCATCAAGAGAGACCCCGACCCACGCTGTTTCTTCTTCTCCGGCCCCATGCTGCTCGACCGCGAGGGCGCCGGACCACCCAGCAGAGCAGAGCGACGCTCCGCCGGCACCGGCACCGTCTGCGCCACCGGAGCCGCAGCCCCCTGCGGACTGCCCGCAGACCTCCGCTTCTTCCCCCGCTCCGCCTCCCCCGCCGCGATGATCGCATCGCGAAACGCCTGCCCATTGTCCGCCTTCTGCATGTATCGATCGTGTTGTTTCATCGTATTTTCCCTTTCAAATCCAAGGTTCAAGCACTTCAAAACCACAGAGAACAAACCGCTTCACAGAATTGGGATTTCTGAAACCACTGATGAAACACCAATGGTTCTGAAGAAACAGGGTACGCCACAGGCGTTGCCAAAGCCACGTCCGTCATTCGAAGCCAAACCCTAATTCCTCAAATTCTGTCAATTCTGTCTAAACCTCATCATCAGTGTTCCATGAGTGCCCATCAGTGGCTCCCTCTCCACATCTTGTTAATCCTTCAAAAATCTTGTTAATCCTGTCTCCACCTCATCGTCAGCGTCCAGTTAACGTCCGTCAGCGGTTCCCTTTATTCATTCCTAACCCTTCTTCCCTTACCCCTTTTCCCTCTTCCCTCTCCCCATCACCGCCGCCAGCACCCCACGCGGCCCCGTCAGCTGCACATCGTGTTTCTCCGGTTCATCCCAGCCCAGCATCTTCGCCAGGCGCTCCATCACCCCGCGCTTGTCGGGGAAGATCGCATAAGGCCCGTCCTTCCCCATCTTCAGCTCACACAGCGGATGCTCCAGATGCGCCGCACTCGGCGGCGCCTTCAGGATCTCGATGCACATCGCCACCGCCTCCTCCCGGCTCATTCCCGCCCGCGCCGACGTGATTTCCTGCAACTCCCTCACCCGCGCCCGCACCTCCTCCGTCCCATGCAACCGCCAGGCATGACTGCCACCCCCGCGGTACCCCGCCCGCTCATAAGCCTCCACCGCCGTCAATCCCGACGCAACCCCCTGCGCAAACGCTTCATGACGTGGATTCTCCAGTACGGGCATGGCGCTTACAGCTTAGCGCACTTTTGAGAGATAGCAAGAACGTTGTTGGATTCCAGCGGCGGAGAGTTTTCAGTTTTCAGCGGGTGCCCGGTGACACTACGCTGACAATGGGCAGGGGAGTTGCTTTGCAAAGAGAGGCCAACCCTGTGTCCTGCGGTTGAGGGGTTTCGGCGATCAGTGCATTCGCTGAAAACTGAAAACTTGAAACTGAAAACTCCTCCCCGTTGGAGTACCGACTTTAGTCCATTGCCATCAGGGAAAAAGTGGCGAGGCCCATTGTCTCCCTTTGCGAACGAGCTGAGGGCCGAAGGCCCGGTCTCATGCCAGCCTTGGGCAACGCCCAAGGTTAGTCAACCCTCTAGAAGAGGGAGGGCTGTAGGCCCGGCGTCATTCAGGGATGTTCGTCGTGGGCAGGCTTGATGAGACCGGGCCTTGAGCCCTCAGGGGTTGGTTTGTCATCTATTCCTTGGGCGTTGCCCAAGGCTGGCATCACGCCGGACCTTCGGCCCTTCTGAAGTGGCAGCCCTGCCATAAGTATAGCGGATGCGCCATCGCGGCTCCGAGGCTCACCAATGCAAATCAGCAAGGCTATCTTTTCCCTGATGGCATTGGCATTGATGCGGTCACCCTCAAATGTGCCATCACCCCTTTCCTCCATGCCGCTCCCATTGATGCACAGCCCCCCCGATCACCGCTTCAGCCGCCACCAAGATACCAAAACCCCGATGATGGCAACCAATGCCGCCGCTGGCCAGGCAAACCGTGAGAGCGACTTCTCCGATTGAGCGGCAGTTGAGGCGGGCGTCGAGGTTCCTGCCTGCGGCCTCGCAGTAGAAGAGACATCGGGCTTCTTAGCTCCACCCACAGGCGCCGCCGACTCGGCAGACGGCTCCGGTTTTGACTTGGGGTCGGGGGCTAGTTTCAATGCTGCAATTTCCGGCAACGCTTCGATCACCTGCTCCCCTGCCACAGACTTTCGAATCCTCCCGCCGCCTCCGCCAGCCGGGTTGGAGTACCGACTTCAGTCGGCTCAGTCGCCACACCAGAAAGCCCCCAGCAGCGCCCATCGGCCACAAGTACCAAACAACACCCGCACCGTGGTTGGAGTTCCGCATTGATGCGGTCACGCCTCAAACGTCCCATCACCCCGCTCCTCCATGCCGCCCCCCACCAGCGCACTGACTCACCCAGCCATCCCCCCGCTCATCGACCCCTTACCTCATCACTGCATCACCGTCGAACCGAACTCCCCAGCCATCGGCCCACCCAGCCCACGCCATATTTCCTCATCCCCAGTGCCACCAGCAGCATCTGATAGCTCCCCCAGCCCACGCCTCTGAACTTGAACTTCCACCTCCACGCCGCCCCCTCCCTCCCCGCCCTGCATCTCCCACCTATCCCCAATCCTGTTAATCCCTCAGAAATCTTGTCAATCCTGTCTATGGAATGCCCGCTCACCGCGGCACCGTCTTCACAATCCAAGCCGACCTCACGGCCTCATCACTCAACGGCACCTCCACCGGCGTCTTCCCTTTCAGACGAAGATCCTCCGCCTCAAAGCCAAACGTCTCCGCCCCAGCCCCCGTCCACACAGCGACAGCAAAATCCCCGGCAGACTTCCACACCGGGCGGGCAACCGCATGCCCCGGCAGCACCACCGCCCTCAGGTGCGAAAACGGAATCACCGGAGCCTTCTCTTTCTGCTCCTCCTTCCTCTCC
Organism: Verrucomicrobium sp. BvORR034; assembly: GCF_000739635.1. Classification (GTDB taxonomy): domain Bacteria; phylum Verrucomicrobiota; class Verrucomicrobiia; order Verrucomicrobiales; family Verrucomicrobiaceae; genus Verrucomicrobium. The sequence goes on along the minus strand of NZ_BATQ01000038.1, from coordinate 6,027 downwards.
ACACTCGCCTTGATCACCTGCGGCAGGTCGATCACATAGAGCGTATCGCGGAAGTTCGCGGGGATCGTCTCCTGCTTCCTGCCAATCGGCCGATACTTGATCGCCATCCATCGGTCACCCGCAGGAGCTCTCACCAGCGCCTCAAACGCGGTATTCAGAATCAGACGCTTCTCCACCGCATCGACCACCGCCAGCCGGTCCTCGCCCTCAAAGACAAGATAGCGCCCATCCACCCATCTCGGCGTCACATCACTGAACCACGCCACCCCGCCGTATTCACGCGACACGGGAGACTCAATCAACGGAGAATCCGTGACCACCGCCGCCGCCGCACCTCCTGAGGCAGCCATCAGCCGCACCTCCCCGCCCGGCGACTTGGAGACCAGCTCCACCGTACAGGCATGGTCAGGCGACGACCACCGCTGTTCACCGTACACCGGCAAACTCGCCACACCCCCAAGGCAGATCAAAACCACGACAAGTCCAAACGTCTTCATAGCGCGCTAAAGGGATCCCCTCCCCCACACATGGACACCCCTGCGCTGCGAAACGTTGGCAAAAATCTTCTCCATCCATCAACTCCCAATTCCGCCAACTCCGTCCAAAAGAATCACTCCTCTGTGAAACTCCGTGCCCTCCGTGGTCATACCATTCCCATCCCAACCCCGGACCTCCTCTATGCCCAAATCCCGCAGTTCCACATCCCCTAAGCCCTCATTCCCAATTCCCCATCTTGTCAATCCTTCAGAAATCTTGTTAATCCTGTCTGATCCATGTCGCTCCCCCGCCACATCACCCTCGTCCTGCTGACCATCGCCTCCATGCGCGTCATCGCCGCCGAGCCCACGGCCGATGACCTCAAGCACGGGCGGAAGCAGTTCCAGCGCATGCTAGAGGACCGCCCCGAGATAGCCGTCTACCGGGCAGAGGGCAGCCCCGTCACCCAATACATCACCGAGTCCGACGCCCCCTGGCAATGGGCGCTGCGCGCCTTCGCCGGCATCTACGTCAACGAGCGCGTCTTCTGGGACCACCGCCCCCCGCCCCACGAGAGCAGCAGCGACTCCACTTCCCCCTACTTCCACGGGCTCTACTCCGTCAGCCTGCGCCCCCTGCCACAGGTCAAGACCAAAAAACTCGAGCACGCCTGGGCTCGATTCGTTTACGAAATGCTCACAATGAGCCGCGCACCCGAGCGAGACCACCTCGTACACCTCGTTTACTCCCGCCAGGTCTCCATCGACGCCGCCGTACGCGAGTACGCCCGCCTGCAATGGTCCGTCGACAAGCAGGTCGAACAGTTCTACCACCAAACCTGGCGCCCCTGGGCCCGGTCCCGCGGCATCCCCTCTCACCCCCATTTCTGGAGCCACGACCACCTCAGCACCTTCGAGTCCTGGTACGAGGAAACCTCATCCTCTTACGATTACATGCGCGAGCACTTCGAAAACATTCTGACCCCAGAAAAGAAATAGCCTCCGCAGCATCAAGGCTCAGACTTCAAACTTAAAACTTCAGGGCTTGCCGCCTCCACTGCGCCCTCACGCCTCCGCCCCCCTCCGCCTCTCTCCATCTACAGACGTCCATGACCGTCGATCCACCGCACCTCACTTGGCCTCACGCGGCCGCAGCGGCGCAAATACCTTGAACCGCTCCCGATAGTAGTCCTTCCACTGCCTCACGTGATCATAATTTTCCCGGTACGGCCTCCAGGGATAGTCCTCCGGGTCGTAGTAGTGCGCCAGCCACTTCTCAAAGTCATCCTGGTCCCGCCACCGCCAGACATCTTCATCATGCTTCACCCCCTGCGCCGCCGCCCAGGGCAGCCACACCTCCTGGCGGAACTTGTCCATCTTGTGGATCGCCTGCCACTCCACCTTCGCACAACCTTTGGCAAACTCATCCGCCGACACAGCACCGTCCAACGCACTCAGGTACAGGCCCCTCCACGCCGGACCCAGGGACATATTGTGCATCTCGAAGACCACGCCCGCCCACATCTTCTCGAACGCATCCCTGCCACTGCCCGTCACGTTGCGCACCCTCACCCGGTTCAGGCCCACCATGTCAGCTCTGCCGTGACTGGCCGCATACCCATCCGACGGATCCTCCGACTCCCAGAACACCCGCTCCCCCACGTACTTCCCCGCATACGCCTCCACCGCCCATTTGTAGATCTCATCCTTCTCCTCCACATAGCCCGCCTGGTCGTCCTTCTCCCGTCGATACACCGCCATCCCCAGCCGATCCGCCAGCATCCGCTCCACCTGCCGCTTCCCATGCTCCAGATCCGCCGGCGTCAGCTCCATGCGCGGCACCGGCTCCTTCACACTCTCTCCCTGCGCACGCCCCTCCGATGGACAGACCCAGCACCCCATCAGCAGCAGCGACGTCAGCAGCGCCCTCTTCATGAAGATATCCCCCAGAGTCATGACCTAGTTTTTCGCCATCCTAATGCCACCCCACATTTCCATCAACCTCTACCTGACCAGCCAGCCCGCCCCTTCTGCATCCGTATCCACTCCACCCCCCCCATCCTCCAACCTCCCCAAAACACGTGGTCCCGCGTGCGGAACTATGCCGCAGCCCCCAACCCGCTTCCTAGAACCCCAGCCAATCAACAGCGCCACCTCACCACCCCAGGACTCCGCAAACAGGGTTGGAGTACCGACTTTAGTCGGCTCAGGCCACACCCCTCCGCAGGCAATCTCCTTCCCCACCAACACCTCCTCACCCATCACCACCCAGATTTACAGCACCCGGCCCCATCCATCACTCCATCACTCCATCACTCCATCACTCCATCACTCCATCACTCCATCACTCCATCACTCCCACATCACCCCGAAGCCCATCCCTGAAAGGGATACCTACCGCAGCCCAAGGTTGGACGAGCCCTAAGCGAGTCAACCTTGGGTACCCGCCGCCCTCAACACCTTCACCTCCACCACCGCCAATCACCAAACGGCCCACCACGCCCCGCTCCCAGGAGCCGGGACGGCTCTTCCACCTTACCTGCGTCCTGCCATCCCATTCCTCGAACCCCAGCCCTCCGTTCGCCCGCCATCACCGCTGCCCTGGGATTAAAAAGGCATGCGATAGTGAAAAGGGGCACCCCACGCCCCACCGGAAGGCGGCAACACCCGTCCAGGTTCGAGGGTTTCACACGCGCCCTGCTCCGGCGCATCGCTTGCGCTGAGCCCTTCCCAATAGGCCCGATGATCCTCGCAACTGCGGCCTTTATGATCGCGCGCCAGCGGATCAGCACCGGCGGCCAGCACCAGGAGCGCCCGCATTTCTGAATCAAAGGCGTACTGCGCGAGGATCAGCGGGGTGAAACCACAGCCGTCCGCCGCATTCACATCCGCCCCCGCGTCCAGCAGGGTTTTGACATTGTCCAAGGTGCCTTCCCACACCGCGAGCATCAGAGGGGTCCAGTCCAGGCATACGTGGCGCCAGGTGCGAAGCTCAAGATTGGGCGAAAGCGAGAGCAGATACGCGAGCCGCCCGTCATCCGTCTCATGCCACATCGCACTCGCGGCATAATGCAGGAGCGTGCTGCCCTGCGACGGGAACGCGTGATCCACAGAGAGGCCGCTGGCCTCAAACGCCAGACGCAGACCCTCCACTTAGGCATACAGCGAGAGGACCATTTCGATCAGCCGCTCATGCCCGTGCTCATGCTCTTGTTCCTGTCCTTGTTGTTTCATCGCATCATCGCGTCCCGGAGTGTTTGTACGAAGGGCCGGATGGAAGGTGTCAGCAAAGCCCCGTTCCCCCATCACCTCAAGATGGCAACCCCCAACGCCCACATTCCGCTGGTCGCCATCAGGCCCCAGACGATGCGGTACTTTCGCAGCACGCGGAGGGAGGGCGCATGCCCCTCCAGCCCCTCAGGCGTATAGTACACCCAGCGGAGGGAGGCATGCCCGCGGGTGATGGAATCGATGAATTTCCCCTTGCCCGCACCCCCGAAGGTCGAGGGCTTGCCGACCAGAGCCCATTCCTCCGGATCCCGCCGCTCCACCACGCGCGCAAGATCATCGTAGGTGCTCATGAAGTACAGAAAGCACACCATGGCGATGGCAATAGAGAGGATGAACATAGGGCAGGTCCAGTCTAAGCCGGGCAAGATAAAGTCTATGGTTCAGGAATCTCCAGGTTTCGCCACCTTTTTTTGAGGGAATCCCCGCAGCATCTTCGTAAGCAGAGCCTTCGTGCGCCGTACGCTGACATCCTCTCTCAAAAAGCTGATTGTTCACACCGCCGCGTCCGGTGAAGCCGTTCCTTCCTGCACACAGATCTCGGCAGCAGCATCGATGACGTAGCCTGCCGCAATGCAAGTCGCCCATCCTCGTCAGGAGGAAAGGTGTCATCTCGAACTTGTCGACATCCATGCCGAGCAAGTCTGCCACCTCAGACAGCATGGAGATGCGATCGGCGGGATCTCGACGCCGCTCTTGACGATCTCGATCAGCCAGTTGAGTCAGCCGACCATGCGGACTCCGCCCGTCCCGTCCCGCAGTCAGTTCGCCCCCTTTTCTCAAACTCCAAATTCATTCCCCCATCCTGCCCAATTCCGCTGCGTCGGCCCAGCCTGTATCAGTCTAACCTCACGCGTCATCCTGCATTCAACCATCAAATGACCCGCCCCACTCCCCCAACCCCTGCCGTCGTTTGCGCGTCCACACGTTGACAGCCAAACGCAACGTCCTAAGGTGCTCCATGAATTTTGCGATCCGCAAATTACAGTCCCTGCTCCGGCTCCTCCTGTGCCTTCTCCTGACCGGGCAGGCCTACGCCATCGACCCCGCCGACCAGGGCATCGTCGTTATTAAGACCCGCCCCGGGCAGGGCGACGAATTCGCCCAAGGCGTCATCTACACCCGCTGCGAGCATTTTGCCGTCACCAGCACCATCCATCACGGCAGGGGGCAGTCCACCATCATCCAGCGCACCAACCTGGTGACCGCGCTCCCCTTTGACGACGTGTTCAGCCGCATCCTCGTGGACGACTCCGGCACCGCCCTCGTGAGCGAGAAACTCCAGCAGCTCAGAGCCCTGCTCCAGCGCTACCCCGGCACTGCCGCCACCCTCAGGCCGCTCGTCGATGAGCTCACCAGCTACCAGCAGAAGTTCGCCGCGGGCGAGGTCCGCTTCCGCGGTACATGGATGGCCCGCACCGCGTTTGACAAAATCGTCCGCGACGAGGAACAGAAGCTCAAAGACGCCGAACTCGCCCGGCAGAAGGCCAGGGATGAAAAGACCGCCATGGAGCTCAAGGCCAGGCAGGACGCCGAGGCCGAAGCCCTCCGCCAGGCCGCCCTCAAGCAGAAGGCAGAAGATGAAACCCGGCAGAAAAAAGAAATGGCCACCCGCGCCGAATCCGCCCGCCGCCAGGCCGAGACAGATGATGAAGCCCGGCGCGCTGGCAATCTGCGCGTCATCATGCCCGGGCTCGCCGCACGTCTCCTGCAGGGCACGCACGCCACCTTCGCCACGTTTGCCCAGGGTCGCGGCACCCCCACCGCGCCACCTGTGCAGCCCGTCCCCGCCGCCTGGCAGGAGGGGGCCCTGCCCACCCCCCGCATCAGTTCCCAGGCCACCGCCATCAAGCCTGGCACCACGCATCTGGCTCCTGCCATCCAGTATTGGGAGTCCGCAGAGGGCCTCGTCGCCGCCCGCCTCTGCGTCCCCCTGCAGCAGGAGGGCGCCCGCGCCACCAATACCGACGACCTCCGCCACTTCCAGCGGCTCGTCGCCATGCTCTCACCCACCGCCGCAGAGTGGCTCCCCCTCAGTCTCGCCAGCGCCCGCGCCAGACTCCGTCTCGATGGCAACACCCAGCCGGACGCCCGGCCCACCGCCGTGCTCACGCGCGAGTTCGACCGCCGCACCTACCAGCTCACCTACGAGGCTCCCGCCATCCACGAGGACGGCTACTTCTACTCCTACCTCACCCTCTCCGTCCGCTAGGTTCATGAAATATTACTACCTGGACGCTGACTCCCAGCCCGCCGGACCCGT
>NZ_BATQ01000039.1 GCF_000739635.1 Verrucomicrobium sp. BvORR034 | reverse complement strand
ACCGCTTTCCAGTTCTCTCTGAGCCCTCCCCTGCTCCTGAGCCCCTCCTTCCTCCATCGCACTTTCACCGCCACGCCGCCCTTCCAGCCCCAGTTGCCACGCCAGCGTGCTCTCCAGCTCCGCATCCAGCACCCCCTGCTTCTTCAGACCGTTGAGCGCCGCCGCACGTCGGTACACACCCTCCAGCAGCGTGCGTTGACTCCTCAGTGCCGGGCCCGCCTCCGTGCCCAGCAGCTCGATCATGGTGCGCCGGTAGCCCTTTTCATCGAACCCTTGCGCCAGTTCCTCCCCGCGTGCGCTGCGCCCCACATAGAGCGACAGCGAAAGATGCGACCACGCCTCCACCAGGTCACTGTCCTGGAGCTGCGCATCATCCCGCGTGCGGAAGATCTGCTGCCCCGTGCGCTCCTCCACCTCCCGCAGGGCGCGTCGCATCCACTCCCGCTTCCCGGGCAGCGCCAGTAGCTTCTTGGCCTTGCCCTCCACCATCTCCTCCATGGCCGTGAAGGCCGTGTGCCCCTTGTAAAAGGTCATGGTCGTGGTGTGCATCCCCTGCAGATACTCACTGACCGAGGTGCCCAGGATGACGCCTGCCGCCTCCTGCGCCTCAGTACTTGAGGCAGTGGCGGTGGACATGGCCGTGGCCTCCTCAAAGGCCAGCGACTCCTCCTCCTGGATCTGCTGCGGGCCAGCCGTAGCCTCCGCCTGGCCGCCGGGGGCCAGCGCCTTCCCCTGCTGGATGCGCACATCCACCTGGTCATTCAGATGGGGGTTCTCCCGGCGGAAACGCCCGATGGTCATTTCCTCGTTCCGCAGGCGCAGGATGTGCGTCACATACTGGTCCAGCCCCGATCAGCAGTTCACTTCACGCATCCAGCACACCTTATCAGAACCAGCTTCTTGAAACAGCACCCTCATTCTCATAACTTTCGCCATCTGCACCAGTGATCCTATCCGCAAGAACAAACAGTTTTTCTTCAACGTGACTCCGCATTCAGCAACTTCATCACATCACGGCGCTCTTGCTCACTGTTGAAAAGAAAATGGATGTCGATGGGCACCATCGCGCCATCTTCCGCCTCAATCCAGTTTTCCGACTTGGCATCCATGATGGTCAATGTACCCGCCACCGGATCATCAAACTCAAAGCTCGCGCTCCGCGAATTGGGAGGATCTTCCCTCATGCCGAGATCGCTCGCGTGCCTGACGATGTCATCGTGGTTGGGATGGGATCCTTTCACCCAGGGCTGCGACACAACAATGTGCAGCACGTTCTCCTCTGGTCTGGCACGTGATGGTGCCATGAAAAATCCTTCCAGTTCCACCTGATCACCCAGGAATCGGTTGGCCAGCATATGATCCGTGAGATACTCATACACGGTTGATGTCGCCAGCATGGGGATCGATACCACCTTCACACCTCGCTGCGTCGCCGCATCGTAGGCCACTTGATGTTCGCCCCCCTGCTTGACGTTAGGGGGACGATTGGCCTTCATCCACGCGGCCACCAATGCCCCATCCATCATCAGTCCTGCCCGCTCTGCCCACTGCTGGAGGATGGCGGCTTCGAGCTTGCCGAGCTCGGTTTCTTCATACGTGTTTCCACTTGTTCCAGGGTGAGATGCGGTTGCTTGCTCAACATGCTGCGTCGCACTCTGGAAAAGTACTCGGCCACCGTCTCGCTGGGCTGCTTCAACGGCTCGTTCTTTGGAGCTGGGTCCATTCAGGTAAAAGTTACGGGTTGTTTGACTTGAGTCAAGATGTTGTGGCCGCTGACGTGAAGGGGTGTTGGCACTGATGTCAGGCGCATCCGCCTGGTACTTTTCCGGAGTTGAGCCAGGCGAGCTCTCACTCGATGCTTGAGAAAACCGCAGCCTCTTTGCCGGCCCAGTCCCCTCTGCCGAGATCTCACCATGCTCCTCAGGCACCGCAGGTTGCGGCTGGGAGTACACCATGTTCTCTATCCGCTCGATGGCAGATTGACTCTTCGGCCACGCAATGACCAGGTCGATGGGCCGAATGTGCCCTCCCCGGATCGTCCGGAAGTTCTTGGGCAAGGCATCTGTCACCTGCACCTCCTTGTCAGGATGCCACCACGATCCTTCATACTGGCGTAAGTATCCCTCACGCCGCATGTAGGCATCGATTTCCCGCTCGGTAGAGGGTCGGCCTTTGAACCAGGGCTGCGTCGTCACCAACCGAGGTGCAGCTTCACCAGGAAATTGCACAAAACCCTCCACCCGCACATCGTCGCCGAACTCCTCGTTGACGAACGCCGCCTGCTCCAGATATCCCCGCAAACTCTTGCGCACGCCATACTTGCCAGGCTCGGTCAGCTTGATGACACGATTGGTGCTCGCGTCGAAATAGACATCATGCTCCTGACCATGCTTGGGTTGAACCTGCTGCTCGATCTCAGCTAGTCCGTCTGAGAAGCGGGCGGGTTCGATTTGAGGTACTCGCGCAAGATCTGGGTTGGCGATGGCCTCGTGCGAGGTTCCGCGAACTCCTTCTCCAGCAAGATCGCTTCGTCCAGCGGCACGCTCGCGGAGGCCTTCAAGCACTCTTCGAGGGTCGAGCGACGTACTTTCTCCGGTGGCACTTCCGGAATGGGTCTGACTTTCCGTTCCATGTCTTAGGTTAGTTGATTGGGCGGTTGTTGCAAGATGGACGATGAACGAGGGAGTTTGCAGCCGCCCTTCCACTCCTCCCGCGTTGTTGACAGTGTCTTCCTCCTCCGGGGAAATCGACTCCTCAGATGCGTGCGCCCCACCTTGGGAACTGGCTGAGCTCTGACTTCCCGCCCTCGCCCTCGCCACATCCCCGTTTCTCACGCGTTCACGCGCCTTTTGGGCCATTTCCCGCGCATACGCATCCAGCGCCGCATCGCTCAGGGCTTTGCCTCCCGTCACCCGGTTCATGAACTTCGCCACTGCGTCCTTGATCACCTGCCAGAGTTGGGCGGCGATGCTGCCGGGCTCCAGCTTCCCAGAACTGAAGTCGTCTCCAATCCGATGCGCCAGCCACTCAAAGGCCAGATCCACCGGGCGAACTGCCAGCTCTGGATAGCGCTTGCCCAGCGCCTCCAGCTCTGCCGCAGGGATCAGGGCACTGGCCTTGTCCCATTTCTTTTGATACTCCGGCTCCGTCTTCAGCAGCGCATTCACGCCACCGTGACCCACCCGCTCATGCATCACCACACGGGCCACCGCCATGGCCGGCGTCTCCCCCTCACGCACCTCCACCTGGTCGCGCAACACCACCGCCCCACCTGTCTTGGTGTCGATGAAGCCCTCGGCGGTCTCGATGCCCGCCCATTCATCCGGCTGATAGTCCGCCTCCCCGGGTCGACCGTCTTTGCCATCCAGCTCCTGGCGGTCGCCCACGATGAGCAGGCTGTCCGTGAGCCCGGCAGCCTCAGGCAGCGTACGCAGCCGCTCCAGCGCCTCATCCACCTCCGCCTGGGTCACCCCGGTGCGCTGCACCGGATGTGCCCCTTGCGAGGAACCCTCTAGGTTGTTTCCTTGTTGCTGGCTGTAGAAGAGTTGGTTGGGGTTCGCATCTGGTCCCAGTAGGTGGAATAGATCAGTGCCTGCTGCACCAGATACCCCTCCTCCTGCGTCAGACTCCGGATGTGTTTGATGTTGCGCACCACCCCATCCAGACTCATGTCCCTCCACCTCGGATTTTGCGACAAGGGCCCGAGAAAGTGTTGCCGCACTAACTCCGCTGTCTCCGGGGTCCAATCCCGCCACGAGAGCTCTAAAATCTCCTTCGGATAGCCTTTGCCACTGAACTGTCCCATCGGCACCTTTCTTTCGTTGCAGCACCGTATCGCTTGCAGGGTCATATTGCAAGTCCTCCAGCAACACCAACGGGGGCGGCTCCGACCAGGGCGGGAGCGTCTCGCCATTTCGTTTGGCATCCTTCTCCGCTTTCTTTTGCCGTGCCTCCCGCAGACTGGGCACTGCCGCCATCTGTTCCCCCACCCACTTCAACTCCTCCCGGATCAGCAGCTCAAGGTTGTGCTGATAGTCCTCTGGAGTCTGCTCCTCACGCCATTAATCTGCCACCAGGTCCTTCGTGACCTTATCAGGGGTGGTTGCAGAATACGCAGGGCTCACCGGTGAAAGATGCTTGGTGGTGCCGTGACGCAGCGCACTGGAAAGCATGTGACTCACCCTTCGGCGCAAGGCCTTTTTGGTCACTGAACGTGGATCGGGCGAAAACTGCAGACCATTGTTGAGTGCGTAGGTCATCGCAGCTTGATAGACCAGATCTCCCCCTTTGAGCTCCTGCTCCTGATTATTGCCTTCGCCCGTTGCAGCCTTGCCCTGCACTCCCTGGGTGTCCACCCACACCTTATTACCCTCCACGTTGAGGACGGCTTCCCCTCCTGAGGCTAGAATAATCGTGTGGGCCTCGCTGACACCGGGGCGCACGAGATCAGCCTTATCCAGGCGCGCCTCTCCCGGCTTCAAGGAGTAATGAGCCAACACCTCATTCAGGCCCTTCGCATCCGTTTTTGGACCTCGTCGGAAACGCCCTTCCAGCGCCGCAAGATTCACGAATCGATCCACCAACCGGCGACCTCCGCTGCCCTGGCTGAAGCTCAAGCGCGGCTGCACCGCTCCGCCCGTCACCGCCGTGGCCTCTACACCGGCTGTAGCTTGCCCTTCGGTTGTCATGCCCAGCCCGCCCGCACCCTGGAGCGCACCCTCTGCCGTCACGCCCCCTGCCTCCGCCTGTACGGGGGCTTGCGCACTGGCTCCCGTCGCCAGCGCCGCCTGCTGCGCAGCTCCCGCTGTCTCATTCCCACTCTGCTCACGCAGGGCCCGCCCCAGCGACGTGCCGGGCGAGTCCGTCTTGCCTTGCCCTTCTTTCCCATCGCGCCAGCTCGCCGCCTTCATCACCGTGCCCGTCAACAGCATGGACACAAACAGCGACGCCGCATCCTCCGCCGAGGGAAGATGAAACTCCTCCCCGTCAAACATCCAGTGCAGCCCCGCCGAGCCCCCTTCCTCCAGCATCTCCATCGGCAGGCTGTCCACATTGGCCCGCGCCAGCATCTTCTGCACCGTCTCCAGCTTCTTGCCGGGATTCTTGCTCGCAATGGCCAGGAACAGCGCGTGCTTGCTCAAGCGCTCCTGCGCTGGCTTCGACAGCCTGCTCAACGCCTCCTTTACCGCCCGGTCACCGCCCAGCGCACTGATCACGCTCCCCAGTTTCTCGGATGTATTTTCCATGAACTGATACCGGAACGCCTTCCCAAACGCCGACCACACCGAACCCGGCCGCTCCGTGGCATCGATGTGCGCCACATACTGGTCCAGCCCCAACAACGCGGTCTCTTCACGCCTTCAGCGCACCTTGTCAGAAACGGATTCAGGAAACAGCACAACGGAATACGTTGGCCATTGGCCCAACAAAAACCCCTCCGGCGAAGCTCGCGTGGAGGGGTTGAAAAACAGTCTCAAGCGCTCCCGAGCGAGGCCTCAGGGAGCCCCCTCTGCAGCCTTCCCAGCAGCCGTCTGCTCAGCGGCTTTCTTCTTGGCTTCCTGCTCTTGCGCGTATTCCAGCTCTTCCTGCTCTTGCGTCCAGTCTTCTTCGGGGCCGATCTTCGCAAGCTGCGCCCATTCCCAATATCTCCTATGAAGGGCGTCATTGCCTTCCAACTCCGGGGCTGTCCACGCGGTTTCTTGGCTGTAGTTCTTTGAGTAGTCGGCCCACAGACGCTCGAAGAGCTCCACCTCCTCAGGAGTCGGGCTGAGCTTCTCCATGCGGCGTTGGCGGGAGGCTTTCACTTCTTCACGTGTAAACATATATTGTCCCATGGCTTTCTCTCGGGGTTATTCCTCACTCATCTTTTTGAAACGGCTGTGCAGGGCTTTCAACACAGTAAATGCTCCAGAAGTAGTACTAGCATCATCGATCGCCTTTTTCAAGAGCGCATCAAGGCTTTGGCCATGGGCAACCTCAATCCATTCCTCCAGAACTCCAGGTTCATTCAGAGCCGGACCGTAGGTGGAGCCTCTTCTTGAGAAGTGGTTCTGAAGTTGATGTTGCAACAAGGCCTTCAGATGCTGCTTGGTGCGCTCCTGAACCGCAAGACCATCGTTGTGTGCGGCCAGGGATGCGACGTCGACCACATCCAAACCTTCCTTCTCCAGCATGTGGGCAATTGAGTCAATGCTGTCTCCTGTGGTGATGATATCGTCTACAAGCACCACATCCTTTCCCTTCAACTTTTCAAGCATGCCGTCCTCTTTCACTTCAAAGTCAGGCATGGCCATTTTCGCGACATAGGAGTTGTTGTGCTTTGACTCCACGGATTTTGGACGGGTGAGGTACTCACTTCCTACAACTACAACCCCTCCAAAATCTGCCTGTAGCCTTTTTGCCAGATAGACAGGGTTTCGGTTCTTTCCTGAGCTGCTGGGCATGGTCAGGTACACCACGTTGTCGCCACGTCCTCGCATCATATCCTCGTAGGCAGTTTTGTTATAAAACTTGTCCACGAAGGTCTTCTGTTCGGCATTGCGCTTTGCCGGATCTTCAGGCGATTTTAGCATCTTTTTGGCCTCGCGCACGTCGTTGAATGCCTGCTGCCGGAGATTGCCACTGAGCAGCCTTTGCGGCGTGGCGATGCGCCGTCCTTGGGAAAACTGCAGCCGAGGTTCGACGTTGGCTTCATCAAGACTTTGTCCGCTCGCTTCATTCCGGGCAGGGGAAGCTGTCCCGTTCGCCCCATTCACTGAACCAACCGCCGCACCGTTGACGGAAGCATTGCCCCCGCCAGCCTCCCCGTTCTTCACCTTGCGACGCGCCCCGGCGATCATGTCGCGCACATACGCATCCAGCGCCGCATCGTTCATCATCTTGCCACCGCTGGCCGTGTGCATGATCTTCGCCACATAGTCCTTCAGCGTCTGCCACATCTCTGCCGCCGCGCTGCCGGGCTTGAAGCTCTGGGAGCTCATCCGGTCCCCGGTCTGATGGGCCAGCCACTCCAGCGCCAGATCCGCCGGACGGTCCGTCAGCTCAGGGTACTTCTGGCGCAGGGACTGCAGCTCTGCCGCAGGGATCAGGGCACTGGCCTTGTCCCATTTCTTCTGATACTCCGGCTCCGTTCCCAGCAGCGCATTCACCCCGCCGTGCCCCACCCGTTCATGCATCACCACACGGGCCACCGCCATGGCCGGCGTCTCCCCCTCACGCACCTCCACCTGGTCGCGCAACACCACCGCCCCACCTGTCTTGGTGTCAATGAAGCCCTCCGCGGTCTCGATGCCTGCCCATTCGTCTGCGTGATAGTCCGCCTCACCGGGACGGCCGTCTTTGCCGTCCAGCTCCTGGCGGTTGCCCACGATGAGCAGGCTGTCCGTGAGCCCGGCCGCCTCAGGCAGCGTTCGCAGCCGCTCCAGCGCCTCATCCACCTCCGCCTGGGTCACCCCGGTGCGCTGCACCGGATGTGCTCCCTCGGCGGGACCTTCTACGTTGTTTCCTTGCTGCTGACTGTAGAAGAGCTTGTTGGGGGCTGCATCTGGTCCCAGCAGGCGGAATAGCTTAACGCCTCCTCCACCAGATACCACTCCTCCTTCGTCAGATCCCTCAGACGCCAGATGTTCCGCACTACTCCGTCCAGCCTCATGTCCTTCCACCTCGGATTTTGCGACAAGGGCCCGAGAAAGTGTTGCCGCACTAATTCCGCTGTCTCGGGGCTCCAGTCCCTCCACGAGAGCTGCAAAATCTCCTTCGGATAGCCTTTTCCACTGAATACTCCCATCGGGGCCTTTCTGCTTTTGCACCACCGTATCCGACTCCGGCTCATAGCGCAAGTCCTCCAGCAGCACCAGTTCGGGTTCCACGGTCGGGCGCACGGGCGGCGGCGGCGGGGGTTCGCCTTTGCGGGTGGCCGCCTTCACCTTGTTCTTGTACGCCTCGTCTTCTCGCTTGTAGCGTTCCGCACGGTGGGCGGGCATGTTCGCCATCTCCTCCGTAACCCACTTCATCTCCTCCCGGATGAGCATCTCCAGGTTGTGCTCATAGTCGGCCGGGGTAGTTTCCTCCCGCCAGCCATCCGCCACACTGTCACGGGAGTTGCCAAAGGCAGGGTTGATGTGCTTGGTGGTGCCGTAGCGCAGAGCGCTGGAAAGCATATGACTGACACGTCGGCGCTTGGCTTTGTCTGAAATCTCGCGGGGATCGGGGGCGAACTTGAGCCCGTTGTCGTGGGCGTAGGTCAAGGCTGTCTGATAGACGAGGTCCCCCCCGCTGAGCTCGCGCTGTTTCACCACGGGTTTGCCATCTGCGTCCAGTTGTGGAGCAGCACTGCCCTGTGCGTCTTTTCCAGCGCCCCACACAGCTTGCGTATCCACCCAGACGTTACCGTCCTGCACGTTGATAACGGCCTCCCCTCCGGCCTTGAGCTCCACGAAAAAGGAGTCGGAAATCTCCGACCTCATCGGGCTCTGACGGGAGACCGTGGCCTCGCCCGGAGTGAGAGCGTGATGGTCTGCAATCTCTTTCAACCTGTCCTCGGGCTTCAAAGCTGGTTCCGTAGACTGGAATGGTCCGCCTCGCCGGAATCGCCCTTCCAGCGCGGCAAGATTCACGAACCTATCCACCAACCTGCGACCTCCACTCCCCTGGCTGAAGCTCAAACGCGGCTGCACCGCCCCGCCCGTCACCGCCGTGGCCTCTACACCGGCTGTAGCTTGCCCTTCGGTTGTCATGCCCAGCCCGCCCGAACCCTGGAGCGCACCCTCTGCGGTGATGCCCCCTGCCTCCGACTGCACGGGGGCTTGCGCACTGGCTCCCGTCGCCAGCGCCGCCTGCTGCGGCGATGCTGCCGTTTCCCCCTGCTCACGCAGGGCCCGCCCCAGCGACGTGCCGGGCGAGTCCGTCTTACCTTGCCCTTCTTTCCCATCCCGCCGGTTCGCCACCTTCATCACCGTGCCCGTCAACAGCATGGACACAAACAGCGACGCCGCATCCTCCGCCGAGGGCAGATGAAACTCCTCCCCGTCAAACATCCAGTGCAGCCCCGCCGAGCCCCCTTCCTCCAGCATCTCCATCGGCAGGCTGTCCACATTGGCCCGCGCCAGCATCTTCTGCACCGTCTCCAGCTTCTTGCCGGGGTTCTTGTTCGCAATGGCCAGGAACAGCGCGTGCTTGCTCAAGCGCTCCTGCGCCGGCTTCGACAGCCTGCTCAACGCCTCCTTTACCGCCCGGTCACCCCCCAGGGCACTGATCACGCTCCCAAGTTTCTCGGAAGTATTTTCCATGAACTGATACCGGAACGCCTTCCCAAACGCCGACCACACCGAACCCGGCCGCTCCGTGGCATCAATGTGCGCCACATACTGGTCCAGGTCATTCTTCGTCACCTGCACCCCTTGGGTGCCCAGATCCGTCACCGTGCGGTCCAGCACCCGGGAGAGCGTGCCCGTCGCCGTCTGCGCCGCCACGCTCGCCGCCCCGGCCAGACCACGCACCACCAGGCTCTTGCCCGCCTTCCGCTCTGCCAAACGCAACAGGGCGTCGCGCTCCGCCCCGCGGGCAAACTTCTTCAGATAGACATAGATCGCCTCCTTCCCCAGCTGGGTCACGGCCTTGCGCGTCGCCGTGGCCACCCCGGCGGTGGTCAGCATCTCGATGCCGATGGAGGCAGACTCCGCCGCCATGTCCAGCGTGGTGGCCAGCCAGGTGTTGGGACGCCCCATCTCGATGAGCGTCTCATGCAGCATCTGCAGTTCCTCCTGACTCACGTCCTCCCCTCTCTCCAATCGCCGTGCGATCAGCACCGTGGGCGCCATGATGCGCACGGAGTTGAGCCCGCCCAGGAGCGGCGTCTTGCTCAACCAGGTGTCAGGATTCCTCGCCAGCTCTCCGATGGGACGCGGCATCTTGCTCGAGGCCAGCAACAGCGCACGGTGCTTCACCAGGGCCTTGGTTGCGTCATCGAACCCGTAGGGCTCCAGCAGGATGTCATCCCGCCTGTCGATCTCGGCAATCTGCGCCTGCACTGTTTGATACCCCACATCCCTCTGAAGATACGCCTCCTTCTCCTCCGGACTGAGCAGCCGCATCGAGCGGAAGGGCTCTCTGCCACCCGCGAATCGCAGTCTTGTGAACTCCTTGGGATCGGCAAAGCGCTTGTCGAATCTCACCACCTTCTCGCCGTTCGCCAGCACGATCTCGGCGGCCGGCAGCATCCACTCGTTCATGCGCTTCCGCACTTCGGGCAGAGCTCGCGGATCCCCTCCGTCACCGCTGCTAGACCATCCTTTGGAGCCCAACTTGTGATCAACCAGCACCGCTTCAGCATCCTGCTCCAGCGACTCCTGCTCCTTTTCTGCAACAAGCGCCGTCGTAGCCCCACGGAAGCCAGCTTTCTCCAGAAACGAATCGAACTGCCTCACGGAGATCAAACCATTCAGCAGGTCCCTTTCCGCCTCACCGGCATGTTCACGCAGCCTTTCCTGCTCCCGCTTCTTCCTGTCTACCGCCACCTGTGCCAGCTCCTGCAACTCTGCCTCCTTCTGATCAATGGAAAAGTTCGAGGCAAGAATCTGATCTCTGCGACCAGCGACAAGCTGATCAAACGCTTCATTGCGCTGCAGAGATTCCTCCGCCCAGGTCTGGTACTTCACTCCAGCCGCCTGCCGGTCCTTCTTGAGCTGCGCCCATGCTGCGGGCTCTGTATTGTCGGGCTGCTGAGTTTGCACCTGCCCCCCTCGCGCCCACGCCCTGGCTTGAGCGTTCAGGTTGTCAAGTATGATGGCCGCCCTTACATCCACTCCACGGGCCTCCATCACCTTTGGGCTGGGGAAGTACACCTCCCGATTCCCAGCGCGCTCAAGAGTCGTGCGCACTTCTGCGTTATCCCGCACGATCCACTCATCCCCAATGCCCCGCTCTGCGAGCTTGTGCGTCGCCGTCACCAGATCTCCTCCCGGGCTGGCGATAACCTCGCCCTTTTTTCGGCTGATGCCCTGAAGCACCGAGCGGCGCCCAGCGTCCCTCTCCATTGCCCTGCGCTGAACTGCCTGAGCCCGCTCATCGGCGATGATGAAATCGAGCATCTCCTCCTCTGTCACGTTGGCACGCCCCATGCGCTTTTGCGCCCACACGGGCTTCAGCGCCGCGTAGTCTCTCACCACCACTCCCACCTCCTGCCGCAGATCTGCGGCGAGATAAGCGGAATTCAGACTCCTGTAGGCATTGATGGACTCTTCCGTAGGCTTAGGGCGTACACCGCTCGTGGCACCACCTGCTGGAGGGCTGGCCGCACCCAGAGCGAGATAGATCCTGCTCACATCCTCCTTCTGCTTCTGCCAGTAGGCGTCAGTCCCCCGCTTTGGTTTCCCTTCCGCAAGCTCACCCGTACTTGCAACGCTGGCTTGGCTCTGACTGACACCGCCCGTCCCGGCAGGAGTGGCCTCGTCGTTGTCCTTGCCCCAGTCCCACGACAAAAGACGTGAGAAGAAGGACCGCTCCTTCTTCTCCGGTTCAATTCCCGCCACCGCCGCCGTCTGGCCCGCTGCCGCCTCTTTTACTTCCGTCATGCCCATACAGGTTTGATTTGTCTTTGCCTCATCCAGCACCGCCAGACCGCCCTCCCGGCAAGGCCCACCGGGGGCACCAGCCACAGCATTTCTTCCCTAGAACCTCCAATACCCATCACCACCGCCCGGGGCGTCATACCCAGGGTTCCGCACCGCCCCCTAGCAGCCTCTCCCCCGCCGCCAGCACCGCCCTTGCCCCGGCATGCCGCTGCCCCACCACCGTCATTTCATCGACCCATTTCTCCACCTCCTTCGTGGTGATGGGCCGCCCCAGGGTGGAGGCATAGTGGTCCAGCCCGCGCATGAGGTTAAAGGCCTGCCAGGAGGACTCAAGATGCCCCGCCCCGTACTTCGCCAGCCTCGGGCCAGGCATGCTGCCACCGCCCGTACTGCCCCCAAGTGCCAATTCGTGATCATCAGCATCATCCAGCTCCTCGTCCACAGCATCGGGCGCGAGGTTCAGGAAACCGCTCTCATGCATGAGGTTGATCTGCCGCATGCCCAGGTGCAGGGAGCCGCTCATCCCCGGAGGCTGCTGGGCCATGGCGTCCATCTTGGAGGCCATCATGATTGAGATCCCGTCCGGCAGCATGGCCGCCTCTGTGCGAAGGCGCTGTGTTTCCAGCTCCCGGTCCGGACGCAGGTCGCGACTGCCATGCTCCACCATCCGCATGTACAACCCCGGCAGATCCGCCATCCTCGCCTCCGGCTGCAGCACCATGGGCGTCAGCTCCTCCACCAGGCGTTGCGCCGTCATGGGATCCTGCTGTTCACGAATGAGCGGCAGCGCAGCCAGATCCATCGCCGTGTTGATGCCTCCCTCAGCCAGGCCCAGCTTCACCTGCCGCGCCGCCTGCTCCTTCAGCGTCTCCAGCCTGAGCGTGGAGGCCGTTCGGAGCTTGTCATGGAACGGCTGGGGCAAGTTTTCGTACTCCGGCGGGCGTCCCGTCGCTTCCGGAGCATTGAGGAAATTCAGCGTCCGGCCCGGTTGCATCTCCGCCGCATTCATCAGAGCCATGCGCCCCGCCTGCGCAGCAGCTCTCGCCACTGTATCCGCCGACCGCTCCAGGTTGAAGATGTTCTTGCTGTAGGCATCGGCTACGGCTGTCTTCACCCCCTCCACATCGCCGGCCGCCGCCTTCATCCGCACATAGTTCTCCGTGGCCGCCTGGCTCTGCTTGAAGGCAGTCTCACCGGACCTGGCATAGATCGCGCCCTGCAGCCCGGCCCTCCTCGCATCCAGCGCTCCCAGCACTTCATCTTTTACGTGCTGGGAAATGCCCTTGCGTGCGGCGTACTCGGTGCGCCATTGGTCAGTTCCCTGGTTAAAGGCATCCACCCAGCCCTCAGGGTGGCTGGCATCCAGCCCCTTCTCCACCTGGCCCAGCAGCCCCTCCATCTCCGCCTTGCCGTTGGTGATGTCACGGTGATTCACCACCTCCTGACGCTTCTGCGCATACTTTTCCAGGAAACCACCCACGTCACTAATGCCCTTTGCCAGAGCCTCATATCCCTGGCCCAGCCCAGCAAACATTTTTGCATCCAACGTAGGTTGCTCCGCAGCCTTAGCCATGACCGCCTGCGACTGGGACACATCGCCCAGTCCGGAGATGATCCCACGAAAGTCTGCCCGCGGCCGGCGTTGGTTGTCCAGAGGCATCTGCGGGATGGCACCCGTCTTGACGGTCTCACCGCCATTGAAAAGAGGTATCTCAGGCATAAGCGGCATCAAGCAATAGGGTCGAACTGACCGGCTTCGTTGGGCCACCAGGACTGGGGTTGGCCTTTGGCGGGGCGGCTGCCAAAGGAACCGGCAAAACTGCTGAGCCCGCTGAACAGGGATCCCCATGCCTGCATGGTGGCCCCTTTGGCATCTGCATAGCCAGACATGCGCGCCATCTCCGCCTTCTTCCGGTTCATCAGGTACTCAGAGCGGCCCGTCACCTCCTGGAGCGCCGCGGCGGAACGCGAAAGGTTGGCCTCTGCCCGCCCGGTAGCCAGATCCAGTTGTGCCCCGGCCCGGGCTGTCGCAGCGCCAAACTCCTCCAGGGCCACCTCGGCAAAGGTTTTCATATAACCATGCCTGCTCTGACTGCCCAGTTCCTGGGCCACGACTTTCTTGTTCTTCTCTGCCTCCACATACGTCTCCAGCATGCTGCCCGCGCCCAGGTCTGCCCCGGTCTTCCCCATCTTGGCCCGCATGATCGCGATGCTTCGGTCGGAATCTTCGTTCGTCCGGCGGATGTTCTCCCGGTCCGCACTGGCCTGAGCCAGCGCCTGGTTGCGCATCGTCTCGGCATTGTTGGACCTGGCCTGCGCTTCATTCTCCGCCAGGCGGGCGTTGATCTCCGCCTGGGCCTTCTGAAACCGCGCCTGCTGCTCCATCTGCTGCACCTGCGCGGTGTTCGCCATGAGCTGCATCTTCGCGTTGCGCTGCTGCATGGAGTAGTTGTAGTTCGCGATGTTCTTGGAAGTGGCCGCGCTCTGCATGGAGCCGTACACACCGACTCCGGCGCCCACGGCTGCCACCGTGGGACCGATCCACCAAGAGTTGGCCGCTAAATAGGCCCCTGTAGCTGCAAGTGCTGTAGGCATAGGATGATCGATTCTTAGTAAAGGTTCATGGTAAGCATGGTCAGCCCTTCCGCCTGCGGGGTGAAACCCATGCGATTCAGAAAGCGGGCAATGGCCGGCGGCGTGAAGACATTGACGCGCCCATAGTTCAGCGCGCGTGCCTCCTTAATCAGGCACCCCACCAGCACCTGCATGGCCTCGTAGGCCTGGGCCACGGTGAGCCCAGGGCGGGTGACGAAGTGATCCAACTGGCAGACGCCGATGGAATTGTCCAGATACAGCCACCCCACCGCCAGATCCTCCGCAGACACGCCACCCGGCTCCTGACAAGTGACAAAAAAACCCAACGCCGGCATGAGATTCTCCTGAAAGACACCCCGTCCGTGATCTCGCATCCAGGCATCCACCATCTGGTAGTCCCCCAGCTTCTCGCCATACCGCCTGACCTGGTAAAGAGGTTCGCTCAAAGAAGTAAAAAGTTACAAGTTATAAGTCAAAAGTGATGAGTCATATTCCCGCCGCCAATGACCGCCCAAGGCGGCAATCTCTCTGATATTTCTCAACCAGGTGCCGCCCCGTCGGCACCGTCTCAACCATCCCGCTTGCGGGAGTCTCAACGTGCCGCTTGCGGCACATCTCAACTTCCCCACTCAACCCCTCTTCCCTTATCCCTTATCCCTCTCCCCCTCTCTAAGCCCCCGAAACATCAAACTCTGGCACCACCGCCAGCACATGAAACGGCAACGGCAGGCGCTGGCGCAGCGTGATGTCCAGCCCGCCGCGGTGCGTGCTCTTCATGAGCAGCTCCCGATCACCGGAATACAGGGGCTGTTGCGCATTCAGCGGCGTGTCCACCGTGCGGTTGATCATTTCATAGAACTCCCGGTCCGGCGCATCCGCATACTCGCCGCCCAGCGTCTTGTGCAGCCGCACCGTCGCCCGGTTCGTCTTCCACTTCCGGCCCTGGGCGCTGCCATCCGGCAGGGGCACATCCGTCTTGGTGGGTTGCAGCCGCACGGTGTAGGGCAGGCCCACCACCACCGTGCTGGCCGGCCGCTCCAGATAGAGCGTGCCGTCATTCACCGTGCGGATGGGGTGCACCCGCCCGTCTGCCAGCACCGTCACGTTCCGACGCTCCAGATGCTCCAGCCCCGTCACCACACTGGCGGGGGGGTCCAGGGTGATCACCTTCGCCGCATCCACATAGATCATGTGGGCCATGTCGCCAGCTTCAATCTTGCTCCACTTCGCCGGATCCAGCCGCTCAATGTAGCGGCGCGTCTGCGCCACGCCAGAGGCATCCACAATGTGGCGGCGCACCACCGCCCAGATCTCATCCGCCTGCCCGGGCGCGCTGTAGATCACGGCCACCGATTCCACCTGGCCATCTGTAATGTGGCGTGACCACCCCACCACGGACTGATCCCGCTCAAAGGTCATGGAAAGCAACTGCCCCGTGCCCGTCACCACCCACACCACCGGGTCCGGATTCGTGGCAAAGGCCATCTGCACCACCCCACCCGCCGTGATGTGCTCCGCCAGCAGCGTCAAGTCCGGCGCCGTGTAGCCATCCCGCTCAAACTGGTACACAAACTCCCGCAACCTCAACCGCCCCCGCTGCACAAACATCACCGCGTCATTGCAGATGAGCGCCCCGATGTACGCCGAGCCGTAGCCGGACTGCCGCTTGATGCTCACCGTCGTGGCCGAGATCGGAAACTCATCGCTTCCTCGAACCACCCACTCATCCCCCTGCGTACCCACCAGCAGCTCGCTCATCGACGCCAGCCACACGATCGAGTTCCCCCGGCTGGAGCCCAGCACATGGGCAAAGGCCCCATCCGCCAGCGTCGAGCGGCGGAAGTTCTCAAAGTCCCCCAGCAGCGATCCCCAGATTGTCAGCGGCTGCTTGTCCGTCCCGGCAAAGATCACCCGCTGCTCATGAATCGCCACCGTGCGCGGGTGCCCCTGGTAGTCACTCCACGCCCCCTCCGTCCAGGTGGTGACCGCCGTGGTCGCGTGCAGCGTCTGCACCACGTCCACCGTCACCTGCGTGGCACTGGTATAGCCCGTCACCTTCACCAGGCCATAGATGCGGGAGTCCGCCGCCTCCAGCACTGCTCGCGGCGGGCTGCTGCCCTCTGCCGCAGTCTCCGTGTAGTTAAACCGCAGCGCCGCCTCGTCCAGCTGCTCGCCAGAGACCTGCACGTTGCGGTCATTCTTGCTCGACCACGTGCGCACCACCTCCCACACGCCCAGTTCATTCTTGCGCTCCAGATTCAGCGTTCCGTTCCACGTGCCGTAGGTGAAGACATCATACTTGCCCAGGATGCGGATCTCACTGCCCGTCGCCGTCGCCGTCAGCGCCAGCTCCGTGAAGGCCCCGCTGCGCCGGTGCGCGATCTGGAAATAACCTCCCACATGCCCCGCATTGAACAAAGCCGTGGAGGCCGTGAGCGTGAGCCCCGTGCCCGTGGTCGCAGAGCAGGCCAGCGTCGTCGCCGTCACATTCTCCACCAGCAGCGCCGGGTACTTCCACGGCACCGTCGTCAGCGTCCAGGAATCATCCGCCAGGCGCGTCAGCTTCTGCGCCGGCTGATGCCCGTCCACCAGGTACATCACATCATTCGCCTGCGCATACTGGATGCTGAAGAGATCCTCCTCCGTGTAGGGCGAGGCGATCTCCAGCGGCACCGCCGGATTCCCCGGCGTGGGTACTTGAACCCCGTTGCTCCAGAACCGCACATACAAGTGCCCAAATTCCAGCACAAAATTCGTCGTCGCAGAAAAGATGAACTCGATGAGCCGCACCTTCTTCCCGTGATCCTTCACCGGCCCCATCCACTCCAGCCCCGCCCGGCCAAACGCCCCGCCATAGATCTTCGGCACACAGTTCTCCATGATGCGCGCCGCATTCTGGTACTTCTCAATGTCCAGCCGGGCATCGAGCAGCGGAGAAATCTCCCCGGCGTTGAAGGCAGCGATCAGGCGGCGTGGCATGCTGTGTTAAAGTGGAAGCCCTGGGCTCCGGTGATGAAGTTGAGATGTGCCGCAAGCGGCACGTTGAGACGCGTTGCTGGTTGAGACGCTTCGCTGGTTTAGGCAATACAGCTTCTCACCGGGAAGAAACCGGCAGGATCAGAAGAAAACTCTCCAACCACAAAGAAATGCCTTTTAGAAAAAATTAACAGAATTGGATTTAGCTTCGAATGACAGCTGCGGCCGCAACTCAGAGCCCAAACCCTACTTCTTCAGAACCATTAGTGTTTCATCAGTGACCATCAGTGGTTTCAGAAACCCTAATTCCGTAAATTCTGTTAATTCTGTCTAAACCTTCCCCATCAGTGCCCATAAGTGGTTCCTGTTCCCATCCTGTTAATCTTTTAAAAATCTTGTTAATCCTGTCTCAGAAAGCCCCCGCCCTCGCCGCCAGCGTCCTGCTCCCGCGCGTCGGCGGCACCACCCGTGCCCGGTTTTCCACCGCATCCGTCCAGCCCGCGTCACGCAGGCTGCGCTCGAACATCTGCAGCAGCGCCCCCTTCTCGCTGTTCGAATTCGTTATTTCCTTGCAGAGCGCCGCCGCCAGCTTGTAGGCCAGGGCATCGCAGAAGAGCACATCATACAGGGACGCATCCGTCACCCGCTTCGTGTACACCAGCCAGCCCTCGCCCGCATCCGTCAGCAGGCGTCCGCCCTCCAGCTCAAAGTGGTCGTCATGATCCAGCCCCGACTCCACCCCGTTGAACTCCAGCACTCGCAGGCAGTCCGCCGGCATCGCATACTGGAACGCCCAGCCAAACGCCGGCTTCTGCACCAGCCGCGTCAGCAGCGTCCGCGCCCGGGCAAAGTTCCACCGGTGCAGCCGCAACAGGCTGTCCCGCTCATGGTCATAGTGCGTGCGGCACTTCTCCGCCGCCACCGACACCTCGTGAAAGTCCGAGATCCGCGCATCTCCCAGATGCGCCAGGGCTTTGTTGCAGATTTCTGTGGAGGTCATGGATTTCTACTTGGATGTCAGGGGCGCGGCAGGTCTGCAGAGAGGTAAAAAGTTGAGAGTTAAAAGTGAAAAGTGTTGAGCTCCGCGGTGGCGCGAACAGGCTTTCCTAGAACTACAATGATGCGGCGGGACAGGAAGAGAAGTGAACTCCGGCCAAGGCACTCTCAGGACCTAAACCAGGGCGTAGCCCGCCTAAACCAGCGGAGCGCCTCAACCAGGCGCTGGTGCCGCCTCAACCGGCAGCCCCACTTTTCACTTACCACTTTTTACTTTTCACTACTCCCTCCCCGCCCCGCCTCACCCAGCACTAACTCACCGCCCGATACGCCACCTCCACAGCCACCACATCCCCCGCCTGCCCCGCCGCCGTCACCGTCCCGATGAGGAGCTGCAGCGTGGAGTCCGGCGTGAGCACCGTGTTGGTGGCCGCGGTCGTGCGGGCCAGGACGATGGTGGCAGCAGTGCCCGTGTTCAGCGTCGCACTGGCGCTCTCATCCACCGCAGCGGCCGTGCCCAGCACGCTCTGGAGTTTGAAGGCGGTATTGACCGCCGTGCCACCCCCCGCCGTTACACGGGTCAGACGGGACAGCTCCGGGATCACCACCGCCCCCTCCATCTGGAGCGAGCCCAGCTTCAGGATGTCATTGGCCAGCAGCACGGCAGACAGCGTGATGTTGAACTTCGCAAAACGCACCGTCTGTTGCAAGAGCCGGGCATTCGGGTGGGCCTCACGGGACACCGCCCGGTTGTCCTGCGCCGCAGCCTCAGCAGATTTATAAGTAGTTGGCATGGGTATTCGTTTGTAAAAAAGTTATTTGCTCTAACTTGATTGTTCAGTCGCTCAGGCGACCCAGTGAAAAGTAGCAAGTAAAAAGTGAAAAGGAGAGGCAGGCAGAGACGTCAGACTGCCAGACACCAGACCCCAGACCTGAGCCACCTCGCGCCCCAGAACTCCAAGCCTCCGGCACCCGCCAATTTCCTAAACCAGGGCGTAGCCCGCCTAAACCAGCGATCTCCTACGCCCAAGTCTCGCACCGCCTGTGACGCCGCACACGATAGCGAAGCGCCTAAACCAGCGTAGTGCCTCAACCATCCCGCTTGCGGGAGTCTCAACGTGCCGCTTGCGGCACAACTCAACTCCCCCGCCCCTCCAACTCCTTCCACTCCCTAGCGTCCCTTACGGGCTCTCATCGCAGTAAACTTCCCCCACCTTCTCCTCGTACCGGCGCATCACGCCGTAGTCGGCATAGGCGCTGACCTGGATGGCGTGGTCCTTCTCCGGCAGGCGGTCCACCATGATCTGCATGTTCTCCGGCACCACCACCATGCCCTCGCGCGCCCAGGCCACACAGGTGCGCACATCCGTGGCCCCGTCCAGCGTCAGGCGGTTGGACATCACGATGTGGAAGCCAAAGAGCTTCTGCGACTCGTCCGCCAGGAACGGCTTCATCATCTGCGCCCACACGTCATTCGGCGAGGCCGCGACATAGGCGTAGAGATCCTGCTTCTGCTTGGGCCCGATCGCCAGGTACACCTGGCTCGCACCCTCACCCTGCAGGAACACATCCTGCGTCTCGAACTTGCGCGCCAGCTCGATGAGCTTCCACGGTGTCAGGCCCGAGTTCGCCGGCGTGTCACCCGGCTTCACATAGTTCACCGCCACCTGGCGGCCCCCCGTGAGCGTGATCGGCGTCACATACGGCTCCGCGCCGCCATACACCGTCGCACTCACGCCCTGGGCGATCATCTCGTCCACCTTGCGGTTCCAGCTCATGCGCATCGCCTGCTCGATCTCCGAGCCCGGCGTGGTGAGCTGCGCCACGATGTACTCCGCGTCCTTGCGGTCGCTGATGTGCTGGCAGGCGAAGTCACGCTTCGTCAGCTTGCGCTTGTACCCCTGGATCTCCTGGGGAAGCGAGTCCCCCAGCCGGTTCAGACGTTCACGCCACACCAGGGTGGAAAGGTCGCGATAGACCTTCTCCTTCCCCTGGAACTCGTCGATCGTCACCTTGTCGCGCAGCTTCGAGACCTGCTGCTGGACCACATGGCCCCAGCGGGTTTCAAAAGAGCGCACTGCGAATTCTGGAATGTCCAATGCCGTCGGCATCTTGTTTTTATTGGATTAGGAAGTTCACTGCTTCCGTCCGCATCGAGAGTCCGCCGCGCGGGTCGAGCTTCTGACGGTCCCCGGCGGAGAATCCTCGCGGGTCTACCAGGGGATGATTAAAAATGCGCTAAGCTCCATTTCCGAGCAAGGGGGAATTGGAGTTTTCAGTTTCAAGTTTTCCGTCAGCCGGAGGAAACCAGCCAACCACATAGGGCACAGAGTGAATATCTCGTCTTCACACCCCCTCAGCCCCAACAGGGCGACCTCACTCTCTAACTCCCCACCTCCCCCGCACCGACGTTGGAGTTCCGCATTGATGCGGTCACGCCTCTACCGTCCCATCATCAACAGATCATGAACAAACCACGAACAGGGCTAAGCATTCCCCAAACCCCCAACCGACGCCCGCAGCAGGGTTGGAGTACCGCATTCATGCGGCTCAGGAAACTATTCATCCATCACCACCTCCTAACCAATCAACCTCCACCACACGCACCTCCCCTAAACCAGGGCGAAGCCCGCCTAAACCAGCGCAACGCCTCAACAGGCCGCTTGCGGCCCCCTCAACTAGCAACACCCCCTTCCCGCGCCCAACATCCAACCAACCCCCACTGACGCACCGACGCACCGACGCACCGACGCACTGCCCACTGCCCACTGCCCACTGCCCACTGCCCACTGCCCACTGCCCACTGAACTCCGAAGCCCCAAACTCCCAACCACCTCACCTTCCCCTAACCGCCCACAACACCCACCAAATGTCTCAACCCCGCCGGGATCTGATTCCCCTGATACCCCGAGCTTCCCGCCGGCTTCTGGATCGAGACCTCCATCATCTCCCCCTCCTTGAGCTGCACATCGATCCGCCACTCCTGGCCGCTGTACACCGGCGAGCGCAACGTCATCTCCTCATTCAGGGCATGCAGAAACAACTCCCCCCGCGCCTCCCCCAGCATCTCCCGCACCTCCCCACGCAACGCCTCCCGCACCGGGGCAAACTCCCCGCCCACATCTCCCGGCAGCCGCAGCTCCACCTTCTCATCCGTCTGCGAAAGGATCTGCACCTTCCGGCGCTCCAATTGACGCAGCGCCTGCAGATGCCCGTCCAGCGTTTCCTTTAACCTGGCCGCCTCCTCCTTGCTCAGCCGCAGCACCTTCTTCGCCTGGTCCGTCACGTCAAAGTGCTCGCCATAGTCCCCCAGGCTCCATGAGTAGAGTTTCACCACCTCCCGCGGCAGCCACACTTGCGGCGACTTCGCGATCACCTCCGGGTGAAAAAACGGCGATCTCACCGCAGCCTTCCCCTCTCCTTCCTTCGGCGTCACCTCATCCTCCGCTGCCGCCCTCGCCACCTCTCCCACCTTCGCGCGACCTTGGGCCTCCGCCCGCATCACATCCGCCTTCGCAACCTCCACCCTACCCTGCCGCACCACCAGAGAGATGCCATAGGCCACCCCCACACCCAGGATCAACAGCCCCAGAGAAATCAGCCATCGCTGCGGAACAGGTCGCCCAGGCTCTGGCGCGGATGAAGTCGCGAATCGATTCATGCTCATAAAAAAGTTCTCCTTGGGTTTCACGCCTCGACTCAGGGCACGGAGCCAGTACCCTGCTCCGGCAACTGCGAGAGGATTCTCCCCAGCGGGCTCGACGGCGCGATCGATCGCCTCTGCATGCCCAGACTCGTGCCTTGCGCTGCCGGGGAGATCTCCACCCCGTCCTCCGTGACCGCGACCCGATAACTCGCGTTGCCATATAGGAACGCCAGATCCTGATGCGCCAGCGCCCGATACAGATGCGCCCGCTCCGCCGGCAGCACCTGTTGCAGCCGCGTCTCCAGATCTGCCGCCAGTTGTTTCATCGTTGCCGGGTCCACCGTGAGCAGCCATTTCACCTGGCCCTCCGTCTGCCCCTCCTCCGGCGGCAGACGCACCGCCCCCCTCGCCACCACCCCGGCCCAGGTCTGCAGCGCCTCATGCAGCGCTCCGCTCAGCGCCCCCTTCGTCTCCGGTGCCAGCCTCAGCGCCTGATAGCCCGCCGTACGGGCCTGCTCCAGAAACTCCGCCTCCGTCTTGCCCAGGCGCGTGATCATCATCGCACCCGGATCCGTCTCCAGCACCAGCGCCACCGGCACCTCCAGCCACTCCGCCGCATCCGGATACGCCTCCAGCAGAGGAACTGCCTGCCGCACCGGCCCAGCCGCCTCACCTCCAGGCGCAGCAGCCTCCGCCACCACCTGCCTCACCCCAGACGCCCGCCGACTCTCCGCCCCTTCATCACCCACCTCAGCCGAGCCCGACACCGGCAAAAACCACCACAGACCACCCACCACCCCCAGCACAAAGGCCGCTACAGGCACCACAAAAGATCGAGCACGGGAATCGACAGACATAAGGGGAGGAAAGGCAGGAGCAAACAACCAGCACCACCTCCCCATGCAGGGTCAGTCATTCAAAAAAAATGATCCGCTGGTTTTTCACCAACAGACCGCCCACCCCTATCCCAACCCACCAAGACTGTCAACGCCCACACAAAAAAGCCCTGCCCACAGCCCCGCGATCCCACATCGCAAAACCATGAACAGGGCCAGCCCCATCCCAAACTCACACACCGACGCTGGAGTTCCGCATTGATGCGGTCACACCCCTCTCGTCCCCTCATCAACAGATCACGAAGAAACCGTGGACAGAGCCAAACATCCTCCAAACCCCCGCCGACTCACGCAGCAGGGTTGGAGTACCGCATTTATGCGGCTCAGGAAACTATCCTCCCATCATCACCTACCAACCAATCACTCCCACCACACCCATCTCCCTCTCAACCATCCCGCTTGCGGGAGCCTCAACAGGCCGCTCGCGGCCGTCTCCCCGAACCCGGAGGGTTCACCATGAGTAGCCACGGGTCGACCGATCCCGCAAGGCGGGAGAGAGCTACCCGTGGACAACCACCCCCCACTGACACACCGAGCCGCAGCCACCCACCAACCAGGCTCATTCAACCATGAGCGCCGTTGCAGGCTCGCAAGCTCGCAGCCCTGCACCCCTTTTTGTTCGGCTTCGTCTCTTCAATGCGTCTCGCTACTGTTTGGCTGATGGTTCTGGGTCTAAACTCTGGCGGAGGAAGTAGTAATACGCGACAGCGCAAGCCTTCCGGGCCAACGAAAAGACGACGGCAATCGCCAGCAAAGAGACCATCCCCACGGCAGGCTTGCCAGAGTAGATCGTTGATACGATGAAGCCTGCAACGAGAAGCGGCTTTATACTCCATCCCTTCCATCCACTCAGCACTGCGAGAATGCATGGCGCAAGCAGGCCACCTATGGCCATCGAAATCAAGGTTGAGTCAGGAGCGCCAGAACCTCGCCTGGCATCAATCGCCAAGCTGACCATGTATGCTAAACCGAGTCCCAGCACAAAGGCGCAAACGAGTTGCAGGACGAATGACTTCCATGACCAGTTCATGACGTGTTCTGCTGGTTAGCCTAACGATCCAAGCTCAGCAACCCGGCCCGCGGGACGCCACGATTGCAACCACAGCGCGATGGCCGGGTTCGCCGCAGCGCATGGTTAGGCCGTTTTGTAGCCGAGCAAAATGACAAGATCATCAGTGTATAGGAGCGCATCATCGACGGATGGCAGGGAGCGGTCAGAAAAGCCGTGCCGCACCTCATTTCCTTCAATGGTCTGCATGAGGCCGAGCAGGCATCCTATTTTCGTTCGCTCCTTGCGGCTGCAACAATCTGGGTAAAGGGCTGCGTAGGCCATCCCAACGTCCCAAATCTCAAAGACCATTTCATCGGTAAACGTGTCATAGATGTTGTCGGATTCCCGGTGCTTCAAGGCGTGATTCCCGTGCGATCAGAGGTCGATCTGCCTGGAAATCTGGCACCCAGGCACTCGTTGTCACGCAGTTTTTCCACCTGTCTGACTCCCGCCTCCCGTCTGTCTGGCCAGCCAGACCAGGTAAGCGGAGCAGATGCTACCCCTCTGCTCCCGCAATCGGCCACACCCCAACCGAACCAGCCGGAGGCCGGTAGCGCGCACCAGCCCCCAGTCACTGTCACCCCCGCCCGATCCCGACCGCGTTTTTACAAACGCAGCTACGGGCATCGAGCATCCAGGATCCAGCATCGCAGGCTGAAGCCTGTACTCCATACATCTCCAGTCTCAGCACCTCGACGCAACGACCCGCCACACCACCTCCCCTAACCCATCCCGCTTTGCGGGAGCCTCCACCAGGTGCCGCCCCGGCGGAAGCAGAAGCTGAGGGCCATAGGCCCAGACTCATACCAGCCCTGGGCAACGCCCAGGGAATTCGGGCACAGAAAAAGATGCTGAGGGCTGCAGGTCCGACGTCATTCAGGGAAACTCATTCACCCCATCCGCCCACGACATTCATACTGACCCGTCCCGCACGCGGGACCAATGCCATCAGGGAAAAGTGGAGAGGTCGAGCATCTCCCTTTTGTGAAAGTATTGAGGGCCGAAGGTCCGGCATCATTGCAGCCTTGGGCAACGCCCAAGGTAGGCGCTCGTTTTAGATGTTGAGGGCTGTAGGCCCGACGTCATTCAGGGATGCTCGTCGTGGGCAGACTTGAT
>NZ_BATQ01000040.1 GCF_000739635.1 Verrucomicrobium sp. BvORR034 | reverse complement strand
GCCGCTTTCCAGTTCTCTCTGAGCCCTCCCCTGCTCCTGAGCCCCTCCTTCCTCCACGGCACTTTCACCGCCACGCCGCCCCTCAAGCCCCAGTTGCCACGCCAGCGTGCTCTCCAGCTCCGCATCCAGCACGCCCTGCTTCTTCAGACCATTGAGCGCCGCCGCACGTCGGTACACACCCTCCAGCAGCGTGCGTTGACTCCTCATTGCCGGGCCCGCCTCCGTGCCCAGCAGCTCGATCATGGTGCGCCGGTAGCCCTTTTCATCGAACCCTTGCGCCAGCTCCTCCCCGCCTGCGCTGCGCCCCACATAGAGCGACAGCGAAAGATGCGACCACGCCTCCACCAGGTCACTGTCCTGGAGCTGCGCATCATCCTGCGTGCGGAAGATCTGCTGCCCCGTGCGCTCCTCCACCTCCCGCAGGGCGCGTCTCATCCACTCCCGCTTGCCCGGCAGGGCCAGCAGCTTCTTGACCTTGCCGTAGAGTCCTGCAAAGGAGATATCTCAAGACGCAGCCAGTCGGCCACCATCTACCTTCCAGCCAGATGGGTATATGACTAACTTCCCTGGTCGGCAGCAGATTTTGCACCTGGATCAAGTTCCGGAAACTCGACCAGCAGATGTTTTGAAATGTAGTAGCGATTCTCTGGCTTGTTTTCGAGCGACAGGAACTGTTCGAAGATGGGCTCATAAGCTTTGATGTTGCCGCGCAGGAGAGCCACGGTTCTATCCCACACCTTCGGCAAAGGTTCTCCGGGCTCGATGAGAGAGTCGATTGAACTCACGACAATAAACATCGTAGCATAGGCCTCATCCTCCGACAGTTCCGTGCCTTCAAGCGCATCCACCAAGATTTCTATATCTTCATTGGATTCTCGAGCATTCATGTATTCCCAGTCTTGAATACACAACTCTGGGGACATCAAATTGAATCTCTTTGTCAGAGATTCCATAGTGGCAATGTTAATGAACTTTTCCTCCATCGGATTGGTCTTTTTTGGGGGTTGTTGTTGTGTGTCGGCTACTGAATGGATAAGAACTGTCAATCTTCCCGTCGAGGCCTACAACGACTCTCATCATGTCGCCAAAGATAATCTTTCCATTGGGCAACGCAACATCGGCTTCGAGGCCTTTAGGAAGCATGACGTCATAGAGCCCGGCACCTTGTTTGGAAATAGCCCCCGCGTAGGCAGCAGCCAGTCGGTCATCACTATAGCGCCCAATCTGGACTCCCTTGTTTCTGGCACGGTCAATCATCCGCTTGTCCTCCAGACCCTGGCCATGCCCGTGTTTGTCTGAAAAGGCGTGTTTGAAAGTTGGCTCGCTATACGGATCTCTCCAGTTCAAGTTGGGAGGTCCTCCCTCGATCGCAGTCGCCTCCTCAACGAATGTGTTGCGGGCCACTGCGGCCATCTCAGCGTCGCCCTTCTCGTCAGCAATGGAAAGCGCCTCATGGTATTTCGCCAGTGTGTCACCAACCTTTTTCTGAATATCCCGACGTTTCAGACTTGCTTCGGTTGCCTCTCCTTGGGGCACAGCATGTTTTCCAAAGATCTCCTGGTAAATCTTTTCCACTTCGGCCTCAAGATCCGCCGACTCAATTTGTCCTTCGGCGAGAATGTGTTTCCTGGCGCTATTCTGAAACTTTGTCTCCAGACTGGCGACATTATTGGCTTGCAATCCGAACGCCGCCCGCTCACGCAGCGCCATTCGCCGCTCTGGACTCAGAACACTGTTGAGCAGATCCGAGAGCCGGACCGTCCGCTGATGGTCGCGCTCCTTTTCCTGCGCCTTGACGGCATCCTCCTCAGGGGCAGACGCAGAGTCTCCCTCCCGCCCGCCTTCATCCAGGTGCACTCCGTCTCCTTGTTCACCCTGCCCGTCTTCCTCTACGGAATCATCACGCAATGGCCGGCTCGCCTCGCGCAGTCTCTCGCCAGCTTCGGCCATCATTGTCTGGGACTTCGCCACACCAGCCCCGGCCGCCACCTCATCATTTGCCATCGCCTCCCCCGGCGTCTTGGAGAGATCCGTCAACACCAGCGCCTTCTGGCCGGATTTACCTCCTCGAACCTCCTCGGTGTATTGATACCACCAGCCGTTGTGGAACCTCATATGCCGCAGCGTCGTGTACCCCAGGCCGTCCCCGGGATCCACCATCACCGCTCCCGGAGAAGTCACGATCTCAGGCAGCGCCTGGAGATCCTCCTCAGTGATCGGGTGCGCATCCTCTGAACCAGGGCCATGCTGCGTATACACCTGGCGCAATCCGCCCCGGTCCACCGCACGAGTGTATTGGTCCAGGCTCTGGCCAGTCGCCTCCTCTAGCATCTGACGCTGCTTCGTGGTGAGAGGAGCCGTTTCCGCCTATTCCTTGCCTTTTCCAGGACGTCCCGCCAGATCGATCAAATCGGGCAGATTCCGGCTGTCATTCTGCACGAGGGACAGGGTCATGTTGCTGTCCCCGGCCACTCCAGGCGCTTGTACAGGCTGGCCGTCTGCCGGAGCGCTTTCAGTCACGTCAGGAGCAGTTTCTGCCCGTACCGACTCTGATGGCTGAGTTGTTGCAGCCCCGAAAGCTCTCTCATTCTGGGAGGTTGTCCCAGTAGATGTATCAATGACGGAACTTACATCCGATTGAGCCTTGTTGACACCCAGCACCTCGTCTAGTAGTTTTCGAATGGCTCCAGGGGGAGCGCCGTGCGGCTTTTTGGCTTGCCCTGAAGCGGCGGATTGAACGCCCCCTTGGGGCTTTCTTAGCACCGCCTCGTGCACATAGAGACGACTCATGTTCGCATCCCGGCGCACTTCCACCAACCCATAGTAGTCCAGTCCCCCAATCCTCACCGGTGCACCAATCAGGAATGCATCAGGCTTGGCTGGATCCGTCTTTCCCAACTGACCCAGTAGCTCACCCGTGCTGATGATCTCAGGGACGAGGTAAAACGCCTGCTGCTTCATTGGCCCCATACCATGAGCGGCAGAGTTGGCTGCAGCTCGCCTGTCCAGTTTGATTTCGCCCAGTGCTGCGTGGGTTGCCGCACCC
>NZ_BATQ01000041.1 GCF_000739635.1 Verrucomicrobium sp. BvORR034 | reverse complement strand
GTCGATATTAACCGGCTCCCCCTCGATCAGATCGAGAGCCTGCCCGATGGCGGCCTGAAGATCGGCGCCACAGTGCGGAACTCTGTGCTGGCCCAGCATCCCGCCGTGCTGCGGGACTATCCTGTGCTTTCCCAGGCGATTCTGCAGGGGGCCTCCGCGCAGTTGCGGAATCGCGCCACCACTGCGGGCAATCTCCTGCAACGCACGCGTTGCATCTACTTCCGCGATACCGCTATGCCGTGCAACAAGCGTGAGCCCGGCAGCGGTTGCGCGGCGATCCACGGGCACAACCGCAATCTCGCCATTCTCGGCACCAGCGAGCACTGTATCGCGAACAATCCCTCTGACATGTGCGTGGCCATGGCCGCGCTGGAGGCCGTCATCCATGTCATGGGGCCCAAGGGCACCCGCGCCATTCCCTTTGCCGAGTTTCACCTGCTGCCCGGGGACACGCCGCATCAGGAGACGGTGATCCAGCCGGGCGATCTCATCACCCATGTCACCCTGCCGCCACCGGTACCAGGAAACAAATCACTGTATCTCAAGCTTCGCGATCGTGCATCGTACGAGTTTGCCCTGGCCTCCGCCGCCGTGGTGCTCACGGTGGCCGGGGGCAGGATCACCCGGGCGCGGGTGGCGATGGGCGGCATCGGTGTGAAGCCCTGGCGCACCAGGGAGGTGGAGGCTGCTCTGGAGGGACAGCCCGCCGCGGAGACGACCTACCAGCGGGCTGCGGAGATGGCCGTGCAGGGCGCGCGCCCACAGTCCGAGAACACCTTCAAGATCGAGCTGGCCAGGCGGTGCCTCATGCACGCGCTGAAACTCGCCGCTCAACCTGCCTGATTGACTTGCTGATTTGGAGAACCACGCCATGGCTGCAGAACCCCTCACCTCCCCCAAGATCGTCGGCAAGGCACGCCCCCGAGTGGACGGACCGCTTAAGGTCACGGGCCGGGCGATGTACAGCTCTGACCATCACTTTCCCGGCATGCTTTACGCGGTGCCGGTGTCCGCCACCATCGCGAACGGGAAGATTGAAAAGATCGACACCGCAGCAGCGGAGAAGATGCCTGGCGTCCGTGCCATCTATCACCAGGGGAACATCGGCAAGCTCTTCCGCGTATCGGTGAGCTTTGGTGACCTGTCCATGATCGATGAGACGCGTCCGCCCTTTGAGGACGATGTCATCCGCTACTACGGCCAGTATGTGGCGCTGGCGGTGGCAGACACCTTTGAGCGGGCAGGCGCTGCCGCAGATGCGGTGAAGGTGACCTACCGGCGGGAGGAGCCCAATGTCGAGCGAGAGCTCGGGGTGGAACGTCTCGCTGGCGTTCGCAAGAAGGGAGGTGCCAAGCCGGAGCAACTGGAATCCCCCAAGGTCCAGAGCGAGCGTGGAGAGCCGGAGCCCGCCTATGAAAAGGCCGCGATGACCCTGGATGCCACCTACCTTCTCCCGGCGGAAACACACAACCCCATCGAGCTCCACGCCACGGTGGCCGTGTGGGATGGCAGCGGCTTCACCCTGTATGACACCACCCAGGCCGTGGTGAATGCGCGCAACGTCCTGGCCCAGATGCTGGGTGTGCCCAAGGAGAACATGCGCGTTATTTCCAAGTTCCTCGGCTCCGGGTTCGGAGGCAAGCTCTGGCCCTGGACCCACTGCGCCCTGGCCGCTGCGGCGGCACGCCAGCTGAACCTGCCAGTGAAGCTGGTGATCAACCGCCGCTCCATGTTCCAGTGCGTGGGGCACCGGCCGCTCATCCAGCAGCGCGTGAGGCTCAGCGCCACGCAGGAGGGCCGGCTGACCTCCCTGCGGCACGAGTATGTCAACCACACCTCCATGCTTGATGACTATGAGGAGAGCTGCGGGGAAGGCACGCCGCACATGTACAGCGTGCCAAACCTGCGGGTGACCTCCGCCCTGGCACGACGGAATGTGGGCACCCCCACCTCCATGCGTGGCCCGGGTGCCGTTCCCGGCCTCTATGCCACCGAGTCCGCGATGAATGAACTGGCGGATCTGCTGAAGATGGACCCGGTGCAGCTCCGGCTCGCCAATGAACCCGAGATCGACGAGGGCACCAAGCTGCCCTTCTCCTCACGGCATCTCCGCGAGTGCCTGACGACGGGCGCGGAGAAATTCGGCTGGGCGCAGCGTACGCCGGCCATTGGTTCAATGAAACGAGACGGGCTGACCGTTGGCTGGGGCATGGCGAGCTGCACGTGGATTGCCAAACGCTTCGGGTGCACGGCGCGCGTGGAGCTGCGCGATGATGGCACGGCGGCCGTCAGCACGGCCACCCAGGACATCGGCACCGGCACCTACACCGTGCTGGCCCAGATCACGGCAGAGAAGCTGCAGATCCCGGTTGAGAAGATCGAGGTCATCCTGGGGGACAGTAGTCTGCCGGAGGGACCAGTCTCCGGCGGCTCGATGGCCACGGCCTCGGTCATCCCCGCCGTGATGGCCGCTGCGGGAAAGGCGGCCGCATCCCTCCTCGGCGTGGCGGCCAAGGCACCCGGTTCCCCGTTTGCGGGAAGCAAGCCGGATGGCCTGACCTTTCAAGACGGCAAGGTGCAAGCCAAGGGCGGCGGAGAAGGCGTGCCCTTTGGCGAGATCCTGAAGAAAGCAAAGATGCGGGGTGTTTCAGGCCAGGGTTCTTCTGATGGTAATTTCTTGGACCCCAAGCCCCAGTTTTCCTCGCACTCCTTTGGGGCGCATTTTGTGGAAGTCACCTGGCAGCCGGAAACGGTGCGCCTCAGGATCAACCGCGTGCTCACCGTCATCGATGCTGGCAGGATTGTAAACCCGCTTGCCGGTCGCAACCAGATCGAAGGGGCCGTGGTGATGGGCGTCGGGATGACCCTCTTTGAGCAGACCCAGTACGAGCACGGCACCGGTGCCCCCATCAACTCGAACCTCGCGGACTACATCATGGCAGTGAATGCCGATGTGCCGAAGCTGGACGTGATCTTTCTCGACTACCCCGACCTCCATCTGAATGAATTCGGGGCACGCGGCATCGGCGAGATCGGCCTCGCGGGCATCGCTGCCGCCATCACGAGCGCCATCCACCACGCCACTGGCTTCCGCGCACGCAAACTGCCGGTGACGATCGAAGACCTGCTCGGAGCCCCCACCCAGGTAGGATGAAATAAATGAAAGAGCTCCGGCAGATCATTGAGCGGGCGCGCCGCTATCCCGACCGGCCGTGGGTGCTGGCCACGCTGGTGGAGACGCGCGGCTCCACGTACCGCAAGCCGGGCGCACGCATGCTGGTGGATGACAAGGGAGCCACAGTGGGCGTGCTGAGTGGCGGCTGCCTGGAAGAGGAGATCGCCCTGCACGCGATGGATGTCCTCCATGATGAAGCCCCCCGCGTCCTGGAGTTCGACACACGCCGTCTCTATGGTTGCGATGGGAAAGTGCGCATCCTGCTGGAGCGCATCCCGCCCGCTGGAGCAGCGGGCAATCTTCTTACCCATCTGGGTGACCAGCTGGACAGGCGCCAGGTCTGCCGCCTTAGCTCCTGCTATGAGGGGCCGGTGCCCGGCACCCGGTTGCTCGTTCCCGGCGAGCTGGTCCCGGAGCGCAGCGGCACCTTCCTGCACACCGTGCCACTCCCCGTGAGGATGCTGGTTTTTGGTGCGGGTCCGGAAATAACACCGCTGCTGCAGCTCACCCAGGCCCTGGACTGGCTGACGCTGCCCTTCACCCATGCCACAGACCTTGCGGAGGATTTTGCTGGTGACGCGCAGACAATCGCCCTGATCATGACGCACAAGTTCGGCCGCGACCTCTCCGTGCTCCACCGGGTGCTTCCCTTGCAGCTGCCCTATGTGGGCCTGCTCGGTCCGCGGCGACGGCATCAACAGCTCCTCGATGAACTGCTCAGCCGCAGCCCTGAGATCGCGCAGCATCTTGCCAGCCTGCACTCTCCTGCGGGCCTGGATCTAGGAAGCGAATCGCCAGAAGAGATTGCGCTCTCCATTGTGGCGGAGGTGGCCGCCGTCCTCGCCCAGCGTCACGGAGGCCACCTGCGTGACCGGGCCACGCCCATCCATCTCGCAGTCCAGGAGTTCGCGGAAAGTGAAGCGGCCTGAGGTGCCCGATCATGCCCTCTCCTGCCATGCCCACCACGGCCATCCTCCTGCTCGCTGCGGGGAGCTCCAGCCGCCTGGGCAGGCCCAAGCAACTGCTCCCCTATGGTCAGGGCACGCTACTGCGGCACGCCGCGCAGACCGCGATCGCGGCAGCTCTCGGCCCTGTGATTGTCGTCCTTGGCTCCTCCGCGCCAGAGTGTCGCGAAACGTTGCTCGACCTGCCCGTGAAGCTGGTGACAAACCCCCGGTGGCAGGAGGGCATGGGCACCTCCCTCGCCTGCGGCATGCAGTCAGTCAGCGAGGCGGATCACAAGGCCGTGATCATCATGCTCTGTGACCAGCCCGCCGTCACCGCAGCGATGCTTCGCGCGCTCGTTCAACATCAACACCAACAATCACACCTGCACGGGGCCGGCTGCTCGATGGTGGTGTCCCGACATGATGAAAACGGGACCTTGGGGCCCCCCGTCCTTTTTGCCGCACAACACTTTCCCCAGCTCCGTTTGTTGCAGGGACACGAAGGAGCCAGAGCCCTCTTTCGTCAGCAGCCCCCGGCGGAACTAGGCTACCTCCCCTGCCCCGAAGCCGCGTTTGACATTGATACAGAACAGGACGTCGCCGCCCTCGCCCATCGCTAAACCCGTAGACCGTCTCTTCGGGCAAATCGAAGTGCCCCTGGGAACCCGTTTCGCATCACAGTGGTGACCCCGCCTTGAACAGTGTAAAGACTGTCATCGAATTTGGCTCTCGACATATGCACATACGCCTTGGCCTGCCCTACTGTGAAATCGGTCAGTGCGGCGCGATTTGCCAGATCAACTCCCTCGGTCCGCGATGCTTGGTCCACGTGGACACGCCGCTGTTGTGATTAGCCACCCATTTCGCGACATCTTCGCTTAGGCCGATGTACATCCGGCCCTCGCTGTTGCGGACGATGTCCACGCGATAGGAAAACGGCGGTGTCTGGAGGCACCTGCCCAAGACCCAGCCAGAAACATCTCCGTGAGCGTGCCCGCAGCCTGCTCCACCAACTGCGGGATGCTGACGGTAGTCGCCGCAGCAAATCATCGCTGCGGCCAGGGTCGATGCCTTCAAAGCCGCTCCCATTCAGGATCACCAGAAGGAGCTGCTCCCCATTGCACGCCAGGGTTGAAAACAAGGGCTCTCCATGCCGGTTGCGCGGCGCAAGGTTCCATAGATACCCTGCATTAAAAATTTCAATACTAGGCTTGCTTTATCACTGCAACTGCGTCTCAGTAGCGTTCTCATTAGACATTCCTGAGAGATCCGCATGACTCTTCGCAAAAGCATCTTCTGGTGCCATCTCGTCGCCGGCCTCATTGCCGGCCCGATCATTGCGATCATGTCGGTCACCGGGATTGCGATCGCCTTCGAGGAAGAGATTTTGCGATGGCATGACCGGCGGGAGAGCCGCCTGGAAGGGGTTTCCGGAAAAGAGAGGGTTCCTTTACCCATCGCAGAACTCACCCGGAAGATCGAAGCGAACAGCGCGGGGAAAAAGGTTTCCTCCATCGCGATGTTCAGCGATTCCGGGCGCGCTTGGGAGGTGCATCTGGGCGATGACGGGCCGTTCTATCTGGATCCGTTCACCGGTGAGACGCGCGCATCGCAGGCTCACGGCGCTCATGAAATCATCCACAAGCTGGAGGAGTGGCATCGATGGCTGGGAGCCGACGAGGGGCTGACCTCCACTGGACGAATCGTTACGGGCGTCTCGAACCTCGCGCTCGTGGTCCTTTGTGTGACGGGCCTCTATTTGTGGTTCCCCCGCCAGTGGACCTGGAGGGCGCTGCGCCCTCTGCTCCTGCTCAAAACGGGCTTCAAGGGCAAGGCCCGGGATTTCAACTGGCACAACGTCTGCGGCTTCTGGGCGCTGCCCGTTGTCCTCGCCCTGGCACTCACAGCGGTGGCCATTTCGTTCGAATGGGGCCACCGCCTGGTTTTTATCCTGGCCGGCGAGGAACCCCCGAAATCTCGCAACTATGGCATGATGGCCGTACCGCCGCCCGTTGTCCCTGCCCCCGCCCTTGGGACCTCTCCCGTCCCCCTTGATACTTGCTTCTCCCGCATCGTCGCCGCGTTCCCCAATTGGGAGTCTATCACCCTGGAGGCGATGCCAGATCCCGCCAGCAGTCCGTTGGAGCCACTGGAATTCGGCGTCACGGTGCCGGACCCCATGCCTAGCCGGGCCTACATCCCGGTGAAGTCTCATCCGTTCACCGGAG
Source organism: Verrucomicrobium sp. BvORR034 (assembly GCF_000739635.1). Taxonomy (GTDB): domain Bacteria; phylum Verrucomicrobiota; class Verrucomicrobiia; order Verrucomicrobiales; family Verrucomicrobiaceae; genus Verrucomicrobium. The sequence continues at coordinate 213,775 of NZ_BATQ01000041.1, read as the reverse complement.
AGATTCTCCAGCAAGTTCACTTTCAGGATCGCAGCGTTGGGCTTCAGGCGCGCGTGTGGATCCGCTTCTTGCACACCGGTGGGGCGTTCGGGCTGCCGGGCAAAATCGTCGCCTCCCTGGCCACTGCCGCACTGCTCGTCCTCGTGTGGACCGGCTTCGCTTTGAGCTGGCGCCGATTTTTCCGCAAAGCCCGCACCCAGGCCGCATGAGCCGCATTTCTTCCTCTCTCTCATCATGAAACGAAAACACAACAACCTAATAAGCACTCCCGCCGCCATCACCGTTTGCTGTGGTCTGGCAGCCTCCAGCCTCCTTGGCCAAAGCTCTCCGCCCCCAGCGACGCCAAAGCCCGAGGACACCGAAACGATGGCCGAGGTTGTCGTCACCTCAGAATTCCCTATTCGCTATCTGGAAACTTCCACCACAGCCGCGCTGTTCTCGGACATTCCGCTGATTGAGACGCCTTTCAGCGTCAGTGTGTACAATGAGGAGTTGATCGAAGACCGGCGTGCCTTCACCCTCAAGGATATCCTGCAACATGACCCCAGCATCGCGATTCAGATGCCCGGCGGCTTCTACGGCACTCAAAACTTCGGCCTGCGCGGCTTTCGGGTGGATAACTTCAACGGCTACCGCATGGACGGCGTGCCAATCATCAACACCGTTGCCCCCACCCTTGATGACAAGGCGCGGGTTGAACTGCTCAAAGGCCCCTCCGCACTTCAATACGGTTTCATGCCCCCCGGCGGTGCGATCAATCTCGTCCGTAAACATCCCCAGGCCGACGCGACCAGCCTGCAATTCGACGTCGACACCTTCGGGAGCGTGTATGGCCAGATTGATACCAGCGACGTCGTGGCCGGAGGAAAGTTTGGCTATCGTCTGGTGCTAGCCGCCGACGAGTTTGACAGCTTCTACAACAACGCTGACGGGAACCGCTTCATGGGCTCGTTGTACACTGAGTGGAAGCCGACCGATGGGGTGAACATTTGGACCGCGATCGGGGGCCAGGATCTCGAGCGCAGCGGCTACTACGGTCCTATGATCACGGCCAACGGGCGCGTGCTGGACACCGGCGTGAAGACCAACATCATGCAGGATTGGGCGCGCAACGAGCAGCAGACCTTTGACGCAGCGGTCGGCATCGACGCTGAGCTCAATGAGGACTGGAAGGTGCGTCTGGCCGTGAACTACCAGGATGCCCAGCGGGATTCCCGTTTGAGTTATCCCTACTCGGTACTGGAGAACGGTGATTTTACAGACGGTGCCTTGCTCACCAATGGCCCCTTCGAGTGGGAATCCTGGGGCATTCATGCTCACGTGGAAGGCAACTTCAACACCGGCAGCCTGAAACACAAAACCGTGTTCGGCACCCAGTGGCGCGCCTACGACACCTCTGGCGAGCGCAGCTTTCCTGACGTGGGGCCCAACAACGCCTATAACTTGAGTTCACTTCCCATCCCGGCAGCGGCTGGGTGGACGGCGCTCGATTTCGAATACAATGAGATCGGCGTCTTTGCGACCGACATCATCGAATTCAATGAGTACTGGTCGATCTTGTTGGGCGGTCGCTTTGGCCGCTTTGAGAACACCTATCCGACGGATCCCGCCTCCGATGACACGGTCGATGCATGGACCCCGACGGCAGCATTGATGTTCTCGCCGACCGAGAATGTGCACACTTACTTAACCTACACCCAGGGTGTGCAGGATGGCGGAACCGCCAGCCGCGCGGCAACGAACGCCTTTGCACCGCTCGGTGTCCAGAGATCCGAACAATTCGAACTCGGCGTGAAGACTGAGCTGTTGGAAGGCCGTCTCGCAGGCGAGCTTGCCCTGTTCCAAATCGATCAGGATCTCGCCGCCATGAATCCGGCCACTGGCATCGAATCGTTCTCTGGCGTCCAACGTCATCGGGGCATTGAAGTTACCCTTCGGGGCAAAATCACCGACTCCTTGCAGACGGGTTTCGCCTTCATGCTGCTGGATGCCGAGCAAAAGGACACCGGCTACGCCGAACTCGACGGTCGGACACCGCAGTATGTTCCCGAGTATCAGGCAAATCTCTGGGCGATTCTGGACATCCCGCAAGTGCCTGGCCTCTCGCTGAACGCCAACGCCCGTTTTGTGGACAAGCAGTATCTTGATCAGACGGAGCAGTTCGCCACGGATTCCTACGTCGTGGTGGATGTGGGAGCCACCTACCGGCGCAAAATTGCCGATGCGGACTGGACGTTCCGCGTGGGCATTCGCAACCTGTTGGATGAGCGCTACTACGAATCCGGCGAGTTCTACCCCGGAGACGCTGGCTATCTGGCTCACGGATCCCCGATTTCCGCGGTGTTTTCCATTCAGGTGGACTTTTAATTCGTAACGGAGGCTCACCTCCGCCGCCTTTGCTGCGGCACCCGGAAAAATCCAGGTGCCGCAGCTAGTTATCAGAACGCATTTCCCTCCAGGAAAGGGCATGGCGGTCCCTGATGCCGCTCAACGGCTATTGATGATTTCCTCGATCCGCAATCTGACGCTGCTGAGAGGGCGCATCCTGTCGATGTTGTGATCCAGTCTATTGATCATGTCTGCCCATCACCTTACTTGTCTCGCGATTCTCGCTGCTTCCGCCACCTGCCTTCGCGCGGGGGTTCAAGCTGTTGCAGAACCCGAAGCCGAATCCATGGTCAGTGGGGAAACTGGCATCGCGGTGGCGAACCATTACATCACACGCGGATTCGTTGTACAAGGTGAGGGGACCTCCTTCCAGCCTCATCTTGATCTCAATGTCTCCTTGTACCAGGGCGACGGATTCATTAACGCGGCCTCGGTCTTCACTGGCATGTGGGCGGCAATCGGCTCCACTCCCTACGAAGGTCTTGGCAAAGATGGCGGCCGGTTCACAGAATTCGACTACGGATTCGGCGCCTCCATCACCTTCGCCGAACGCTGGACGATCTCCAGCTTCTACAACCGCTGGACCAGCCCTGCAGGAGCCTATGACGACGGCCACTGGATCAGCGCGACGCTTGAGTTTGACGACCACGGACTCTTTCCAGGAACTTTCTCCCTGGAGCCCTTTTTCCAGATCGCGCACGAGTTCGGCAGCGACCTCGCGCCTGGCCTTTGTTTCGAGCCCGGCATCCGCCCCAATGTGACGTTATTTCCTGAGAGCGACACCCCTGTCAACGCGGCCCTGCTGGTGATGGCAGGAGTGGGGCGCGGATACTACGGGGTGGACTACGGCTACTTCGTCATCGGCCCGCAGGTATCCATCCCCCTTGGTTTCATCGATCCCACGGCCGGAAAGTGGACCGTCACTGCGGAATGCTTTTACTACGATTTTGGCCGCACCACGACGGCTGAGAATGGACAGGACCACAGCTGGTTGGTCAGCCTCAAGCTGGCCGTTAGTTTTTAACAATTAGGGATACCTGAACGCAGCAGCCCCGCACCCACTTGAAGCATGAGATACCCAACGCCATCCCTGCATCCGGCGCGGTGTTTGGTCTTTGTGCCAAGTGAAGAAAGAACGGCTGTCCGACAGAGGAAAATCACCGGAATGACACGAACCTGCATTCTAGTTTCAGGCCTGAAAAGCATTCCCGGGTTATTTTCATTCTAAGATTATTGCTTAGAAGTAACTAACCAAACATTTAGGTTGCACTAATGGGTTTGCAGTTAAGACTGGGACTGCGACGCAATATCATTAATTAATTTCACTCAATGGTTATACCCTCTCCGATTTCTCTGGATAACCAAAACGCCCTTTCAACCGAGAGTCAGAAAGAAGGTGCCGGATACACTCCGGACGAGGCAGACCGGCGCGTCATCCGCCAGTTCGTTGAAGCCTTGTTGTTTGAGCGGCTGGTCAAATACCAGGTTGCGCCTCGTACCGCGTCCTCTCCCGGAGCGCTCGATGCGGTGCCCATCTACGACACGCAGGTGGACTTTTCGGTTGGAGAACTGCATTTCCGGTGTCTGGCAGCTTTCTCGTCCTTCGACCGAGTGCGAATCGCGCAGGGAACCGTGGTCCAGATAGTCGAGAACAAACCGACAGCCTTCCGCCTGGCCGATCTCCTCCGGGCGATGGAGGTGCCACCGGCGGGAAAACGACGCCTGCTTGAGGAACTGACGCAGACGATTGAACTCCACCGATGGAACCGCGCCCATCTCGATCACCATCGGAACCCGCGCCGGGAACTTGGTTTTCAGGCGCTGGAATCGGCCATCGTCGAAGGGCACCAGTACCATCCGAGTTTCAAAACCCGGACCGGGTTTTCCCTTGCGGACCATCAAGCCTATGGTTCGGAACAGGGCAATACCTTTCAGTTGCATTTCGTGGCGGTGAGCCGCGACCTGCTGCGGACTGCACTGCCCGGGAACGAGGCCGACTTCTGGAAGGCGGAGCTGGGTGCCGCCACCTACTCCTGGCTCGCCGGGCGGCTTGAAGAGCTCGGCGGCGACTTCGAGCGTTATTCCCTCGTTCCCACCCACCCCTGGCAGGCAAAGGATCTGCGTGAACGTGGCTTCGGCGAAGCGCTCGACTCCGGGGCCTTGATTCCACTCGGGCCGGCGGGCGATTTTTATCACGCCTCCCAGTCGCTGCGCACGCTGGTCAATGCCTCTCATCCCGAGAAGGCGAACATCAAGCTGCCGCTCGACATCGTTTGCACCTCGTCGCGCCGCAATCTCGAGCCGCACTTCGTCTGCACGGCTCCTCTCCTTTCGAAGTGGCTGGTTTCCCTCGTCGCGGAGGACCCCTTCCTTCAGGACGGCAACCGCCTGCAATTGCTCAGCGAGTACGCCGCCGTCTCTTACGAGCCAGACGAAGACGAGGACACGGCGGGGCTGCTCGGGGTCATCTTCCGCGAGAGCATCGTCGGCCGGCTGGGAGAGGGGGAGGCCGCGATCCCCTTTACCTCCCTGACATTGGTTGAATCTGATGGGCGCCCCTTCATCGCTGACTGGATTGAAACCTACGGCGCCGAACGCTGGGTAGAACGACTCGTCGAGGTCGTCGTGATTCCAATCTGGCACATGCTCGTCCATCACGGCATCGCCTTCGAGGCGCATGCACAGAACCTCATTCTCGTCCACCAGAACGGCTGGCCAAAACGGATCGTGCTCCGCGACTTCCACGAAGACACCGAATTCGTTCCCGAGTTCCTTGGTCGTCCCGAAACCGAACCGGACTTCGCCTCCGTCGATCCCTTCTTTGAGACCATCCCGCTCGACGACGGCTATCGCATGGACCTGGTCGAGTCTCTGCGACAGCTCTATGTGGACACGGTTTACGTCTTCAACCTCGCGGACGTGTCGTTCCTGCTCGAGCGATTTCATGGCCTCGCCGAAAAGGAATTCTGGAACGTCGTAAGAGCGAAGCTGGACGCCTATGCCGCATCCGGAGTCACCGAAGCCTCGCGCATCGCGAGCATCGCAGCGGACAAGCCCAAAATCATTGTGGAGTCGCTACTGACTAAAACCATCCACCGCGGCGGAACGCTCGACTATTACGAGCACGAAGTCCGGAACACTCTGAGCCGCGAAGCGCCATGATCCACGTTGACGACCAAACTTACGACCAGGGATATTTCAAAAGCCGGTTCGCCCAGTTCGACGTCCACCCCGTGCTCTCCGGGTGCGCCGGGCGCCGCCTCGCGGTGTGCCTGCAAGACACGGCTCTGTGGATTGCCCTCTGCCTCTACATCAAGGAAAAAGGCGGCACCGTATTTCCTCTGCCCATCGACACACCGCTGGAGGGCGCACGCCGCCGTGCCGAACGCAGCGGCTGCGAGATTCTGCTTGTCGCCTTTCACGACGATGGGTTTGAAGTCATCGCAATCGATTCGCAAAATGTCCTTCCCGACGCCCCGGCCGGGCTCATCCAGACGAGTTCCGGAACCACCGGCGAACCCAAGTTCATCGAACGGAGCTGGGCCAGCATCGACACGGAAATCGAAAGCTATGTGAGCCATTTTCCTGAGGCGAATGACTGGACGCCCATCGTGGCCTGCCCGGCTACTCACTCGTATGGGCTGATTTGCGGGATTCTCGTCGCACTGCGAAGGGGCCTGCAGCCGGTCATCATCCGGAACCTCAATCCGAAGTTTATTCTCCGGAAATTACGCGAGCTGCCATCCTCCATTCTCTACTCGTCCCCGGCCATGATCACCACGCTGGCCATGCTGGTGAAGGAGGAGGAACCACTGTGGGCGGTGATGACCTCAGGCACGGTTCTCCAGAAGGCGACTTTCGAAAAACTTGCGAAAAAGGTGCGCCATCTCTACCAGCAGTACGGCTGTTCCGAGGCGGGATGCCTGTCCCTCGGCAACGGGCTTCTCGCAGCGAACGACCAGGGCAAACCTCTGCCGCACATTGCCATTGCCGCAGGAACCAACGCCGGGGAACCTGCTGACATCGTCGTGACCCTGCCCGATGGCCGGACCGTGGAGACGCGCGACCTGGGTTATTTCATAGGAGACCGGCTGCACTTTGTCTCGCGGATCGATGAAATGATCAATGTCGCGGGATTCAACGTCTATCCCGGCGAAGTCGAGGAGGTCGTCCTCGCGATGCCCGGCATCCGGGACGCGGTTGTTTTCAAAAAGAGCCGCGGCTTCGGGGGCGAGCAGGTCTGCCTTCACTTCGTCTCGGAAGAAACCATCCCCGCGGACGCTGTGCGTGCATTCTGCGCCGGACGGCTCGCCACGCACCAGATCCCCATGAACATCGCTCGCGTGGAAGCCATCCCCCGTCTGCCCAACGGAAAAATCAGCCGCAAGGCCCTCGCAGAGGCTCCTCCCGCACCCTCCCTGACATTCTGACATGAAAACGAGAGAACAAATCGTTGAGAGCATCTATCAATCGCTCGCGAGCAACATGCCGCACATCAAGCTGAGCGGCTTCCACAGCGACGCGCGGCTGAAAGAGGACCTCGGACTCGACTCGGCCGACACGCTCGAACTCCTCGTCAGTCTGGAGGTGAAGTACGACCTCTCCCTGCCTGACTCCGCCATCATGGACAAGGACTTCTCCACGGTGCGTGCCGTGGCCAAACTCTTCTACGACGCCCAGCCTCGCCCTAATCCTGAAAAGCTGCTGGAGTACGAGGAGGACATCAAACTCCACTGCTTCGTGAGTTGCCTCAGCGAGGTCATCAAGCGCTTCGATTTCGACCAGCGCACCCTCTACTTCGGCGTCTGGGATTCGGAAATCGTTGTCACCGAAAAGTGCCAGATTTCCTACCACAGCGAGCGGATCAGTCATCAGTTTTTCCTCGACTGGTATGAAAGACTCTTCGGCATCAAGGTCGAGCCCTGGTTCGACCATGACATGGACCGCGAGGAAAATGTCCGCCGTCTGGTCTCGCTCGTCGAAAACCGCACGCCCGACCAGCACATCATGGTGATGCTCGACATGCACCGCCTTCCTGAACGTGTGAACGAGTTCAACAAGGACCCCTTCCCGCACTATCTGATGCTCGGTCCGACGGAGAAGCCGGACACATGGTTCGTGTATGATCCCGACTACCGGTGGGAGGGAGTCACGACCAAGGAGCGGCTCCTCCACGCGGCTCGGCATCCTGCCGTGGGTGGTGGTTACGTCTTCTCCGACAAGTATGCGCACGAGCCGCACCCGACCCAGATCCGCGCCTACTATGAGCACTGCATGCTCCTCGACCGGCATCTGATGACCGAGGCAGTGCGCGAGGTCATGGACGCCCATCTCGGAGGCTACGACAAGAACGGCGACGAACTGCCGCTTGCGAGCTTGCGGCACGCCCTCGACGACGTGCCCATCCTTTCCATCCGCAAGTACTCCTACGAGCACGGCTTCGCCTTCTTCTGGCGCGAGCTGGAGCTGGAGGAGGCGGAGTTTGACCACTGGTGCGAGGTCATCGACGAGCTGGCGAAGACCTACACCCTCATCCAGTTCCACGCCATCAAGCTGGCAACCACCGGCGACCGCCGCCTCGGCGACAAGATCTTTGACCTGCTCGACAAACAAGTCGAGCGAGAGAACCGCATCAAGGCGCGGATGCAGGAAGTCTTCGACATGTGGTGCGAGCGGAGCTTTTCCCGCGAGGAGGCTCCCATTGCCGAACTGGAGGCCGTTCGATGAAACTTTCCCTTTGCACCATCTCCTTCCGCCACCACCTGATCTCGCTGAAACAAGTGGTGGAATGGGCCGCACAACGCGGATTTTCTGGCATCGAGCTTTGGGGCGTGCACGCCATCAACCTGCGCGACCGGCCGGGCTACGACCTCGACTGGCTCCGCTCCCAAGGCCTCTGCGTGCCCATGCTGAGCGACTACCTGCCCGTGCAGGGAGACCGCCAGGCCGTGATGGACAAGACCGTTGACCTCTGCCGCCTCGCGCAAAGTTGGGGAGCAAGCAAGCTCCGCACCTTCGCCGGCAACCAGGCCAGCCAGGAAGTCTCCGTCGAGGATCGCCGCGACTGGACTCTCCGCATGCGCGAACTCTGCAACATCGCCGAAGGGCACGGTGTGAAGCTCGTCGTGGAGTTGCATCCTCACACACTGGCCGACACCAGGGAATCGACGCGGCAGCTCATCGAGGAAATCAACCACCCCGCGCTGCGGCTCAACTTCGACGTCCTTCACGTGTGGGAGTCAGGAGCCGACCCCTTCGAAGTCATCGGCGAGTTCGAGCCGCTCGTCGCCCACATGCACCTCAAGAATGTGCGCTCCCGCTCCTTCCTCCAGGAGTTCCTTCCCGGAAACGTTTATCGCCCCGCGGCAACCGCGCCGGCATGGTGAGCCTTTTCAATGGGGCCTTCGACTACCGTAAGTTCCTCGCCCTTGTGATGAGCGAAACGGCGCTCTGGCCCACGCTCGACGCCTCGCTCGAATGGTTTGGCCCCAACGTTCTTGGCACACTGGAACGGGATGCTGAGCAGCTTTCCCTGCTGGAAGCGGAAACGCTCGGCCTCCAGGCCCTGACCACCGCCGCGCTTTAACCACTGGCACACGCATGCGGCTTTCCACTCCCTATTATCTGATCGACGAGGCGCGGATGCTTCCTGCCATGGAGCGCATCCGCCTGGTCCAGGAACGCTCCGGGGCGAAATGTGTGCTCGCGCTGAAATGCTTCTCAAGCTGGTGCGCCTTCGACTTCATGCGCCAGTATCTCGTGGGCACCACCAGCAGCAGCCTATGGGAGACGCGACTGGGCCACGAGAAGTTCGGGGGGGAGACACACGGCTACTCGGTCGCCTACGCGGACGACGAGATCGCGGAAGTCGCAGGATATTGCGACAAGATCATCTTCAACTCGCTCGGCCAGTTCAACCGCCTTAGCCACCACGCCGCCGGCATCTCTGTGGGCCTGCGCCTCAATCCTGGCATCGGTCATTCTGGGTACGAACTGAGCAACCCCGTCTGCCAATACTCCCGGCTTGGCGTGCGTGCTGAGGAGCTGCCAGCGGACATCGGCTCGCGCATTCAGGGAGCGATGATTCACGTCAATTGTGACAACAACGACCTGGCCAGCTTCTGCTCGCAGCTCGATGTCATCGAGGAACGCTTCGACAAGCTCCTGCCCCACCTTCAGTGGCTGAGCTTCGGTGGAGGAATTGCGTTCACTGACGAAGCCTATCCGATCGACGACTTCTGCCGCCATCTTCGTGAATTCTCCGAGCGTCATTCTTTGCAGATCTACCTGGAACCCGGTGAAGCCGCCGTCACGAACTCGACCAGCCTGGTGGTCAAGGTGCTCGACATCGTGGAAAACGAGGTGCCCACCCTCATCGTCGATGCAGGGGTGGAGCCGCACCTGCTCGACGTGCTGACCTATGGATACACGCCGGAAGTCGATGGCGCTGAGCCCCTGGCCAAAGACGCGAAGGACCTGGTCGGACATGCCAGACACGTCTATCGGGTTTGCGGGCGCACCTGCCTCGCCGGCGACCACTTCGGCAACTACGTTTTCCCCCATCCCGTGGCCCTCGGCGATGAGCTCTGTTTCCCCAATGTGGGCGGCTACTCGATGGTGAAGAAGAATTACTTCAATGGCATCCGCATGCCCGCCATCTATCACCGGAACCTCTCTGGCGAACTCCGCCTCGTCCATCAGCCGACTTACGAGGATTTCCGTGAAGCCCTGACAAACACGCACCTCGTCTAGCTCATCCAGCCACTTTATTCGCAGCAGCCAACCATCATGAAAAAGAATGTCCTCATCATTGGAGCAGGCGCCGTGGGCGCAGTCGTGGCACACAAGTGCGCCCAAAACAACCAGGTGTTTGGCTCGATCTGCCTGAGTTCGCGAAGCTTCGAAAATTGCCAGACGGTGATCCGGTCCATCGAGGCCAGAAACTACCGCCGCGAAGAGTCTTTTCAGATCTTTGCCCGCACCGTGGATGCTTCTGATTCCGCCCAGGTCGCGAGCCTCATTCGCGAGACGGGATCCCACATCGTCATCAATGTCTGCACCGCCTTCGTCAACATGTCGGTCATGGATGCCTGCCTGGAGACCGGCGCGGCTTACATTGACACCGCTGTCCACGAGGACTCCGCGGTGATGAACGCGCCCTATCCCTGGTATGCGAACTTCGAGTGGAAGAAACGCGAGCAATTCGCCCAAAAAGGCGTCACCGCCATTCTCGGCGTCGGCTTCGACCCCGGCGTCGTCAACGCCTACTGCGCCTATGCCGCCCGCTACGAATTCGACTCGATCACTTCCATCGACATCATGGATGTGAACGACGGCAATCACGGTCGCTTTTTTTCCACGAACTTCGACCCCGAGATCAACCTGCGAGAGATCATCGAGGATGCCGGCTGCCTGGAGGACGGCGAATGGCGCACGTTTCCCCACCACTCCCGCACCACCGACTACGACTTCCCCGAGGTGGGCGAGAAGAAGCTGTATCTGATGGGGCACGATGAGGTTCACTCCCTCTCGAAGCACATCCAGGGTGTCGAGACGGTGCGCTTCTGGATGGGATTCGACGACCACTACCTGCGCTGCCTGGAGGTCTTCGAAAAGACCGGGCTGCTCAACCACGAGAAAGTCACCACCTCCTGCGGTCAGAGTGTTGTCCCGCTCCGTGTGCTCAAGGCCTGCCTGCCCAATCCCGCCAGCCTCGCGCCGGACTACACGGGCAAGACCTGCATCGGCACCCTCATCAAGGGCCACAGCAAGGGCGAGTGCAAGGAAATCTTCATCTACAACATCTGCAGCCACGAGGAGACTTTTGCCGATGTGGGCTCCCAGGCCATCGCCTTCACTGCAGGTGTGCCGCCCGTGGCCGCCGCCATGCTCCTGGCCCAGGGCGACTGGGATGTGAAGGGCATGGCCAATGTTGAGGAACTGCCCCCGCTGCCCTTCCTGAAACTGCTTTCGCACCTCGGGCTGCCGATGGCGATCCGCAAGGGCACGGAGGCTGACGCGCCAGAGCCCGACGAACTGATCTGCGCCTGACCTTTTCCTCGAACTGATGACTCCCGAGAAAAACCCCGCGCTGACCGGCGCGGTTCTGCCCACCTTCTTCTACTACGCGGTCCCGTCCATGGTGGGGCTGATCGCGCTCACCACGACGAGCCTCGTTGATGGTGTCTTCGTGGGAAACTACGTTGGCGCGGAGGCCCTCGCCTCGGTGAACCTCCTCGTCCCGCTCCTGACTGTGCTCTACGCCCTGGCCCTGATGCTCGCCATCGGTGGCTCGGTGGGCGCGGGCACGCACATGGGAGCGAAGGATCCAGGCACGGCATCCTCGGTCTTCAGCCAGACCCTCATCGCCACGGTCGCCACCACGGCTCTCTTCACCTTCTCGAGCATTGTCTTCGAGCCCTGGCTGTTCCGGCTTCTTAATATCCCGGCAGAGCTGGTGCCCATGGTCGGCGAATATTTCGGCATCCTGCGCTGGACCCTCATCATCCAGCTCACGACGATGGTTCTCTACTACTTCGTGCGCGCCGACGGCCATCCGATTCTTGCCACCGTCTCGCTTCTCGTTGGTTCGCTGGGGAACATTGGTCTCGACCTGTTCTTCGTCTGCCAATGGGGATGGGGCCTCGCCGGTGCCGCGTGGTCCACCGCCATCGCCCAGGTGGCACAGGCCGCTGTGCTCTGCATCTACTTTTTCAGCCGTAAGCGGACCCTTCATTTCATCTGGCGGCAAACCCGTTGGTCCCACCTTTTCAAGGCCTGCTACAACGGCGTTTCAGAATTCATCAACGAGATCTCCGCCGGCATCATCATCTGGCTGCTGAACTTCCTCCTCATCGGCCGCCTGGGAGTGGATGGCGTCGCCGCCTTCAGCGTCGTGAGTTATTACATCTACCTCAGCTTGATGCTGACCTACGGGGTAGCTGACGCCCTCCATCTCCTTGTCAGTCAGAACTTCGGCGCGGGGAACCCCCAGCGCATCCGGCAGTTCCTCTCCACTGCACTCATCGGTTCCAGTGGCATCGGCCTCATTCTCGCCATCTCTCTGCTGCTTTTCGGCGACCAGCTCACCGGTTGGTTCCTGAGCGGCGAGGATGCCGCCATCGTCGAAGAGGCAAGCCGCCTTGCCTTTGCCATCTGGCCGCTCTTCCTCGTCAACGGCGTCAACGTCATTCTGAGTTGCTACCTCACCGCCATCCACCGGCCGACCCCATCGGCCATCGTCGCGATTCTGCGCGGTCTCATCCTGCCTGCCTGCCTCCTCCTTGGCCTCGCCCACCTTTTCGACCAGGCAGCCCTCCGGGACAGCTTCTCGCAATGGTCCTTCCTCTGGGCTCTACCCCTCGCCGAATGGATCACCTTCGCCGTCGCGATCGCCTTCTGCTACCGCCATCGCCCCGACCGATTCGAACCTGCATTTCCGCTTCAACCCGTCGAGGACTGATTTTCCCCCATGCACCTCACCGCCGCCGCCGCCTCGCTCCAAACCTTTTGCAACTGCTACCTCCGCGAAGTTGACGAGGGACACTGGCAGGCCCCCGCACACTTCGCCGCCCGCTTTGGCCTCGCTGCCGGGCCTGGGGTCCGCGATGTCGTGGAGCTTTCACTTCCGCAGGTCGGCACGACCCTCGCCCTCTTCATTCGCTACCGATCCCTGGTGGGACGTCATACCATCGCCGAAGTCCACGAACGCCCCGCTGGTTCATCAGCCTGGCAGAAGCTCGATGCACTGACGGCTCAGCTCCGTCTCATCGACGAAATCTACGCAAAACATCCCGGCAGCCCACAACGCCTCGAACTGCTGTCACGGGTTGTCGAGAGCCATCAGGTGATGGAGCGCTATCTCGCACACCGCCGCGCGAGGAAGGATCTAGGAAATCCCGCACACGAGACCCCGTTCATCGAATCTGAACAGGCCGTCGTCACCGGCCACTGGCTCCATCCCACGCCCAAGTCGCGCCAGGGCATGCACGCATGGCAGCACCCCGTTTACACTCCCGAGCTCAACGGGCGGTTCCGGTTGCAACTCTTCGCCGCCCGTCGCGAGCTTGTCATCCAGGAATCCCTCCTCGACATGTCTGCTGAGGCCCTGGGCTTTGAAATCGCGTGCCACGGACTCAACGAAACGGGTCGCCGACGTCTCGCCGATCTCGCTGCCTCTGGCTACGCTCTGCTGCCCGTCCATCCGCTGCAGGCCCACTGGCTTCATCACCAGCCTCACGTGCGGGAACTCCTGGCCGCAGAGTCGCTCATCGCCCTCGGCGAGCTGGGGCCCTGTTTCACCCCGACGTCCTCGGTGCGCACTGTCTATTCGGAGGATCTCGACTGGATGCTCAAACTCTCCATTCCGGTGAAACTCACGAACTCCCTCCGGCTCAATCTCAAGAGCGAACTCGGCGACAGTGTCTGGATCACCCAACTCCTGCGAGAATGTCGCGTGGAGGACGAGTTTCCCGGCTTCTTCGTCCTTGAAGATCCCGCCTATCTGGGCCTCGATCTGCCTGGGATCGAGGAAACAGGTTTCGAGGCCATTTTTCGCGCCAATCCCTTTCGCGGCTCCCGTCGTCACCAAGCCGTCCACTCCATCGCCGCCCTCACGGAGGATCCCCTGGATGACACGGGCCACTCCCGCCTGTTCGACCTCGTCCGGCTTCTGTCCAAGCGGCAGGGGCTCTCCCTTGCACACGCAGCGCGCCGCTGGTTCGACGCCTACTGGACCGTGGCCATCGCCCCGGTCCTCGGCGTGTTCGACCGCCACGGCATCGCCCTTGAGGCGCACCAGCAGAACGTCGTCATTGGATTTGCTGACGACGGAACTCCCGAGGCCTCTTACTACCGCGACATTCAGGGCATCGCCCTGGCCGAAAGTCATCGCGAGACCCTGGTCAATCTCGTGTCTGAACTCGAGGACCTTCCCAAAGTCTTCGAGCCCGACGACATCGTTCGCAACGGTCTCGGCTATTATCTTTTCTTCAACCACCTCTTCGCCATCGTCCACCGCTTCGGAGCCGATGGATTGATGGACGAGCAGGTTCTCCTCAGCCACATCGAAGCCAAACTCGACGCTTTGCGCAGCGCCATGGACGGCCCCGGTGCCGCGCTCATCGACACCCTCCTGCAAAGCGACTCTCTGCCTTGCAAGGCGAACCTCCTCACTCGCATCGAGGACCGTGACGAACTCGAGGCGGAATGCGAGCTCGCCATTTATGCGCCGATCGCCAATCCACTGGCGCGGGGGTTGGGTGAGGTTAAAACTCCTGCATTTGAGATGGTGGGAGCGGTGTGACCCGGTTTCCTGATGTCTTGAGTTTGTGGAGTCTCTCCTTCAAGTCTTCCCACCGTTCGTTTACATGCCCATGAATGCTTTGGTAGGATCTACCTTCTTGTTAGTCGCTGCTGTGTTCGCTGGCAGCTTTACGCCCGCCTTTGCGCAGGTGAAGGAGTTTGGCTGGCATGACAGGGGTATGACGCCCTACATCGCCAGCCAGCTGGATCCCCGCTTCTCCTACACGCTCTACATTCCCAAGGGCTACCAGGAGAACGGCACAGAAACTTGCGAGCTTCTTGTCCTTGTCCACGGCACCGAACGCCGTCCCGATGTTTACGTCGAGCACATGCGGGACTTCTCCGACAAGCACCGTGTCATCCTTCTCGCCCCGCTCTTCCCCCTCAACACCCACGGTCGCCAGGATCTGGAGAACTACAAGCTCATCGACTACAAGGGCACCCGTTACGATCTTGTCCTCCTGAGTATGGTCGATGAGGCTGCCTCGAAATACCGTCTCACGGGGAACACCTTTTTCATGCATGGCTTCTCGGGCGGAGGCCACTTCACGCATCGCTTCTTCTATCTCCATCCCCACCGCCTCCGTGCCGTTTCCATCGCTGCTCCTGGCCTGGTCACCCTCATAGATAACACCGCCGACTGGTGGGTCGGCACCCGGGACCTCTACAAGCGCTTTAACGTGAAACTGAACCTCGCCGCCATGCGCCGCGTGAGCGTCCACATGGTCGTGGGTGCCGAAGACACTGATGAATGGAACGAACCCATCACCCGCGATTCCGAATACTGGATGGGCGAGGGGGTGAAAGGAGCCGATTACAAAATTACAGGAAAGAACCGCATCGAGCGCCTCGCCACCCTCAAGAAGAACTATGAGCAGCACGGCATCCCGGTCACCATGGACATCGTCCCCAGTGCGGACCACGACGAAACGAAACTTTTCCCCGCGGTCCAGAAGTTCCTCGAGGGTGAGCTCGTCAAATGAGTGCGCCGTCTGCTGAGTTGTATTGAGCCTCAGCGAACCGGCTCTGTGTTCATCAGGGGCAGCCGTCCTCGCATTCAGAAACTCCTCTGGTTTCCGTCCGTATCGAAAATCGCCGTGCCGCCGTCCTGGCCAGCAGGTGGTATACGGCTGGATGCAGGAGCGTGAGGCGCTGCGAGGCCTTAGAACCTGTTTGGATAAAAACATCCGGGTGTGGCAGGTTCAATTAAGGGAATGAGATAAAAGCGGCTTCGCCGAGCCTGAGAACTGCCCCTCCGGGTTGCGGTCCTTTTGAGCCTGGACGGCGTTGCTCATCGGTTGTGAATCTCGATTCACGCCCTCTTCGCGCCTTGTCCAGACTCAAAATGCCTCGCAACACACCCAGCGTTTTTATCCAAACAGGTTCTTAGGAGTAGCACGCCACCCCCGCGCCTCGCAGCGTCCCTGCCCGGTGCACGCTTCAAGTTGTTTCCCAAATCAGGCGCAGGCCACCTTCGCGAGCCGCGAAGCGGTCGAGATGGTCATCGATCGCGCCCCAGTAGGCGTCGAGTTGTGTCAGCGTGGACGCGGTGAGATGGACGTCGAGCCGGGATTCCGTCGAGCGGAAGATGGCCGTCGCATCCTCGGGATAGTCGGGGTCGTCGTCTTCTTTCGGGAAAACGACTTTGGCCCCTTCGTCATCAAGCTGGACGTCGAACTTGCGCGCCCAATGCTTGCAAAGAATGTTGATATAGCGCTGGCCGTTCTGGACCTCGGCCGTACCGCTGCGCGTGAGAGTGGTCATGGGTTGTTTCCTGTGGCTTTACTAGGGCATCATATGTTTCGGATGCACCGACGTGGGCATCATCCGCAGCACCGACATGTGGTAGCACATGTTGCCACGGTCCTCGACGGGCTCAGAGTACAGGTCAGCCAGGGCCGCCTTGGGGAAGCTGTGCGGCCCCACGATGCGGTAGGCGGAGGGGTTGAAGCTTCCAAACCAGACCTGGATAAAGAGCTTCGGGTTCAGGAACAATTTGCGAAGCGGCAGGAGGCAGCCGATCTCCCGAGCGAGCGCGTCAAGGTATAGAACCTGCGAGGGGTGGGATTCGGTGTGCCGGGGGCTCAGCTCGGTCCAGTACTCCTCCCAGCTCTTCTCCTCGGCGATGACCTCGGCGAGGTTGGGAGGCGGCTGCAGCTTGCCGCTGAGCACCCGTGCGAAGTAGCGGGCCTGCATCTCCGCGCAGATCGGGATGCCGCCGGAGAAGGGACGCAGGAAGCCGATGAAGGCGACCCTGCCATCGTGACCGGGATGCAGGAAGTGCCGGTAGAGGTTGCGGACGTTGCCGTCTTCGATGCTCAGATCCCCCAGCGTCAAATCGCGCTCGTAGCCGGTGCACAGCACCACCGCGTCGTACTCGGCTGACGCACCATCTTTGAAGTGGACGGTGTTGCCCTCGGCACGTGCCAGTCCGGTGTCGTTCACCACCACTTTGCCATTCACAATGCTCGGGATGAAGCTGACGTTCTTGCAAAAGATGCCGCGAGGGCTCCAGCTGCCTTCCGGGTGGGACTTCTCGTTCCACTTTTTGATCAGGTCCCAGTTTTCCTTCTCCTCCTCGCAGCCCACGTCCATCTTGTAGGGCACCATGGGTTCGCCGAGCAGGTTGTACTCCGCGTAGGTACGCGGCTTGATCCGTTCACGCAGAGCCTGCACAATACCTCCAATCGACGAGATCAGCCCCAGGCCGACTGACATGGCACCGAATGCCGTCTTGGCCAGCCGACTGCTGCCCCAGAACGTTTTGTAAGGCACGGGGCGTGTGGTGGCGCGATCGTACATCTCGTGGTGGTGCGCTCGCACGGTGCGGCTGTCGGTGCTGCGGTGGTCATCCACAATCCGCGCCAGCAGGAAAGTGTAGGAGCGAATCGCCAGGGTGGTCTTGGAGGCGGTCTCGCCAATCTCCCGCACGATGTCAGCCCCGGACTCGGCCAGGCCGACGATCAGCACGCGCTTGCCGCGGAAGCGCTCGGCGTTGCGATACCCCGCGGAATGTACGATCTCGCCAGTGAAGCCAGCCAGTTCGGGGAACTGACGTTGGGGCGTCTTGAATGGGCCTGAGCACATCGCCACCGCGTCGAAGTTCTCACTGGACTCGACTCCGCCGAAGCGAGACGTGACGACATAACCTTGCGCGGTCTTCTTCACATCGGTGACCTCCGTGTGGGATCGAATGCTGCCCAGGAGACCGAAGCGGTTGGCGTATTCGGTCAGGTAATCGAAGTACTCCTGCCGGGAATAGAATTTGCGGCCGCCCTTGAAGGGAAAGTCTGAGAAGGCCATCAACCGCATGGAGATGGTCAGCTTCAGGTGGTCGAACGCTTTCGTCTTCGTGCCGTCGTCGCCGTCACGCAGCCAGATCCCGCCGACGCCGGAGTTCTTGTCGTAGCAGACAACCTCGTGTCCCTCATCGCGCAACTGTTTGACCGTAGTCAGTCCACACGGTCCTGCTCCAACAACACAAACTCTCATTTCCGAAATCTCCTTCTCTTATGTTTGGTGGTTCTTGCGGTGCCACCACAGATCGATCGCTTCGATTGCATGTGGCAGTTTTCGAATCGCTCATCTGATATTGAGATTCATTAGCTATGTCAACATGAGAAAATGTGCTGGATTTGTTGTAGGCCGTTCGGAAAGGAGAGGAAGTTGGAACAGCAACGCGCCCACGATGAGATCGATGGCCAATGTTGCGATGCTGGCAACCGGCCATCAGGGATGGCAGCTCGACACCAGGATTCAAGGTGTGGGAGCGACCGTGGTCCTGATTTGGAATTTGAATTTTGAGTCTTAGAAGCCTCCTCGGCCCTGTTGGAGAAGATCCAGCGGCATGGTGCGTCCGATGGAAATTGCAGGCCACAGGGCGGCGAGGCTGGACAGCAGGAGGACTGCGGCAAGGCTGCTCAGCACCTCCGGCCAGGGCACGACAAGATCGGTGTTCATCCCTCCAAAGAAACTGATGTAGCGTGACATGCCGGCGCCGCACCATCCGGACAAGGTGCCAAAAACCAGACTGAGGCCGCCTGCGACGATGCCGATCAAAACGCCCTCTGCCACCACCAGACGCACCAACATGCTGCGGGTGTAGCCGACGGAGCGGAGAATGCCAAAGTCCCACCGCCGCGCATGCACCGAGGCGAGCAGGGTATTGAACACCCCCACCGAGGTGATGAGAAGCACCACCACGGGCAGCCGGCTCAGGACCCAGAGCCACTGCCGGGAGTGGGCATTCACGATGTCACGAATGTCCTCGATGCTGTGCAGCTTCACGTAGGGCTGCTCACTTCCGGCGGGTGGATCACCCACCACAGCGGGTTTTCCTGAAGATGTTTCCAACAACCTTCTGGCGGACTCCTCCACCGCCTCTCTGTGAGTCTGGTCAAGGTCCCAGTTGAGCCATAGGTACGGGGCGGCCTGAAACTGGAAGTCCTGCGCCACCGTGGCGTAGTCGGCGAAGACCAGGGCCGCCGCCCGGTGGGTGCGGGTGCGCATGCCAGTGGGCTTCGTCTGCCAGTGCCAGCCAGGCATCTTCACGGTGGCGGCGATGACGTAGGAAACCGGCTGCCCAGGACGTTCCGGCGGTACCAGCTCAAAGGAATCGCCCAGCTTCAGTCCGGACTCCCTCAGAAAATGATCGGGCACGATGCAGCCGCGCCCCTGCCGGAGCAGCGCCACGGCCTGCTCCGCATTACCTTGAACCCACTGAAACTTGAACAGCGGTGAGCTCCCTCCAAAGGCACGCTGAGCATCCACCCCCACGATGACGACGCTGTCCTGCCGCACCACAGTGGCGCGCACCGCACTGTGGGTGAGATCCTCCTTGAGCCGGGGTTGTTCCACGACCACCGGCAGGGCTTCCGTGATGCCTTTTAACAAACTCATCTGGGCGGCCGCGACGGGATCGATGCCGCCCGGGCGGAAGGCGATCATCGCGTCCGGTGCCCAGCGACCGGGAAGGAAGCCACCCAGCATGGTATGCCCCCAGACGTGAATGCCGATGAGCAGGCCGAGCCCGACGCTGAGGGCCACCGAGGTGGCGAGGGTGCGGGACAAGTTCGATGAAATCTGACTCAACAGCAGTCGCGGCGGGATGCGCAGAACGCGGGCGAGCAGCGGGCTCAGGCCGCGATCCACAAGATGCACGAGCGCCGGGCTGCACAGCACGACACCCGCTGCCAGACAGAAGAGACCCACCAGCAAGTAGGCGACAAAGGGCTCCTCATCCCCATGCGGCAGCACGCGGGCCACCAGGGGATACACCGCCAGCAGGACCAGTCCCAGCGCCAGCCAGCCGGGCCGAATGCCTCCAGAGGCGGACTCAGCGAGCTTGCCCATCACATCCAGCGGGCGCACCCGCATGGCCCGCCATGCCGGCCAGACGGAGGCCAGCAATGCCCCGCCAAAGGCGCAGACTGCGGCGAGCGTCAAACTGAACGAGCCCACCACCGCCCCGTCTTCCAGCAGCTCAGGAGCCCTGGCCACGGCCAGCTTCATGAGGAGCCAGCCGCTGGTGCAGCCCACCACGTAACCGACGGCCCCGAGCAGCAACGCCTCCATCACCACCAGCAGGGCCGTCTGCGTCCGGGTGAGCGCCACCGCCCGCAGGATGGCGAGCTGCCGGATGCGTTCTGTCACACCCATGTTCAGCGTGCTCAGGATGATGAAGAACGCAGCCAGCATGGAGACGGCTGCTGCCATGTGACCCTGGAATTCGAGATTCTCCGCAGAGGCGCTTTCATCCAGCGCCTCCTCGATATCATGGGCCTCCTGGAACTGGCACGGGGTGGCCAGAGCACTCAGCCGGGGAGACCACTGGAAGCGGAACCGGGTGAGGTCTGCTCCTTCTTTTACACCCACCCCGATGAAACTGATGCGGCGGGACTCCCCTGTGGCCCGTTCCAGAAGGTTCGTGGAGACAAACAAACCACCCACAGCGGGGGTCATCGTCTGCGTCTTCGCCACGGAGGCACTCCAGCCGGACACGTCCGGGCTGCGGACCAGCCCCACCACACGGAGACGCTGCTGTCGTTTCCCTAAACCGACGACCAGCTCATCCCCCACCCTCACTCCCGCAGCCTCCGCTGCCGCGAGGCTCAGTACGCCCTCGGCCTCCGGTCCGTCGGCCCTTCGGATCCAACGGCCGTCCGCCAGCTCAAAGGGCGGAGCTTCCGCATCCGTTCCCACCACCGTGCCCGGCAACTCACCCCGCCTACCTGGGGTGGCTGCAGGTTCAGCCCGGTCCACGGCGATCTGCGCAGCCCACATGGGATCCGCCACTCTTACGGAGGGATCGGCGCGCAACAGCGCCACGGACTCCGCCGGCACGTCCTTCTGCGCAGGAGCCGGAATGACGCCGGGTGCCATCTGGCTGAAGTGGCTGATGGGCGCCACGGAGAGTTCATACCGGCCGAGCGCGAGGTTCGCGTACTCGTCGAACGTCTTGAGCAGCGCATCATAACCGCTCACCACCCAGATCACCATGGCCGCGGCCGCCGCAGTGGCCAGAGAGGTGAGGGTGAGGCGCAGGGGATGCTCCCGCACATGAGCCCAGGACAGTCTCAGAAGGGTTTTCATGCGGCTGATTGAAGCGCGTGTTCATAAGCCAGGGCGACCGCTTCCGCTCCGGCACCGGGGGTTACAGGAAACTCGGAAAGGCACCGACCGTCCTTGAATACCACCACCCGGTCCGCCCACATCGCCACACGGGGCTCGTGGGTCACCATCACCGTGGTGCGCCCCTCTCGTGTCACGAGGTCCCGCAGCACCTGGCAAAGCTCCTGTCCGGTGCGGGAGTCGAGACTTCCCGTGGGCTCATCCGCCAGCAGAATGGCGGGCTCCATCATGAGTGCCCGGCCAATGGCCACGCGTTGCTGCTCCCCTCCGGAAAGGGCATCGGGCCGGTGGTGCCGGCGGTCCAGCAGACCCATGCGCGTCAGGATCGCCTCCGCCCGCTGTTTCACATCCGGCAGCTCCATGGCAGGGAGCTGGATGTTCTCCTCCGCCGTGAGGCTGGGGATCAGGTTGAAGGCTTGAAACACCATGCCCACCTGCCTCCGGCGAAAGCGGGTCAGTGCCGCGTCTGAGAAGGCGGCAAGGTCCTGGCCCGCCACGATCACTTTGCCCTCATTCACATCCGTCAATCCTGCAATGGCATGCAGGAGCGTGCTCTTGCCCGAGCCGGAAGCTCCCATGATGGCGACGAACTCACCGGACTTCACCGTGAGATCGACCTGGTGGAGCGCATGGATCTGTCGCACGCCCTGGGTATAGATTTTGACCAGGCGTTCCAGCCTGACGGGATGATCACCAGATGAACTCATAGTGGATTGGTCTGTCGGGAAAGTGGGTTGGGGCAATGACTGCACCGTTCGCCCCCAGGAAGAACCGACCGTTCGATAATCTCCCCGGTCGTGTAGCCAAACATTTCCTTGGCACTTCGGTTCCAGCTTGTAGTCGCCCCCTGCAGGCTCTTGCTGGTGATCGCATCTTCGGCAGAATCCACAATGGCCGCCAGCATCAGTCGGGCGGGTGGAGCAAAGTCGCCTGGAAAGGGTTCGGGATGCATGTGCGATTGGCGTGTCGAACTTAGAGGATATTCTCCCGGCATCATGTTCCAAGTTCAAACTGTACACCGGGCCGGATGAAAGGTGTTTTTTCTGCAGAGGTTGCCCAATTCATCCATCTTGCGCCTCTTCAACGCGGGCATTGCTCGAACAGCTGTGATGAACACTATTTGTCCGAACCCATCTCAGCCGGTAGACGGCCCAAAGCAATCCCAGACCCAAGTAGATGCCAGCGTAGACCAGCAAGGTCTTGTCTCCCAAGCTTTGGAAGGCGACGCAGCCCAGAAGTGAACCCATGAAGAAGCTCGTGGCAAGGAGCAGCGGCACGGACAGTTTCCATCCCGCAATGTCATGTCCTCTGAGTTTCATCCCCAGATTCGTGCCAAAGTCAGTCAGCAACCCCGTTACATGGGTGGTCCGCAGAATCATGCCACGGTAGTGGGTCGCCAGGGCATTCTGAAGACCACAAGCCAGCCCAGCCAGCCCCATGGACAAGGTTGGCCATGCGTCGAGGGAGAGATAGGCCAGCGCTAGAAAAAGACCCAATGCCACAACAGAACGTCCATAGGGACGTGAGAACTCAATGTTCGGATGGTGGATCAGGAATCCAGCCGTCGCCGCGCCAGTGATGAACCCAAGCGTGGCAGCACCCAGTTGCACAACCACAAGGGGGACGGAGTCATTGCCAGAGACAACACTCAATGCCACCTTGGCCACATCTCCTGTCAGATGACTGACCGAGGTCCCCAAACGCATCAAATAGGAGGCGTTGACTCCCGCGCTCAACGTCGCCAGGAGACATCCAGTGACCACGGCAAGCTTCGGGTGGAAATGGACAGACATGAGAAAAGTTGTGGGAGGTGAACCCTACCAGTTGCTCGCGCCAGCAACGATCCGCCGCGCTTCATGAAACGACACCCTTCTGGTCCCTCCCGGCCTAGAGGTAGACATCCCGAAGTGACATCCACGCCAGCGCCCATGTTTCGATACGCGCCCGGATCTGACCAATGCCAATCCCCACCTCTGTTTCATTGGCTAGGTTGATATCATCACGCCGTGCGAACAGAAGGAGTTTGACCAACAGCCGGGGTGTGAGGCGCAGGACGTGATGCAGGGCTCCTTTTCGGTTCAGCCTGGTGCCTTCAGCCTGAAGGGCAGCTTCGAACTCGACCGCCAGGTGCTGTGCTTCACAAGAATTCAGCCAGTACTTGACCGCAACGATCATGTCCTGCTCCACAAGGAACGAGCAGATGAATGAGTTTCCACGCCTGGAGTTGTTCAGATCACTGTAGAGGTCATCCATAGCCGGTATTTGAGCTGGTAGATGGTGATGAAGAGGAGGCACCGGGTTCAGGCCATTGATACCGCAGGGCTCCCCAACCTCGGATCAAACGACCAGGACCCCAGCAGGGTCTTTTCCTGGTTCGTATACCCACGTTGAACTGATGGGGATGCGCCACGCGATCGGTTGACCGCCCCCACACCGGCGCAGGCCAGCAAAGCA
Source organism: Verrucomicrobium sp. BvORR034 (assembly GCF_000739635.1). Lineage (GTDB taxonomy): Bacteria > Verrucomicrobiota > Verrucomicrobiia > Verrucomicrobiales > Verrucomicrobiaceae > Verrucomicrobium. The sequence continues at coordinate 190,000 of NZ_BATQ01000041.1, read as the reverse complement.
TGGCGCCGCTTCTTGATCCAAAACCTCAACCGGTCATCGAACAACGACTCCACACACTCGTATGAATCGGGTATTTCTTCCTGGTCCCCCCAATAGGTGGCAACCCGGGTGCCCAAAGGTACCGCTGACAACTGCCTGTAGACGTGCTCCGTATAGATGTCATAGAGCTTTGGGTCCAGCGTCACGCTCGAGTCAATCCTGAACGAGGGCAACGAGTTCTCCTGGAAGGGATTAAACAGATAGAAGGCGTCAAACTGGCGAAAGTCGATGTCCAGAATGTTTCCTTGAACGATCTCCACTCTTGGAATTTGAAAATGCTGCAGCAGTGACTGCGCTATGCGAACCAGGTTTCCCCTCTGCTCCACACCGACAAAGTACCCTTGGGTGATGGACGCCCCCGCTGCGCAAAACTTCCCCAGACCACATCCAACATCCAGCACCCTGGCGCCGGGCCGGTCCACCAGGAAGCGGGCCGCTTCAAATGCAACTCCGACCGGCGTCCAATGCCGCTGGGAAAGGTTTTGAAACTGCTCTGGCAAGATGCAGTCGAACTCTTCATCCGAGTGAAACTGTCGGGGGTTCAGTCTGGCATGTTCGGGTTCGTTGCATAAGTCACAGGAAAACGGAGGCATGTTTCCCCTTGTTTGCAGCTTGGATGCCAACCCCCTTCAACAAGCCACAATCAACTCATCTTGAGTATTTTACGCACACATTGAGATCCCGACAGGACAGTCTCTTTCTGAAAATTGTGCAAATACTGCACTTGCTGTCGCCCCTTTGTGCAGGCATCTCTGACCCCGCATGGATCCGTCGCAGATTCACATTCTGGTGTTAGATCGCAGACCAGCTTCAGCCAGATCCATTCACCAGATCCTGACCAAGGCAGGCTACCGCGTCGCGCTCGCCACAGACGAAACCGCCGCACTTCATCTGGCTTCTGCCGAACTATTCAATGTGGTGGTAAAGTCCTTCAATGCCCGCCAGGTCACGCCTGAGTCATTGATGCTAAAGCTTCGCAGTCTCGCGCCCGACACCCAGTTCATCCTTGCCGGTGAAGGCAGCACGGTCGAATCCGCCGTCAGCGCCATGAAAAATGGTGCGTTCGACTACCTGACGGCACCGCTAGATGAAGGCAGGCTGCTGGCGTCGGTCCAGAACGCCCTGGACCATCAATCGCTGATCGCCGAAGACCAGCAACTCAAGATCCGCCTGCGCCGCCGTTCGGATCCCGACATCTTTGCCGGAGGAAGCGAAGCCATGCAAGCCGTGAGCCGCCTGATCGCAAAGGTGTCGTCAACTGATGTCACGGTATTGATCGAAGGAGAGAGCGGTACAGGCAAAGAGATCATCGCACGGGCCATTCACGAGAAGAGCCGGAGACGCACCCGGCCGTTCATCGCCGTAAACTGCGCGGCGCTTCCGGACAGTCTGATCGAAGCGGAGCTATTTGGCCATGTCCGCGGGGCCTTTACGGGAGCGGTCGGCGACAGACAGGGACGGTTCCGCCTGGCCCATGGTGGCACGCTGTTTCTGGATGAAATTGGAGATCTTTCCACCAAAGGCCAGGGCGATCTCCTCAGAGTGCTGGAGGACGGCATGTACCGTCCCATCGGGGGCACAAAACTGGAGCGGGCCGACGTCCGCATCATCGCGGCGACCAACAAACGCCTGCAGGAAGAGTGTGAAAAAGGCCGGTTTCGCGATGATCTCTACTATCGGTTGAACATTGTCACCATCAGCCCCCCTCCCCTTAGAGAAAGGGTGCAGGACATCCCCGACCTGATGTCATCCTTCGCAAAGCACTTCTGCGCCAAACACCAACGCCGCCCGAAGAGGTTTTCGCAGGAAGTTGTGTCCCTGTTTCAAACCCTGCCCTGGCCGGGAAATGTCCGGCAGTTGCGCAACCTGGTAGAACGTCTTGCTGTCACAGTGACGCAGAACGTGATCGGAAAGGAGCAGATTCCCGATGACGTTGTCCAGTCAGACAGAAAACGGCTGGGATTTACGATTCAACCCGGCATGACCATTTCCCAGGTGGAATCCGAGCTGATCAGACAAACCCTCCTCAAGTGCACCTCAAATCGGCAGGAAGCCGCCGACATTCTGGGGATCAGTCGTCGGACCCTCCAGTACAAAATCAAGAGCTACGGCCTCGATAGACCAAAGCCCAAAGGCCGATCATAGCGGTTTATGCCGTGATGGGGTGTCGCAAATTTCGCCGTATCCTGCAAGGCAACTCAACAGCCCAAACGCTCCACTACGAGCCCTCGCGTGGCTTGTGCTTGCGGCCCATGTGATTGCCTGAGGCGGCCTCATAGCGGAAGGAAACAAACTCGCTGCGTTTGAAAACACAGTCAGGATGACCCGCCCGCCACAATACGACAGATTCACTGCCTTCGACATGGCCTTGCGCAAGATGGCGTTGCTCGGGTCCGGTCTTCATCTTGATCGTGTACAGCCTCACGCTGTAAAATCGCAAGCCAGATTTGGGTCGCAATAGGTAAGTCCTTTACGCAGGCAGCAGGTCTGAAAGAGACGGTAACGGAATCCGTGTTGTGACGGCTGGATTGCCAACAGGCGTTTCATCGATCCAATGTGCCCCTCCCCTCGATTCACTCAATTAGTCTCCACTGTCTCCGCATGCCGCCTGATGGCGAGCAGCTGACCACTCTGCACCAGACGGGCGCGCACGATGTTCCGGCTGATGCCGAGCAGGCGGGCGGTCTGGAGTTGATTCCGGTGGCAATACTCGTAGGCAGTGTTGATCACGAGGTCCTCGACCCGCAGGTGGAGCTGCTCCCCGCCCTCTTCAAACAGGGCGAGCAAGGCCGAACGGAAGCGCGACTCCGCCTCCAGTTCCCGATGGTTTGAGTTGGAAGGGCTGACGGTGCGCGGGCGCAGGCTGGCGAGGTTCAGATCCTCCGGCCGGATCACGCGCCCCTTGCTGACAAGCAGCGCGTGATGAATGACGTTTTCCAGCTCGCGGATGTTCCCGGGCCACGAGTGACCGGTGACCAGCTGCTGCTCGGCCACGGGGCTGAGTGTGGCATTGCGCACCCCGAGCCTCTCCCCATAGATCCTGAGGAAATGGCGCGCCAGTGGCAGGATGTCGCCAGGACGTTCCCGCAGCGATGGCAGATCCACCGCAGCCACTTTGAGCCGGTAGTACAGATCCTCCCGGAAGCGCCCTGCGGCCACGGCCTCCTCCAGATGCACGTTCGTCGCCGCCACCAGGCGGACATCGATCTCCACCGGCTTCCGCGAGCCGATGCGCACCACCTGGCGCTCCTGCAGCACGCGCAGCAACTTCACCTGCAGAGGCAGGGGGAGATCACCGATCTCATCCAGGAACAGCGTGCCGCCATGGGCGGTCTCGAACCATCCGGGCTTGGCGACGGTGGCACCGGTGAAGGCGCCGCGCTCATGACCGAAGAGCTCGCTCTCCACAAGCGTCTCAGAAAACGCCCCGCAGTTCACGGCGACAAACGGACCCCGGGTGCGGGCACTCAGATCATGCAGATGTCGGGCGATGATCTCCTTGCCCGTACCGGTCTCGCCCACGATCAGCGCATTGGCATCGCTGGGGGCGATGAGCTCAATGCGCTGCATGAGCGCGAGGGACTTGGGATCCTCAAAGACGATTAAACTCGCCCGATGGACCGCTGCCTGAGCGCGAACGTTCGGCAGCGTCAATACGGACTTGGAAGGTGCTGGCATGCGACAAGGAAGTCTAAGGGTGATTTTCCTGACTTGGTGTATCGCGCCCTGGGTGTTGGTATTCAGGCGGCTGTGACGGGCAGATTCAGGCTGTGCCCGAGTTTCTGCTGCTTGGTGTGCAAGTAAGACAGGTTCTCATGATTTGGAGCGGTGATCAAGGGGATGCGCTTGGTGATCTTGATGCGGTAGCCGGAGAGCTCGGTGAACTTCGCCGGGTTATTGCTCATGAGATGGATGGAGGTGAGGCCGAGGTGCGTGAGGATTTGCGCGCCCACATCATAGCTGCGTGAGTCCACAGGCAGGCCCAGGTCGAGATTTGCCTCCACGGTATCCAGCCCCGTGTCCTGCAGGGCATAAGCCTTGAGCTTGTGGGTCAGACCGATGCCGCGCCCCTCATGCCCCCGGAGATAGACCACCACGCCCTCGCCCGCTTGAGCGATCCGTTGCAGGGCAAGATCGAGCTGCTGGCCGCAATCGCAGCGCAATGAGCCGAGGATGTCTCCGGTGAGACACTCGGAGTGCACTCTCACCAGCACATCCTCCCTGCTGGTGACGTCCCCTTTCACCAGGGCCACATGCTCGACGCCATCCAGCAAAGAGAGAAAGGTGTGCGCGGTGAAGACGCCGTGCTTGGTGGGCAGACGGGCCGAGGCGGTGAGACGCACCACCGCCTCATTCTGCCGACGCCAGGCGATGAGATCGGCAATGGAGAGGAAGGGCAGGCCATGCTGCCGGGCAAAGTCCGTCAACTGCGCGCCGCGCATCATCGAGCCATCGTCATTCACCAGCTCACACAGCACCCCGGCGCGATGCAGGCCCGCCAGCTCAGCCAGATCCGCCGCCGCCTCAGTATGCCCCGGACGACTGAGCACACCACGAGGATGAGCGCGCAGGGGGAAGATGTGCCCCGGGCGGGCAAAGCCATCCGCAGTGGCAGAGGGATCCGCCAGGGCGCGGATGGTACGGCTGCGATCCGCCGCCGAGATGCCGGTGGTGGTGCCGTACTTCCAGTCCACCGTGACGGTGAAAGCGGTTCGATGAGATTCCGTATTTTCCTCAACCATCAGCGGAAGGTGCAGCTGCCGCAGCCGCTCGGGTGAGAGGGCCACGCAGACGACGCCGCTGGTGTGCCGCACCATGAAGGCGAGCTTCTCCGCCGTGGCCTTCTCTGCGGCCAGGATGATGTCCCCCTCATTCTCACGGCTGGCGTCATCCGCCACCACCACCAGCTCACCGCGCGCGATCGCGGCGAGGGCGTGCTCCACCGGGCTGGACCAACTGGGGCTGATGCTCATGAGTAAAAGGACGGGTTCGGGATGCGACGGTTCAGCGACCAGTCGCCCAGCTCCCGGAGTTTGTAGTCCACGGGATCATGCAGCGTCTGGGTGCGGAGGTTCCGCCAGTAGCGGTCCAGCCGCGCCGAGCCGGTGGTGGAGCGTGAACCCATGACCTCAAACATGCGGTTCACAATATCCAGCCCCGACTGCGTGGTGATGACCTTGGCCGTGGCAATATCCAGCGCGGCGCGGCCGCGATGGTTCTCCGTGATGGCATCGCCAATCTCCCAGGCCCGCTGGAAGGAGTCGCCCGCACGATCCGTCACCAGCTTGGCAGCCTGGAGCTGGGCATAGATCTCGCCATAGTGCCGGAGGATGTAGGGATCCTCCTGCGGGGTCTCCACATTGGACGTGATCCACGAGCGCGTCTGCGCGGAGGTGTAGGTCCGCGCTTCATTGAAGGCCCCCTCGGCGATGCCCAGAAAGATGTTGGAAAAGATGAGCTGGGCAATGCAGGGCCGCAGCGTGGCGCGGGTGCTGCCCAGCGGTCCGGGGCTGCGCAATATTTCCTCGTCCTCCAGCACGGCATCGGCGAACTCCACCGTGCCGCTGTCCGTCTGGCGCTGGCCCATATTGTCCCAGTCGCCCCGCACGGCCACTCCCTCACGCGGCAGAGGCACAGCGGCGATGAGCAGCCTGGGATTGCCCGGCTCCACGGCGGAGACGATGAGCGCATCCGCATCCGCCGATCCGGAGGCAAAGCCCTTGCGGCCATTGACCACACGCTTGTCCCCTTTCCACGAGACGGTGGTGTGCACATCCAGGGGATTGAGCGCATTGCCCCAGAACCAGTTGTTGGCGACCGTCTGCGTGTAGTAGTGACGGCGCTGCGCCTCCGTGCCGAAAAGCTCCACCGTGGCCAGCATGAGGTGCTGAAAGCCGAAGAGATGGGCAATGGAGCTGTCCACCCGGGCAAAGAGGCGGATGATGCGAAAGATCTCCGGCCACTCCGCCCCCAGCCCCCCCTCACTGGTGGGGATCAACAGATTGAGCAGCCCGCTTTCCCGCAGCTGGTCCCGCTCGGCCTTGGCCGTCCCGCCCCGCTTGTCCCGCTCCACAGCCGTCTGCGCGAACTCTCCAGCGAGCCGTTCGGCGATTTCCAGCGGGTGGGATCGATTGGGCCTGGATGGCGGTTTCTCCGCGAGCGATTCAATGACAAACATACTGTACAGATGTGGGTGGTTGGGCTGTAAAGAGGAGGGTCTGATGAAATAAGGTGCGGCAGGCAGGGGCCGCACCCCGCAGGCTGCTGCGGTGAACGCAGGCCCCTTCTTGCGAACTCGCGCCGCGGCAGGATCAAACCTGCACCTGAGCCTTCAGCGTCACGGCCAGACGCCCCAGGCTGGTGTCGAAGCGCTCCTGCAGGTGGTCATCCAGCCGGAAGCCGGTGTCCGTGTAGTGAAACTGGGTGTCCACGACGAACCCCCCCTGGCGCAGATCGGTGGCCCCCAGCACGGAGAGCACGGGTTTCAGGGAATAATCAATGGCCAGAAGATGGGCCTGGGTGCCCGCCGTGGCGATGGGGACGATGGTCTTGCCGCGCAGCGAGTTCTGGGGCAGGATGTCGAGCAACGCCTTCAGACCGCCCGTGAAGGAGCCCTTGTAGATGGGGGTGGCGATGATGATCGCCCTGGCGGCCTCCACCTTGGCCTTGAATGCGGCAAAGGACTCACTCTCATAACGGGCCTGAATGAGATCCTCCGCGGAGAAGTCGAGAATGCTCACCGTCTCGTTGGAGACATTCCAGGCTTCGAGCGTGCTGGCAGCGAATGCCAGCAGGAGGGAGGAACGGGATTTTTGAGCCGGGCTACCAGAGATCAACAAGACGTCGGACATGGGAAGAGTACATTTACGAGTGGAGATGGATGTCGGGTTCTGGACTAACCAAGTGTTGATGATGACCCGGGACTCTCCTGGGGACAGGCTGCGTAGAGGAACACGGCCTGCCTCGAAGATAGCGGTCCACTCACAGCACTAGGCAGCCTGAGGTGCAGGTTCTGCCTCAAGCTCACGCACCAGGGGAAGGACATGCTTGCCAAAATACTCCACCTCCTCCTGGAAGTGGAGAAAGGCCGTGAGGATGAGATCCACGCCGATGCGCTTGAGGTTCACGATGCGTTCCGCGATCTGGCGCGGAGTTCCGATCAGGTTGGTCTTGAAGCCATCGTTGTACTGCACCAGGTCCTCGAAGGTGGACTTGGCCCAGTTCCCCTCGCCTTCAGGGGAGGCCTTGCCGGCATTGCGCACCTCGTGCTCGAAGCCGTGCACCGCCTCGGGGTTGGCCTTGTCGATGATCTCCTGCAGCACCGCGCGGGCTTCCTCCTCGGTGTCGCGGGCGATAACAAACGCATTCACCCCGATCTTTACCGACCGGCCATTGGCAGCGGCCTTGGCACGCAGATCATCGATCTGGGTCTTGTGTCCCTCAGGTGTGTTGCCGTTGGTGAAGTACCAGTCGCTCACGCGGGAGGCCATGTCCCGCGCCGCACGGGAGCTGCCGCCCTGAAAGATCTCCGGATGCGGTTGCTGGAGCGGCTTGGGTTTCAGGGAATAATTGTTAAACCGGTAGAAGTCGCCCCTGAAGGTGAAGCTCTCCTCCGTCCAGATGCCCTTGAGCGCACGGATGAACTCCTCACTGCGGCGGTAGCGCTCATCGTGGTCCAGCCAGGGCTGGCCGATGGCGGCGAACTCCCCGCGGAACCAGCCGCTCACCACGTTGATGGCCACACGCCCGCCGGTGATCTGGTCCAGCGTGGCCAGCTGCTTGGCCGCCACCGCTGGCTCCCAGGGGCCGGGCAGCAGCGCGACGATGAGCTTCAGCTTCTCTGTGGCAGCCAGCAGGGCGTGACTGAAGACGAGAGGCTCATGCTGGTACTCCGCCCCATAACCTGCCGTGAAACGGATCTGGCTCAGGGCGTAGTCAAAGCCGCTCTGCTCGGCGATCTGGGCGAGCTTGCGGTTGTAGTCGATGTCCCAGCTGGTGCGCTGCTCGATGTTGCTGATGACGAGTCCGCCGCTCACGTTCGGTACCCAGTACGCAAACTTGAGGGGGGCGCGGCCGTCGTCTCCGTTGTTGGAGGTGTGGGGATGGCTCATGATGATGTGGTTTGTTTTGGTGAAGATGGAATGGCTGGTGGGGCACGATTCCCTGCTCAACACAGGCCCCAGACAGGGGCTGTCAGGCACATCTCCGCGAGGCCACGGTGGATGGGAGGAACTGGAGGCGCGCAGAAACTGCTGCCAGTGAAACAATGGCAGGAGTCATGCCAAGGCAGTTAACATGCTGACAGTGAGCAGATTGCATAATTTATAGGCTTTTTGGTGGTGAATCGACCGCAACAGAAACTGCTGCCTAAGTGCTGCTGGAGCAGCAACGTGGCGGAAAACGGGCCCCTCACGTTCCCGCGAGGGTTTCAGGCCGGGACTGGCTGCCAGCGGGGGCCTCGCCCAGGTAGAAGGACTTGATGTCATCACGACGCCGGATCTCCTCTGCGCGCCCCTCCAGCACGGTGACGCCCGCCTCCAGCACGGTCACATGATCAGCATACTGGAGGGCCACCGTGGAGTTCTGCTCCGCCACCAGGATGGAGAGCCCCTCCTCCTGATTGAGCTGCTTCAGGATGCGGAAGATGCTCTGCACGGTTAGAGGAGCCAATCCCATGGAGGGCTCATCCAGCACCAGCAGCCTGGGCTTGGAGAGCAGGGCCCGGCCGATGGCCGTCATCTGCTGCTCCCCGCCCGAGGCCAGGCCCGCGAGCGTCTGGCGCTTCTCCGCCAGACGGGGAAAGATGTCATAGATGCGGTCCAGGGCACTGGCCAGCTTGCGACGCCGGTAGCCATGCCCCAGAGCGCCGGTGAGGAGGTTCTCCTCCACCGTGAGACTGCGGAAGCAATGACGGCCCTCCAGCACCTGCGCCAGGCCCTGGCGGACGAGATCCGCCGGACTGGTGCGGGAGACATCACGCCCCTCATAGCGAATGCGCCCGGCGGTCACCTGCCCGCGGAGTGCAGGCAGGAGATTGGACACGGCCTTGAGCGCGGTGCTTTTGCCCGCGCCGTTGGCCCCGATGAGCGCCACGATCTCGCCCTTCCTCACGGTCAGGCTCACATGGTGCAGGGCGACGATGGCGTGGTTGTACACCGCCTCGACATCCTCCATCACGAGATGCACTTCCGGGGCGGGTGAAGGGGCCGGTGCTGGACCGGTCCCCTGTGATGATGACGCTGCCTCACTCATGGGCTGGCCGGTGTTTGCTTATTGTTTGGCCACACCCGTGGGTCCGTTGACCTTGTCCACGTCTTCCTTGGTGCGGACCTTGAGACCCTTCTCCTTCGCATATTGCTCGGAGGACTTCTCAATGATCGGCCGCAGCAGGGCCCAGTCAGGCGCGATCCAGTCGGACACCGGCGTCCACTTCTTCCCGTCCCATTGCTGGAACTTCACATAACCGTTGCCTTCATGGTTGTCCCACGTGACGTGGATGGAACGGAAGAGGTTCTCTGCGCCCAGCTCCTTCACACGCTCCGGAGAGAGCTGCAGGTGCTCGAAGCCCCAGCGCACTTCATCACCGGTCAGTGTGCGCTTGCCAAACTTGGCCTGGGCAATGCGGATGGCTTCCACGTTGAGGATGCCATTCACGATGCCGAGGTTATGGTACACGCTGCCGATGCGCTTCTTGTCCTGGAGGTTGCCCTTGCCGCTGTCATAGAGGGATTTCACGATCTCCTGCACCACGGGGTACTCCGCACCGGAGGCCTGGGTGGTGATGGCCACATAGCCCTTGGCGGCATCGCCCGCGGGGATCACGTCCTCCTCGGAGTTCGACCACACGTTGCCGATGATCTTGTTCACCGGGAAACCGGTCTTCTGGGCGGTCTTCAGCGCCACGGGGTTCTGCACGCCCCAGCCACGCAGCACCACGTAGTCGGGCTTCACCCGGCGGATGGTGAGCCACTGGGACTGCTGTTCATTGCCGGGGTGCGGCACCTCGATCTGTTGCACCGTGAACCCGTACTTCTCCGCCAGCAGTTCATAGATGGGGATGGTTTCCTTGCCATAGGGAGAGCCGTGGTAGAGCACCACGATCTTCTTGCCCTTGAGCTTCTCCGTTCCGCCCTCGCGGGTGGCAATGTAGTTCACGATGCCGGAGGTCTCGCTGTAGGGATTGAGCAGCAGCGGGAAGATGTACGGGAAGACGCGCCCGTCGGTGGAGTCAGTGCGGCCGTGGTTGATGGTCGTGAGCGGCACCTTGTCTTCCGTGACGCGATCAATCAGCGCATAAGCGATGCCCACGGAGAGGGGCGTCCAGGCAGCGATGTTCGGGCGGCTCTTGAGCCGCTCATACACCTCCACACCCTTCTCCACCTCATACTGGGTCTCCCCTTCCTCCCACGTGAGCTTCACGCCATTCACGCCGCCATCGCGGGTGTTGACGAGGTTGAGATAATCGATAAACCCGCCAAAGAATCCGGTGCCGCCAGCCGCATAGGGGCCCACGCGGTAACTCTGGAGGGGGAAGAACTGCTCATCCGCCTTTGCAGGGGAGGCACCGACAATGGCCGCCAGCGCGGCACCGAGGGCTGCGTGACGCAGCGGTTTGAGGAATGCTGTGGTCTTCATGGTTCGATCTGGTTTGCTTCTTATCAAGCACGCCTCTCTTAATCACTGACCGTGCCAACCCGTGCTTTACGCCGACGCCTCATCCCAATGCATTTCCCCCAACCTCCAGAAAGTGAGTCGGATATCCGGCATGAAAAAATTCACCGGGGCATTCATTGATGGCACCCGGTCCTTTTCATCCCCCATGCCAGGTGCTTCTCACGCAGCAATCCTTCAGCATCGCTGCTCCCGCAGCCGTAGTTCTCCACCGGCCCGCTCAATTGTTTCCTAGAACTCGAACGTAAAAACCCCAGCAGGCTTGTCATTTGTGGAGACGGCACACGGCGGCCCTCAGGCAGCCATCGCCTTCATCTCCGCAGTGCCGCGGAGGCTTTCCATGAACCGGTGATGCAGTTCAAACACCGCCACCGCACCCGGGTGCACGTGTGAGGCCTTCACCTCCAGCCCATGCAGGCTGGCCAGGGCAGCGAGGGTGCCCGCATCGCTGTCGGACACACCCAGCAGCAGGCGGGTCTGCACTTGGGGATGGTTCCAGGTGAGACCAGCATACCACTCCAACAGCACCTCCAGTGAGGCCCGGGTGCGGCTGCTCCACGTGGCCTCTCCGCCAGACACCACCTGGTCCAGGCAGTCCCCCGCCCCCACCCAGGTCAGATAACGATGATACGAAACAAAAGAAACATCCAGCGCGGTGAGCTGGCTCACGTGATAGCTCATGCGGGAACGCTGGCCGGGCTGGCGGCGCAGCTCCTCGCCCACAGAGATGAGGGCATCCGCCACGCGGTCCCAGCAGGGATGCACATAGGTGACGGCACTTTCCTCGCACCCTTTCAGCACCTGCAGCCCCACGCGCCCGTCCGGGCTGCCCAGATCCAGCACACGGCCTCTGCTCAGACTGGGGAGGTGCGCGGCGAACTCCGCCACCACCCGCGCCTCCTGCTCCGTCAGAGGCCCCCTGGCTGGCCCCGGCTCCGGCAGGTCGATCTCGTCACCCTCCTCCAGCGCCGACGACAGAGCGATGCTTCCGCGGTGGGCGGCAGGACGGCGCAGCAGATTACGAAGCTTGGACAAGGGCATACAGACAGAGAGGTTGGAGGGCGGCAAACCGCCCGGCGGTGCCAGTGGCCTCTTGTGTTCCGGTGAGCCCCAGGCGGTGAGTGCCTCTTCCCTTGGCAGGGTCAGTTCTCGAATATTCCACCAGAATACCCCACTGGGTCAATAGGAATTTGTTTGGGGAAATGCGGTCAGTCTTGACGAAGGGTCTTTGGTGGCACAACGCTTCGGAGCCCAGTGCGTCAGTGGGCAGTGCGTCAGTGCGTCAGAGGGTGGGTAGTTTGGCCGTGAACAGCGGGAAGCAACTTGGGACGATGAGTGGTGTCGCGTCAGGGTTGGAGTTCCGCCTTTAGGCGGCTCAGGGACGGTCGCACATTCCCCTTACACGCCTCCGACGGTTCGAGGAAGCGTCACATCTCCCAGCACACCCAAACCACCTCATTCTGACGCACTGACGCACTGCCCACTGAGCTCCGAAGCTACTGACCCACAAACCACCTACCGCGCCTTACCTCCCCGCACCACCCGATCCCACAACGCCACCAGCCCCCTCGGTTCCAGAATGAGGAAGGCGATGATGAGGACGCCCAGGACGATACGCTGGCTCATGTCCAACACGCCGGAGTCAAAATAACTCCCGAGCAGGAAGCTGCCGACACGCGAGAGCACCAGGGGGAACACCACAATCAACGCTGCGCCGAAGAACGCGCCGCGGATGGACGCAAGGCCGCCAATGATGACGATGAAAAGGATCTGAAAGGAACGGTCGAGGTTGAAACCATGCGGCTCCACGGTGCGCAGATAGGCAAAGGCCCAGAGCACTCCGGCCACGCCGACGATGAAGGAGGAGATGGCAAAGGCCAGCAGCTTGGTCCGCAGCACGGGCACGCCGATGACCCGGGCAGCCAGTTCATGATCCCGCACTGCGATGAAGTTATGCCCCGTCTGCGTGTTCAGCAGGCGCAGGGTGAGCAGCGTGACGGCCGTGACAACGGTCAGGGCGAACAGATAGCGTCCCACCGCGCCACCGAACGTGATGCCAAAGAGCACCAGCGGCGGTGCATCGATGACGCCGGAGGGGTTGTGATTGGAGAACCAGTCAAACTTGGTCAGCGCCCATTGCACAAAGAACTGCGCCGCCAGCGTGGATACGGCCAGGTAGAAGCCCTTCAGCCGCAGGCTGGGCAGGCCAAAGAAGATCCCCACCACCGCCGCAGAGAGCCCGGCGAGCCCGATGGAAATCACAAAAGGCAGCCCTTCCACCCGGAGGTTGAAGTTGTACGCCGCAAAGGCCCCCACGGCCATGAAGGCTGCCGTGCCGAGCGAGAGCTGCCCGGCGTAACCGGTGAGCAGGTTCAGCCCCAGCGCCGCCAGGGACAGCGCCAGGAAGGGGGTCAGAATGGCATCGAAAAGATAGCTGGTGCCGACAAAGGGGATCACGCCGAAGGCGATGCCGAGGGTGATGAGCGGCCCCACCCAGACAGGGAGGGACAACCGTGCGGCGGCAGGGACCGAGGAAAGAACAGAGGAGGACATGGCGGAGGAAGATCAGGAGTCAGGTCAGATCAGATCAGATCAAATCAGGCACGCTCGACCGGCTTCTGGCCGAACAAGCCGGAGGGCCGGATGAGGAGGAAGCCCAGGGCGATGACGTAGGCGAACCAGCTCTCGATCCCGCCGACGACATACGGGCCGAGATACACCTCCGCCAGCTTCTCCGCCGCGCCGATGATCAGGCCGCCCACGATGGCCCCCAGGATGGAATCAAACCCGCCGAGCACGAGCACGGGCAGCGCCTTCAGCACGATGAGGGACAGGGAGAACTGCACGCCCAGTCTCGCGCCCCACAGCAGGCCCGCCACCGTGGCGACAAAGCCCGCCGCGGTCCACACCGTGGCCCAGATCCGGGGCAAACGCAGCCCTACGGCATAGGCCGCAAAGGTATCATCCGCCACCGCCCGGAAGGCCAGGCCCACGCGGGTGTACTGGAAGAAGAGCGTGAGCCCGGTGACCATCGCAGCCGCGATGGCTGCGGCAAAGAGGTCAAACTTGCTGATGAAAACCCCGGCAATCTCCAACGGCAGATCTTCGATGCCCAGCTCCAGCGCATGCACCTGCGTGCCCCAGGCAAGCTGCGCCGCGCCTTCGATCATGTAAGACAGCCCCAGCGTGGCCATGAACAGGATGATGGGCGGCTTGTTCACCAGCGGCCGCAGCACGAGCCGCTCAATACTCAAGCCCAGCAGCACCATCAACGCAAAGGTGGCCAGCAAGGCCACCCAGAAGGGAACGGCCCGCTCCACCAGACTGACAAACGTGAGCGCGGAGAAGAGCACCATCGAGCCCTGGGCAAAGTTCAGCACGCCAGAGGTCTTGTAGATGAGCACAAAGCCGATGGCGACGAGCGAGTACATGACCCCGGAGAGCAGGCCGCCGACGAGCACCTCTGTGAAAAAGAGCAGTTCCGTATGATCCATAAAGCAAATGATGTGGGCGGGTCAACGCAAGCCGCCGTTCGATGAAACTCTCCTGCCGCTCCCGGAGGACGCCGCCGGTTCCTCCTCATCGCCCTCATGGACGACACCCAGATAGGCATCGATGACGGCCTGGTCCGCCTTCACCTCGGCAGGTGTGCCATCGGCGATCTTGCGGCCGTGCTCCAGCACGGTCACGCGGTCGGACAGTCCCATCACCACCCCGATGTCGTGCTCAATGAGAATGACCGTCATGCCAAACTCATCCCGCGCCGCGCGCACAAAGCGGGACATGTCGCGCTTGTCCGGCAGGGTCATGCCCGCCATGGGTTCGTCCAGCAGCAGGATCTGGGGGGAAGCCACCAGCGCCCGGGCCAGCTCCACGCGCTTCTGCAGACCATAGGGCAGCGTGCCCACCAGCGTGTGGCGGATGCCGGTGAGATCGAGGAAACTCATGATGCGCTCCGTCCGCTCCCGGGCATCCAACCGCTCCCGCCGCGCCCTTCCCAGGCCGATCATCTGCTCGATGAAATTCGCACGCCGCGCGAACACCCGGGCGGTGACGATGTTGTCAAACACCGAGAGGCCCCGGAAGAGGGCCAGGTTCTGAAACGTCCGCGCCACGCCCAGCCTCGCCAGCTTTTGTGTCGGCACCTGGGCGTAAGAGCGCCCGCCAATCCAGACCCGCCCCCGGTCTGGCCGGTACACGCCGCTGATGACATTGATGAGGGAGCTCTTGCCGGCGCCGTTGGGACCGATGATGGCCCGGATCTCACCCGGCTCCACGCTCATGTCGATATTGGACACAGCCACCACGCCGCCGAAAGACAGCGTGATGTCCTCGAGCCTGAGGGCAGCAGGACCGGCACCCGGCTCTTTGCGAAGGGGAAGGGCCGCGCGCGCTGGTTTATGAGGGGCCGCCACGGGGGCGGCCAGGGATTCGGTGCTCATGTCACGGAGGGGCTCAGCTCCAGGCGTGGAGCGGCGGGTTCACGCCATTGAGGAAGTAATTTCCAAGAATCGCGTACTTCCACCGCACCGGATCATGCAACGTATGAGCGCGCGCGTTCCGCCAGTGACGGTCAAAGTTGTGCACCTCCAGCGTGGAGCGGGTCCCGCCCAGCTCGAAGAGTTTGTTGGTCGCGGCAATGGCGATCTCTGTGCTGAGCACCTTGGCTTCCGCCACGGCGATCTGGGCCTTCACCACGTTCTCCTCCGTGGCCTCCGCCACCGCCTTGTCCACCGCGAGCGCAGCCTTTTCCAGCAGGGCCTGCGCCGCATGCAGCCGCAACGTGAGGTCACCGATGGCCTGGATCGTGTAGGGATCCTGCGAAGCGCGCTCCAGCCCGCTGTCCACCCACGCCCGCGCATTGGAGCGGACAAAGGCCACGGTGTCGTCGATGGCCGCCTGCGCGATCCCCGTGTCCACCGCGACCTGGATGATCTGGAAGATCGCCCCGTCGGCCGTGTGGTGGTCATACCCCTTGTACCCCGGCACGAGATAGGCCTTGGGCACCTTCACGTCGTCCAGGATCACCGTGCCGCTCAGCGTGGTGCGCTGGCCAAAGCTCGACCAGTCATCAATCACGGTGAGCCCGGGGGCGTTGCGGTCCGCTATGGCATACCAGGCGCGTCCCTCCACATCCAGCGCGACAATGGGCACCAGATGCGCCAGCAGCGCCCCACTGGAGTAGAACTTCTGCCCATTCACAATGACGTGGTCTAAGTCCGGCCCCGGATCGGTGAAGCGCGTTTCAAAGTCCACCGCGCGCTTGGAGCCGAACTCCGAGAACGCATTGCCGAAACGCACGCCTGCCAGCACTTCCGCAAAGAGCAGACGCTGCTGCGCTTCATCAGACACCGTGCGGATGGCGGCGACCACGCCCAGGTGATTCTGCGTGATCTGCCCAATGGAAGGGTCCGCCGCCGAGATGATCTCGATCACTTTGACCAGCGTGACGTAGGAAACCTCCGGCCCGCCAAACTTCCGCGGCACATTGATGGACCACAGTCCGCTCTGCGAATAGGCATCCAGCTCCTCCACAGGCCACTTGCGCTCCCGGTCACGCAGGGAGGCTTCTTTGACAAACTCAGCCGCAAGGTTCTCCGCGACCGCAATGGCCTCGGCGTCATCCTTGATGATGTGTGCGGGCGTGGTGGGACGCGGGACTCCGGAGACACCGAGACGCGGGCCCGGTACGTGGCGGTTCTGTGTTGTGCTCATGATAGAGGAAGGGGGGATGCAGGTTCAGATGCTGCCTCAGCAACGCCCTGCCTTCTTTGCACTGACCGTGCCAGCGTCTCCGTGCGGGAGACAAGCCACCATCGCGCGTGCCTATCAACCTCCTGACACTGAGCCTATTGTAAAATCGCGCAACACCCCAAAATAACCGGCATCTCTCCAATGCGTGGCAATGGCCCCGGTGCCCGGCTGCTGCCAGCGCAGCAACGCGGAAGCAGTTTCACCAGGGAAGGGACATCCCACACGGTTCATTGAGCCAACTCGTCCCCGGATCAGGAAGACAGGCCGCAGGGTTTCAGGTAGCAACCTTACAACCGGAAGCACGGGCGGCCATTTTGCTGATCCTCCAGCATGACATGAACACCGCTGCTGCGTTCGCGGCAGGCAGACCGGCCCTCAACATCACCGCAACATGTTCACACCCAGCACCTTAAATCTCATGGCACAGCCAGTGCTATTCGATGCCGCGCCAAATCATGCATCTTATGAAACCGAAAACACACAACATCTCCCTCCGCGCCGGCATCCTTGGACTGCTGGTTGTTTCATCTTTCCACACCGCCTCTGCGGGTGAGCCCTCAGGGAAGGCCGTGGAACCGCTGGTCACGCCGCCACCTCCCTCATCGATCTTCTCCGTGGATCTCGGGGTGACCGTGGCCAACCAGTACAACACCCGCGGCATCATCGTGCAGGATGATGATGTGAGCTTCCAGCCGTACCTGAACTGGTACACCCGTCTGCATGAGGGAGACGGCTTTGTGAAGTCCGCCAAGTTCTTCGTCGGTCTCTGGGCGGACGTGAGCACGAACGGCGACGTGTCCGGCCCCGGCAACCGCGGGAGTTATTTCACCGAGTTCGACTACGGCATCGGCCTCACCTTCAACTTCGCCGAGCGCTGGACCTTCACCACCTTCTGGAACAACTGGACCAGCCCGGCCGATGGTTATGGCGACGGTTCGTGGATCAACGGCACCCTTGCCTTCAATGACAGCGGCATCTTTGGGAAGAACTTCTCCTTCAAGCCCTATGTCATCGCGCTGTACGACCTGGGCGGGGACGCCGCCACCGGCCTGGTCAAGGAGACCTGGTACTTCGAGCCAGGCATCCGGCCGAACTACACCTTCGGCGCTGACTCCAAGCTGCCCGTGAATGTGGCCGTGCTGGCCAAGGCCGGTCTGGGCAACGACTTCTACGCCGGTGAAACGTACGGGTACTTTGCCGTCGGGCCGCAGGTGACCCTGTCCCTCAACAGCATCCCGGCCCACGCGGGCAAGTGGGCGGTGAGCTTTGGCTACCTCTACTACAATCTGGGTGACACGCTCTCGCCCATCACCGGGAACTCCGACGAGCACCTCTTCACGTTCAACGTCGGCGTGAGCTTCTAGAACCGCACCCGATCAAGCAGGACGTCTCACCATTTTTCATGCGTTGTGTTGGTAGGGCGGGGTGGCAGCAATGCCGCCCCGCCTTTTTTGCACATTGCGTCAGGCCGTCTGCCGCAAACTGGAAACGACGGAAGCCCGCCGGCTAGCGGCTGGTGAGAAGGGGATGTCCACCAGCGCCTCCGTTTCCGCCTCCAGCCCGTCCCCGCCCTCCACTTCCGGTTGTTGCGGATGCCGCCACAGCCCGGCGGCCTTCAGCCGCGGGAGCACCCCTTCGGCAAACCAGTAGGCCTCCTCCAGATGAGGCACCCCGGAGAGGATAAATTCCTCGATCCCGAGTTCGGCATAGGCCTTGATCTTCTCCGCCACCTCCGCATGGCTGCCCACGAGCGCCGTGCCCGCCCCGCCGCGCACGAGGCCGAAGCCTGCCCAGAGATTGGGCTCGATCTCCAGGTTGAGGGTGGACCCCTGATGCAGAGCCAGCATCCGCTTCTGCCCCTCCCCCTCGCTCTTGGCGAGCCCGGCCTGCACGGAGCGGATCGTCTCCGGATCCAGTGCGGAGAGCAGCCGGTTCGCCTCTGCCCACGCCGCCTCTGCGGTATCCCGCGTGATGACGTGGAGGCGGATGCCAAAGCGCACCTGCCGCCCCTCCTGGGCCGCGAGCCGTCGGATACGGGTGATCTTCTCCACCACCGCGGGAGTCGGCTCGCCCCAAGTGAGATAGACGTCGATGTGCTTGGCCGTCACCGGTCCTGCCCCTGAAGATGATCCGCCGATGTACAGCGGCGGAAGCGGGTCCGGCCGCGAGGGCAGCGTGGCGTTTTCGATCTGGTAGTACTGCCCATGAAAGGTAACATTGGTCCGCGTCCACAGCTCGCGCAGGATGTGCAGAAACTCATCCGCCCGCTCATAGCGCTCCTCTTTGGCCGAGTGGTCGCCATAGGACCGCTGCTCATGAGGTTCGCCTCCCACCACTACATTCAGCAACAGCCGCCCCTGCGAGTAGCGCTGGAAGGAGGCCGCCATCTGCGCCGCCAGCGTGGGCGAGATTAGACCTGGCCGGATGGCGATGAGGAACTTGAAAGTCTCCGTCGCCTCCGCCAGCATCGCATCCACGATCCACGCGTCTTCGCACCATGCACCGGTGGGCGTCAGCGCCCCCACATAGCCCAACTGCTCCGCACTGCGGGCGATCTGGGTCAGGTAGTCGATGGTGGCCGGGCGTGAGCCTGCGGCCGCGCCAGCAGGGAGGCCATGACCACCTCCCACAATGTAGCGGCTGTCACCATACGTGGGCAGGAACCAGTGAAACTGCAGTCGGGGTTTGCTCATAAAAGGGGGGATCAAGGAAATACTTTCTCATACCGGGTGCCTCGCGACGGCAAGACACGACCTCACCCATGCTGCTGCTCCAGCAACAGCGCAGGAGCTTCGCGCGCCCTAACGACATCGCAATGAACGTGCCACCTCCACAGAGCGCCCTACCGGTCCACGACTAAAGCCCCTCAAGATCAACCGGTAACAATATTTTCACTCCCCTCAGCTCGGAAAGAGCTCCTCACCGAAAAGGATGGGGAGATGCTTCCCTGGCAGCAATGAATCAGCAAATGCTCAATGAGGTCAGCAGTTGAAGGACGCGACTCAGGCCATCGCATTCGGTCCGCTGACTGTAGCGATAAAGAAAGCCCGCCCCCTTGCCCAGCTCGTCCATTTGGACACGCCACTATTGTGATCAGCCAGACGCACGATGACGTCTTCGCTCAATCCGATATACAACCGGCCTTCGCTGTTGCGGACGATGTACACGCGATATTCCACTCCAACAAAAAGGCCTTACAGCTTTCACTGTAAGGCCTCCTTGAAATTGGTTGCGGGGACAGGATTTGAACCTGTGATCCCGCATGCGGGATTATGTGCCTGACGAGTCGCCTTGCCCCGGTTGTGGCAGCCCGGTCAACCGATACAGTCCGCCGCCACCCTTCTGCCGTTTCAGCAGATTCTCGAACTTCCGTGCGGACGTGATGTCTTGCGGCGCGCTTTGCCAGATCAACTCCCACGGTCCGCGATGCTTGGTCCATTTGGACACGCCACTATTGTGATCAGCCAGACGCACGATGACGTCTTCGCTCAATCCGATATACAACCGGCCTTCGCTGTTGCGGACGATGTACACGCGATATTCCATTCCAACAAAAAGGCCTTACAGCTTTCACTGTAAGGCCTCCTTGAAATTGGTTGCGGGGACAGGATTTGAACCTGTGACCTTCAGGTTATGAGACTTTCCCTCATTCCCTCAGGTCCAACGAGTTTCGCATTCTCCTAGGACTCAGCAATCCGCCACATGAGCCACTTGTGCCGCATGCGCCGTTCTAAGGCACACCTTGCCTTCTAAAAAAGGCACACGCAAGAAGCCTTTCCCACAAAAGTTTACTCCCAGCCCAGACTTCTCCCAGTTCTGCGCAGAACTATCATCATCTAATCACCTACCGACTGTGGCGGGTCCTTTACCAAGAGCGAGAGGGGCGGGTGAGATCGGACTGGCATCCAGCCCCCAGGCGAAGCCGTTCACGAGGTGCTGGGGATTGCCTGCTGTAAAACCCTTGAACGGGTTGCTGGGCGCAAACCCATCGCACAAGTTCGTTGAGGCAGCACCTGCCGCTGGGACGCCGCCCCGGTGCTGGTGCAGATCCATGAGCTCTATGCGGTGGAAGAGGACTTGTGCCGAGCCTGGGTAGGACGAGATGATCCAACAGACGGCGGACCAGCCGCGCCTGCGCCACAGTTCATGTTTGAGTTCCCAAAAAGTCTGCTCCCCACCACCAGCAGTAGCTAGTGCTTTCAGGGCTGCGCGAGACGCGCCGCAATATGCGGGACTGATCCTGCTGCAGATCCGTCATCTGTACGCCGTGGAAGCCAGACTGCGCGAACAGCGGGCCGGACCGCGAATGTGTGAGGTGGTGCTCCAGCAGGAGGCTGTGCCGATCTTGCAGCGCGTTCACAGGATGATTGAATCCATGAGTCGCAAGGAACGCTTCACACCCAAGAGCGCGATGGGACAGGCATTGACTTATGCGCTCAACCAGTGGGGGCGCCTGGTGGTGCATGTGGAGGACGGCCGGCTGCAGATCGACAACAACCGCATCGAGAACGCGATGCGGCCTGCGGCGTTGGGGCGCAAGAACTGGCTGTTCATTGGTGAGGCCGAGGCCGGGCATCACACGGCGGTGAGCCTGACGATCATCGAGAATTGCCGCCGGTGGGGGCTCAATCCGTTTGAGTACCTTCGCGACCTGCTGATCCGGATGCCAACCATGACAATCGCCAGATCAAGGATGTGGCGCCTGCGGCTGTGGCCGACAGGCTTCCTTGGAGGGTCCTGCCTCAGGCCGCCTGATGTCCGTCAATCAACATGGGACGGAACTCCGGGTGACGCTTACAGCAATAGATCTCCTAGGTTCGCACCGTAAGCGTCACCGTTGGTGACGCTTACGAGGGAAACTCTGAAACCTTCACCTTTTTAAACACGCCCTAGTAGTGACCCGCATTCAGCGCGATCGACACAGTCCGCACTAAACAACCTGATCCGCTTTACGTAGTCCAGGTACGCATCGAACTGCGATGCGGGTCCGTACCGCCAGTGAGCAAGGCGAACACCTCGGGGATGAGAGACATCTTGGGTTGCCCCGCCTCAGCAGCCATGGGCGTGGAAAAGTCTGCATCCAGCCGCTTGCTTAGAAACCACATCCCGGTCCTTCGCAGTAGAGGATCTTGAGCCAGGTGCGCCGCTTGTTGGCATAGACATAGTGCGCCCCGTTGCGTACATCTTCTTTGAACAGGTCATAAACCACCCCCTGAGGGATAGCCAAAACCTCTGCGTATGTCTGGCTAGGAAGATCTTGAGACGGTCGGTGAAACTCAATATGACCGAACGAAGTTGCGCAGCAGTTCACCTGCCAAGGGTGCCGGCATGACGCCTACGCGGCTCCCAACAACGGTCTCCGCACTTTCCCATAGAGGGGTCTCGCCCCATCTTCCCGTTTTTATTTCTGCTGAGGGTTAGCGCTTCTTTTTCGCAGCCCACCGCCGTTTCTGAGCCTCAATGATCCGTTGCCTTCCTTCTTCGGAAATCACCCGCTTCTTAGTCGTCTTGGACTTCTGCTCACCCGCCCCTGTCACCTTCGGGGGCCTGCCGCGGCGTCTACCAGCTTCGACAGGAAGGATGGAACCTGCAAGGAGCTTTGCCAGGTCGCTTTCAAGCTGTTGGATCTGCTCGGCGAGAGCAATTGCTTTCTTGAGATTCTCAAAGCGGGGAGGTTGGGATCGGGACATCTTGCCTTTTAGGTTAACTTTTCCGGGGACTCAAGCCGGAATTCTCCTTTAGCTCCGCCCAACAACACCCATATCTTCGAGCCCCGAGCCTCAATCGAACGGACCTTCTAATCGACACTCCCATTTTCAATCGACATCCATGTACAGGTTGAACTGAAAGAACAAACTGCCGCCCAGCAGCCTACTCTACATCGAATTCGGGACGCGGAACCAAGTTGCCAGAACTCCCGATCTCAAAACAATTAGCGGTCTGTTGTTGATAGCCAGTGCCAGCCTCAAAGGCTCCAGCCTCAAACATCAAAACCTGCACAATTTTGCCCTTCCGCACCTCAATACAAGGCCTATCAAGCATCGTCCCGCATTTACCACAACTCCAAACTCTTATATTCACATCGGATTCGATAATAACAACGTCTTCAAACTTTGGGTCACCAACGGTCCATCGCCTTCGCGACAGCAATCCTTTGCTCCAAACTATCTTCTCTCCCATCTCATATCCTTTGGGTAGAGCGCCCCATTGGAACCGAAGAGTGTTCTCAGCATCGAGGATTTCGCACCCACACCTTGGGCACAGAGGCGTCGCACTCAACACAGCGTATTCCGGCATATTCTATCCTCCAATGATTGCTTTCAATATGTCACCCGGCATGATGTCAAGATCAAGCACGAACACCTCGACGTCACCGACAATTGCTTTCCTAAGCGGCTGGCTGGCAACCTGGCTGATGATCTTGTTGTTTCCAGTTACCACAACCAAGCCCCCCCTTTTGGCCGCCAGCAACATTCTCAAATCTGTTATTCCGAACTTCGCACTGGTAAGCGCCTGATAGGTGAGACCAGGAGGAAGTTTCCCCGAAGCCGTAATTCTAATTTGAGCTTTTGAGGTAACCATGAGCCACAATCTCTTGGCTGTAAACTTCCTGGCCTTATTTCCATATTCTGTCAATCTAAACAAGTTTTTGGGAAGCAATACTTCACGCAACACACCGGGTGTGACATAAATTCGATTCCCAGGATCTGCAAAAATATCTTTCGCCGACAAAAATTGGTTCTTGAAAAGCCCTGTGTCACCTATGAAAGCTAGCTTGCGCGGGGACTCTCCCTTTGCACCAAATCGTGGACTCAGAGCTAGTACCGCCGCATGCAAAGGGAGTTCAAGAAATGCCAATCCAGAATCACCAACCCACTTCGGTCCGGCCCGCGGCAACCCAGGGGGTTGGGCATTTTTACCTTGCATCCACGATAAGGTTGCTTTGTCGTTGAATTGCTCGGCGTAGAATTGAGCCGTTTCCCAGTCTTCCGGCGAATCAACATCATAGTGGTCCCAGTACTTGCCCCTCAGCCAATGAGCGAGGTAGTCCCCTTCTTTCGCATTTTCTAGAATATCGGAGGTTACTTCCATTTCCCTTGCAAATGCGCGCAAGGCTTCTGCTTCCTCCACATCATCCGTAAGGGCAGCTCTCTTCTGAAATACTTTCCTCAATGCTGACGCCACAACCGCATCAGCATGTCGTTGCTCTTCAGTCGCCAAGCCAAGGGGGTCAAAATAGTTCACCGGGTCATTCCCACAATATCCGTAGA
Source organism: Verrucomicrobium sp. BvORR034 (assembly GCF_000739635.1). Taxonomy (GTDB): domain Bacteria; phylum Verrucomicrobiota; class Verrucomicrobiia; order Verrucomicrobiales; family Verrucomicrobiaceae; genus Verrucomicrobium. The sequence goes on along the minus strand of NZ_BATQ01000041.1, from coordinate 166,265 downwards.
GATTGAATCCGCCATCTTCTCCCAATGGATCACGGCTGATCCAACGTCCCAGCTTCGCACTGTAGTACCGGTAGCCAAAGTAGCTCAATCCAGTCTCCGTATCGTGGTATTTGCTCTGGTACCGAAACGGACAGGCGGCCAGGTCGCCCGACGATGAAACGAGTTCACCGTAAGGCGAGTAGTCAAACCTCGCGATCGTATAGCCATTGGCTTCGTTGATGACCGCCACAATATTGCCCAAACCGTCTTCAACGGGCAGCAGGCGCCTCCCCCCTTCCTCCTCAATAGCGACAAGGCCCCCAATCCCCCCCGCGCCCTCCCAAGTGCCACTGACATCCTTTCCCCAGACAAACCATCGACGACTCACCAAACCACCATTCACTGACACCTCTTCACACACAGGGAGCCAGTCGCTCCAATGCATCTTGGATGTTTCTATCCTCTGAGGCTGGCCGTTGTTGAACGTGAGAGTTCGCACCTTCTTGGTGCGGCGCCGGTCGCCGTCGTATGTGAAGTTGAGAACCTCAGTCGCTACAGAAGGATCTACACTGGTGTTGCTCTTGCGCTGCATCTGGGTCAAGCACCCCATTCCGTTCCAAGCGTATACCCAACCGCTGTCTTCCGTGGTACGTCCTGCCCCGTCGTAAACATAGGTCTCAGCGCTTGCCGGAACCACCACCCAGACTTGTTGGTCTGCGACGGCGTCAGTCCCCCCCACACCCGCACCAGGAAGAGTTCCTCTTACCAGCATTTCAATGCGGCCGACACCACCTGCGGCCCAGTTTGAAGGAACAGTCCAGTACGCCGAGTAAGCCCCCGTAACCTCATCTGCCAAGATCAATTCACCTTCGGCTCCTGCTTGCGGATGAAAAACTCGTACCACCCCACCAGGAGCAACCGTTCCATGCACCCCGTACCCCCTTTGACTCAAAGTCCTTCCAGTGACTTGATCGACCCCATTGTTGGCGAATGTGACTGCGCTTCCTGCTACATTGCGGTTGTTGCGATTGTCGTAGTCGTAGACGAGTGAATTGATACTGGGCAACGCCGATCCTCCCAATGTGGCGTGCGTCAAACGACCTCGAGAATCATATTGTATGGCGCTCCACGAGACGCCCGATGCCGACAAGCGAGACTCCCGCAGATTTCTTTGATTGTAGGCGTACGTGTAATTGAAGCTCTCTCCCAGGCTGTTCACAGTGGCACAGCCTGTCACACGCCCCAGAGCATCACGCTGCAAGGTCGTCGTCAATGATGCACCTGAAGCGGGAGACTGAATTCCATCAGGAAACTTGCCGCGGGTAAATGTCGCCAATTCGCCCGTTGTAGGACTGTACTCGTACCATCCTGTGATATGACCTCCTGTCGCGACAAGTGGTCGACCAGAGTTGTCCAGGCTCCAGGCAGAGGCAAAGCTCGAACCGGTGGTACTCACACTCAGCAGAAGACCGTTGCGATTCCCAACGTCGTCGTAAGACCAGGTTTGAGTTGCTCCCGCAAGTTCACTTGCCCCCATATAACGCTCTTCAGTCTTGCTGAGATGCTGATATTTGAACTCGCGGCCATCAGTCGGACCTGACACGTCTTTTCGCAATCCGACTTTGTAGTAGTTCGTGGCAACAGTGCCTGCAGCGCCATAGTATTGCGCATCCAATCCATCTGTCCGTGGCTGATAGGTGACTGCCTCCACTGCACTGCCACTGCTGCTGATCGAATTGTCCTCATTGTAAGCATACTCGATTGCCCCCAAACCACCGCCGACGTACTCCTTCTTCAGCAATGAACCATCAGGTGAACGCGTCACCGTGAGATTGGTATTATAGCTTGTCGCGGAACCGCCCTCAGGAGTGTCTTGCGTCAGGGCGGCGACTGGCTCGTGGACGTTGCCCGTCACGCTCGTGAAATCCCCCACCGAATTTACAGTATGAGTCACCTCGGTATCTTGAACCGAATCGGAAACTTTCAAACTGTACCCTGGAGCACCTGCGGGTACCAACGATGCGTGAAACCCCGGACCGCTTGATTCGGTCAACTGTCCCTTGTTGTTGAACTGCAAGCCATACGCCCGGCCTCCCAGGGTGCTGGCCACAGAGCCCAATCGATTGTAGTTGTAGTTTAGCGTCTGTGAAAACGGTATCCCGCCAACTTTCCCAGAGATCGTCTTGGGACGACCATCCTGCATGGTCATCAGACTCTCGTCATCCGTCCCTACGCTCTCCACTTTCATCGTGCCTGTCGGAGAGGGCGTCGAAATCGTGACCGTGCGTGATGCATCAGGCAACCCCAGAGGAGTTGTCGTGATCACCCCACCAACAACATCTGTAGCGACATGCGAAAGGGGTTTCCACTGGGCAACCCCTCCGTGGCTGTCATCGTTCACTTCGGTGAGCGCAACAATTTTTCCATTTCCAATCTTGGATATTGACCGGAGAATGTCGTAGCTTTCTCTTCGGGTCGTAATCGTCACGCTGTCACTTGTGAAACTCAAGCTCTGCTTGATCGGCTTGAAGTATGGGTAGTAGGGGCCGGGTCCAGGATAATACGTGACGCTTCGATCCAAATCACTGTAGCTCCAACCTTCGATCAGTTCACCCCCGCTATTGCCGGGAGAAATGCGCCGCACCATCCGACCTCGCTCATCGAAGTACTCCCGCACGCTGGAGGAATCGGTACCGGCCCGGTTGCGCGCGATGGATGCACGGCAAAGCAATTTCCTGGAATATCCTGCAATCTGCTCAAGGCTCCAACTCTCACGAGTTCCCCTCGAACCCATCCCACCTCCAACTCCTGTGACTTCGCCACGGGATCCCAGATCCAATGATGCGCTTCGACCGTCCAAGGTGATCGAGGCGCCCGCTTGAGCAAGATTCACCTCCATCCCGCCCCTGGCAGTCGTGCTCCAACTTACCAACTCGCCGAACTGGTTTTGCACTTCCTCCACATTTTCACTTTCTGGCCCGCTAAATTTCGGGGCAAACCGATCCGCATAGTTGGCGCTATAGGTGGCAAAGCCCGCCTGGTAGCCTGATGGACGCCCCAGGTAGTCATAGCCGGTAGCCCCTCGCTCAATCCCCTCGGGCGACTTCACCTTCAACATGGCCCCGGTATTTCGCCCTGCTGTCTGCCACTCTATTGTCGTAATATCACCCCTTAGACCTGTGATGGTTCCCGGGGAACCAAACCCTTCATGCTCACCTCCCGCCTGAAATTCTATCGTCAGCGGAGGATTCTGGGCGGTTGACACGACAGAACGTGTGATAAGCCCCCCCATTCTATTGGTGGTAACGATGGTCTGTCGGCCCGCATCGTGATTGTCGCCCCACCCCTCCAAAACACTCTGTATGGAGACATCGACTCCGGGTGTGGTGGTGAAGTTTTCAAAGTACCCTTCAGGACTCTTGATCTGCTTGACCGTCCAAGGAGCTATTTCCTCAGGCCCGTTAAACAAAACGATCGTCTCCGCTCCTCCAATCCGATGCTGCTCCTTGGTGAGTGCTTCTGAATATTCACATTCTATGGCACGATACTCAACTCCATCAAGCTTGTACGATGCTGTGACTTTCAGATTGTCCCAGGTATTGGCTTGACTGTACTCACCACCAGCCCGCTGAAATTTGCTGGATTTGAATGTACCATCCTGATTCCAGGCGACTTCCGCTCCATCAAGCGTCCACCCAGTCCCAGAGTGGGATTGTTTGGTCAGCATCGGCCGAAGAGTCAAAGTGGTGTTTGACAAGTCAGAAGATGTTGCAAACGCGGTATATTCAAGAGCCGCAACGCGGCCGCCTTGCGAAATCTGCACCGGTTCAGGAGACAAGGAAAACCTGTTGTTCTGAGCGCTTGTATAGGTGGTGGCGATGATCGTGGTCGCGCCTCCGTACAGCGTGGTCTCGAGGATGGAGTCGTCCTGCTCGACACTGATAGTCTTTTGGAACAGGTCCTGGCCCCCTTCAGCAGAACCACCCTTAATCACAATCTGCAGGGGATGCCCGCTCCAGTCTTCGGTGCGCTTGACCTCCCAGTGCAATCCCACCACACCCTCTTCATCTTCACCCACCACTTCAAAAATGTGGAGACTTGGTTCACTCTCGGGAAATTCGCCGTTCTCCACTCCATCCGCATTCTCCACCACAATGGTCTTGAACGGCTCCCCGGTGATTTCAACCGGGACCACGACGTTGTCGCCCGGAACTGTGATCTTTGTCGTCCAAAAGAACCTCAGGACCCTTTTGTAGTCATTGACATATTCGATGTCGATCGAGATGTCCGATCCGAAGATCTGTCTCAGCCTGGGTGCGGACCAAGCCGAGACATATCCAGCTTTGTCCGAGAATCCTGTGGCCGTATAAACTTCAGGAGTAAATAGCGATGCCTCATGCTCCCCTCCAAATGGTTCTTCAACTACTGCTTGGGAGAATTTGTCATGATCGGTCTCAAATATCGCCTTGAAACCACTCAAGCTGCCAGAAAATTCGACTGTCCCAAAGCCATCGGGTCGAAAAGTCAGCACCCCCGTCTGATTACGGTCACGCAGGCCCCTGCCAAGATCGACCTCCGCAAGATATTTGCTCGCATTCACCTGCAGGCTCCCAGGATTCGTCGCGATGACTGACATCAAGTGCCGCTCTGTGGCCCTCTGGATGGGCGCAAAGTCAGGAAAGCACACAGTTTCCAGTTCGATAACGAAATCCATGCCGGGTGGAAATGTATCCTCAGGCTGCCAATCGTAAAGGTAGCCTTGGTATCCGGAATACTCTCCGGGTGCCGCAAGCTGCGGCAAGGTCCACCGTGAGCGGACTTGCGCCTCCATGCCTTCCACTTCAGCTCTTGTTTGCAGCCCTGCATTTCCAACAACAAACTCTCCACGTTCAAAAGTATTTGTGACTGAATGGTATTCCTTGCGAAAGTGAAACGGGAGCGAATCTTTGTGGAGCGGGTAAACTTCGCTTGCGATCCAAGGCAGAGGTGCCCTGAGTCTCCTATACAAGACCAATTTGCCTTCATCAATTTTGTTGTCCCCCAGAATATTTTCCGGCAGCACCATGGTCTTAATCCCTCGCACGCCACCGAGTTCGGTATAAAAGGAACTGGGCTGCCCCAACGCCCCCCATTTGTACAATTGCGCGACGTAGGTCATCCCCACTGTGGAGTCGCAGTCCGCCATGTTTGCTCCATTGCTTGGAGTAGGCAACGGGACCCCAAGATCCATGTCCTCTATTGGCACATTGGAATTGTCCATCGTCGCCGCCCTAAACTGACACACCTCCATGGGCCACGCCAGGGCCCGCAACTGTTCGACAAGAGATGCAAGAACCAGAATCTTCTGCCTCCAGTTTGAATCGTCAAAATCGCCAGCCGAAGGCAGGTAACTCAAACCAGATGGCGGAGGGTAAACTCCGTCGTCAGTATAGCTGTGGCTTAGGTCAAATTTTTGCGTTGTAGAGAATCCATCGACATTCAGGTAGAACTGCTTGAGGTAGTCCACCTCCCTCGATGCCCGGTTGAGCTTTTCGATAACCTTTGTAAAGGGGAGCTCTTCGATTTTCGCCTGCGTCGGAAATCTCTCCAGCCCATCCCCCCAGTCAATCAAGTCATCATCGTCAACGGGGGCGAGTGGCGTCATCGGCACCCCTTGTGGATCCGCAACCAACTCCGCCGCACGTTTCAATTCTGCTTCTACGGCACGCCTCTGCATCAGAGCAAGCCGCCGCTCCTGGACTGAAACAAGCACCTCACGAATGCTCTGACCAAACGCGTTGGCCGAGAAAAACATCAATAGAGACCCTAAAACAAGAAGCCGATTGAGAGCCATAATTTTGCGTCAACTGAGGGGTTTGAGTGAATCTGAATCCTTCCGACTAAGGGCCGACGCTCCCGGTTGCCTTTAGTCCCACAGCCGGGTGATCCTTCCAGGCAGGATTGGTCCCAATGGAGATCTCCTCCGCCGTCAATTGACCGTCCCGGTCAGGATCGTTGGGAGGAATCGACTCCCCGTCGTCGTTGCCATCATGATCGCTGTCTGCAATCAAGGGATTAAACCCCAAGAGCAATTCGAGCGCAGAGGTCAACCCATCATTGTCTAGATCCTCAGCTCCATCCATGATTCCATCACCATCAGAGTCGGCGGCCAGCGGATGAGTGCCAAACTGGTACTCTTGGATGTTCTTCAACCCATCACCGTCTGCATCCAGTTCTGCATCATTTCTCCTCAGGTCCATCCCATTGGCAGGATATTTCCATCTCCCGTACTGATGTTCCCAGGAATCCGGCATTCCGTCGCCATCAAGGTCTCCCTCGGCAACGCGTGTGAAAGTGGGGTTTAGACCGGCAAGAGCCAGTTCACCCCAATCTGGAATGCCATCGCTATCGGAGTCTTCGGTGGGCGCATCATCCGCAGGATAGAAGATCCGGGTGATCATCCAACCAATGTCAAAGTTCCGCCAGTTTTCGAACTGTCCTCCCAGTGTGTTTGTTTTGATAGGGGAGAGTCCAAGCTTCCCCTCTTCGTAGTTTAGAACTCCGTCGTCATCGCCATCCAGAATAGCGTCGCCCGGGTCGTCAGGATTCAATCCGTAGGCCAATTCAAAAACGTCGGTCATTCCATCGCCGTCAGCATCATAGACCGACAAACCAAGGTCCAGGGCAGTTCCACTCCAGTACTGATAGTAGTTCGGTATGCCATTTGAATCCAGATCCCCCCACCCGTCTGAAGAGTCGTTGATGTTGAGTCCATAGAACAGTTCGATCTTGTCCGGGATGTAATCGCCGTCCGTGTCAGTTTGATCGACAAGGTCGCTGTCCTTGTAGAAATTACCCCAACCCAGACTTTGACTCCTGCCATAGGGATTTGTCGGGCTGGTATAGTACACCATCACCTCTTCATAGTCCGTCAGCCCATCTCCATCGGTATCCACAATATACAGATCCGATCCGTACTGCAGTTCTTGATAGTCATAGAGTCCATCTCCGTCGGAGTCCAAACCGTAGGGAGAGGCATCCTCCCAATTGAGGGCACCGTCGCCATCAATGTCACCGTTGACATCCGCGTACCAGGTAATGCCATTGATTGAACTGTAGTTCTGGCTGTCTTCAGGCATCGGATCGTACTGATCGAAGATGCCGTCGCCATCAGCATCAGCACTTGGCTGGTACGGAAGCGGATCCCACCAGTTTCGGATCCCATCGCCGTCATTGTCCGCGTAGTAGTCCAACCCCCATTCCATGCCGTTGGCCGCGCTGAAGTTGAGAGGATCTTCAGGCGCAGGGTCATCCTGATTGGCAATGCCGTCTCCGTCGATGTCACCGAAAGGAGAATCATTCTGAGGATCCCACCAGTTCAGAATTCCGTCCCCATCCATATCCCCCATTGCATTGTAGTCCCACGCAAGCCCATTGATGGCACTCAAATTCATGTAGTCCCCCGGACTCGGGTCAATGCTGTCCGGGATTCCATCGTTGTCGTCATCGTCCTCAACGAATGGAAACAAGTCATCGAAATTCACGATGCCGTCGCCGTCAGCATCTCCCAGTGCCGCACCGTACCACTTGTAGGGAATTTCATATCCCCATTCTCCAGAGGGAATGTAGTAGACCTCGGCGGTATTATCGGGATCCTTTGGAGCAGGATCTACCGGGTTCTTGAACCCGTCACCATCGTAATCTGAGAATGAAGCACCGGAAATGGCGGGCAGTACACCTCCAAGATACTTCACACCGAAAAACGAATGGTACTCGTCGTAGTCGCTGTACAAATCGCCGTCGCTGTCCCAGTTGGTCAGGGATGCGCCAGGTATCGTCAATCGAACGACATGAAGTTCATCCCCGTCGGTCAAGCCGTCCTGATCAGTGTCGATTGCATAAGGGTTGGAGCCTTGCGCCGCCTCCTCAGTGTTTGTCGCCCCATCATTGTCAACATCCACACCCTGGGCATTCATTGCCTGAAGCGTGGTGACAGCCTGACTTGAGGGATCCGTCCAGGTGTCATTTTGCCCATCTGCGTTGGTATCCGACCAAGCCGCATTCACACTTGTCCAAAGTCCACAGAACAAGATGACCAGAACCGCGGTGGACATTGACGGTGGCATTGACGATCCGCCCATGGAATTTGTCTTCTCGTCACGATCCGCAAAACGCCTCACGGCTTCATAGAGTGTCCGAGATTGTTGCAGCCCCATATTTCCCATCCTTAGAAGCAACCACGGTGCCCACTCGACTTCAGGGTGTTCCCAAATTGCGCATCACGCCTTCCTTATTTGCGCACGCCAAGAACCAGATTTGCCGGGATCAAGACCACCTGATGCGAACAGATGTTCTCCAACAATCGAGAAGGATCGCCCCAAGGGCTATCCTCTCTTCCCGCGAACGAGATCCGGCAGCGCCTTCTCCATCTCTTTAGGTCCAACCGCCATCAGTTCTGCCACAGTAACTTTCAGCGCGTTAGCCAAGACGATGACTTCAAAGTCGTACACGGACCGGATTTGCGATTCGATTTTCGCCACCGCTACGCGATCCAAATGATCGAGCCCGCTCAACTGGAGCCGAGCCGCCAGTTCGTCTTGCGTAATTCCGCGATTCATCCTCCAGGCCCGAATGGACGGGCCTATGAGGTTGCGGAATCGATGAGGCATAAAAAGTTCCCTGTAGGGAACTTGACTCTTCCACGGCTTTGCCTCTATTTGGTTCCCCATGGGGAACACCTCAATTCACTCTCCACTTCAGAGTGGGCCCGCCCGCCGTCTGACAATCTTGAGGAACGGTCAGAGCATGGGCCCCTTCGACACTAATGCCGTGCAGGAGATGCTCCGAACCGGGCTCCTCCTTTCAACAGACTCTGCCAGAACCGAAGACAGCCAGGGCTGGAGGCCAGTCGAGGAAGTTTTGACGCATCTCGTACGCAACCAATTGCCGGCGTCGTGGGGAAGTCTTAATACAAGCCAAACACCCTCGGAAGGATTGGGGTGGGCAAGCGTCGTGCAACGCGTGTTTTCTTCGCTCCTTATCACCTCTCTGGGAGGCGGAGTTGCCGGACTCAGTGTCGCAATCGGCCAGTTTTTCTGGGCAGGGCTGCTGATCGCCTTTCTTGGCTTTTACAACACTGGGAGAGCTTTCAAGAGGACAAACTCCACCGCTCAAAAATGGGTGCTGGCCGCAGTGGGAATTCTTGGAGCATTCTTCTTCCTCGTTGCTATGGAGATCGTGAGCGCCTCTCTTCGCCCGCCTGCTCCAAGCCAAACCCGAAATCCAGCCACGCAAACTTCAGGGAAACTCCCGGCCTCAGATTCGGAAGTATTTGCGTGGATCCACCACCCCATGGTTGAAGCAGCGCGGAAGTGCAAGAGTACCAACAAGAATGACCAGTTGAAATACCAGGCTCTCCGGTCGCGAAGCTTCGCATTGGAATACGAACCGAGGAAACAGTACATCGATCACTTTCTGACCACCGTTGTGACAGATCCCGATTTGCAGGAATATCTCAGGGCCCTGCCTTCAGCCATTGAGTTGATGGATGGGGGAATGAAACAGATGGAGTCCCAACCCCAACGAGTTCTTGAGAACCAAGCCAATCTCATGCGCTTGATGCGGATCACCTACCTAGAGCACATCCTTCGGCAACGCTATGCCGAAGCCGAGCCAGCCTTTTCCCATGAAGTAGAGTTTCCTCCCCAAATGGCACAGATGATGTCCGTCATTCCTCGCTACTCTGAAATCACTCCCTACTGGGTGGAGACGACGCTCCTGAACCAGAATGTAGAAGCAGAGAGATTTCGAAGTCAGTTGCCCAGAAGAGGCTTTCCTAGTGGCATAATGCCAAGGAACTGAACCTCAACCGCCAAACTACTGCGGGTCAGACTACGATCGCACTTCGAGTTCAACATCGACTCGACGGCTGCCTTGCCGAGCAGGACGCCGATGCCAAAGGCAATCTCCCCTACCCCCGACTTCGTGGTGCCGGTCGTTTCGATCACTTCATGGGCCGTCACGGCCTGTAGGGCGTTGTTGTAGGTCAGCCGGAGTTTGGTGTGACTGTTGGCCTGAATGATGCCGTGCCAGTAGAGCTTGTAGTCGACGGTGTAACGGTGAATGTCCGACGCGGAAGTTTTCGATGCCCCGTCCTTCCACTCGATAGAGACATCATTGACCGAGACACTCACGCCCGTCCCAATGGGGTGGACGGACGAGAAGAGAGCCCGGGCTCCCGTCTGAGTGGAACCGTCTGCAAGCTGCACCTCCGCGTTGAGATCGGCTTCCACCATGAGCAGGAATCGGTTCTTGAATGTCTGTTCCGTGAGAGTCGCCGAGTCATTGGTCGAGTCCTGGAGGGTCACCGCCCACTCCCCTACCTGCTTGCCGGTGCCCAGATTGGCATTGGGTGAGGCATAGTATTCTCCGGACAGCTTCCCATTGCGCTGAGTCCCGTCCCAGTTGATGGACAGCCCCCAGTGGGCATCCCGGGTGGTGAACTGGTAACGGCTACCCTCTTTCTTGCCGGCGATGGGGCCGCTTCCCACCAGCCATCCGCTGATGGACATGTACCCCTGCAGCGAGCCATCTGCCTTTTCCAGGACGAAGAGCTTCAGCAGTCCATCAAGGCCGTGGGTCACGTTCCGGCAAGTCCCGGAAAGCAGGAGTGTCTCATCGGCGACGGCGACAGGAGCCCCCCCAAGAAGGGTGACCGCAACGAAAAGGGCAGCCAGGAGGGTTTTCATCGAAGTAACGGAGGTTTCGGGTACAAGGGCGGGAACTGATAGAGACAGTCAGGCTTGACGTCAGAACTTCCGGGACATGCCGATGCCGCATTTCGGGCATTTGGGCTGGAAGTAGGCCGTGGCGGAATAACCGCAGAACCGGCATTCCCAGGCTGAGACCGGGTTCTGAGCGACGACAGGCGGCTCGGATGGCACCCGGGCGATGAGTAGCCCTGTGGAAGTGCCAAGCGCCGAAATGAGCAGGAGGATGAGGAGGGGTTTCATTATGGGAATGTAAAGTTCCCTCCACCAGGGACTGACCCTGGAGCATCGCTCCTCTGGAGTCGCTTCATCCAAGGCTGAAGCACCATCAGAAGGGCATAAAGTCCGTTTCGACCCAAAGCGTGCGAAAACTGAGCTAGACCTGCGACGAAAAAAAATGTGACCAGTGGGATCGCCCCCCCGTGGATACGTCATCCAAGCAAATCCAGCTGTTCGGATTTCTAATCCGTAGGTCGAAGGTTCGATCCCTTCCGGGTGCGCACCTGAGGCTGAATGAGTTACATGCAAGTTCTCAACAAGAACAAATAAGTGTTTGGACACTTTTTGGACACTTTGAGAGTTGATCCTAAGGCTCCCATACCGTACCGGAGCGACTTCAATGTCAAAACGAGGCCTTCAACTGAAGACGCCTATTCGAAGGGCTCCATGACGGGTCTCCCGTCGCTCCCACAACGACGCCGTAGGAGATTCTAATCTCAACCGTCTTGACGCGTCAGGCCTATTCGTGCTGCCTACAAGGATGAAACAGCAAGAGATTACACGTGAACGTCTCTATGAAGTGCTTTGGGAGAAGCCAATCACAAAGCTTGCTGAGGAGTTCAACGTTCGCCCACTCGAAATTGTGACAGCAGCAGACCACGCCGCTGTTCCCCGCCCGCCCAGCGGCTACTGGACGCAGCTTACATTCGGAAAAGCCACTGATCCTCCTCCTCTGCCTGACAGCCCCAAAGGTCAAACAGGGGTGATTCTCCTTCCAGCACCGCGAGAAATTCGCACCCGAGCACATGCCAAGAGTGAAAGGCAAGGAGACGAATCTATCGACGCTCCGAAAAACAACCCGTATCCTTCAGCAGCCAATCGACATCGGTTTGTACTTTCCACTGCAAAGGCATTGAAGGCACAGAAAGCTCTTCCACCGCAATTCATTGTCAGCTCACTGCACGAAGCGGCATCAATAGACGTTCGAGTCCGCAAGGAGAACTTCGAGAGAACGCTCGGCATCCTTGAGGAAGGCTTCCAAAGGAAACTTCCAAACCCAAAAGAGGTCGAAAGTCAAAAACCGCAACTGACCGCCTAAAGTGACGTGCGGTAGTTGCAGTTCTCCCCCCTATGCCATTTGGTTGCCCTTCGGTAGACATGACCTTGCGCCTAGCAGGGCTCTCGCGTTAACCGTTTGAAGGAGAGCGCTTGGTCCTAGGCCTCCGTTCACCATATTCTATCTCCCTTGCCAAATTTGCCAGTAGAGCGACAGTTGCTTCATCGCATTTGTCCAAGGTGTCAATTGGAAGCATGCGTTCGTAGTAAAACTGACGTAAGATTCCCACGGGAACAATCTTGAACGCAAATTTGTCGACGCCTTTTGCTGCTTGAAAAAAACCGAATGGGGAACCAGACGTGACCGCAGCGGTTTGCCATAGTACGTAGCTGGACATGATTGCCCGCTCCTTATCTATTTTGCTCATTTTCGGACCGAAGATGATTCCGACAATGTGGTTTCGGTCAACGGCTAGCGCCCTTATGTCGGGGGCAAGTTTGGTGTAGGCTGGAAAAAAAGCGCGAATCTCCCGTTCATATCTCCAATCTGAGTACTTTACTAGGCCCACATCATCCAGCTGTTTAAGCGGGGCATCCCCGGGCAGCTGATCGGGGACATCATAATGATATTCCTCTTCAGAGTAGTGAAAATGTGGGATTAACCCGTGGAAAGCGTTAACTTTAGGAAGCTTGTTGGAGTATCTAACTGGATGCAGCATTAGCGACTCCTCTTTGTACACCCCGACCTCCATAATATTTGGGGAAGATTCTGAGCGTCTGTAGCCGTGGAGAACTTTGATAGGTGAGTGCACGAGAAGCTTGCCATCCTCTGTCTTGTAGATGACCGCATAGCCTTTCTCGGCATCAGCATAATGTCCCCACATTGTTGGATTGCGAACGTCCTTTGAAAACGATGCGATGTACTTGTCCTCCCATATCAACCGTGGCAAATGATGAATGTATTCGATCGAGAGTGCAAGGATGGAGGATTCTAGCCTTCGCTCGTTCAGTGTCGGAAGGTGGACCTGCAGCGCTTCGCTGAATACGTTTGGCAGTTCTTCTATACCTAAATCTCGCCGTACAGTTTTCTTGCTTAAGTGCTTTCCAATTGGATTCGACCAATTTTGAATGGTGTGAGATGTTTCTAGTCGCTCAAATGGATCGAAAATCTGGACGCAAACTTCAAGGAGAATCAAGTGAGCCAAGCGTTGCCACAACTCTACACTACCTGTGAGTACAAGCCGCGGCCTGCATTCATTTGCATCGTTGAGTTCGGATGGGGATGCGAAAAAAATTTCACCGCGGCGAAGCATGCTGAATTCGAGATTCCCTGGTCGTCGATACTGAAACAGCAACATAAGCCATCATGGTGCCTCACTGTTGATTGCGCACAACTGCAAATAGCCGCAGCATTCAAAAAATGCACGAAAAGCAATTGGCTGAAAGTTCGCAGCATTGCGACGGGCCTATAGGTTTCGCCGTAAAACTGTTATCCGATGGGCATCAGTGGCTTTTTGCTATGGTTAAGGATCTGCGTTCACACTGAGGAATGACGGGCTCATTGCCGTGAGGAGTGAGCCAGATCACCATCGTTCACGCAGAGCATTGATTGCATCATTACCTCTGCAAGCGCTTCTTCATCGATGGCCTTTTTGCGAGACTGCATTGCCTGTGAAAGAGCGGGATCCCAGAGGGTTTCCAATGGGTCCCCGCTGAGATCCCTCGTCAGGCCAAGACTGACTGCAAACTCGTAGTCCTTTGCGGACATCAGCCATGGGCGAGCCCCCAGTTCGGACATCAATCGAGAGGCAATAGCAATACCCGGCCAATCGAAATCACCGTGGTACCAAAGGATTGATCCGCCAGCACGAAGCCGAGACAGTAGGGATCTGCTCGTAGAGCGTGGCTCTCCATTCACGCAAACCATGGGAGGGCAAGCATGCTGAAGACGATTTGCGGCCAACGAGAGTATGGTCGGGTTCTCGCAGACGAACACATGCGTCGGATAGCCAACAGAAGACCAGTCGGCCGTCGCGACCATACGGTTCGAAAGATAGAGAGGTTGGCACGCATCAGTTGCTTCTGAAATTAAGCGGGTAATCCAAGACGAACCAATGAGGCCAAGATTGAAGGTGAGAACAGGGGCGCTGACGTCATCACAAACAACGCCAAATGACTCCCATAGCTTGCGGCGATCTTCAGACCTTTCCGGGACAGGCACACCGCGCTGCAAAGCAAGACATTTTAGGACCAACGAAGCCAGGGGTGAGTTGGTATCCAAGGCGTGGCTGTTGCCACAAAGGCGAGCGGCGACACTGGCCAGAGGCTCATCCCCCGCCGGCAGTTGTGAAAGCACCCCACACGCTACAGTGAGCCTATCCGTGGCAACTTGGCATTGATCTCTCGACTGTCTGACAAGCGAACCATCTTTCCGTAGCGTATTCAACCATTCGCATGCATGCGGGAATGACTGAGCAGCTACATGAGATTCCGCCCAAGGCCAAAAGTTCGACCACGCCCGACGGGCTTCCAAATTCAACACGAGCTCGGGCGGAATTGCACCCCGGAGGGCCTCCAACAACTGAAGCCATTCGACAGCAATCCCCTGATTGGAAAGTGCTGCTCTGATACGTTCTAGGTCGTAACGTAGTTGAGGGCGGTCAAGTGGCTTGGAAAGTCTGAGCAACCGCGCGTAGCTGCGACGTTCTTCTTCAGTGGAATTAGCCAAGGAAAACGTCCCTTGCAGCACACTCCCCCGATTGCGTCGGGTGACCAATTCGTCTACAAACCGATTCCAACCGGATGCGGAAAAGATCGTTACGAGCCTTTTGTCCTGCTCCATACTCATGCGGATCGACGATCTAGGGTGCGCAATTCAGGAGTGTCGGGCACAGTTGCCGCCACCTTGTTAATACCATTCCAGCCCCATCGAGTCGCTGCCACAGCCTCGGAGTCTGCCGTCAGTTGGTAAATGGCAATGCCGGACAAGCTGGCATGAGCGCCATGTTCCCTCTCGCTTGTCATCAACAGATCCAGATCAAACGCCTCCAGAAGCCCCATACATCTCCCCCGAGTGGGTTTGTCCATGCCGGCGAAGGCTTCGTCGAGCAATATGAACCTAGGTGAGTGAATCGCCGCAGAACTATAGTGTGAAGCTGCCGCTGCCATTTGAGGGATGGTTAGCATAAGAGCCTTTTCACCACCTGATCCAGTACCATAGCGCTTGCGGGTCAATCTCTCCCAGCGGCCATTTTGTTGTCGTTCGGCCGCGAAGACATGCCATTTTCTATAGTCCAACGCCGTTTGCAACTGTTCTGCTGACGATGCAGCGGGGTTTTTGGCGCGTTCATCTTGAATCAGTCGATGCAAGAAATTCCCCACTGTGCTTCGTTGTGCCTCAGTCCATGCGGCGTGGTCCATGAGAAGCAAGCGCCTCACCGAAGGTAGCGCTGGATGAATCTCCTCAGTCTTTGGTTCCCATACTAGCTTCAAAGCCACCCCAAGAGAAGTGGCGCACTTTTCCATCTCAAGATTGATTTTGCGAGTTCTGTCCTGGCCTTGCTCTATCAACTGCTGCAACTGAAGCGATACCTCAGTCACGAGGTGACTGTCGATGATCTTGCGCTCTTCTTCAGCCAACAGGCGGTCGTGTGTTTCACGTTCACGCTCGATTGCCGCGAGGCACCCTGATGGGCGCAGCCGGTTTCCTTGGTAAATGCAAGTCACCAAGATGAGCCCTTCAACTAGCTGCTCACTTTCGATCGGACATGCAGAGCCTGTACTCGTGCGCAGTTCATTGATTCGTTTGTCCAAGACATTCAGTCTTTCCGTCCAAACCCCGTCATCGCGAGGCAGGTCCGGAAGCAGCTTGCAGACACTCCTTGCAATTGAGACCGCCTTGGACGCAGACCACATCTGCGTGTCAAACTCCATGATTCGCTCATCGGCTTCAGCGAACATTCCAGCATCAAACATCCGTCGAAGGAATCCGGTTGCTTTATCACGTTCGGACTCGGCCTCTTGAACCTTCTCTTCGGCACCGGGGAGGCTGGCTCTCACCGCAGTGAGCTGTTTCTCAATCTGCGAACGCTGGCTTTCAGCATCTTGGACCCCCCTTTCAGCAGCCTCCTTGTTGGATCTTGCGGATGCCAACATGGTCTGGAATTCATTCACTGAAATGCCCACGGTTGCCTGGAGTGCTGCGTAGGTCTCTCTCGCATGGATTGACTCGTCTTCTGCTCTGCGAGCACGATTTGCAGCAGCCAGGTAATCTTCAGACACAAGACGAAGAGACGACTCAGCCATTCCCAAACCTTCAAGATTTGTGATGACGGATTCTGCTTTGTCCCATAACCGAGCCATTGCTGATTCGTAGTGGGTCCAAGAACCTCGGAGGGTGTCGATTTGGTCAGCATGAGCCGCATACCCCATGTGCGAGGCAAGAGTTTTAAAATTCCCCTTCTCACTATCGTACTGCCGACAGGCGAGTTCTGCCTGTTGGTGCACCTCTGCGAGCGCCTGCGTCAGCTCATTGAGAACTGAATATGCGTGGGTGCGCAACGCAAGATGACGGGCGATGAGGTCATCCTTGGGTGCGGAACATTGTTCTGCTTCCGCCTCGGCACCCCTATCTCTCAGAGCTTCACTCTCCCGAGTCAGATCCTCAAATTCGATAGCAAGCAAAGCCCTTTGCTCATCAATCTCTTGCAACTGGCGGTCACGGGCACTATTCCGGCTGCGAGTACCAATGAACTCCGGGAACTGCTTTTCGCCTCTACCTCGCAGGGGGCCAAGACACCATTCTCCATCCAATGAGATCCAATGGCTTCCACGGTCTTGCCCCAAACCGATTCCGCTTAGCACTTGCCGAAGCACGTCGTCTGAAAAGACATAATCTCCTGAATATTCAGGGTCGAGAATAAGCACATCCGCGAGAGAATTCTGCCCCCCGAGATCAAGACTCTTGTCGTCCCGAAGAATAAATGTGTCTATGGGAAACACGTCAGAGCTCATCCTTCCATCTGGCCATATCCAAGCATCCAGAATACCCGCGGCTTCAAGCGCAGCTTCCAAGCCGGCCCGCTGCAGGGGGGATAGGCCCGTTTCAAACTCACAGAGTTTCCAAAGTGGAGCGCCGGGTCGATCTAGGCGCTCCATTTCGGCTGAACCACGAACTTTCGGTAGTTGGGGGACACGAGGTGCGGCCGTCAATTGAGCAGCTTCGTTCTCAAGAGTGTCCCTTCTGCCATCTAGTTCGCTTCGACGTGCCTCCACTATCGCTTGTTGGGCCGACCTCACTTCCACGTCTGCCTTTATGGAATCTGCGAGGATACTGCTGAACACCCTGTGTTCAGACCCGTCGGTTTGATACCAATCCTCCAGTCGTTCGGAAAGTTCAGACGCTGGAGGCATTTTCAGCCACCTTAGGGCCCTTTGCCAAGCATCGTACTTCCGGTCAAATTCACGTCTGTTTGATTCAACGTTCTGCTGATGAGTGTGGATCAAATCGCGAGCGGCAGTGACCTTGTCGGTTGCTTCTTGCTCACGGAATATTGCTTGTTCCCGAATCACTTTGAATTGGTCGAGCTTCGCTTTCTCCCTCTCCAACTGTTCGAGACGGTAGAGATGATCATCCCCCTTACGTTTGTGGATGTCACGAAGCTCCACCAGGCTGACGAGATCTTTGGGCCAATCTCTATTCCCTGGCAATATCTCATCATGATCTGACTGGAATCCCGTGGGGGTCACTTTGCCGCGAGCCTCATGTTCTAGAATCCGACAGTCAGAAACTGCTCTGTCTGCTAATTTTTGCTGTCGATCACGTTCATTGCTGCATATTTCCAGGCGACCTGAAGTGTTGGTGAGGTTTACTTGTGCCTCGTTGAGGCGCGTACCCTTTTCATGCGCGTCGCGATGAGCGGCGTCGAGTTTGGATGCTAAATCGGCCTCTGGCCTGGACTGTATTGCCTCTAGAGTTGCTGTACATGCCGTACGAACATCGTGAGCCAGATTGACTTCTGCTTCCGCTTCGCCTAGGCGCGATTCCCCTGCTTCCACCGTCTGCTGAAGAGTTCGGACTTGCCCCTGTGCTTTCTCATAACGGGAATGGCATGAGGTTACTGCTTCAGCCCTTCGCAACAAAGCAATTTGCAAATAGACCTGATAGTTCGCCCTAAACTGTGTGAGCGCATGACTAAGGGATTTCAAGTGCTGGTATTCATGCCTCAAATCCTCCAGTTGCTTAAAGGCGCTTGCGACTTGGTCCACAACGTCGGCAGCGAGAGGGGGGAGGGCATCAGAAAGCGCGGCAAACAGCGATTTCTCATCCAGCTTCTTGGAAAGTTGTGGTGCTCTGAGACGAATCAAAAGTTCTATAAGGGCTGAGTATGCCCCCATGCTTAGCCCAAACAGTCGCCTATTGACCTCCATGCGATACTCTTTGGCCGTTTTTGCAAAAAAATCCTCTGGGCTGAGCGCCTCACTCAAACGCTCGGCACTGCGCGGTGTGCCACCTTCTTGCAAATCCAAGTCCCGGCCAATCCGTTTGGAAGTGAGAAAGAACCATCGTGATGGCTGATTGTCCCCACCTCTGACGGCTTTCATGCCACAACCCAGCGTGAGAAAGTGTTCAACGCCTTGGTCGTCGACTCTGCCGAATTCTATCCAGGTGTACCCGGTTCGTTGCTCGAACTGATCGTCCATGAGAAGATGCCAGGCCATTTGTCTGGCTGGATCTCCATCTGGCTCTACGCGGCGTGAGCTTATTTCCCCATCCAAGAGGAACGGAAGTTGCAATGCGAGAACACGCGACTTCCCGCTTCCATTGTTGCCGCGAATCAATAGCCGACCCTTTTCATACCAAAACTCTTGGTCTTGGTACTTGAAGAGATTCAGCAGCCCACTGCGTATGGGCTGAAATCGCAAGGTGTAAGCCGAAGGCAAATTCGTCATTTGGAGGGAAGGCTGCTCATTGAGGGGAAACGTCCCGCCGCCGAAGCTCATGTCGATATCGATGGATTGCAGGCATCGGAAGCACACCCCCAATAGCACGCCTGACAAGATCCAGTGCTTGGAGTCGTTGCAACACTTCGTCCGTAAGTGCCATCTCGGAGCCTGGAGCAACAGCATCTTGCCTCCAGAATTTCCTGAAAATCTGTGCTTGTTCCGCGATAAATTGCTCGACCACAGCCGTGGGAATGACTTCTCCAGGCTGTTCAATGCGAAGTCTTCCCAAGTACTCTGCGGTCAGCAAGGTCGCATGACCATCAGTGCCATCCTCGGGCAATCCAATATCTGTGCAATCTCCGAACCGATCAGAGAGTGCAATGCCTTCGCGTCGGTCTTCGATGACCATATCGGTAGCTTCTTCCAGCACTCTGATCAGATGCGGTCGTTGTTTGGAAAAGTACTCCAAGGCATCCTCGCTCAGATCACCTGGCAGGTAGAGGACGGGGTCATCAAGCAATCGGCGATTTATCTCATGCCGAATCTGAAGATTTCGCTGTTCCCCGGTTTGCAACTTCGGCTCATCAGTGAGAGCGGCCAACCGATCTAGCCAGTCAGTTGCAACGACTGCGCTAGGCGCTTTCCTAGTGGCGAGCAAGCGATAGATCACATGGTGCCTGACGTCATAGAGCACTTCATTCTTTTGGCTTTGCACGAAGCGCTGGTCGTCACCGTCAACTCTCTTAAGGGCGAAATTCTCAACAAGCAGTCGAACGGCCGCAACAAGGTCTCTCCGCGAATCGGCATTCTCCAAGTCAAAAGCAAGAGAACGAAAACAATCGTCCTCTTGCAGGATTCGAATGACACCCTGCGCCAGCTCACCGAGCGTCGTCTGCATCTCTGCTCTGACGAGAATTGTCAGAGCCAGACAGAATAGAACATAGCGCCTCCTCGTAAAGTCGCTCTCATCTCTCGACGACTTCGCACCCCGTGTTGAGTCCATCAGATGAGCTGGAACTTTGTAGAGCCTGGCACATTCGGCGGTGATGTCCAAACTCCAACCAGCGTGCCGGGAGAACCATGTTCTCAAATACTCTCCATGCCGTCTGATGCGAACAAAATCCTCCATGTGTTCAGGGATGTCAGCAACGACGAGCGGACAACGCAGCAGGGCCCTTAGAGCCCTGTGCCTCTCTTCGACCTCCAAATTAGCTATTTGGCTTAATTCAGCATCCATCGGCTCACAAAGGCGAAGTCACTTCATCGGTGAGTCGAAGGGTAATCTTGATGTTCGGCCCTGTTAGAATCCCTTCATGCGTCCTTAGGTGTGCTATATCCTGGCGACTTGCTGGCAACTCAAGAGTGACATTCATCTCGCCATCTGCGGTAGTGGCCTCTCCTCGTACATCTTCTGGCTTCATGTTTGCGAAGGCTTCGCTAATGGCATCAAGCAAAACTTCGAACGCTGGTGCATCCAATTCCGATAGTTCGGCAAGCAAGCAGGGCGTATTTTTTGCCAGGTTCTGTCTGGATCGTTGGAGAGCTAGTCCTTCTGCGTGGGCTTTGGCCCTGAGTGCCTCGCGAGCAGCCGTCCGGTCGACAATTTTTGGCGGCTTGCCAATTTGACCGCTCCGTCCGCGGCTCCATTGAGAAATGGTGATTATGTATGGTGGTGCTTCTTCCCAGACGGGACGCTCTCCATCATCTAACTTAGCCCAGGCCTGCAGTGTGGTGGCATTCACTCTCAAATGCCGTGCGGAATTCAGCGCGAATGCTGAACGCCAGAGCCTATGCATGGTTATCTCGTCAGGTGCTTCGGCGAACCAACGGGCAAGTGTCAGAAAATCAGTCGAACGGTCGGTTCGGTTTGCCCTCTGGTCATGCATGCGTCTCACTCTTTCCAACAACGCTGTAATGGAGTCTACGGCGCGTAATCTGAGGCGCTCAGATTGCGCGGGTTGATCCGGTCTTCCAATGAACCAGCCCTTGAGCCCCCGCCATCGTTCTTGCCAACTGCGAAGGGATCGTAGGCGCATGTGGTCGTCTACTGAAAGCACTTCGGCGAACTCTCTGCTTACGGCAGACTTAAGCGCAAATTCGATCTGGAAATCAGAGAACTTTTCCAGACTATGCCGAATACGGTAAGTTGCTGTGAGCAGTTCCTTGATGAACCGTTCGAGATACCTCAATAGTTCCTCCTTGAGGCCCAAGAATGATGTTTCATTCCCTCCTGGCCGATCCATTTCCCGTTGCAATCCTCCCATGAACGTCTGTGCACGGGCGACCAACGAGTCGAAGCGCGACACCAAATCTTCCATGGCTTTTGCCACTTTGGATTCATCCGGCACCGCGACTTCCAGCAGTCGCAAGAGCTCGTCGAGAGTCTCCGCAATCTCACGGAGCGCAGAAGCTGAAAGTTCACCAGGCCGCGAAAGACTATCTTCGTAGGCAGCCAAGGCCCTTTCAGCGAGCTCGCCAGCCTTGCTCATCTGGTACATGTACTTGGGATGCAAATACTCTTCAATTGACTTGGCCGAAACAACGTCCCGCGTCGCGGTCAGATTGCCCCAATCTCGTAACGACTCGAGGCACGAGGTGAGCCCCTCCTCATCCCTGAGCTCGGGCGCAATTTCCCCCAATTCTGCCAGCTGAATCATCAAGTCTCCTGGACGCAATGCGATCTCAAACCTTTCTTTGGCCGCCACGAACAGCCGCAAGATGATGCGATATGCGGAGGTCTTTGGGGTGCCCAAATGTTGAAAGACACGGTAGAGATCGCAGTCTTCGGACTCGACACCCTTCTCTGGCAAAAATTGTGATGGTTTCTCCATTTCGCGTGCCCCCAGCGACTCGAAGCTTGGAGGCCTTGGGCGAACTCCGCAGCGGTTCGTGCGCGCACCAATAGAAACCAGTTGGTTTTTATTGTGTCTAGCAAAAAAATCCCATAGACTGCGGCGTCCCGCAGTTCGAGAATTCAAAGCCAGTCGACATGTTCCTGGTCAATTTCCTGACTTGCAATCGATTCTGCCTCTTTGACCACCTGCAGCGCAAGAGTCCAAGTCTCAATTTGAGATTCCAGATTGTGTTGATCATAAAAGCTGCCATCAAGCCCTTGAACCGTTTCCAGTGTATCAAGAAGGTTTAGCATGACCCCGAGCAAGCCACCCCTCATGGAGACACGTCGACACTTGGTGCCATCGGAAATTCGATACTTGTTCGTCCAGTCGACGTCGCGAATGCGGCGTGCTCCCCTCCCGGCCGTAGCAGAACAACAAATCTCGCAGGAAGCTGATGAGTCAGGCATTCGCGCAGCTCGATTGTCATCATCGTCCTTGTCGATGCAGTCGCGGAAAACAACACGTTGAATCGCCCCTCGTTGGACTTCCATCGAATTTTCTAAAGAAAGAGCCGACACGTTCGCAATGCCTCGTGTCGGCCAAATTGGGCAGATCTGCTCGATTGTATCTACGCCCCTCGATTGGGCGGAATGCTTGCGACATTTGGCGAACACGCGGATCTCTCGGCCAATCCTTCCAGTCTCCCCATGAGGGTCGGTCAACTGAAGCTTGTCATCATTGAGCAAGGGATCCGCGCCGAGCTGTGTCACGAAGAAAGCAACTCCACTTCGCCGGCACTGGTCTCGGAGGGATCCGCGCTCTATCCAGATCAAAAGCCCGGGAATAATGACCGGACTCCCCGCCCACAATAACCCAATCGATGTCGACGAGGTCTAAGGCCATCGGTTCTAGCAGGGGCTCGACACTCAACCCTCGGATGCGGGCCGGAACTCTCCGAAGATGATTGATCGCACTGCCCGCCACTTTGATGTCCAACACATTGGTCATGGCCACGACGTTGTCAGGCCAGACACCTCCCTGCTGTTTCAGCCATTTACCAAATGCTGACATGCGGGCGGGCCGCTTGATCAGCCACAACCAAAGATGTTGCCGCCCCTCTTCAGATCGTACGATTTCCACGACCTCTTCCTGCAAATACTCGAACGGTACTTGGGAGGAGAGCGCGTCACCCATGTCCGACACAAAGATGGTTCTGAGGAGACCGTTCAGCCAGGGCTTGTCAGGACGGGCGACTGCCGTCAGCGATTTGAGCCGTGCGGTTTGTCCCATGTGGCGCGGGAAGAACGCAATCTCCTCGAAGAAGGGGGGCATAGCCCTTGTGCCCCTTGCGCTCTGAGTGAAGAAAATCTCGCCCTCTCATGAGGGGGAGAATGGCGGCCGAGGCAACGCTGTTCTCAGCACAAGCCGAATTCACCGTCAACATTTGGAGGCCCAGATTCATACTACTCCCTCGGACTGGGGGCCGGATTCAGAGTCCGCCTGCGCCAGCCCTTTCCTGATGCCCGACTCTTTGAACCCCGGCCTTTCCTCCAGCTTCTGGTCCAGCAGCTTTCTCAACGCCTGCTGAAGCTGCACCCGGTTGGGGTAGTGGGTTCCCGCCCCGTGAATCTCCGCCCACCATATGGGGCAGAGGATCTCCCCCTCCCACTTCCCTGAGCGCCCCTTGGGCTGGTACACCATGGCCCACGCATCAGTCTTGTCCGTGCTGATGACCATCGAGAGTTGATGGCTCATGTTCAGAAAGAGGTACCCGAAGCAAACCCTCTCTTTGCGCGCTGCAGACTTGGAACCTGTAAATTTCATGCGGTGTCTCGTGCCAAAGCCGCGCCTTGGACATCATAACTATGGAAGCATCAGTCCAGACTCTATATTGAGGGCGATTCTCAAACACAATCGCAAAAGGCATCATTACAGATTTGTTATCTCCCTGGAGGTCAATTGTTAGGATTTGGCGCTCCAATGGTGGCTGTGCGCAGCGTGGAGCCGCGGCACGTCACCATTGCCTGACCAAGCCAAATGCGAATACTGATAGTAGAGGATGAACCAAGAAGCCGGGAGAGCCTTGCCCGGGGCCTTCGGGAGTCGGGTTTTTTGGTGGATGCGGCACGGGACGGCGGCGAGGCCATCTACTACGCGAACGGCTCCCACTACGACCTCATCGTCCTGGACGTCATGCTACCCGTGATGGACGGCTGGGACGTTCTGAAGACCATCCGCGAAAAGAACACCCAGACCCCGGTGTTATTTCTCACAGCCCGCGATTCCGTCTCTGACCGCGTGCGCGGGCTGGAGCTGGGCGGGGATGACTACATCGTCAAACCCTTCGCCTGGGTGGAGTTTGTGGCCCGTGTTCGCGTGCTTCTGCGCCGGGCGCCTGCCCGCCATGCGGAATGCGTCGTCGTGGCGGACCTGGAGCTGGACCTTCAGAGCATGAAAGCCAGACGTGCCGGCCGCCCGCTTGATCTCACGGCCAAGGAGTTCCAGCTCCTCAGCCTGCTCGTGCGCCGCAAAGGGGAGGTCTTCTCCCGCGCCACCCTCGCAGAGCTGGTCTGGGAGATGAATTACTCCATCGATTCCAACGCCGTGGACGTGACCATCGGCAGACTGCGGCGGAAGGTTGACGACGGACACGGGAGCAAGCTCATCCACACGCAGCGTGGGCATGGCTACATGCTGGAGGACCGGGGGTGACCGACGGCCTCCACCATTGGAACAAGACGCTCGGGCTCACCGCCCGCCTGGTGGCCGGCTACATGCTGGTGGCAGCGTTCACCCTCACCGCCGCCGCCGTGTTTCTGCATGAGCAACTGCACCACGGCTTCGAGGTGGAAGATGCCGAGCTCCTCTCCGACCATGTGGCCACGCTCAGATACGAGGTGGATCAGCACCCCTTGAATCTGGAGGAGGCGGCAGAGACCGTCCGCTCCACCGCCGCGAACCGGAGTCTCGAGAAGTACTATGGCCGTCTCGTGGATTCCAACGGTCAGACTCTGGTGGAAACTCCTGGTTTCTCCGGGTTGGGCCTGGGGCAGGACACCTTCCCTCCTCCCGTTGGACCCGATCAAAAAATCAGCCGCGTGTATCGGGCCACCTCTGCATCCGGATTCCCCGTGTTCTTTGCCTCGGCCACCGTGAGCCGCGGGAAAAGCGCCCTCCCTCTGCAATACTATGTCGCCCTGGACATCACTCACGTTGACCAGTGGATGTCACAGTTCCGATTGCAACTGGTCATCGTCGTCGTTGGGGGCTCCATCTTCTCCGGCATTCTGGCCTGGCTCATGACTCGCAGGGGCCTCAAGCCTCTGCGTAACATCACTGAGGTCATGCAGCGCGTCGGCGCAGGGGGACTGGGTGAACGAGTTGGGAAGAACCCCTGGCCGCGGGAACTGGCACACATGGCGGGAGCCTTTGACATCATGCTCAATCGTCTCAGTGAGGCCTTCCAGCGGTTGTCGCAGTTCTCTGCGGACGCCGCCCATGAGTTTCGCACCCCGCTGAACAACCTGATGATCTCCACCAGCATCCTGCTGACCCAGAACCGCGAGGGTGAGGAGTATCGCCAGGCCATGGTCGCGAACCTCAGCGAGTTCGAGCGGCTCAATCGCATGGTGGACAGCCTTCTCTTCATTGCCCGCGCCGACAACGCCGAGACAGTTTTACATCGAACCCATGTTGATGCCGCCGTCATGGCAGCAAATGTGGCCGACTACTTCTCCGCCCTGGCGGAAGAGCGGGGCGTCCAGATCCACTGCGAGGGCAGCGGGCGCGCCGCTGCAGACGAAACACTCCTCCGCATGGCCCTGGCAAACCTGGTCTCCAATGCCCTGCGTCACACTCCAGAAGGCGGCCGCATTGAGATCGGAGTGTTGCAAAAAAGCCAGCACCTGCACCTGACAGTTTCGGACACCGGATGCGGCATTCCCGCAGTGCACTTGGGCCGCATTTTTGACCGGTTCTACCGGATCGACGCCGCACGGACAAACACCGAACTGGTCACCGGCTCCGGTTTGGGCCTGGCGCTGGTCAAGACGGTGATCGCGCTACATGGAGGCACCGTCAATGTCACTAGCAAGGAGAAAGAAGGAACCGTGTTCCACCTGCAGATTCCCATCACACCATCCAGTCACTAACAGAAAAGTTAGGGGAAATCTTATGACACTAACCCTGCGCCGCCGATATGTGAGGCACATGTTCTGCGCGCTTTTGCCCCGTATTGCCACAGGCTTGCCCTGCATTGCTTTTTTGTCACTGACTGCAAGTTGCAGCACCTCGCAGCGCCTGTCCGGAAACACCCGTCCGGTTCTAGAAGCCAACCGCAGCATCCTGACTTCCCGCAATGAACCCGCCCAGTTTTCATGGGGGGAGGGAATCTCCGCCGGTTCATCGCTCACGCCGGATCATGCAGTGGCGTTGGGCCTGCTGAACAATCCCGACTTTCAGGCTGCGCTGGGAGACCTGGGCATCAGCCAGGCGGATATCGTGAAGGCTGGAGAACTCACCAACCCCTCGCTGGGCCTGCTGCTGCCGCACAACACGAGTGCGCTGGAGTTTACCGCAAAACTACCGGTGGAAGCCCTCTGGCTGCGCCCCAGGCGCATCAAGGCCGCCAGGCTGGATGCAGATGCCGTGGCCTTGAAACTAACACAAGGAGGAGTGGACCTGGCCCGGGATGTGAAGCTCGCCTGCCATGCCGTGGAGCTGGCCAGAACCAAACGCGCCCGAGCGAAGGAGAGTGCCACCATTTTCCATCAGATCTCAGATCTGGCCGGAGCACAGTTCCGGGCTGGCGAGACCGGTGAACTAGAGGCCTCCCAAGCCACCGCCGATGCCCTGGTGGCGAGGCAGGAGGAACTCCGGTTGCAATACGAATATGACCTCGCCATGCAGCAGCTCAGAGGGCTCCTGGGCCTCTCCGCGAGCAAGGAAAACATCACCCTCAAGCCGCTCCCTTCTCCACGTCTGAAAGCACCCGCCCCTGTCGGCAGGCTGGTGGAGGAGGCCCTCATCAACCGGCCGGATGTGCGGGCGGCGGAGATGGCGGTGGAGGCGGCCGCTGCCAAGGCCAAACTCGCCCCTGCGGAGATGGTGGCCCTCTCCGCCGGCCTGAAGACCACAGAGGGCGCCGGCACCCAGGCCTCCTTTGATGCCACCCTGCCGGTGCTCAATCAAAACCAGGGAGGACGAGCCGTTGCCAACGCTCAACTGGAGAAAGCCGTCCGCATGCTCAATGCAGCACGCAATCATGCTGCCACAGAGGTGCGCAGAGCCCACCTGCAGGTGAAAGCCGCCCAGAATGTCATGGCAGGTTGGACACGGATCATGCCGGAGCTCGACAACTCATTGAAACTGGCCATGCGCTCCGTCGAGCTGGGGAACAGCCCCCAACTCGCCACCCTCGATTCCGCACGACGCGTGGCAGACGCCCGCTCCAAGTATGCCGAAAGCGAAGCCAGATTGCGCGATGCCTGGGCTGAGCTCGATCGGGCGGGAGGCCGCGTCAAATAGCCTGAGGCCCCTGCACCCACTTCATTCACGCAAATGAAACCCTCTCTCCTGCTCCCCCTTCTGATGCTTCCGCTCGCGGCCACGGGGGCCGATCCGGCGAATCCGCCGTCTCAAGTGACCAACGGTGTCATGGAGGCCGCGCTGCCCACTCTCAAAATCACCGCTCAAGCAGAGAAGCGCCTCGGCGTGGAGGTGGCAGAGGTCACCTCCAAGTCGGCCCATGAGACCCACCTCTTTGCCGGCGAAGTGATGCTCTCACTCTCCTCCCGACCGGACGTACTGGCCCCCATGCCTCCCGTCACGACGGAAGAACTGCGTCGCCTGGCGGAGTTGCAGAATGTGGCCGACGGTGCCGTGGCCAGCGCTCAAGTCCAGGTGGATGCCGCCCAAGTCACCGTGCAACGCACCACCCAGCTCGCACGCGAGCGGGCCGGCAGTGAGCGGGCCATGGACGATGCCCGCACTGCGGAGGCCGTGGCACGCACCGCCCTGGCCACCGCAAAAAACCAGCGGGACCTGCTGGGCCTGCCCGTGGCGGAGGCACTCAAGTCCACCCGTCGCACCGTGCGGGTCAGCATCTCCTCCCTGGAGCTGCCTTCACTGGACACTGCCCAGCCGGCAACCGCCAGCACCCCCGCAGACAAGGGTAAGTCCTCGATCCTCACCCCACAGCCGCTCCAGAGTTCAGGAAATATCGCCACCGGCACCGTGGATCTGTTCTACGCGCTGGATGAAAAATCTCCACCACCCCTGGGGCAGCGCCTCATGGTTCACATTCCGGTGAAGGACGTCAAACGGGAGCTGCCTTCCGTCCCCTGGAGCTCGCTCTTCTATGACGCTCACGGCGGGGCCTGGGTCTATGAACAAACAGCCCCCCAGACCTTCGTGAGGCGCAGGATTCAGGTCCGCCGTGTGGAAGGAGACACGGTGCTGCTCGACTCGGGACTGCCCGTCGGGACCACGGTGGTGAAGACCGGGGCTGCCGAGCTGTTCGGTGCGGAGTTTGGCAACGGCAAGTAAGGAGAACGATTCGACGCTATGCTCAATTCCCTGGTCTCCGGTGCGTTGCGATTTCGTGTGCTGGTGGTGCTTCTGGCGGTCGTCCTGCTGGTCTTTGGCCTGCAATCCGTGCGGCACGCCCCATTGGATGTATTCCCTGAGTTTGCGCCTCCCCTCGCCGAGGTGCAGACGGAGGCCCCCGGCCTCTCTACCGAGGAAGTGGATGCCCTGGTCACGGTGCCACTTGAGCGGGCGCTCACCGGCCTGTCCTGGCTGAAGACTGCCCGATCCAAGTCGGTCCTCGGTCTCTCCTCCATCGTCCTCATCTTTCATGATGGCACGGACCTCCTGCAGGCCCGGCAGATGATCACGGAACGGCTGGCCCAGATGCAGGGGCGGCTGCCTGCCGTGGCGCGCACGCCCGTGCTGTTATCTCCTCATTCCTCCCTGAGCCGGGTCATGAAGATCGGCCTCACCTCCGCCACACTCAGCCAGCAGGAGCTCAGTGAACAGGCCCTGTGGACCATCCGCCCCCGGCTCATGTCCATCCAGGGCGTCGCCAACGTGGCCATCTGGGGTCAGCGGGACAAGCAGTACCAGGTGCTGGTGGATCCGGAGAAACTGCGCGCCCTCGGCGTCACGCTGGATGCCGTGATCCGTGCCGCGGGAGACGCCGCCACCGTAGCGCCTGGCGGGTTCCTGGACAGTCCCAACCAGCGTCTCGCGGTCCGCAATGCCGCACCCATCTCCCATGTCGATGACCTCGCCAACAGCCTGGTGGAATCACGCAACGGCGCGCCCATCCGTTTGCGGGATGTCGCAGACGTTCGTATCGGTCATCCGCCACCCGTCGGGGATGCCATCATCAATGATCAGCCCGGCCTCCTCCTCATCGTGGAGAAACAGCCTTGGGGCAATACGTTGGACGTGACGCGAATGGTCGAACAGGCGCTGGATACCTTGAAGCCCGCCCTTCCCGGAGTGGACATCGACAACAAGATCTTCCGGCCCGCCACCTTCATTGAGACCTCTCTGGAAAACCTCGGCCATGCCCTCTGGCTGGGCTGCCTCCTCGTCGTCGTGGTGCTGCTGGTGTTCCTTTTCGACCTGCGCACCGCCTTCATCAGCCTCACCGCCATCCCGCTTTCCCTCCTCGCCGCAGTGCTGGTGCTGCGCGCCTTTGGCGAGACCATCAACACCATGGTCCTTGCCGGTCTGGTCATCGCCCTGGGTGAAGTGGTGGATGATGCCATCATCGACGTGGAGAACATCCACCGCCGGCTCCGGCTCAATGCCCTGCTCCCCAAACCGCGATCCAAATTCAACGTCGTGCTCAAGGCCTCGCTGGAGGTGCGCAGCGCGGTGGTTTACGCGAGCATCATTGTGGTGTTGGTCATGCTGCCGGTGTTCTTCCTCGGCGGCCTGGCAGGGAGCTTCTTCCGGCCGTTGGCCCTGGCCTATGTACTCAGCATCCTCGCCTCTCTGGTGGTGGCGCTCACCGTTACCCCCGCCCTCAGTTTCCTCCTGTTGCGCAAGATCCCTGCCCGACCGAGAGAAAGCCCGCTACTAAAAGGCCTGCAGTGGCTCTACGCCCTCATCCTGCCCCCCATCCTGAAGATCCCACGACTGGCCCTCGTCGCTGTGCTCCTGGCGATTGCTGGGGCTGGCTACATGGCCACCAGGTTCGGCGAGGAGTTCCTGCCCAACTTCCGTGAGCGAGACTTTCTCATGCACTGGGTGGAGAAGCCCGCCACCTCGCTGGACTCCATGACCCGCATCACCGTCCAGGCCAGCAAGGAGTTACGGGCGATTCCAGGAGTCAACCACTTCGGCTCCCACATCGGCCGTGCCGAGCTGGGTGATGAGGTGGTGGGCCCGAACTTCACCGAGCTGTGGATCTCCCTGGATCCCTCGGTTGACTACGACGGGTCTCTGAAAAAAGTCCAGGAGGTGGTCGATGGCTACCCCGGACTCTATCGGGATGTGCAGACTTACCTGCGGGAACGGGTGAAGGAAGTGCTCACCGGGGCGGGAGCCAGCGTGGTCGTCCGGTTGTTCGGCCCTGACCTGGATGTGCTCCGGGCCAAGGCCGAGGAAGCCCGCGCCGCCATGAGCACGGTTCAAGGAGTGACCGCTCTCAAGGTGGAGCCCCAGGCCATGGTGCCCCAGGTGCGCGTGCAGATTCGCAACGAGGCCGCCTCCGCCCTGGGGATCAGTTCGGCGCAGATCCGCCACGCGCTGGGCGTCTTCGTCAAAGGCCAGAAGGTGGGAGAAGTGTACGACCAGCAGAAGGTGCATGAAGTGGCCGTGTGGGGCACTGCAGAGGTGCGCAATGATGCCACCGTCCTGAACGAGCTGCTCATCGACCTCCCCGGCGGCGGACACGCCCGTCTCGGAGACGTCGCAGACATCAGTATTGTCCCCACACCCAACGAGATCAAGCGGGAGGCCGCCTCCCGCCGGCTGGACGTCACCTGCAATACCTCCGGGCGCGATCTGGGTGCGGTGGTCAGGGAGATTCAGGAGAAGGTCTCCGCCATCCAGTTCCCAGAGGGATATCACCCGGAGTTCCTCGGTGAAGACGCCGCCCGTCGCGAGTCCCAACAGAGGATCCTGCTCCTCAGCATCGCCTCCCTGGTAGGAGTGCTGGCACTGTTGCAGGCAGACTTTCAGTCTCTGCGCCACACTGCGCTCATGGCGCTGTCTCTGCCCTTTGCCCTCATTGGCGGCATCATTGCCGTATGGTGGACGGGTGGCATTCTCTCACTGGGTTCCCTGGTGGGTTTTGTCACGGTGCTGGGCATCGCCGCCCGCAATGGCATCATGCTGCTCAGTCACTACCAGCACCTTCAGAAAAAGGAAGGCGTGCCCTTTGGTCGGGAACTATTGCTGCAAGGCGCGCGCGAGCGTCTCTCCCCCATCCTCATGACCGCCACCTGTGCGGCGCTTGCCTTGATCCCCCTCGCATGGAAGGGCCACGTGCCAGGGCATGAAATTGAGCACCCCATGGCAGTCGTCATCCTCGGCGGCCTAGCCACCTCAACCTTGCTGAACCTCCTGATCCTGCCCTCCCTGTACGGCTGGGTGGGGGCGAGGAAACTGTGAGCCCTGGGCAACGCCCAAGGTCTGACGTGGCTCCGATCCACGCGGCCAAACGACCGCTTTGGACACGCAGCCGGGTTGGAGTACCGTCCCGCATGCGGGACGGAATCACGCCCCGCACTTCCCATGACGCGAATCTGACCACGGTCGGAGCACCTTCCGCCGGGAGCCTATCAAGGGACATGTGAATCCTGATTCCGTCCCGCATGCGGGACGGTACTCCAACCCCGGCGCGAACCTCTACGAGGAAGATAGGACGATCATCGCCCTGCTCCCGCGGTTCATGCCGGATTTTCGCTCTCGCCATTACCCCCCGCCACCACTCCACAAAAAAATCCAGGCCCTCGTGAGAGGGCCTGGATCCAAACAACAACTGATGAACTGAATGAAGAAGCCTTACCTTTAGAACCGGACGGTGACGCCAACGCGGAGCGCGACGGGTGAGCCAGGGGTGATGTTGTTGTTGTTGTGCGCGGTGCTGTAGTACTCCGTGTCGAAGATGTTCTCGACGTTGACCTGGGCGCTCAAGTTGTCGTTGAAGCGATAAAACACTGCCGCGTCAAAGCGCACGAAGCTCGGCACGGTGACGGAGTTGTCAGCCGCGGCATAGATTTCGTCGCGGTAGATGGCACCGATACCCACACCCCAATGTTCATTGAAGTCGTAGCGGTTCCACACCGACACTGAGTGCCGCGGGAGCTGCTGGATCGGAGTGCCTGCGGCGATTGCGCCGCTCGCGGCTTGGGTTTCGCCCTCTTGATAGGCGTATCCGGCGGTGATGCTCCAGTTGTCGGTGATCTGACCGGCAAGACCCAATTCGATGCCCTTGACCTGCTGTCCATCGACGAGGATGAGCTTGGTGGAATCGTTGGGATCAGCGATCGCCTGATTGGAGCGGTCCAGCTGGTACGCAGCGGCCGTGAGCGACAGCCCAGGGGTCACATCCCACTTCACACCTGCTTCGAAGTTCTCAAACTCTTCAGGCTTGAGTGCAGCGTTGGTGACGGAGAGGGATGCAAGCTGTTCGCCAGCGCGCGGCACGTACGACAGGGTGTAGCTGCCATAGATGGAGAGATTCTCGACCGGCTTGTAGATCAGGCCTGCACGAGGGGACCACAGATCATCAGAGGTCTCGATATCTTGCCCGCTACGGTTGTTGTGGAAGTCCACGTCCAGCAGATCAACACGCAACCCGGCCACCAATTGGAGCTGGGAGGTGAGCTGGATCTGGTCCTGCAAGTAGAGCGCGACACCCGTGGCCACGCTGTTGTTGTCGGCATCGCTGTCGCTTTGGCGGAAGAAGAGCGGCCCATTGTAGCGGGGATTGTAGGCAGACACGCTGCCCAGCGAGGTATTCGCGGTGGAGCTGGAATAACCCGTCTCACGGAAGTTGTCGGTTTCCTGACGGCTGAACTCCACGCCGGTCAGCAGGGTGTGTCCGATGGGACCGGTGTCGAAGTTGAACACCACATCCGTCTGGTTGATGAAGTTCTCACGCTCCGTCGCGTTGTTGTAGGCGCTGATGGGGACCAATCCGCCGTGCACGGCACCGCCTGCAAAGACGTTCTGGTAGAACTTGTCGTAGTTCGAGTAGCGGGTGGCGTTGCGCAGCGTCGTCCCATTTTCAAACTTGTGATCGATCGAGGCCGTGAACGAGAACACGTCCACATCAGTCGGGCTGCGGTCCGGATCACCGAAGAAGGTGGACTCATCGGTCTGGAAAGGCCTGCCATTCTGAGAGGGAATGCCACGGTCAGCAGTGCGCTCGTCATGGAAGTACTCAAAGCCGACACGAAGCGTCGTGTTCTCAGAGATCGCCAGTCCAAAGGTGGGGTTCACGCCGATGCGCTGGTTGTAAACACCATCGCGATAGGAGTCTGAGTCTTCAAAGAGCCCGTTCAGACGAAGGGCGGCAATGCTGCTCAGCGACTGGTTGAGATCAAGAGTACCGCGATACTGGTCCCAGGAGCCGCCGAGTGCCGAGAACTCGTAGAAGGACTTGCCATCAAGCACGGCTTGCTTGGAGACGCGGTTGAGGACACCACCGGGGCCGCCACGGCCGAAGATCATGCCACTGGGTCCCTTGAGAACTTCAAGGCGTTCAATGTTGTAGAAGTCGCGATAGTACTGGGCATCGTCGCGCAGACCATCGATGAAATAATCTCCAGTGGAGCTGTTGCCGCGAAGAACCACCGTGTCGCGGTTGCCTTCACCTTGGGCAGTGCCCACACCAGGAACGTAGCGGACGGCGTCACCGATGCTGGTGACCGCGGTGTCGCTGAGGAATTTTTCCGTCAGGACGGTGACCGATTGAGGCGTGTCAATGAGCGGTGTGTCCGTCTTGGTGGCCGTGGTGGTCCGGGTGACGGCATACGGCGTGTCGCGTGTTGCTTCGACCACGACCGGCGGGAGCGTGGTGGCGGAATCACTTGGAGCCGGGGCGTTTTGGGCGTGAACCACTGCCGTGGTGGCAGAGATTCCGAGCAGACTGACCGCGAGCAGTTCGCCTTTCGACCGTCTCAAAAGACGAGCCCCGGGTTGCTGGGAGTGGGTTGTGTGGTTGAGCCAATGTTTAGCCATAGACCCCGATCATTGACCAATGATGGCTTCGATCAATTTGCTATTGCGACGCCATATCATTTGTTAGGTTTCTGTTAGTTTCTTGTTAGAAATTCGTGCCGTGGCGGGAGATGACGGAAGCGTTAGGATGATGTCACCATCTGGTTAATCGAGGGTGGTAGAGGAATGGGTATAGCCGCCTCATCCGTGGAGGTGGGTTTCCCGCAGCCAGATGCAGTTCCTCACCTCTCTCGACACCACGCTGTTAAGAGCCATCAACCAATCGATGGCCAATCCGTTCTTCGATGTCCTCATGCCGTTCATGAGTGGCAACACGGCGTTCTTTCCCCTGTTGATTGTGCTGGCCACCGTGGCCATCAAATTGGGTGGCACTCGAGGAGCGTTCATGGTCGCCATGATGGCCCTCGCAGTGCTCATCGCCAGCAACTGGGTGTGTGCCCCGCTGAAGGAGTTGTTTATGCGACCCCGACCCGCCATGACGCTCTCCGACGTCCGGCTGCTCACGGGCAATGGTCAGGGCATGACTTCTCTCCCCTCCTGTCATGCCACCAACTGGGGTGCCATGACCGTCGTAGCCTGGCTGTTCTATGCCCGCACCTGGCGTCTCATGGTACCGCTGGCCCTGCTGGTCGCCACGTCCAGGGTGTATCTGGGGGTGCACTATCCCTCTGACGTGCTCGCTGGGCTGATCATCGGTGGGGCCACAGGCTGGACAGTGACCTACGGTGTGGATAAGATCTGGCAGGCAGCAGGTCGCTTGCTCTTCCCCTCATGGTGGGCACGCCGCCCCTCCCTCTTGAAAGCTGGGCCAAGCAGCCCCCCCTCCAATCTTGCTGAAGCATCCTCCGCCAGCTGGCGACACGCTACTTGGGCCCTGCTGTTGATCCTTTTTGCCACCAGGCTGGCCTACATCTCCAGTGACGTCATCGGCCTCAGTGAAGATGAGGCCTATCAGTGGATGTGGAGCAAGCATCTGGACTGGGCCTACTACAGCAAGCCTCCCATGATCGCCTGGGTGCAGTGGCTCGGCACTCATCTCTGGGGTGACACCGCCTTTGGCGTCCGCTTCATGTCACCTGTGCTGGCACTGGCGTTTGGCATCATGGTATGGCTGTTCCTGCGCCGGCGGACGAGTGAGCAGTGCGCCTTCTGGGTCATTGCGGCCATTTCTGTCACCCCTCTCTTCGCGGTAGGGGCCACTCTGTTGACCGTTGATGCCCCCACCGTGTTTTTTCACACTGCGGCTGTTCTGTCGGTGTGGGTCGCTATTGAACGAAAGAGCTATGGCTGGTGGGTGGTCAGCGGGATCGCCATGGCTCTAGGATTCCTTAGCAAGTTCTTCTCCCCCTTCCTCTGGTTGGGCCTGCTTCTGTTCGCGTGGTGGACGCCCGATTTCCGCCAACGCATCGGCTGGAAAGGGCCAGTTACGGCTTTCCTGCTCAATGCTCTGGGAACGGTGCCAGTGATCCTCTGGAATGCTTCCCACGGCTGGATCACCGCCACTCATCTTCAGGAACGCGGTGGCCTGGACCATGTTGCCGGACTGCATCTGGAACATCTGCTCACCTTTCTCGCCTCCATCGTCGCGTTGCTGAATCCCGTGTTCTGCATCGCGATCGCCATGGCCCTCTGGGGCTTTGTTCGGATCAAGGAAAAACAACCGCTGTGGAAGTTCCTCTTTTGCTCCACGATCCCCGTCCTGCTGTTCTACACTTTGCTGGCCTGCCGGGCCAAAGCCCAGCCCAACTGGATCGCCCCCGTAGCGCCGGCACTGTTTCTCTTCGCCGCACTGGCGTGGCACGCCCGCTCACAGGTCAGCCACGCTCTGACGAAGCGCTTCCTCGTCACAGGGCTTGTCCTAGGGTTCCCTGTGGTGCTCTTCCTGCACGACACTCATCTTCTCACCAAGGCCTTTGGCGTCACGCTGAGTGAGAAGTCAGACCCGCTCACCCGTGTGCGACAAGGGCAGCCTCTGGCGGAACTGGTGCAAAAACAGATGAAGCTACTGGCCAGGGAAGGGCCGCCGGTGTTCGTCATCTCAGACCACTACGGACGGGCCAGCCTGCTGAACTTCTATCTGCCAGATGCGCAGCGAGTTCTGCCGGAGGACCAGTTGAGTTATGTCCTCAATACTGACAAACCCCAGAATCAGTACTGGTTTTGGCCCGGCTATGAGGCTCGCACCGGGGAGAACGCCATCTTCGTGGTGAATTCCGCCAACCCCAGGAAGGCACCCAAGCAGCTCGTGCAGGAGTTCTCAAGCGTCAACAGCATTGGCATCTTCACACTGCGTAGTGAGAGCAGGGCTGTGGGCCATGTCCAACTCTTCGCGTGCCGTGGCAAGAGATCCTCCGAGCCCGCAAAACCTGCCCCGCAAAAGTTTGAACCCTCCATAGAGGCCGATACGGCGACAGGAGTGGCGCTTTACTCCGCCCATAGGTTTGAAGAAGCCGTGAACCATTTTCGAGAGGTGGTCCGGCGCAGCGAGAAATTGCTGGGGCCGGAACATCATCAGACCCTGGCCAATCGGAACAATCTCGCCAATGCCCTCAATGCCATGGGCAGGTCTGCCGAGGCAGAAGCGGAACACGGCATGGTACTTGCCATCAGAGAACGGCTCATGGGGCCTGATCACACGGATGTTCTCATGAGCAGAAACAATCTCGCCACCGCCTTGCTGACTCAGGGAAAAGTCACCGAAGCAGAAGCTCAGTACAAAATCACTCTGCGCACTCGCGAACGTCTGCAAGGGCCGGACGGATTCGATGTACTGAAAACTTGCTTCGCACTGGCAGCCTGCCTGGAAGCCCAGCAGAAGCAGGCAGAGGCATTGGCATGGGCCAGAAGAGCAGAAACAGGTTGGGGCTCAACCCTTGGCGCCTCTCATCCCGCCACGATCAGCGCCAGGGCGGCACGCGAGAGAATCGAAACATCATTGAAGCAGAACGAGACTGCCCACGGGCCAGAGCCCGGCAGATAACTGAACCGTTAGGTGCATGTCACCATCGAGTTAGGCAGGGGTGTCATGCTGTGGCCTCCACATGTCGCGATCAAGTCCGCCTACTACCCCACCTCAGAAGGTGTCCGTTGTCGTTCCCTTCTTTAACGAGGGTGAGAGTGTCTCCGCCCTGCTGGACGAACTCCTTGAAGTCCTGGGTCACGCAATGGCCACCTACGAGGTCATCGCCATTGATGATGGCAGCACTGATGACACCTTCACCATCCTCCAGGCCTTTGCCCTGCGCTGGCCCGCGCTGAAGTTCGCGAGGCACCCGCACAACCAGGGTCAGGCCTCCGCGTTGTGGACAGGATTCAAGCTCGCTTCAGGTGACGTCGTTGTCACATTGGACGGCGACGGTCAGAATGATCCCCATGACATTCCTTGCTTGATCAGCAAGCTGACGGCTGATGGAGCCGATATGGTCAGTGGATTCCGCCAACAAAGGAAAGACTCCCTGGTGCGCAAACTGATGTCCCGCACTGCCAACGCCGTTCGAAACAGCCTGCTCCACGATGGTGTGCATGATGCAGGCTGCGCTCTCAAAGCCTTTCGCCGGGCAGTGGTCTCCAGCTTTGTCCCCATCCGGACTCTCTACTCCTTCATGCCCGCCATGGCGGTCGCCGCCGGCTTCCAGGTGGTGGAAATGCCGGTGAACCACCGGGAGCGCAAGGCGGGGATCTCGAAGTACGGATTGCGCGTCATGTTCTGGCGTCCAGCCCTCGACCTCCTGGGTATGTGGTGGTTCAGAAGCCGTCGGCTCAAGGAGGCCTGCCTGTGAAAAAGGCAACCTTCGAGTTGTTTCAGCGATACGCCTGGCTGCTTTGCAGCGCGGCGGTACTGCTCGCCTTTCTGGGCACCCGCGGGCTCAATGAACCGGATGAAGGCCGGTACGCTGAAATCGCACGCGAGATGGCGCAGAGCGGTGACTGGCTGGTGCCCACGCTCAATGGCTTTGAGCACTTTCAAAAGCCACCCCTCATCTACTGGCTCACAGCCCTGAGCATCCGGGTTTTTGGAGCCAACGAGTGGGCTGCGCGGCTCCCCTCGGCGCTGGCCGCCCTGGGCACCGTCTGGCTCACGTATCTGATCGCACGGCGTCTCTGCTCTGAGACCGTGGCCAGAAACGCGGCTCTCATCCTCGTCTCCAGCGTGGAGTTCTTTGCCCTGGCCAGACTGTTGACGCCGGACATGACCCTCACTTTCTGGATCACCGCCGCCATCGCCGCGTTCGTCCACCGGCGGCACTGGTTGTTCTTTGTGGCCATGGGTTTGGGATTCCTTACCAAGGGTCCCATGGCTGTGGTTGTGCCTCTCTCAGCAGCATTGGCATGGCAGATCACGTCCCGGGGCACCCCGGAGGTCCGGCATCTCCCGTGGGGTCGCGGCACCCTGGTCGTCCTGGGCATCGGACTTTCATGGTTCATCATGCTGAGCATTCAGAGCCCGGAGCTGCTCAGCTACTTCTGGAAGTACGAGCTGGTCCAGCGGTTTGCATCTCGAACTCATGGTCGCTCCCAGCCCTGGTGGTTCTTCCTGCCCGTGATCACCCTCGCCCTGCTTCCGTGGACCTTCTTCCTGGTGAAGCCCCTTCGCACCTTCTGGCACAGGTGGCAGGAAGGCACCGTTTCTCCCCCGCAGGCCCTACTGGCGGGGTGGGCGGCAGTGCCCTTTGTCATCCTCACCTGCAGCGGCTCCAAGCTGGTCACTTACGTCCTTCCCCTGCTCCCGGCGCTGGCGATCGCCATCGGCTCCAGCTTTGCCTCAACGCGAAGAGTATGGAAGATTGCCGTGCCCACCATGGCTTGTTGGCTCCTCGCTGCCATCAATGTGGACCACTTTGGCCCCTATTTTGCCAGGCAGGCCTCCGTAAAAGACCTCGCCGAAGCACTGGAGGCGGAAGCCAATAGTGAAGACGCCATCCTTTTCACCTGTGGAGTACGCGCCCATGGGCTGGCCTTCTACGCGGAAGAACTCGTCTCCACCACCAAAGGGGACGCGGACATTGTCCTCCCGCTCGCGCCAGCACAGTCGGCACGAGTGTTTCGCAACGCCCGACACTGCCTCGACACACTCTCCACCGGAGAGCTGGCCTACGGCATCGTTGACCAGGAACGTTTTGCCAGCTCCTTCAAACCAAAGGGATGGCGGGCCTTGCGCACAGAGGGGGACTTTGTCCTCATCACCAACCGCGACTCGAGGTCTTTGGTCCAGACCCGGTGAGCACCCACCGTCATCACCCGGGCCCACCTACGAGCCCTCAGCCATCCAACTGCTCAGAAGTTCTTTTCTCGACATCAGCGTTAACGTCGCCTGGGCGGCGTCAAACTCCCCTTGGTGAATGGAGCTCTCCTCCAACCATGCCTGCAAGGCAGCCGCATCCTCCTCAGTCCACCTTGATTCATCCAGACTGCGCACGAGCCAGATGATGGCCATTTCTGTGGCCGGATGCATGAGAAAGCTGTCATGGGAAACCGGCCCCACCGAGTACATGTCTAAATTGGGCTGGATCATTTCCTTCACGGATTAATGGCACAACAGCATGCAATCTCCCACCACACTGCAGCGTGCAGGACGTCGCACGGCTCCACTAAAACTCGCCGCTACGGCTGCTTTCTTCCAATTACAATCTTGTTAGAACTCGCGTGAACGATCTTCACGGGAGTGGCCCGGCTCAACATTTCCAGGGCCCGGTCCAGATCGTGAATCTGGATGGTGCCTCGTATCTTGTAGTCGGCCAGCCCCTGGTCTTCCAACGTGATTTCTCTGCGATGATAGCGCCGCAGATCCGCCACAACCTGGGACAACGGCCGGTCACGGTAGATCAAGCGGCCCTGACGCCAGCTCCCAAAGACACCTGGCATGATCTGGCTGGGCTCCGTTGCACGCCCGTCCGGCAGCCACACCAACTGCTGGCCTGCAGCGATGCGTACCGGCACCGCAGGCGGCCCTGTCAGTGCCGTCAGCTCGACCAGCCCCTCAGCCACGCTCACCTCGATTTCCTCGTCCATGGCCCCGTGTGGATCAAGAGCGCGTTTGTGCACGTCAAACGTGGTGCCGATGTCCCGCACCAGGACGTTGCCCGCTGTCACCTCGAATGGCCGGGCGTCCTTACCCACCTTGAAAATTGCGCCACCGCTTTCCACCGCAAGCTTGCGTGATGCTTCAGTAATGCGGCATCGCACCTTGGATTGCGCGTCCAGCGTGATCCGTGTCCCGTCAGACAGCACCCACTCCCGTATCTCCCCCACCCCAGTGCTGTAGAGATCCCGCTGGTGCAGATAGTAGCCACCGGCCACCACCAGTGCCGCGGTCATGGCGGTCGCAGCGAGCCAGCTCCGCCTCTTCGACATCCCCCGGCGCACTTGGCCTCCGGAGCGGTTCACGATGGCCTCTGCCTGCATCTCGGCAAGAGACTCCGGCATGGACATGAGCTTATAGGCTGTCTCCGCTTCTCTGTACTCCCGCTCGTGTTCCGGGGATTCCTTGCACCAGGCCTGGAACGCGGTCTCCTCCGCAGAAGTCCAGCTGCCCCCATCGAGCCTGAGCATCAGCCACTCCACCGCCTGCACGGCGATTGGCGAATGGCCTGGGGTCGTTGGGTTGGTCTCGCCGCTTTCCTGCATGAATGATTCGTCTTTAATACAAAGACGCATTTGGCGGTATTGCAGCCAGATTATTTTCCTAAACCGACCTCTGATCGTCGTTCAGAGCCCCTTTGCAGGTCAGCAGCGCAAAGGCCATGTGTCGCTTCACTGTGCTGGTGGACAGCCCCAAGGTTTTGCCGATTTGCTCGTAGTCCAGCCCCAAGAGCCGGTGCAACACGAAGATCTCCCGGCAGAGATCAGGCAGGCTTGCCGCCGCCCGGGAGACCCGACGCAGTTGCTCCCTGTACATCGCCAGCTGGGACGGATCAGCCGACTGGTCGGCAATCTCCCCAGCCCGGGAATCCGCCAGCGCCTCCGTAGGGATCCTGGGCGCACGAAAACGGTCCACTAGCAAATTGCGCGCCGTCCTGAATAGCACGTGCTGAGGATGCTCCACCTCCTTCGTCGGTTGCCACTTTGACAGTCTCGCAAAGGTCTCCTGAGTGAGGTCTGCGGCTTCATGTTCGCACCCTACTTTCCCAAGGAAGTACTGTTTCACTCGATCATAATCCGGCAGGATTTCGTCGAGAAAGGGTGAGATGCCTGAGTGGCCCATGCCCCAATTATTGCACCTGAGACGCTATCGCAAGAAC
This sequence comes from Verrucomicrobium sp. BvORR034, assembly GCF_000739635.1. Taxonomy (GTDB): domain Bacteria; phylum Verrucomicrobiota; class Verrucomicrobiia; order Verrucomicrobiales; family Verrucomicrobiaceae; genus Verrucomicrobium. The sequence goes on along the minus strand of NZ_BATQ01000041.1, from coordinate 125,036 downwards.
TATTCACCGCAGGAATGTCATTCGGAGCCCCTTCGCACGGCACCCCCCTCAGCTGGCGGACGCCACCGGCACCGCGGAAACTAATTTTGAGAATCGTGACCCGAGCACGCCACCGTCCCGTCTTCTTTGGATGACGACCTCTCGTCAAGCTCCCCGGACCTGGTCCGCATCCTCCCCGCATCATGCTCATCCCGACTCCCAAGCCCACTCGCTGGCGACAGATCCTGGCAACTGCCATCACCCTCGTCGCGCTGGCCTCGCCCACCACCCAGGCGCAGAATGCCCAGACCTTCGACTTTAAGCAGGCCCCCACCTCGTTGGGAGACGCCCTGGAGCGCCTCTCCTTGACGACCGGCATTGACGTCATTGTCAGCAGCAAGCTGGTGGCAGGAAAGCCCGCCCCCGCACTGAACGGCAGCTACTCGGCGCAGGCCGCTCTGGCCAGGCTTCTCGCCGGCAGCGGACTCGTCCATGAGTTCACAGCACCCGACGCCGTCATCGTCGTGGCCCCCTCTGCATCAGGCCGCGGATCTCAGGGCGATGAAACGATGCCCGAAGTCGTGGTCACCGCAGGCGCGCCCTCCTACCTGCCCCAGGCCCCCCAATCCGTCAGCCGGCTCGGCATTCCACCTCGCGACCAGGTTCAGACTGTCAACACCGTGACTGCAAAGGAAATTGAGGACCGCGGTGCCACCTCCGTGCTCAAGGCACTGGAGAGCGTGCCGGGCCTGCGCCCCTCCCCCAGTGTGTACTCCGGCAGCGACTCCTCCCTGGGCTACGTTTCACGCGGTTTCAGCAACCAGTTCACCTACATCAATGGCCTGCGCGTTCAGGGGCTGGACTACCCCATCGACATCGCCACCGTGGATCGCGCAGATGTGTTGAAGGGCCCCGCCGGCGTGCTCTTTGGCCAGGGGGACCCCGGCGGCACGCTGAATGTCGTGACCAAGAAACCCCAGGCCCAATCCTTCAATGAGCTGGGCTTCACCTACGGCAGCTTCGACTTCTACCGCGCCACGCTGGACTCCACAGGCGTCCTGTTGTCCCGCCCCGGCACCACGCCGACCGCCAGCCCTCTCACGGCCAAGGGGGCCAAGGAGGTGCAACCAGTCACCGCCGCAGCCGAGCCCGTGCTGCTCTACCGTCTGAACGCCGCCTACCAGAACAACGAGAGCTATCGCGACTTTGTTGACGAGGAGCGTTATCTCATCGCTCCTTCCGTCACCTGGATCATCAGCGAGGACACCAAGCTGAATGTCGAGTTTCAGTACTTCCGTGAGGAGTTTATCGCCGACCGCGGCCTGCCGACAGATCCCGCTTCTCTCAAGGCCGCACGCAACCTCTTCGTGGGCGAGCCGGACATGCCCCACTCCACCACGGAGACCTACAACGCGATGCTCCAGTTTGAGCACCGCCTCAGCGACAACTGGACCTTCCGCCAGAACACCGCCTTCTTCTATCAGGACCTGGAGAACTACGAGATCGGCACCAGCGGCACGCCCGTGCCTGGCACCAGCTCCCTCTTCAACCGCTACGCCTCCAAGAGTTGGGGGGAGAACACCTTCCTGACGCTGCAGTTTGAGCTGCACGGGCAGTTCAACACCGGCAGCGTGGCCCACACCACCGTCCTCGGCGCGGAGTACTCCTACCGGGACTTCTCCTACGGTTTCCTCGATCCCGCCACGCCCATCGGACCCATTGACATCTACAACCCGAAGTATGGCACCTTCAACTTCAGCGGCCCGTACACCACCAGCTGGGCACCCGAGGGCTATGGCGATGACTCCTATGGCGTGTACTTCGACCACCAGGTGAAGTTCAACGACCAGTGGCGCCTGCTTCTGGGCAGCCGCTATGACTGGTCTTACGGCTTCTACTACAATGCGGACACCGGAGCCGAATACGGTGCCAGCGACAGCCACGCATGGAGCCCGCGGGCGGGCCTCGTCTGGTCCCCCCTGCCCTCGACAGATCTCTACGCCTCGTACTCACGCACCTTCAAGCCCAACCTCTTCAGCGATGGCGCTGGCAACTTCTTCGATCCAGAGATCGGCGAGGGCTACGAGGCCGGCTTCCGCCAGCGCTTCATGGATGACCGCCTGCAGCTGACCGGGTCCGTCTTCCAGATCGTGAAGGAGAACATCCTGAACGCTGACCCCGACGATCCCACCGGCCGCACTCAGATCCTCAATGGAGAAGAGCGCGCCCGGGGCTTTGAGTTTGAGCTGAAGGGCGACCTTCTGCCCGGTCTGGAAGTGTCCGCAGGCTACACCTATCTCGACGCGGAGATCACCGAGTCCAACGAGTACCCCGTGGGGAGCGCCTTGATCAACGCGCCTGAGAACCAGGCCAACGTCTTCCTCCGCTATGAGTTCCAGTCCGGGAACCTGAAGGGCTTCTTCCTCGGTGCGGGTGCTTTTTATGCAGACGAGCGTCTCCGCGCCTCCTATGCGAACTCCACCCTCGTGCTCCCCAGTCAGGTGCGTTTCGATGCCAATGTGGGCTGGCACAATGACCAGTGGCGCGTGCAGGTGAACTTTGAAAACCTGACGGACGAGGACCTCTACGAGAGCCGCGCCGCCAATGTCTACCCCCAGGCAGGATTCAACGTCCGGGCCAGCATCAGCTACAAGTTCTGACCGGGCCACCTCCGGGCATGCGCAAGCAGATCTGGCGTCTTCATTCCTGGCTCGGCCTTCTGGCCGGGCTGGGTTTGCTTGTGATTGGCCTCACGGGCTCCATCCTGGTCTTCTCCAGCGAGATCGATGCCGTGTTGAATCCGGCGCTCGTCCGCGTGAAGCCGGCCGGAAGCCGGATGTCCTTTGACTCACTCAAAGCAAGGGTTCTGGAACAACTGCCCGGCTGGGAGATCAATCGCTGGTACCTTTCCTCTAACCCGGAGGCTGCAGACACGGTTCGAGTCTCTGCACGTGACCACGCAGCAGACCTCCCCACCTTCGTGAACCCCTACACAGGCCAGGTCCTGGGCAAACGTGACTGGGGCCAGGGCCTGGTCGGCTGGCTCCTCGAACTGCACTACAGCTTTCACGCCGGTGCCTGGGGCGTGGTCGTCGTCGGCGCATGCGCCGCCCTGCTCCTCGCCAGCAGCCTGACCGGCATCTATCTTTATCGGGACTTTTGGAGACATTTCCTGCGCCTGCGCTGGAAGGCCAGCATGCGACTCTTCTGCTCGGACCTGCACAAGGCCATCGGCATCACCAGCCTCGCATTCAACCTCATCCTGGGATTGACCGGTGCCTGGTGGAATCTGCAATCCGTCCCGTACCTGTGGAAACCTGAACCACCCGCTGCCCCCCTGCCCGTGCCCCAGACAGGTCCACTCACCTCCCTGGACACAGCCATGGTTACAGCTTAGCAGGCCTTTCCAGGTCTGGACCTTTCGGAGCTGATCATCGACTTCCCCCAGCAGCCTGGCGATCCGCTCATGCTGCTGGGCCGCGCACCCTCATGGAATCCACTCCGCAGCCCCTGGGGCAGCACCGTCACGCTGGACGCCCGGACGGGTGCGGTCATCGAACTCACCGACATCCGGCAGGGCACCCTGTGGAGACAGTTCGAGGACATGATGGGCCCCCTCCATTTCGGCAGCTTTGGCGGGCTCCCCGTCAAGCTCCTCTGGTGCCTCGGCGGCCTGACCCCCGCCATCCTCGCAATCAGCGGAAGCGTGATCTGGTGGCAGCGCTCCAGGGGCCGGAAGAAGCGCTGATCACTCCCCGGCATGCCGCAGCGGCAGACGGATCTTGAACTCCGTCCAGTGACCGTCAGAGCCCTCCAGCGTGACATCGCCCCCATGCGCACGGGCCAGTTCACGAGCCAGGCTCAAGCCCAGCCCCCGCCCGGGGACTGAGGCGGAATGCTCCTCCCGGTAGAATCGCTCAAACAACTGTTGTGAAGCAACCTCATGACGTGCCACGCTGGTGTTGGCGATCCGGATCACCGCAAACGCTTCCTCCTCACGCGCCGTCACCTTGATCGTTCCCTGGGGGATGTTGTACTTGATCGCGTTGTCCAGCAGGTTGTGGATGATCTGGGTGAACCGGCTTTGGTCCACCGGCACCATCAGCTCCGCGGGGATCTGGGCCTCAAAGTTCAAACCCCTGTCCTCCGCCATGATGATGGCATCCTCCAGGCAGGACTCGAGTATCTCCGAGGCATTCTGCATGGCAAAGTCCAGCTTGAACTGGCGGGCATCCATGCGGGAAAGCAGGAGCAGATTCCCCACGATGGATGCGAGCAGGGTGGTCTGCTCCAGCAGGGCGTTGAGCGGGGGCTTCATGTGGCTGGGCACCTCGGAGGATTCCAGCAGGTCCTCCACCCCCGCGCGCAGCAGCGTCAGCGGCGTCTTGAGCTCATGCGAGGCATCGGCGCTGAAGCGTGTGGCCTGGTTGAAGCTCACCTGGAGCCGATCCAGCATTTCGTTGAAGACATTCGTGAGGCGCCCGATTTCATCCTGAGTGGTGGCCGCGGGTAGTCGCTTGCCCAGATCCGCCGCCGTGATCTGCTCCGCCGTCTGCGCCAGGAGCCGCACCGGCGCCAGGGCCTTGCCTGATATGACGCCCCCTCCCACATAAATGACCGTGAGCAGGAACGGCAGCGCGATCAGGTAGGCGACGGCGAGCTCCTTCGTCGCATCATACACCTCGTCCAGATCCATGGCATAGCGCACCACCACGCCCTTTGACTCCGTGACCAGTGCCCTTACCGGCTTGCCCTTGAGGTGAACGTAGCTGAACCCCTGCGGCAGGCCTGCCATGACGCCTGGCGCCACATTGGCGGACCGGCAGACCACCTCCCCCTGCTCGTCGGCAATTTCCACGAAACGCTCGGGCTGCCCTCCGGGGTGGAAGATCTTGATGGCCGTCTGCTCTGCACCCCACTGGCTTTCCCCCCGATGCTTCGACGCCATGTCGATGTAGTGCCTTGATGTGCCCAGCAGCCGCTCCTGCGTCGCCTCAAGCTGCTCATGGTACACATGGATGAGCGTGAAGATGCCGGTGGGGACCAGCGCCACCGCCACCACCAGCGCCGACCACAGCGCAATCTTGAGCCGGAGCGAAAGCTTTCTCACGGATTCGAATTCGCTTTGAGTGAGTAGCCGACGCCCCGCACGGTATGAAGGATCCGCTCCTCCCCCTCCTCTTCAATTTTCTTCCTCAAGCGCTGCACATAGACGTCCACCACATTGGTACCGGTGTCGAAGTGATAGCCCCAGACATGCTCGCACAGGGAGGTGCGGGAGTGCACCCGCCCGGGTGACCTCATCAGGTACTCCAGCAGCGCGTACTCCCGCACCGCCAGTCTGATGGACCTGCCTGCACGCACGACCTCCCTTGTGAGCAGGTTCACAGACAGATCCGCCACTTGCAGGATCACGTTCCGCTCCGGCGTGGCCCGCCTGTTCAAGGCCGCCACCCGGGCCAGCAATTCCCTCATGGCAAAGGGCTTGCCCATGTAGTCATCCGCCCCGAGTTCCAGCCCCTCCACCCGCTCCGACACTTCACCACGTGCCGTGAGGACAAGCACCGGCGTCGCCACGTGACGCTCCCGCAGAAGCTTCAGCACGCTCAGCCCGTCGCGCCCCGGCATCATGATGTCCAGGATGATCGTGTCATAGGCATTGGCCAGAGCCAGCCTGAGTGCGTCGTTTCCGTTGTGCACCTCTTCCACGACATAGCCCGCCTCTGCCAGCGCCTTGCTGATGAAGCTGGCAACCTTCTTCTCGTCTTCGACTAGCAAGATGCGCATGGGGGGGTAACAACAAGGGTCCGTAAAGCCTGCGCCCGGACCAAGCCTGCAAAGCCCGCACCAGGCACCGCCGCAACATCAAACTACGACTGGCAGACTTTGCAAACAGGAAGCCCCGCATCAGGGCCCCGTCATCCCCCAGACACCCGCCCGGCAGACCGCCAGGAACAGCGCAGGCCACCACAGGGGCCTTATGGTTATTTCACACAACCCCCAGATTCTAACAGAACTGTAATGATCGATCGGGCGGCCTGTCATCACGGCATCCGGCCCCTTCACCGCCGCCCCATGCCGCACCCCTTTCTTGACAGGACCGCCCGGTTGTGGGCGAACTGGGGCATGAAAAGCTGGCTCGTCTATGCACTCATCTCCATGGTCTTCGCAGGCCTGACCTCCGTGGTGGCAAAGATTGGCCTGACCGGCGTCTCCGCCGAGCTGGGCATCGCGGTACGGACCTGCTTCGTGTTCGCCTTCGTGATGGCATTCTCCGCCTGGGCCGTGCCCCCGGCGCAGCTCCAGAGCCTGACCGGCAGCAACTATCTCTGGCTCGGCATCTCCGCCGCCACCACCACCGTCTCCTGGATCTTCTACTACAAGGCCATCAAAGACGGCGACGTCTCCGTCGTGGCCTTGATCGACAAAGGCAGCGTCGTCATCGCCGTCCTACTCGCCGTCCTCATCCTCCATGAAAAACCCACCGGCAAGACCTTGACCGGCAGCGCCCTGATCGTGGCCGGCCTGCTCGTGATGGTGAAACGGTAATCTGTTGGAAATGGCCAGTCAATTTTGCTTGCTGGTTGAATCACCCGCAATCCAACTCTGACCATCTTGTACAGCCCCACGAGTCCCCAGAAATAGACAAGCACCCCTGCCACTCCCACAGCGAGGGCAACTACCCGTTGGAATCGGCCGATGAACCACCACATGACCGTTTCGGAGTTCACGGTGGCGTAGAACAGGATTGCCCCAGGAATCCAGACCATCACGAAAGCGAGCCCGGTTGCGAGGCATCCTAGACTAGCTTGGCCGTTTGAGTTGGAGGTATTGCCCGACATGATTCAGAAATAGGAGTTGGCAGTAAGGTCGGCTCACTTCGAGTTCAACATCGACTCGACGGCAGCCTTCCCCAGCAGGACGCCGATGCCGAAGGCAATCTCCCCTACCTCCGACTTTGTGGTGCCGGTCGTTTCGATCACCTCATGGGCCGTCACGGTCTGCAAAGCGTTGTTGTAGGTCAACCGGAGTTTGGTATGACCGTTGGCCTGGATGATCCCGTGCCAGTAAAGCGTGTAGTCCACGGTGTAGCGGTGAATGTCCGCCGCAGAGGTCTTTGACGCCCCGTCTTTCCACTCGATGGCAACATCATTTACCGAAACGCTCACTCCTGTCCCAATCGGGTGAACGGAGGAGAAGAGGGCTTGTGCGCCCGTTTGGGTGGAACCGTCTGCGAGCTGAACATCCGCGTTGAGATCGGTTTCCACCATAAGCAGGAACCGATTCTTGAATGCCTGTTCAGTGAGAGTTGCCGCCTCGTCGGTCGAGTCCTGGATAGTGACAGCCCATTCGCCTACCTGCTTGCCGGTGCCAAGCTTGGCATTCGGTGAGGTGATGTATTCGCCGGAGAGCTTCCCACTTCGCTGGGTTCCGTCCCAGTCGATGGACAGACCCCAGTGGGGATCCCGGGTACTGAACTGGTACCGGTTTCCCACTTTCTTGCCAGCCACGGGCCCGCTTCCGACCAGCCATCCGCTGATGGACATGTACCCCTGCAAGGTGCCGTCGGCCTTCTCTAGGACGAAGAGCTTCAGCAGTCCATCAATGCCGTGGGTGACGTTCCGGCAAGTCCCGGAGAACAGGAGGGTTTCGTCGGCAACAGCGACAGGAGCAGCTCCGAGAAGGGAAACCGCGACGCAGAGGGCGATCAGAAGAGATTTCATCGAAGTGAGGGCGGTTAGGGAACTGGGGGCGAAAGGGCGGAGACGGGAAGGGACTGATCAGAACTTTCGGGACATGCCGATGCCGCACTTTGAGCACTTCGGCTGGAAGTAGGCCGTGGTGGAGTAGCCGCAAAATCGGCATTCCCAAGCTGGGACCGGGTTCTGAGCGGTCACTGGCGGCTCGGCAGGCACCCGCGCGATCAGTAGTCCGGAGCAAGTACCAAGGGACGAAAGGAGTAGGAGGATGTGGAGGGGTTTCATAGCAGAAGAGAATTCGGGGGGGGTTGATTCGAGGGCGATACTCAGGGTAGACATGTCCTAATTAGGACATACCCGATAGCGATTGCAAGTTCTAACCTGTAGGATTGTCGCAAGATCCCACAGCAGAGTTCACCCAAACCCTGGCAGCAGTGTTTCGCGAGGCCCGCCAGAACGCTGGGCTTTCTCAGAAGAAACTGGCCGAGGTCTCGAAGGTGGGCAGGACCGGAATCATCATGCTGGAAGCTGGAACACGTGTCCCCTCGATCTTAATTTGCAAACTTCTGGCTGACGGCCTTGGCGTTCCTCTCTCCGATCTCATCTCTGAGGTGGAAACGCGGAGCAATTCATGATGCTCTGATCACAATGCTTTGCAGGACAGACCTAGCCCTGGAACTTGTATTGTAGACACTATACTTCGAGAAAACCAACACTCAATGAGACGCGCTTCGCTTCTTGCGCCTTGGGGGAGAAGGTGTTACTGATAATCAGTCATGGCATTCCAAGATTTGGTCGAAAGCCTCCGAACGATGATCGTGTCCCATCGTGAACACGACGAGGATGCCTTTCGACGTGGTACTGAGGCGATTATACGAGCGTTCACGGTCCAGAATCGACCCAGCGAAGCTCGGGCACTTCGAGAGGCTCTTCGCCCCAAAGAATTGAAAAATGGAACGTCATCTGTTGCCCCTCCTTCGGCCGCAAATCTTTCAATCTCGGTTCTTACGCGACAGATGCCAGGATTGATCTCATTCAGTCAAAGTTCAGATTCCCGCCATTTGGTTCTTCCCAAGGAAACTCTCAATTCCATTGACATTGTTTTGAGAGAACATCGGTCTGCAACCAAACTTGCGGAAGCTGGCTTGATGCCTCGTCGCAAGCTGCTCTTTTGGGGGCCACCGGGGTGTGGCAAAACCGCTACGGCACAATGGCTAGCTCAAAAGTTGGGATTGACATTTGGAGTCGTTCGTTTGGCTGCCTTGATTACCAGTTACGTTGGCGAAACTGGCGCAAATATTCAAAAGGTACTTCAGATTGCCAATCAGACCCCCATGGTGCTTCTCATTGATGAGGCAGATGCAATTGCAAAGTCGCGCGATGATAATAATGATGTAGGGGAGCTTAGGCGGGTGGTAAATGCTCTGCTGCAAGGTCTGGATTCATTCACGTCGTCCCAAAGCATCGTGATCCTCGCGTCGAATCACACTCATTTGTTCGACAGTGCTCTTTGGCGTCGTTTTGACGATGTTGTGGAGTTTCCACTTCCTTCCGAAGCGGACCGGTTGGCACTTTTGAAACATCTCACTAGCGGAATTAAGATTGCGGGGAGCCTGAGTCCCGTAGCAAAAGGCATGGCGGGTTGCTCGTTTGCCGAAGTGGAAAGGGCCGTTTTTGAGGTGGCAAAAGAGACCGTTATTGAGAACCGTGCTTCCGCGAGGAACTCTGACATTCTCAAAGCGGCGCAGCAGTTCAAGAAGAAGATTTCCTCGGCGACTACGCGCAGAAGAAAACCGCTTCCCAATGAACACCGAAATGCCACCGTTGCCGTTTGCGGCACCTGACGTCCGCATAAGAAGAAGGCAGCGTCACCCTGTACCTACCATAGTTCCTTTCACGCCGCAGCAGCGGCGAGATGTGGCGTCTCGTGTCATCGCTGAGAAAATCAAAGTCGAGCGGGCGTTTTCCTCCTTGACTCCGGAACAAAGACGGGCGGTGATTCTTAAACTCAAGCATGATCGACCACTTGGTTTGAAGGATCTGAGTGGAACAAGCTTGCATTTCCTCGGCGAGCCAGGGGATGATGAAAGTTTGGTCTACTCTAAAGAGGTTAATCTCGACAAGCTTGCAAACCGGGCGCTAGAGTTTGAAGCGGGGAGCAGGCCGGGTCTGATACGACAACCCGGACTCATAACGAAGCTGACAGCTCTAGACATCGCCGATCCAAAAGAGCGCCTGTCAGATGAGTTTCACGAGGTCTACGAAACTTTGACTTCTGAAGACCATGTCGTATACGAAATTGAGGTAAGCGCGACTCAAGCAAGTCGAGATTCCACCAAGAGACGGGAAGTTGAAAATATTGTGGCCGAGATTCGAGCTTCTCTCGGTCGAGGTATCCATGGTCACGTTTATGACACGGATTTCCAAGGCGAAGGTGCTATCCTAATGGTTGGAACAAAGGGGAGCAAGCTCGCGGAGTGGGTTGAAAATCCAAAGTGGTGGCGAAAGATCTCACGTTTCGAACTGCGCCCAAGGTTTCAAACGATGAGCGAAGTATTCAACGCTTTCAATGTAGATAACATCACGATTGCCCCGCCGCCTCCCGATGCTGAGACGATCTGTGTAATTGACAGCGGCATTGCGACAGGCAACCCTTTCTTGGGACCCGTCACAAAACCCGCTGACAGTCGTTCTTGGGTGTATGGTGCATCCCCAACCGAAGATGCCCATGGACATGGTTCTGGTGTAGGTTCGCTGGCGGCGTTTCATTCGATCGGCTTTGCTGATGGTGATCAGAATCAGGCCACGGCCTGGATTGCGAGCGCCCGCATCATGACTGACGCGGGAGAATTGGATTCTCCTCGACAAGAAGATGCGGTTGAGGACAGGGCACAGCAGGCCTGGCTGCTTTCCCGAATCCTCCGCGAGATAGTTGAGCATTTTGTTCCACAGGGTGTGAGAATATTTGTCCTGGCATTTGAAATGCAGGGGCACATCTGGAGTCACGCGACTCGACGCCAAGTTGCACGAAATGCGTGGATTGCCAGAACGCTCGATCAGCTTAGTCGCGAGCACGACATAGTGTTTGTGGGCATCACTGGCAATGTTGCGCCGCTAGAAGCAGAAGAGCTTGAAGAAGAAACCCAAGCACCATATCCACATTACCTATTAACTCCTTTTGCAAAGTTGCTTGACCCTGGGCCTTCCGCACTCAGCGTCATCTGCGGCTCGCTTGCGCACTCAACGCATTTGGCGGGTGCCGCTCATTCGCTCATTGCCAATTTGGATGAGCCCTCCCCTTTTAGTAGAAGCGGCCCTGGTTTTGGGCGCGCCATTAAACCGGACGTTGTCGAATACGGGGGCAGTTTGGTGCGCGACGTTGAAACCAACAGAATAGTCCGAAATATGGGCACTGATGTTGTGATGGCGAGCAACAGGCTGACGCCCGCATTGCAACGGAGTATTGGGACCAGCTTCGCAGCACCACGCATAGCCAATCATCTGGCAACAATCTTGCGTGATTGCAAAATCCTCGGTCTCAACCCTAGCGCAACGCTGCTTCGTGCGTTCCTGGCCGTGTCTTGTAAAAAACCTTTGATTCCGGCCAGTTTCACCAAAGATCAGGCATTGGCACTGGTTGGCTACGGGAGACCTGATGGAAGCGCTGCAATGCATTGCCGAGGCCATTCCGTGCTGCTGTATTGGGACGGTTCCTTGGAGGTTGATTCCACCGCGATTTTTAGAATTCACGTGCCTTCCGAGTTAGCGAGCACTGGCCGAAGCAAGAAGAGTATTACCGTTGCGGTCGCCACTTCACCTCACGTCCAGAAGTGGGGTTTCGGAGAATATTTGGGTGCTAGATTCAAGTTTTGGCTTTACCGCGGTGATAAGCCGACTGCGGATATTATGGCTCAACATCAGCGAGATCAAGATGAGCCCAATGTCGCAACAGAGGACAGTATTGACCATTTCATTGGCAATGTGGGAATCAATCAGCGCAGCGATGGGGCGCTCCAACATGACGTCTTTGAGTGGGCAGAGCATCAACCAGGGTACAGCGCGAACGACTACACCCTCGCAGTTTCCGTCTTGGGCGCGGCCAGATGGTTGAAAGACGATCAAAAAACAGTCCCGTTATCTGTGGTCGTCCGAATAGAAGAAGAATCCGGAGTCTTCCAACAGCTTTATGCCCGCGTCAGAGAGCGTGTCCGGGCTACGGCATAGATGACAGATAGGCCAGAGTGTTTGAGGGGACGGAAAAAGCACAGGTTTGGCTGCACCCAACAGCTAAAGAAAAGGCCCGCTGTTTCAGCAGAACCCTTCCTCCTGAACAGCCTAGTTGAGCCCAAGCCCAACATGACTGTCCATCAACCCGTGCAACGCCTCCGTCCGCTTGGGCAATTCCGCCAAGCTTCCCTCCTTGAGGGATTCCGTAAAGGCATTGAACAAGCTCCAGGCATTGCGCGGTTGGAACACCTGGTGCCGCGGTTCCCGCCATTCACCCAAGACAGATGGGATGAGCCGGTTGCTGCACACGCCGACATCCGTTGCTCGGATGATGAGATCATGGGCCGTGACGTCGTCTAGACTGGCTTCCTTGTAGGCCGCAATCCGCCGGTCCTGGTGCGTCCACTTGGACATCAACTGACCGATGGACCTCCCCGTGAGCAGAGGCAGATCCCGCACAATGTAGCGGGTGTGTTTACGGGCGAACTTCACCTCGCCTGAAAACGACAAATTATCACAAACAAAAACGCTGGCCCCGGCCACGATGCCGGCGGGGAACGTCTTGTCGTGGCTGTTGCGCAGGCCCAGGACCCAGCAGTAGTCGTCGTTGGCCCGACCACCGTTGATCTCCATGAGACCAAAGTAGCGCTGGCCTTCGTGACTGAGGCTGTGAGCCTGGGTGCCAATACGCAGCCCTGCCGCACCCAGAGCCCGTTGCACGGTCTGGATGAGCTGGGCATGCGGAATGGGCGTCCAGGTGGAAGTAGCACGGGGAGTGCTGACGCCGGCGACGTCTGCCATGTCGACGGTATGGGCTCCACAATGGAGCATGAGGTTGGGCATGCGACGCACGCGCGGTGGTTCAATGAGTTGGTTCATGGTGATACTTGGTTTGAAGGTTTGGATTTCTAAGGGGGGTGTTGATGGGTGGATTGTCGGGGGAGTGAGCTGTCCGAAAACAAAGCGGCCAGGTCACCCTGAGAAGGATGAGCCTGGCACGTGGGCGAATTCGAACTGGTGGAGATGACGTCTAGAACCGGATCCCCTGGAGGGACCGCAAGGTGTGCCGCACCGTCTGCAGGCCTCGCTGGGAGGAACGCTGATCCCGCTGGATTAGACGGAGCTTGCCGGTGAGGTCCTTGATCTGTGACAGACTCTTGGTGCAGGAATCCCTCAACTGGTCGAGCGACTCCAGAACGTCCTCCAGCCGGGGTGAACCCGGTTCTGCAGGTGGCTGGAGTCGGGGATCTGCCAGAGGGTTTGAATTGATGGGTGGTTTCATGTCGGGTGCTGAATGGGGATGGGGGGCTTTGATCGGGGGCAAATGACGAGGCGCCGGGGCGTTGACGGGGACAGGGCCGGGTTCGGGATCGGAGGTGGTCCTGACCCGGACGGGCATGACGATGAGGCGACGCCCGCCCTCGCGGAACCGCAGGGGGCTGAGTTCATCAATAAGGTCGAGCTCGAGCAGCCCGAACTTGAGGGCCTTGAGCAGCAGGAGCCGGTTGCAGAAGACTGTGACTTCCACCCCCTGCCCCGATGCACCCGGCACGGCCACCTCATCCCAGGCTTTGCCAGCATTGGCAGGGTGGTGAAGGAACTGGACCTTGCCGCCTCGCCATTCGATGCCAACGGTGCGGAATTCATCCTCCTGCTCTTCCATCTGCTCCAGCATTTGGAGGACGCCATCAAGCTTCAGGGGATCGAATCGGATGGCCGTCATGAACCGTTTGTCGCCGGGTACCACCTGCCGCCAGGAGGGGTAAGGATGATCGATGACCCGGGTGATGAACCGCCAGCGGCGGGAACTGATCTGCACATGGTCCAGACCGTTGTGAGCGCCCTTGGTGAGCCACCACTCGCCATCTGATTGAAAGTCCCGCCACGCCAGAAACTTGTGCCGGGGCAAGACCAGAGAATGGGGCAACGCCAGCTGGAGTGAGTTGCCGCTGTACAGGTGCTTCCCGTCGGTGCCCACCACATAGTGGGCATCAGGCACGCTGACATCGATGCAGACGCCCTCCAGCACTGGCCGGGTGTGGTCCTTGCTGGTGCAATCCATCGCCTCCTTCAGCGCCGTGCGGAACGGTCCGGGTAAAGGAACAGGTTCGCCAGCGATTCTGGGCAGGTCGGGATACTCGGCCACAGGAAGGGACCGGAGCTTGTTCATGCCGATCTTGCCTGCGAGGGCAAAGCTTGCGCTCACGCACTTGGGCGAGGTTTGCTCAATGCCGATGCTCTCTTGTCGGACGCAGGCTTTGGCAACGCGCACCAGATCGTCAAAGTGAACGAGCAGGGTACAAGGGTCGCCCTCGGCAGGCTGTTCCAGCCGGACGGTCGCGTAACGCTCCAGATTGGTGGCCGTCAGGCACACCCAGCCGTCGACGGTGCGTTCAATCCGCAGGCACTGAAGCACCGGCAGAGTAGACTGACGGTGGATGATCTTGCCCAGCCCGGTGAGAGCCGGTTTGAGTTCTGCCATGGGCAGCGAGATGGGGGTCATGATGAAATCCTTTCAAAATGGGTTGGGGCTGAATGAGTCCTCCCAAAACGCCACGAGCCCCTGCCTCCGGAAGGAAGCGAGGGGCTCGTGGCGTGGGATGAGGGCGGGTTGGGTTCTACCGGTGGTCAGGCGGCCTGACCGAGGGGTTCACTTTTGTATTTGAGCTGGCCGGTGAGGCACTCTGCTGAGAGCACATCTTCCCGAATGCCCAGGAAGACCGGCTGATAGATGGCTCCGCTTTCGCGAAACGCATAGAGGTAGCGGCACTCCACCACCTGGCCCGAGAGGGGCAGATCGTGGTTGGGAGGGATGGTGACATTGCCTGCAGGACGGATCCGGTCGCCCTCAAAGAGCAACAGGCCCACACTGCGCTGTTCATTGATGCGGCCCACGATGAAGGAGGCCGTTTCATAGAACTTGTGCTTGAGCTGCGGTCCACCCGAGGAGAGACGACCTGCAGAGTGCGGCGCATCGCAGGACTTGAACACCACCCCTTCCCTCCCCTGCTGCCTGAGCTCCTCAAGCATCCGGTGTTTTTCATGCGGCAGGAACGCGGTCTGCACGAAGTGAAGGTTGGCGGTTTTCAAGGGGGCGAGCACCTGGATGAGCTTGAGGTAACGCTGCCCGTAAGGCAGCCCCCTCAAGTCCTCACCATCGAGCTCCAGCAGGTCAAAGGTGCACAGACAATTGCCCACCGCTTCGCCATCCACGACGAAGTCGTGAACACTGCGCCGGGCCGCTTCCACCATGGGCATGGGCACGGAGGTTTCCAGGCCCAGACGGTTGATGCCCGTGACCAGATCGGACCGCCGCCGTAGCAGAAGCCGCCGCCCGTCGTGCTTCTCCTGCATCCAGAATGCCGGATGATCCAGCAGACCGGACAGATCGTCAGCATCGACCGGATTGAGCAACTGGGGCAGGATGCCGGTGAACGGCTTGCCGGGCCGTGAAGGCTGGTAGTCCGTCCCAGGTTCGCCGTGCTGATAGCCTTTGGCGAGCTTTTCACGGACGAGTCCGTCGTAGCAGGCCTTGGCTTGATCGTAGGGCACGGGGTGAGGCGTCTTGCGCCCCGTGTTGAGCGTGGCATTGCGACGGCCGTAGGCGAAGAGGACGACATGGCCGTCACCTTCGGGTTTGAGGCTGACACTGTACACTTTGTCCGAAGGACCTTGCTGACAGTAGAGGGTGGTGGTTTCCATGAACGGTTCTGAGGTTTGAGGTTGGGGTGGGTTGAAAGCACAAGAGCCGTCCACCGGGGTGCGGCGGACGGCTCTGATGCGTGGGCTGGGTTTGTGGGTGAATCCGCGCAAGCCGTGAGGGCTCACTCGTAGTACTGATGGGGATGACGGTGCCGCGGTCGTCCTTGGAAGGACTTGGCCAGATGGACCAGACCCCAGACGAGTCCCACCACCAGCAAGGCTGACAGCGGGAAGAGCACCATCTTGGAAGTGGTGGTGGCTAGGAGCTCTGTCCACACGCTGAACTGTTGCAGCGTGTAGGTGACCAGCGGAACGACCAGGACTGAAGGGACCAGCAGCGCCAGGGCGATGCGGACATTCAACCGGATCCACTCCCGCATGAATCCTCCCGGGGACAGCCAGTATTCCGCCAAACGGAAGTTGTAGCGAAAGACCTCGGCGGAACGCTCCACGCCGGAGAACTGCGAGAGCTCAGGATCCACCCGGGGCGTAGGCAGCGGTTGCGGAGACCACGTGGTGGTGATCAACCCTCGCGTGCGACGCACCCAAGTGGGCTTCTCGGATGGATCTGGAGCCCGGGCAGACAATTGATCGGAAGCCTGCCAGGGATCGTCGTCCTCGTCAGAGGCGGGATTGAAGGAGGGAGTCATGGCGGGTCTTGGCTCCAAGGGAGGTTCCGATAACAAGGCAGACCAGGCAGGCGACACCCAGGCATCCGGTGTAGAATTCCCAGCGGTCGGTGTTCTTACGCTGAAGCTGGAGTTGCTGCTCCAGTTCCACGACGCGACGTCGGGCCTGTTCATCAGGCTGGATGACCGTCCTGGGGGGTTGCTTGGCGCAGGACGCCAGCAGCAGGACGCTCAACAGCAATAGCAGGGATGATTTCATGGTTGGGTCTGAAGGTTTGAGTTTGGGTTTGGATTGAGTGGGGATTGAAATGAAAAAGCCCCGTGCCAACGGGTGTCGGCACGGGGCGATGGAGGGGCGAGCAAAGCACTGTGCCTTGCCGGAGGATTAACGCGACTGGTCACATCGCAACGAAGGCGATGAGTAGTCGATCTTGCCTCCCGGAATGGAGAGGACGTTGATCCAGCGATGGCTTTGGCCGGGTCCGATGGAGGCTACCGTCAGTTCCTTGCGGAACCATTGGCTGCCCGAACGGATGTTGGTCTGGTAGACCACGTTGGTCAGCGTGAAGGGTGACTTGTTGTGCAGCACCACATCATCAAGCAGGACGCCGAAGACGACTTCAGACTTCCAGTTGACCTTGAGGATGTTCTCGAACCTTTGCTTCTGACGATTTCGCAAAGGCGCGAGATCCAGATCGGTCCACAAGGGCTTGATGTTGCACCCGGGAATCCGGACGGTGGCGTCCAAGTGTTCCAGGGCCGCGTTGTCGCCGCCACGATAGGTGTTGAGGACCGCCATGTTGTAGTGGTAGCGGAAGGTGCGCCCACGCAGCGGAGCGACCGCGGTAGCCAACGTGTAAGCATTGTCCACCAGACCACTGGTCATGAGCATCCAGGCTTTGCGTTCCCGCAGTTCGCCGGTGGCATCACCAGGATCGAGAGCCAGACAGGCGTCCCAGTACTGGATCGCGCGCAACGCCAGGGGATCCCGGGCATTGACACGTGCCTTGCCTTTGAGAGCGTGCCCCACTGCCTTGACGTGGGTATCGGCCGCCCGATAGGCGAGCAGATACCGGTAGGGGTCATAGATGCGTCGTGCAGGCACCCACGCCGCAGCGTTGGCGCAGTCCTCGGCCACTGTAGCAAGTCGGGCGGGATCTGACTCCACAAAGGGAGCGAGCATGGCCACACGAGAAACAGCAAACGGATCCTGAGGACGCCGGCGCCGTTGGGCTTCAAACTCTGCCTGAAGCGCCTTCACGTCACTGGCGTTGATCAAGCCTGCCAGCCGGACATCTTCTTGGGGAGTTTCGTCCCAGCCTACCGAACCCCGAGGCCATTGATGTTGTTCTGAGAGCGCCAGGGCGGTGGCAGCAACCTGGGCCTGGTATTCAGACCACCGAGTCCGCCAGGCGCGATCAGCTTGGAGGAACTGATCCTGCTGCGCGTTGGCCAGCGCGTCGGAACGCTGCTGGTTTTCTGCGAAGTAGGTGAACAGACCAACGGCGGCTCCAGCCAGGAGGGATTCTCCGTTGGAGAAGCCGTTCTCTGAGGCCAAGGCAGCAGCTTGAGATCCCGCCATGCCTCCAGCGTATCCGGAGTCAAAGCCGCTCTGGATCTGCTGATTGAGCACCTGTTGTTCGAGTTTCCCCAGACTGACAAGCTGGCTGGCCTGAAAGTCCACCAGCTCGATCTGCTTGAGGAAGAGCGGTTCGAGCTCCGCATAGCTAGGCTGACGTTTGAGGTCGGCGGCGTGTCGGACCAGCGCACTGCGCCAGGAACTAAGGGAACGCTCCAGGGCCTGTGATGAAACATCTGCCGGGGCATGGAACCCGGGCATTTCTTCCAGCAACCGGAGGAGGAAGTACTTCTCATCTGGAACGATGCTGGTGGAGGGCTGGGCACCCGCCACCAGACTGAAGGGACACAGGAGCAACAGCCCCTGTAGAAGGAAGGCGTGGCCCATGGAAAGGACCACACCTTTGAAGAATGGGAATGACATGATGGTAGTGATGATGAACTGAGGGTTGAAAGCAGCGATGGCGGGTCGATCACCACGCCTCCGCTGTTGTGGAGTTTGGGATGTCCTTTGTGGGGCGGCAGGTACCGGGCCCTCAGGCAGCGCGGTCATGAGCATGACCGTTGAGAGTTGGATGCCGCAGGCGCGTCTGGCGGGGTTTGCCAACCTGAGTGAGCAACTCATCAATGAGCTGGGAAGCCTGCATCTTGTTGAGCAGTCTCACCCCGACTCCGAAGAGCTGGAGGGCGAGGTCATCAATGCGTTGCTTGTCGAGTTGATAGTCGCTGACCAGGCGCAGAATGAATCCCCGCTGGCCTTCGGTGCAGAGCCACGGAGCGTCCGTCCCATGGGGTGAACGGGCCTGTCCGTCGGTGAGAGGCACCGTTCGCCTTCCTTTCTTGTAGGGAGCTGGGCCGTTGCCGAAGCTGGCCCGTCCATCCACGATGCCGTAGGTGCAGGGATCGGGCACAAAGCCGACTTGCTGGATCTCACGATCCACGGATTGCTGCAGTAGTTGATAAAGCCTCCGGCATTCGGCTTCGGCCTGAGAAAGGTCCGTGAGCTCGACCTGAACAGAGGCGCTGAAGCTGTGGCTGCTGAAGGCTGGTAGGCCGAGCTTTTTGCTGTAGTTGGCTGACAAGGTGATGGCCATAAAAGTGTTCCTTTCAAATTGGAGTTTGGTTTTGAAGTTGAACCGCCGGCCCCTGAAACAACAAAACCCGGCGCAAGGCCGGGTCAGTCGAACAAGGGAAGGAGGAGTGATCGAAGGCTACGGCCTGGGGGGGCTATAGACTGTGGGTGGTGATTCCTGAATCACAGAGGAAGGAGTGTGCGCGATCTGCCATCCAGGAGTGCCGGTGAGGGCAGCCGTGAGCAGTTCATCCACGAGCCGGGTCATCGGCTTGCGCCGGTGTTTGGCTTCGTGAAATAGAGCGCACACCACGTTCCGCGAAATGCAGGGTACATAGTGACGGGGACGGGACATGAGATTGCAATAGTGAGATCAGCTAACCTGAGTCTCTCAGGTTTATATGACACAGGAGCAGGCTCTGTTGCAGGCTCTGTCGATCTGGCAAGACGCAGCACGCCAGCCTAGCTGTCGATATAGGCTTTCACGCCTCGCTGCAACACCCCCACCCTAACCGCCGCTGACGCTGACATTGGCAGCAGTCGGGGCAATTCGCAGTCTGCCATCGGGTAATTCTTCGATCACACCATCCTTCAACAATCGCGCCAGAGCCAGGTCTCGAGCCTTTCTGGGAAGACGATGGAAGCTCCGGCTCAGATCTCGCGGTGACAGTGGTCCGTTCACCTGGAGTTTTTCGGGAATCGCCCGCTTCAAGGTTTCCAAGTCAATGGTGTCGATGCCCCGGTCATGAAGCAGGTCATCGACATCACCGGCATGGGGATTCTTCAACCATCGAAGACAATCCCGATGTTCACTGGCCATCCATTGCGCGAGGCAACAGGCACGTTCCATCACTGAGACTGAAACGAGGCTCGCATCATTCAGAGACTCCGTGTTCAACTCCAGGGCGGAAAGCAACATGGCCATGCGCAATGCCAGGGAAGGAAAGAAGTCCGGCAAGGCCAGAGGATCCACTGCCCCATTCCAGTCTTGGAGAGATTGCTTTCTGAAATCCACCATCATCTGGGAAGCTTCTGGGGACAAGGACCACGCCCTCACTTCGGACAATGCCAGTCGTTGTATCAGCCCCTTCAGCAAGAGTTCATCCCAGGCCTTGGTTTTGTCTTCCACGGGCAGCTCGTTCAGGCAGGCGGGGTCATGCTGCCGCACCAGCAGAATCGGTGGCTGGTTGCAAGCCCATGGGCTGCGAAGACCCAGTAGCAGGCGGCGCAGGGCACTTGCATACGTGCACCAGTACAGGTGCACAATGCCACGGGTCGGTACGGGAGACTTTCCAGGCAGCCCGATGTCCGACCAGCTCAAGTTAAGCAGAGAGGCAAGGTCCAGACAGACCTTGCGTCCCGAATTGAGCAACTCTTCCACGGGATCCATCCCACCATTGGTTAGGAGTACGCAAAGGTCGTTGCAGTTCTCCAAGGCCTTCAGTGCCGCCGCGGCTCCCGACCGTCGTTCTACAAGGCAGGGCTTGTACTGATTGGCGACCTCAAACAGTTGCCTGTCCAGTTGATCAGGAACCGGGCTGCCCACCATCCCGACAGGGAGCAATCTCATTTGCTCAAGCTTGCGGTATTCAGCCTCAAGACGTTCACGCCCCTTGGCTTGATGCTGGCGCATATTGTGACGCACCACTCCCATCCACGCCTCTCCCATATACTCGAACCATCTGTCCTGCGAAGGCCGCTGCGTGCAAACGATGAGATTGAACGGGCAGGAGTGGCCAATGTGCGTCTCACGCAAACGATGCCGGTGCGCCTGGACCGAACACAAGTGATGCAGCGCGGCGGCAAGAAGGGGAGCCACACCAAGCCCCCACCTGGAGGCTGCCAGTTGCACGTAGTCACTGACCACCGAGGGCACCTGGCGCAAGGCACACTCACGATGCTCAGTGATCGGTCTCTCCAGTGAAAGAATGTTTCGGGTCATCGTCAGGATGCGCCGTGCCCCTCCCCAGCAATCGTCGCCCTCTGCACATCAATGGCGAAGCGTTCAGACTGGCGGTCAAACGCCAGGGCTCCCTTCGAGATCAAGGCCTCCAGTGCACCAGCCAGTTCACGCTGCCTGCAACCGAACAAGGACCGCTGGATTTCCCTCCGGGTAGAGGGGCCCTTGTTTTCCAGGTTGCGGACAATTCGTTCTTCCAGGCGCTGAGCCTCGGAGGAACTGGCAAGCTGCCGACAGGTTCGCAACTGTCCCAGATGTGCCGCTGCGGCATGGTGCGCTACGACCTCTGCGGCTCTGAGACACCAGAAGGGTTCGCCTTCCCGCCTCAGGAGGCCAAACGCCCACACCAACTGCCGCACCAAACAAGAGAGCACCCTGGTGTGACTACCCAAATCGACAGCACTGCTGTCCAGCGTATTGACGAAAGCACTCTCAACCTTCCAAATGTTGGTCATGTTCTCGCTACCCAATTTGTGAACGGGTCCGTTCCGGCAGATGCGATGATTGATCACCTCCAACAAGGCTGCTCGGTAGGCGGCCTGCGCCTCTGCAAACCACTTTGGGTCTTCGAGCACGATGATCGGTTTCCACTGCGGGGCTACGAGCAACATTTCCTGAAGAAGCGAGGGACGGGCTGAAGCCATCTCAATGGAGAGCATGTCGGCGAGGCGCGATTCGCAAGAGCAAGTCATCACCCTGACCTGGGCATGCTGAAGCGATCCGTAGCCTTGCTCGGGATGGAGCCTGCTCACCTCGATGTCTTTGCCGGCAAGCAGGGACGCCAACTGTAGCAAGGACCGGTTTCCCGCTGCGGCCCCTTTGCTGAAGGTGCTCCCAAAAAATCCTCCCGCTGTATCCACGACCCACAACCTCTGATCAAACACCTCGCCCAGAACCTCCTCGAGCCGGGTGAGATCATTGGTCAGATGAAGAATGGTCGGACGATGGTGGGTATCCGGGAGCCGGGACTGCAATGCCATCTCGACTTCGCCATAGTTACCAAAATAGATCATCGGATCCCTTTCCTCCCAAACATGGGGTACCGTTGCCCCGCGCTTCATTACCTGCGCCGACGCGTCCCACATTTTCAGGAACTGCTCGTACAGTTCACTCCGCGGCTGTCCCTGCAAACCCGCCAATCCATTGACAGGGCCAAAAGTATGCCCATCGACCACGGACCGGTTCAAACGAAGCGCGCCCTCCCTGAGGTGAACCTGAATCGACTTCACCGGCCCTACCAGCTTGTCGAGGAGCCGTTGGTACCGATGATCCCCAGAGCCCACAACGGTCAGGCTGAAGCCTGGGATGCCGTGATGAGATACACCGTCCGCCAATGCAGCAGTGTGGCCGCTGAGATTGCAAAGCACTCCGGCCATGAACAGAGCCGTCTCTACGGGAGGCAAGCCCAGCACCTGCGAGTACACACAGATGGTGTTGCCGAAAGTTTCGGTCCAGTAATCGGAGGCGTAGTGTTGGTCGATCTTCACCTGGCAATTGGGTTGTGTGAGAAAAGCAAGCTCTGAGGCAGCCTTGAGAATCAATCGTCCAGCCGGGCAGGTTCTCCGGTTCGCATGTGGGGCGATGTCCCAGCCATGGCACATGAGTTATTTCATGCAATACCTGCACCGCCTGGTCAATAACGCGCTCATTTAAAGTTAGACCGCACATTTGTGTTGCGCGAGCGTCCATTCATCACAGGCTTCACTTATGATCACCCCTTCTGATGAATTGGTCATTCGCTTCAAAATGGATCTGGAGCTTGGCACCGGCGAGTTTGTCGCCGGTGCCTCCGGTGAAATTCGAATCGACCAGGAACGCACCATGGATGCCATGAACAAGGCTGGCATCCCGTACGAGAAGCAACTCGCATTGTCTCAGCATCTCATGGAAGAAGCCTGGAAGCACCTAGCCCGACTCGACGAAGAGGAAGAGGAAGAGGAAGAGGATGAGCTTGAAGATGATTCCATCTCTGCCGCCTAGTAGACCTGAATATTCTCAATGGGCCCACTTGAGGCGGAGAGCTCAGCGGTAAAGGACGACTCCCAGTTCAACACCTCGATCAGTGGTGCACGACCGCGGTGTCGGTCAACTACACGAATCAAGCCTGCCTCTTCGAGAGCAAGGATTCCGCGGCTACCACTGGATCGGCCAATGCCAAACTCACGAAGTCGGGCAGGTCTGAGCTTGAACCTATCACTCCTTTCCAGTCCGCGACAGTAAGAGATGAGAAGGGCCACAACGATGCCGCACTTGGGCAGCGACACTGCCTTACACATCCACAAAAGCGGAATAGGGCCACAAATAAACTTCCTCCCGCTATAGCCCTTGGCTCCACGAGCAGCCTTCATCGAGGCACCTTGCCCTTTTCCACTAATCACATAAGCGATAGGTTCACTTTCATCTTGCAGGTAGTATTTCATAGAAGACTGAGAAGATATAGATCGGGTGTATCAGATTGATGCAGGTCAAGTTTCAAACTGGAGCAGGTGAGTCATTGGCACCGAGGAGTTCCATCACTGTCTCCCACATTTTCGCGCCGCGCTCGTCGCAGAATCGGTTCGGCCAACGAATGACGTAAGCCTCCGTATCAAGTTCAAAACCCCCGAGCACAGCGCGGCTGGCAGAGGCCATGCAAGCCTTCACGTCTGCAACCACAGCGTCGATTTCGTCCAAAGGTGCCTCAATCAACAGAGCGTCGTGCACCAGGGCGCAAAGGCTTATTCCGCGCTCGGTAATCGCCATCGCAGCGATCCGAAGCATTTCGGCCCCGTTCGCCTGTAGACCAAAGTTCCGGAAGGTGGTAGGTCCATCCATTTCTGGGTGCAGTTGCCACCCATAGTTGCTCTGCAACGTCTCTCCCATCGTCGCCCGGTCAACCTGACCGTCGGACCACTCCCAGAATTTAGAAAATTTTTCCTTGTGCTGACTGAGCAATCTCGCCCCCATTGCGCCAGAAGTCCCCGTGGCCTCCCCCAGCGCCTCTGTCCCCATTCCCATTAGTACTGCAAGGGAAGCCACTTTGTAGATCCCACGTTCACGAGGATGACTCCCTTTGGTGGCGGTCTTCGGTACGGCTCCGGCCAATGAGGCGAAAGCCAGATAAGGGTCATGAGAATTGTAGACCTCCTGCATCACCCGGTCTCCTGAAAGCAATGCGGCAATCCCCAGTTCCTGTTGACACCAGTCAATGTAGGCCAATGCCATGCCTTCACGGGGCTTTATCAGGTGCCTGATCCACCGAGACAGTCCGAATATCGACTTCGTGCTCGAGGGCGCATTGCGACCGGTTTTCGTTCCGAAAGCGCCCACGAGGTAGCGATTACGTTGGTCTGGCCCGACGGCCAGTTTATTGATCCGAAGTTCCGCCAGAGTCGTCCGCAGTTCGTACATAGGCAAGACCTGGGGGTGTAACACTCCCATTTTCCGGAACGTTTCCCGCTTCAAATCCAACTCTCCACTTGGCAGCTTGGGCCAACAGATGCCGGCGGCGGAGCACCACTTGGCCCATCGCTCCGTCTTGAAGGTCGTGCCTTCATACACTCCGTAGTCCCGGTCCATTTTCTCCACAAGGCCAAGCATTAGCTCCCTCCAACGCGCCTGGATCGCGTTCAACAAAGCGTAGTCGATCGGGACCCCGGTCCTTTCCACCTTGGCGACTGCCGACATATAGCGGCCACGAATGACGGCAAGAGCGAGATTGAGATGGGGCAGCATGCAGTGCAGTAGCTGAGTCAAAGCAATCACATCAGATTCACAGTATTTCAGCAGAAGCTGTTGCTCCTCACAACTGTATGGGCCACCCCTGATGGCGAGTTCCCGCATCGAGGACTTCTCGACGGCGGGCATGCCGCCCAGTCCGAATGACTGGAGGGCTCCCAACAGAGAGTAGCCTGCAAAGGGCCTGCGCCCGGAAATCATCCACCGATACTCAGCGTAGAGATCCAGAACGTGGACTGGCATTTGCCAGCCAAGTGCCAGGTGGCATCCCAGTTCCGCACTCGCAAGATAAGCAACATAGAGGACGTCAGGCCCAGTGGGGATAGGACAGTCCTTGGGCGGACAATCCCAGAGCCAGTACCTGACAGTCTCCCCAGAGAAATACTCCCGAGCAACCATGCAGATCGGCCTCGGCATGAAACCTTCAGGTGCGCTGTACTCGAAATCCACAAGGAAAATCTTCATATCAAGCACCGCGAAGTTCGAGAAGCACCGGATGCTCCAGAGAGTTGATGGTCCGATTTCCGAAAGCCAGACGCAGGAGTTCCTTGTACTCCATGTCAGGCCACAGAGGCTCTGCGTCCTGGTTCTCCGCAACAGCCGCGTCATAGCACCCCGCAGCTCTGTTGGAAGTAACCCGCACCCACTTTTCACGGGCCTTTTCCGCCGCCCCCCGCGCCGAAATATGCCAAATGTTGTCCTGTGCGGAAAACTTTAGCGGCCACAGGAACGGGTTTCCCTTCCGATCGACAGTCAGGACAAGGTGTGCCCGGAAGAAGGTGGCCTCCCCCCTTTCCTGGAGTGCAGGTACAATCTTCGGATCGACAAGATAGATCCGGCTGGTTTCTTGAAGCTCGATGAGTCCGAAAACCATCCAGCACTGCGGGTCAAGGTGCGTACGGACGAACGAGTCTTTCGCTGGCTTGCGAATCGGTAGCACTGTGAGCACCTTCTTTGCGACACCATCGCTGATGGTCGCTTCGAGACGAAAGGCAGTGAGATCGAGAGGATCCAGAGGGGCAGAGGGCATCTGCGAGAGGACGGACGCGAGGTCAGGATTGTTTGCAGTCAGAGGTGGTGTCGTGTTTTGCATGATTAGCTTGGGTAGTGTTGTTCAACTGGGCATAGGATTCCGCCAACTTGAGCTCTTCAGCCGAGAAGCGTCGGGCAGACTGCCGGGAGGTGCCGAACTTGGCGCCGGCAATTCCAAACCGCCGCATGATCCGAAGTACTGAAGCGGGGTGCACCGCCCAGCGCAGGGCGATCTCAGCAGCGGTCCAGCTCGTGGAGTTGGTATTTTTCATCCGTTGACAAAGATCTCCGGCAAACTCAGCCTAAAAAATGAAGTCTGAACCCGCTAGTGCCACCGTCACAATCTCGGTGAACGACAACGAGCGAGAGGAGCTGAAGTCTATCGCAGCGCACGCCGCCGAGTTCCTGTCTCCCACTCAGCAGCGCAGGGTCGCGATTGTCTCAAGCCTCTTGTCGGGAGAACCTCGTAACGTCATAGCCAGTCGGTTCAATGTTGGTCAATCCAACATCAGCAATATCCTAGCGGAACTTCGCCAGCTAGGTGTCGGCAAGTATATCGAACGATGGAAGCAGCAACGAATGACGGCATTCCAAGAGCAGCCCCAAGGTGCCCCCGGGAGACGAGGCTTCAACACCCTTGTAGAATGGTTGCTTAGCTCAAATCGCAACTTGCCCGACATTTTGGACATCACCCATCTCAGCATTTCAAAAGACGAGATCGTCGTGGTGCTTGCAGTGGTCAGCTCAAGAGCGGAAACCGCCGATGACACGAACCAGCTCCTCCACCTTACCAAGAAGAAATTGCTCAAGGCTTACGAAGCCAGACCCCAGACTAAGCCCTGGACATCATCCGACCATTGCTTTTCAGCATTGTTTAAATCCTGCAATGAAGCATTCAGGAAGTGCAAGGAGAAGTCGTCTGTTTTGGAGATCTCAAAAAATGCGAGTTTGCCCGGCGTCATCCCCACTCAGGTAAATCTAATTGCGTTGTGCTCAGGCAGAACAGCAATCGAATCGTTGCGAACATGGTGTGGAACTGCGGTGACGTGGGACATGAATGAGAATCTTATCTTTTTCGCAAGGCCTTATCATTTGCTTCGAACACTGGAGAACACGCTGACAGAACTGCGGCCTCTTTGGAACGGAGCGGCATTTCTTCCCTGGCTAAGTCTTCTTGAACGTACAATCCAGATATGGCGGTCAGACCGTTTTCACGGCGGATTCTGGTGGGATCTGGACTTGGATCAGATGCTCAAACTAGCCCGACAACTCGACTTCCACCGCTACTACCATGCCGCATATGGAGCGATGTTTGAACTGGACGAAAAACTGCGGGCAAAGCTCACATGGCGTGATGAATTTGACTGGAAGGAAGTTTCGCTGCGACCTCGAGTCGAAGTAGTTCAAGATCCAGCGGATTCGAATCGCATTCAAATGGCCCTTCATGTACTTCCGCACCTAGGAATAAAGCTGGAGACTGCTAAAGCAGGCCGGAATCCTGACGAAATGGCCCGTCAGCTCAGGAAGAACCTTCGGGAATCGGTTCGATCCCTTCGCTTAAAGTATTCGAACAGACAAGTCGGGCTGCAACTGGGGTCACGCATGCTCGGGCCGATGCTGCTAGGTTCAAGGGCGAACTCCCTCGACTGCAGCACTCCGTTCGTGCTTATTCCACGTCACCAGCTTGGTCCCCCATCGGTGGAACTTAATGTCGGGGCCGCTGACAAGGAGCTATACCGCGAAAATGGTGTTTTCCGGAAAGTGATTTTTGAAGACGGAGTCGAAACCACGTACTTCGTGTTTAGCGCGCCGATATTGCCCGCGGCAATCTTTGAAGCTGTCGAACGGAATTGGTACGGCGATTATCTTCTACACATTTTCCTCAAGCAACAGGAGTTTGTAGAGGAACTTGGATCACAGCTGTCTACGGGATTCGCCCATGAAACGCTTGGTTTCATCAAATACGAGCCTTGTCCCTCCCACTGGACCTTCCACGACGGCAAAGTCACTCCAGAGGAGTTCAAGACGATGGAATTCGGACGTCGCTTTTTCCACGACCGACTGCCGATTCTTGGGCAGAACGGGGGCAAGCCGCATAGAAATCATAATCCCAATGCAAGGTCCAATGAAAGTTTCGGGAACGTATTG
The DNA here is from genome assembly GCF_000739635.1 of Verrucomicrobium sp. BvORR034. GTDB lineage: Bacteria > Verrucomicrobiota > Verrucomicrobiia > Verrucomicrobiales > Verrucomicrobiaceae > Verrucomicrobium. Next base: position 97,292 of record NZ_BATQ01000041.1, on the reverse strand, counting down.
TTGGATCTAGATGCCGATCTGCTCCTGCTTGGAATTGAAAAGGAAATAAGGTCGGAGATCGACTTGCTGGAAGTGAAGTGGAGCCAGCTTGTTTGCGAAAGCATAGCGAACCATTACAACACCAAAACGCCACATGGCAAAAAGCAGGTTCTGCTAGCCATTGACAAAAGCCTCAGAAAGGAAGCCACTAACCGCTGGTCGGAGATCGAAGCTGCGGTAAGCGATGCATTGAAGTCTTTCGGTGAGGGGGCACACAGGATCAGCAGATACACCATCGAGAACGTACAGCGACAAATTCAGGGAGGCCTGGATTTGGCCCCCTATTTTGCCGAATCTGAAAAGAGTCTCCATACAAGATGGAAGGCGTTTCTTAGTCGACATATCCTTGGGAAGCTATTGTCTCACAAAACGCACTTGAGCTTCGACGACGCGCTACATTCTACTCCGGCTGAGTCTGTATTGGAACCCCACGACGAAGAGGATGCCAAAGATCTCATCGGAGCACTGACAACGCATCCCGCAAACACCATGGCGGCCGCAGAGTTCGTCGAACTGGCGAATCTCCTCAGCCCTGCTGAATGGGCCGAAATCATCGAAAACTTGGCCGATTCTTCTTTCGGACAGGCCCTGCAAGCAACAGTGCGAGAAGCCCTGCGAATCGGCAAGAGTTCCAGATTAATAGTCGAGAAGACCAGTCAGATCAGACTTGCGTTCGAAAAGCTGAAATCAAGCTCACCTTGATCCGTCTTGGAGCTGAACCGGGCGAATGAAACCCGCATAGTACTTCTCCACAACTGCCACACTGTTGCCCATCTCCTTGGCGATGCGGAAGAGCGGCCAGCCTTCCGCAGCGCGCTGGGTGGCAAAGGTGTGCCGAAATGCGAGGCACGTCCAGGGCAGTTGAGGCTTCTCGTTCAATGTGCGAAGCTTGGCACCGAAGGTATCGGCACGCCAGCGACCTCCCCCGGACTTGGGAAACAGCCAAGTGCCCTCAGTACGATTCACATAGAGTTCCAGTTCACGACGCAAAGTCGGCAGGATCGTGACGGTACGCTCACCCGTTTTCAGGGAACTGTCCACGCCAGCATCCTTGTCAGCACGGTTGCGGACTGAGAGGAAACTGAAGTCCGGGGCAATGGAGTCTCTGGTCAGCCAGAGCGTTTCCGAGAGTCGCAGTCCGGCATAGATCATCACCGCGACGGCCATCCGTATTGTCGGGTGCTCATGCAGCGCAGAGAGTTGCGCCTGGATCTGGTCCTGAGTGAGGAAGTCGATCTGGCGATTGCGCGTCACATAGCTGGACAGCCCGGACATCGGGTTGGGCCGATGCCAGTTCGTCGGGTGGTACAGATCAAACTTCAGACAGAACGAAAACCAGTGATGGAAGCACTGCCGATAGTGGCGCATGGTATCGCGCCCCACACCCAATCCTTCGATGAACTCCTGTACCAGAGCAGGTGTGATCTCGTCCAGATACGTCCCGGTGAAAAAGGGCTTCACGATGGCTCCCTCGGTGGAGGAAGCTTTTCGGGCACAGTTTTTCACCCGTGCAGGTCCGCCCATGGCCTCAATTCGCTTGTCACCCAAGAAGCGTCTGAAAATGGATACCTTGTTGGAGACGTGGGCCGAGGCATTCTCGGAACGAACAAAACGCAGGTAGGCGGCCACAGCCTCATCCACGGTGGTTCGAGGTTTCTCAGTGGGAGATTCTTGCGCAGGGCCTGCCTTTGTCGGCTGCGGGAGAGGAGCCTCCAGCATTGGGGTCTCAGAACCCGCGACGGCCGGGCAGTCGAGTAGGCTCGCGAGGGATTGGGGCAGCTCCACATTGAGGAACTTCGGCTCCAGCAGCTGGAGCTGAACTTCGATGCGGGCGCGCATCAGTTCGGCCCGCACCGCATCATGCGTTTGCAGGCTCTCCCGGAACAAATGCCCGGTTCGAGGATGACGAAATTTGACCCACCATTTCTGGCGGCGGAGGAACTTGGATGCCATGTCTGTGCTCGGGAAAGGGCACAGGCAAATTCCTTCCGGAAAATGAAGTGCCGGTTCAGGGCACACGCAGCGTGATTTCCTAGGCACACGCCCCGTTTGGGGCGGTAGCCAAAAAAAATCAGCGGTCTTTGCAGACCGCTGATTTTGAAGGACTTGAAATTGGTTGCGGGGACAGGATTTGAACCTGTGACCTTCAGGTTATGAGCCTGACGAGCTACCGGGCTGCTCCACCCCGCGATTGGAAGTGCATAGTCGTTCACAATCCGCTTGTTGCAAGAGGAATATGCAACAGTTTACGATTATCTTTCTGGTCCCGCATCATCTCCGCGTGTTGCCCGATCACCGAAGACTCAAGACACTATTGATCCACCACTCCCTGACACATGAAGAAGCTACCAGCGCTCACCCTCCTCGCGATCTTTGCCGCGGCCTGCCATGGCGAAGACAAGCCCTCTCCCATTGGCTACGAAGACACGCCGATCATTCCTGGCACGGAATGGCGGGTGCATGACATCAAGCGCCCAGCCCCGCCTGTGGTGGCCCCTGGCAAGACGAATGCCAGCGCTCCGGCTGATGCGGTGGTGATCTTTGATGGCGGCAGCACGGACGCCCTGGTGAGCAAGGATGGCAAGCCCTGCCCGTGGAAGGTCGAGAACGGTGAACTCCTCATTGCTGGCGGCGACTGCTGGACCAAGGAGCAGTTCGCGAGCTGCCAGCTTCACATCGAGTGGATGAGCGCCCCCGAGACCAAGGGCAACTCCCAGAAGAAAGGCAACGCCGGCGTGTTCTTCATGGATCGCTATGAGAGCCAGATGCTGGATTGCTACAACAACCCCACCTATGCCGATGGCGTCACGGGTTGCATCTACGGACAGACGCCACCGCTCGTCAATGCGGTGCGCCCTGCTGGTGAATGGCAGACCTACGACATCATCTTCACCGCGCCCAAACTCAAGGACGGCAAGGTAGTGGAGCCCGCCTACGTCACCACGTTTGTGAACGGCGTCTGCGTGCAGGTGCACACCAAGATCATGGGACCCACCAAACACAAGAACATCACCAACTACGATGGTGAGTTCCCGGAGAAAGCCCCGGTCCGCCTGCAGGACCACAAGAACGATCCGCCAGTGCGCGTGCGCAACTACTGGGTGCGTCCGCTGCCTTGATCAGGAGATTCAGCGCTGATCTTCTCTGACCTCAAATCCCGGGCCATCAAAGGGTCCGGGATTTTTTGTGTTTGCGCCCTGATGCCGACGCCTCAGGCGGCAAACGCCTCGATCAACCTCGCGGCATCGTGGAGATTTTCCTCGACCCGCCAGGCTCCGAGGGACTGCAGCGAGGCGTGGTCAAACTTGCCTGTGGCAACCGCCAGACAACGTGCCCCCATAGCGTGGGCACAAGCCACATCGCGAGGGGTGTCGCCAATCACGATGACCTGCTCCGGAGTGAAATGCCGCTGCGCGGCCTGGGCCATACGGCGCACCGCCACGGGACCGAGATGATTGCGGTCTTCGCCATCATCCCCAAAGCCGCCATCCAGGAAGTGACCATGAATGCCGAAGCGCTCCAACTTGATCACTGCGCCCCGACGAATGTTGCCCGTGAGCAATCCGACGGAGAAGCGATCTTCCTGGCCCACCTGGGCAAGCAGGTCCACCACGCCACCCAGCAACCGCCCGGCAAACTCCTCGTGCCGCACCCGGCGCTGCAGATGCCCGAGGTAGGAGGCGTAATAGGCCTCCGCGCGATCAGGCTGCAAGGGCTGACCTGCATCCGCAAAGAGCTTGCGGATCACGCCGCCATCGGTCGCGCCCGCCAGATCCAGAGGCGGGAGATCCTCCCGCCGGACGCCGAGGACCTCCTCGGCGGCATCCAGCAGGGCTCCGGCACCTGCCCCACCAGTGTCGAGCAGGGTGCCGTCGATATCAAAAAGGAGCAGCCGATGCTCTGGGCTTCCGCTCATGCTGGCTGGCTCCACTGGGTTCTGTTCAAGACTACGCCGAATCCACGTTGGACGGATCGATCACCAGACGAGGTTTCGCCTTGGTGCCGTTCTGCTTGGGCGCAGGCGCGGGAGCGGGGGCTTCGCCCGTAGGAGCGTCGCCATTGGAGCCTTCCACCTCATCATGGGCGTGGTCATCCTCATGATGCTCCTCATGGGTGTTGTCCTCTTCCTCAGGGTCAAGGAACTTCCCATGCTTGAAGTTGGCGAACTTCCGCTGACGCTGCTTTTCGGGCAACGGGGAGATCTGCATGTTGATGTTACGGCCAGCCATCTTCGGATCCTGGTCCACGTGGCCCATCGTCAGAAGATCTTCGCGGATGCGTCTGGCGAGCTGGAATCCAATTTCCTGGTGCGCCATCTGGCGACCTTTGAACTGGAGCTGGACGCGGACCTTGTTGCCCTCGGACAGGAATTCCTCGCCGTGGGCGATCTTGATGAGGTAGTCGTGCGGATCAATGCCGACGCGGAACTTGAGTTCCTTCAGCTTTCCACCCTTTTGGGCCTTGGCAGACTCCTTCTTCTTTTTCTCCTGCTCGTACTTGTACTTGCCGTAGTCCACGATCTTGCAGACCGGTGGATCGGCAGAAGCGGAGATCTCCACGAGGTCCATCCCGCGTTCCTTGGCCATGCGAACCGCCTGGCCAGTCGGCAACACGCCGAGCTGCTGGTTGGTAGCACCGTCAATGACACGGACTTTGGGAGACCGAATACGGTCGTTGACGCGGGTTTGGTCCTGGAACCGGCCTCCACGGTTGAAGCCTGGTCGTGGTCTGTTATTGAAGCTAGGGTTGATGACGCACCTCCGGTGAGTTTAGGGCAAAAAGACATCCAACATGGATGCCAAAGCATACGGGCATGAACGCAGTGGGTACCATACGGAACACACTTAACATACGCGAGCCGACAACTCTTTCACACCCTGTACAAAACGGATGAGGCTGCGGCGAAACGAAATGTTGGACGACATGCTGAAGAAAAATCCCTGGCGGGCCGAGTCAAATACGCCCTTATGTGCCAGACAGGTAGGGATACGCTCATTCCTCAAGAAGGCAAGGTGAATTTTCTGTCGTGTTCGATCCTGACCAGTTTCGGTTGGGTTCATCGCGTTGGTGCACTAAATTGATGCCGCAGACAACTCTGCAAACCCCTCAATGAACACCACCTCCAGTACACACAGCAAAACCGTTGGTTATCTGCTATGGATCTTTGGCTTCTTTGGCGCCCACCGCTTCTATTATGGGCGGCGGGTCAGCGGCATCATCTGGATGCTGACCTTCGGCCTCTTCCTCATTGGCTGGATCGTTGACCTGTTCCTGATCCCCAAGATGGACCGGGAGGCCGATCTGAAGTTCACGTCCGGCCCCATCGACTACTCGGTGGCCTGGGTGCTCCAGACCTTTCTGGGCATTTTTGGCATTCACCGCTTCTACATGGGCAAGTGGGTCACCGGCATCCTCTGGGCGCTGACGGGCGGACTCGTCGGCTTCGGCTATGCCTGGGACTATTGCACCCTGAACCAGCAGGTGGATGAGCGGAACCGCCTGCTCCTTTCCGGAGCCGCCTGATTCACCCCATTTTAGATAGCTAAGAAACGCAACGGGCGGATGGCTCACGCCATCCGCCCGTATTTCGTTCAAATCATTGATGGCCAGGGGCATGCATGCCTCTGACGGCCTGAAATCAGGCAGTGAGCTTCGTGTAAGAGAAGATCTCGCCGTCCTTGAAGAAGCGCTGGAGCTCTGCCGCGGCAGCTTCCGGGGAGTCGGAGGCGTGCGCCACGTTCACCATCATGTCGCCACCGAAGTCGCCACGGATCGTGCCTTTGTCGGCCTTGCGGGAGTCCGTCGGCCCGAGGAGGGCACGCACCTGCTCGATGACGTTCTCACCCGCGAGGGCCAGAGCGACCACCGGGGTCTTCTTCATGAAGTCAGCCACATCCGGGAAGAAAGGCTTGGAAGCGATATGGGAGTAGTGATCAGCGAGGACTGCGTCATCAAGCTGAAGCATTTTCAGGCCACGGATCTGGAAACCGGCTCCTTCAAAGCGCTTGAGCACTTCGCCACAGAGATTTTTGGAGACGCAGTCGGGCTTGAGAAGGATGAGGGTCGTTTGTTCGGCCATGGGGCGGAGTGTTTAGGTCAAGGCATCCGGGGAGTCAAGCAAGATGCCGTGGGGGATTCTGGGGCGATTTCGCCTCAGGCGGACTTGTAGCCCTCGCAACGATTCTTCCAGCCCTCCAGCCAACGCTGCTCTTTGCGCTCTGCTGGAGCATTCTGCACCCGCCGGGTAAGCACCCGTTTGGACGCTTCTGAAAACGCCGCGGGTGCCCCATCGGCATCCGTCGGCCGCATCTCGATCAACACCTGGAGCAGCCCCCAGCCCTGCCCATTGTACCGTTCCTTGGGGTTGAGCCCCTCTCCTTTGAAATTGACGTAGTCGATGAGCGCAAAATTGCCGGCCGCCGACTGCTGGAGCAGCGCCAGGTTCCGCTCCACATGAGGGGCTGCCTTGCCAGCCGCCGCTTTGAACTTCGGCGTGGCCGCCGCGAGCCGGTGGATGATGAACTGGGTCTGCTGGGCCACCGTTCTGGCCAGGAGATTTCGCAGTTCCTTCTGCCGCGGTGAGTTGCGGTCTTGCTCAAACGCCTCGCGGGAGGTCCACGGGCAATCAGGAGTCTTCAGCAGCCAGGGAGGGACCGGAGCCCCGGTTTGCTGGAGCCAGCGAACCAGCGGCGGGAAGCTCTCCTCAAACGGGCCCTGCACTCCGGCGGGATACCAGATGAAGTGTCCGATCCCCAGTGAGGCGAAGTACTCCCCCTTGTTCCAGCTGGTGAGGCCCTCCACGGTCCCGGCGCATTCGTTCTGCCAGATCCTGCGCCCGATGCGCTCCAGTTGCGGCTGCGAAAGGTTCTGCGCCTGAGCCGAAACGACAAGAACAGTGGTGAAGAGGAAGACGAGCAGGCTCGATACCCGCCCCGGTACGGAGATATTATTAAAGCCAAATTTCATTTTTCTGGCAGTCGGAGTGACGATCATTTTCAATGAGTCACCCAGTGACTCACCGCTGGATTTCTTTCATTAAGCAAGCTCGCAGCCCAAAAATGGGCTTCTTCGCATAGCCCAGTGTCCCATGCCCTATCTGGCGTTCAATCTCAACAACGGAAACGAGTTCATTTTCGACCTGGTCGAAGATCGGCTCAGCCTCGGGCGCAACGCTCGAAACGAAATCCTGATCGAAAACGAGGGGATCTCCAGCTTCCATGCGGAACTGCTCAGACAGCCTGACGGTTTCTACGAAGTGGTGGACCTCAATTCGTCCAATGGCACGTTCGTCAACGATGAACGGGTGGAGCGGGCCAAGCTCAAACCTGGCGACAAGGTCAACTTTGGCCATCTCGAAGCCCGGTTCCGCGACACCAAGCTGCCAGGTGGTGAGCGAGAGGCCCGCGGAGGCACCTCTTCAGCAGAGGAGAAGCGCCGTGATGCCGAAACCCTGGAAGGCGGCCATCGCTCCACCCAACTCATCCCTATCCCTGCGTCCGCACCCACAGGCGGGCAGCCCGTCCTGAATGGGGCGACCGAAAAGAGTGCCCCAACGGAAACTGAAGCCAAGCCTGCGGCCGTCTCAACGCCTGCTCCGGCCGCCGTTCCCGCGCCTACGCTTGCGCCCCCTCCCTCAACCCTCACTCCGCCTCCCGCTGTTGCTGCCGCCACACCGCCTGCACCGAATCTGGCAGCTGCCGGAGGAGTAGCCCCGAGGCCCAATCTGCCCCCGGCTCCCAATATGCCCCGGGCACCAATCCCGGGGCAGAACGCCGGCCCCCGCCCCTTGCCACCCGGGCCTGCCGCAGGTCCTGGCCGCCCGGCCATGCCTGCCGCACCTGCCCCCGGCGGAGCGCCCGTTGCCGCAAAGCCTGGGATGCCCGTCCCGGGGAAACCGGTCGCGCCGATGCCCGGAAAACCGATGGCACAGGTGCCAGGACGCCCCACGCCGCCTCCAGCTGGCAAGCCCGTCATCCCTCCACCCGGTGCCCAGCGCCCCGGTCCTGCAGCTCCCGTGGGCCCCGCAGCCCGTCCAGTGGTGAGCCCCCCCGGTGCCCCCATCCGTCCTACCGGGCCCACCGGCCCCACTGTGGGCGGAGCCAGGCCGCCGGGCCCAGTCCAAGGACCGCAGGCCCCTCGCCCCGGAGGCCCCATCATACCGGGTCGCCCCCCGGTCCCTTCTCAAGGCCAAGGCCCACAAGTCCCCGTACCAGGTAGGCCCGTTCCACCAGCGGCTGGCCCTGCTCCTGCTCCTGCACAGGTTGTCGTGCCAGTTCCCGAGCCCACACCAGAGCCCGCTCCTGAAGCGGAGGTGACCATTCCTGCGCCAGTTGCCAAAGTGAGCCCCGCGACTGCACCGGTACTGGTGGCCGCGCCTGTGGTGACCGCCGCTACGGCTCCGGTTACCCCCCTGGCTCCGGCCCCACCCGTGCTAAAGGCCGCCCCTTCCACCAGGACCGAGCCCGTGGCCCTTCAGCCCGCCAGCGCCCCGGTTCCAGCACCCCCTGCCCCTATCAAAATTGAGGCAGAAGCAGCCGTCGCAGCCCCTCCGGCACCGCCAGCCTCTGTAGAGGAGCCCCTCTCACCGCCTGTGCCCATTGTCCCACCTGCACCTGCCACCGCCTCCGGGCAGAATTCCTCACCGGCAGCGCCCCCTGTCCCCGCTCCGGCTCCCGTCCCATCTTCCCCGCCCGCCTCTACGAGTCCGTCGGCACCGCCTCCAGCCCCTGCGGGCGCACGCCTGCCCCGCTATGGTATGATTTCCTCAGACACCATGGTGGTAAAGGTGGTCTCCCCGCTGCCCTCCCAAGAATCCCAGAGCCAGCCCGAAAGCCTCGCTCCCCCATCCCAGAAAAGCGACCTCCCTGAGGTTTCCCCTCCCCCTGCTTCATCGTCTTCCCCCGAGCTGAACAGCTTGGAATCGGCCATGAAAGTCACCAAGGAGGAGCACGCCGCCCTGGAGGCCCAACTCGCCCAGAAGCAGCAGGCACTCAAGGAGGCTGGTGCGCTGGAGAAATCCCTCCGCCAAGGGGTGGAGGTGCTCAACTCGGAACTCCAGTCCACGCGCAAGCGGCTGGATGAAGAGAACGCCCGGGCCAAAGAAACCAGCGAAAAACTCACCGCCCAGAAGACAGACCTGGAGAAATCCATCGGGAACCTGGAGGCCGAAGAAAAGCGGATCGAGGAGAAACTTGCCACCCTTCGCTCCAAAGAAGAAAGCGCTGATCAACGGCTCGCCGAACTCGCTGCCACCGAGTCAAAGCTGGAAGCTGCGACCAAGGCGCTCGAGGAAATCACCGAAAAGCGGTCCAAAGAAGAGTCCCAGCTGCTGGAGCTGAATGGTCAACGCGACGCGAAGGAAACGGTGCTCAAGGCCCTGCTGGAGCGTGGCACGGCCCAACACACGCTGGTCCAGACCCTCACCCGGCAGCAGGCCAGCCTGGAGGAGAACATCGAGCTCCTTCAAATCACCCAAGAAGACTCCCGCAAGAAGAACGAGGAACTGGATGCCTCCGCCAAGGAGCAGCAGCAACGATTCACCGACCGGCAGGCCGAGCACGAGAAACTCTCCCACGAGCTGGAGCAGAAACGGATCTCCGCAGACACGGTGCTGAAGGATCTCCTGGCAAAGTCCGCCCAGCTGGAAATTCATCTCTCCGAGCACAAAGAAGCGGAAACCCGCCTGGCTGAGACCAGGAAGCTACTCGAAGAAGCAGAGCAGAAGAAACACGAGGCGGAGAAGGCAACGACCACTCTGCACGAGGACCTCGCGACGAAGCACCTCGAGCACGCAACCCTGAGTGAACAGACGCTCGTCAGAAACAAGGAACTGGAAGACGTCACCGGACGTCACGGCACCCTCGCGGAAGCCCTGGCCCGCATGACCGAAGAGGAAATTACCCAGACGAAGCGCCTGGAAAGCCTCCATCTGGAGACGGAGTCCGCCACGCTGGTGCTTGGCACCCGCAAGAATGAGGTGGCCGAGCTCGACTCCCGTCTGGCAGATCTGCAACGGCAGGCCGCCGCCCTGGAGGCGCAGCTCGCCGAACAGGCCGATACTGAGCAGAAGCTCGCGACAGTGCGCGAGACATTGGATTCCTTGAACCAGAACACTTCCGAGCAGCAGAGCCTGCTGGCCCAGCTTCTCTCTGACAAAGAGTCTGCAGAGTCCGCCACTTCCCAGCTCAAGGCAGATCTGGAGGCCGACCGCCTGCAGTTCGAATCCACCCGCTCCGGTCTGGAGACCGCCACCCGGGAACTGCAGCGCTCCCGAACTGAACGCGCCCAGCTCGACGCGAAGACGGTGGACGTTCGCAGCGAGATCCAGATGCTCACCACCTCCCTCGCGGTGAAGAAGAGCGAGATCGGCAGTGCCGAGCGCACGCTGGAGAGTCTGTATGGCCGCGTCGCCGCTGCCAATGAGCGGCTTGCCGAACTGGAGAAGATTGAGGAACGTCTGCATCAGGCTCTGGCCTCGCTGAAAGCCGCTGAAAAGCAGCGTGACGCGGAGGAGAAAAAGCTCGTGGACCTGGAAATGCAGCGTGAAACACTCCGTCGTGAGGTCATCACGCTGACGGAGCAGGAGAAGCTGGGCCGGTCACGCATGGAGGATCACACCCGCCGTCTGGAGAAGGGCGAGGCCCAGCTCCAGGATGTGCAGCAAAAGGCAGACACGCTTGCCACGCAGATCAACACCCAGGAGGCAGAACTCGTGCAACTGGAGCGGAAGCTCCAGGCCACCATTGACGAGGAGAAAGCCATTCGAGCCGGCATGCCCGAGCTCAATGCTGAAATGACCGCCGCCCAGTCCACGCTGCAAACCCTGCTGGGCCAGCGCAGCGAGGCGGAAAGCCTGTCTCTCAACCTCGCCAAAGAGGCCGCCAATACCCAGAAAAAGCTGGGAGAAATGGAGCAACAGAACCGTGCGCTGGAAGACGAGAAAGGGCGACGGGAACGCGAACTCGCAGACCTGCAGCGTGCGATCGAGAACCAGGAGCAGAGCATTCAAAAAGTGCTGGATGCCGGAGCAACGGCCGGCCAGAAGCTCAACGAGCTGCAGACCAGCATCCAGGAGCACGAGAAACTGCTCGTGGACGCGTCTGAGAAACACGATCTCTACCTCAAACAACTTCGGGAGGAGGAATCTGGCCTCACCACCAGCATCGAGGCGCTCAGGAAACAACATTCCGGCCATGAGTCTGACGTGCTGGAAGCGCAGTCACGCCTGCTGGAGACGGAGAACCGCGTGCAGTCCCTCACCCAGAGCAGCGACCGGATTCTTTCTCTCCAGGAGGCCACCTCCCAGGCAGAAGCACGCCGTCGTGACGCCGAAGCCCGGCTGAGCCAGTTCTCCGAACTGGAACTCTCCCTGCAGGTCAGGCTGAACAGCCTCCAGGAAACGGTGAAAAAGGAAAACCAGCGCCTGGACCAGCTGCGGAATGAGCGTGAGGAGGTGGAGACCGAGGTGCAGAAGAATCTCGACAAGGCCAGCCGCGATGCCGAAGAGATCAAGAAGAAGCTTTCCGACGAGATTCGCGCCGAGGAGTCCCAGCTCGTGTCACGGATGAAGGAGCGCAACCGGGAGTTGCTGGAGAAACACGAAGAGCTCAAAAACAAGCTCTCCTCCAATACTGAAGAGCAGACGGTCATCTTCTTCGCGGGTGACGTCATCAAGCGGCTCGACCTCCTGGACAATCTCATCCAACGTTACGAGCGCGAACCCGCCTCCGCCGGTGTCGCGCAGCAACTGCGCACCCTGCGGGCCTCCTTTGAGGATGTACTGGCCCAGCACGGTGTCACGGAGTTCAAGGTCCGCCCGGACACGGAAGTGGACATTGCCCTGCGCCAGCGCATCAACGTGGTGGAAAACCTGGGCGGCACCGGAAAGACCCGCGTGGCGGAAAGCTACCGGCCCGGATACCTCTACGCTCCGGGAGACGGACGCGAGATCGTTCTCCGCAAAGTGGAGGTGAAAACCTCCAGCGAGTAGCAATTGCCGGGCGGCACTCCCACCGCCCTTCTCCCCATCCTCAGAGCGCACGCGCACGCAGCCCCCATGGCAGACTTCGTCGGCATTGACCTCGGCACTACCCTATCAGGTTTGGCCTACCTGCGGCCAGACGGCCAGCCTGAAATCGTCCCCAATGGGGACGGTGAACGCCTCACGCCTTCGGTCGTGTACTTCGATCAGCACGAGGAAATCACCCTGGTGGGCAGCGCCGCGCGTGACGGTGGGGATCCGGAACGCACCGTGTACCAGATCAAAAGGCACATGGATGACCCGGACCATTACGTCGAGGTGGACGGCCGCCGCTGGACCCCGGCGGAGATCTCCGCGCTCATCCTGTCCAAGCTCAAACGGGATTGCTCCCGCCTCATCGGAGACATCACCGAGGCGGTGATCACCGTGCCGGCCAACTTCAACGAACTGGCGCGCAAAAGCACCATCGCTGCCGCAGAGATGGCAGAGATCAAGGTGAGCCGCCTCGTCAATGAACCCACGGCTGCCGCGGTGTACTACGCCCACACCCAGGACGTGAATGGCCGCATTCTGGTCTTTGACCTGGGCGGCGGCACTCTGGATGTGACCATCCTGGAGGTGCAGAACGAGGAAATACAGATCCTCACCTCCGAAGGTGCCCGGCACCTGGGCGGCTCCAACATCGATGAGATGCTGCTTGAGCTCTATGCCGACCAGTACCGGCAGCAGGTGAATGCCGACCTCTTCAATGACGAGCGTCAGCGTCGTCGTGCCCTGCAGGCGGCGGAAGATGCCAAAAAGATGCTCAGCAAGCTGCAGCGCTATACGGACACCATCGGGAACGACATCAACGGCATTGCGCGCATCGAGCTGCATCGTGAGGCCTTTGAAAAAGCCGTCTCCAAGCTGCTGACGCGCTCCATCATGCTGGTGGAGCAGGCGTTGAACGGCGTGTCATTGAAACCCACCGACATCAATCACGTGGTCCTGGTGGGGGGCAGCACCCGGATTCCCAAGGTCAAGACCGCGCTGGAGAAGTTCTTTGGCAAGCAGCCCAAGTCCTGCAGCAATGTGGATGAAGCCGTGGCCCTGGGAGCGGCCGTCTTCGCCCAAAGGGCCTCTCATGTTCGCGAGGTGTGCAACCAGAGCTATGGCACCCTGGCCATGCTGGTGAATGCGTCCACCGGTGAGGAAGCGGTGCGCAACTCCATCGTCATCGCCAAGAACACCCCCATCCCTTGCTCCAAGACGCAAGTTTACATGACCTCAGAAGCCAATGAGCGCTTCATCGAGGTGGACATCACCCAGGGGGAGGATGACGATCCGCGGTTTGTTGACGTCATTGGCAAGATCACCCTGGAAGTGCCCCCCGACCGCCCAGCCGGCTGCGAAGTGGCAGTGACGTACAGCTACGATGAAAACCAGCGGGTCCGGGCCCTGGTGGTGGACAAGCAGAGTGGACGTTCGCAGGAGGTGGCCGTGAGCTATCGCGGTGCCGGCATCCTGTCCGAAGAGGAGCTCTTGAAACGCGGCCGGGCCCTCCGCCAGCTCCGCATCGAGTAGTTAGAAGTTTCAAAGACTCCCACACCTCCCTCCGATCTGCCTGCATGTTTGACAACGTCTTCAAATCCCTCAAAGCCATCAAGGACAGCTTCACGGCTGACGCGATCCGTCGTGCGGAAAAGAGAGCCACGGCAGCCGCGGCTGATGATGCTCTTCCCGCAGGCGATGGCGTTTTCAAGCCGCAGCGCATCTCCCGGCTCATCGACATCGTTCAGCCAGCCACCCTGGCCGGTCCCACCCCTGAGGAGATCTGCGGCATCGCCCCCAAAATGCCGAAGCAAGAGATCCGCCAGCGACTGGCGCTGCTCTACCGTCGCTACAACCGGGCCGCCAGCAGCCTGGATCCCAAACTCCGCCACGAGGCAGAGCGGATGCTTGATGCCATTGTGACCGTGCGGGAGAATGTCTTTGGGCCGATTTAGAAGGAGTAAAAAGTTAAGAGTGAAAGGTGATAAGTGGGGGGACACCGCTTCACCTGGCAGGTTCAACCGACACGCCAGTGTCTTGGAGTGCTGGCGGTTAGACGCCGCTTTCGCCTGCCAGGCATGCGTCTTGTCGCCATTCCAGCTTCGCCAGCCCCATCGTTCCCAAGGAGCATCCGCACCTACGGCTTTCGCTCAAACTGGTGAATCGTGAACTCCTTCGCCGCTTCTCCGAGTGCGGCAATGGCCGCTTCTTTGGTGAGATCTGGAGAGGTGGACTGCACCTTCAAGGCCTGCACGCCGAGTTCCTCGGCAGGACTGATCTTGACCGTGGACACGCCCGCGAGTTTGCCCATGGCCGCCTTGACCTTGGCGGAGCAGGCACTGCAGAACACGCCACTGATCCGGCCTTCGTAGGTGTACACCACCTTGTCCTCCGCCGGCAGTCCTGTGACCGATACCAGGAGAAAGGCCAGGGAAACACAAAACATTGCAAACCGACGTGATGGATGGGTCGTAGGATTCGGGTTCATATCTGTCTTCTTGTTCAGTTTCATCGTTGAGTGGTTTAAAAGGTTGAGGACGCAGCGGCCTAAGAACCTGTTTGGATAAAAACGCTGGGTGTGTTGCGGGGCATTTTGAGTCTGGACAAGGCGCGAAGAGGGCGTGAATCGAGATTCACAACCGATGAGCAACGCCGTCCAGGCTCAAAAGGACCGCAACCCGGAGGGGTAGATCTCAGCCTCGGCGAAGCCTCTCTTATCTTAATCCCTTAATTGAACCTGCCACACCCAGATGTTTTTATCCAAACAGGTTCTAAAGCCCACGATCCTCCAGCAACCGGCGGACATCATTTTCCAGTCGCTCGCAGAAGAGGGCCGCCATCTCCGGCTGGGGGTGAAACACTTCGTAATACCCGCGAACCCAACCGGCACGGTCCACCAGCACCACCCGCAGGTCGTGCTGGTAGAGATCCAGCGGATTCAACCGCTCATCAGGAGGGATGGGCTCAGGAGCATTCATGCCCAGCCCCCGGGTCATGAAGCCCCAGAGGCTGGCCTGCTGACCGCTCAGGAACCACCACGAAGCAGACTCTCTCGCCCCCATGCTTTCTGCATACGCGGTGAGCAGTTCCGGGGTGTCGCGCTCCGGCAGCACCGTCATGGAGACCAGTTGGAGATCACTGCGATCGCCATGTTCCAGATGCAGCTTCCGCATCTGCCCCATGACGGCCGCACAGCCATGAGGACACACCGTGTAGAGACATGCGAACACCCGCACCTTGCCTTCCAGTGAGGCCGTGCTCACGGCCTTGCCATCACGCTCCACCGCCTGCAACGCCTCACCCAGTCGATGGTAGTGCGGGAGAGGTTCGGGCCGGGCTCCCCTCTTCTGCAAATGGGTGTGCATCAACCAGGAGAATCCCGCCACCACCGCACAAATACCGACGATCAGGGTCCAGAACACGCCCAGATGGATGGGAGGGCGGCTTGCCTCGTGTCGCGGAGCCGCCACCGGCGTGGGCAAGGGCGGAGCACCGTCCTCCCCCTCCTTCAAATCAAGGGTTGGGTTCATGAGCTTACTCTGCGGGGATGTTCAGGAGTTCTGCCTCCGTCCAGGGCGCACGGCGCGCGGCCTCCGCCTGGCGCACCGCCGCCACTTCTGCGGCAGACACCGCTGCAGCCCCGTTGCCAAAGGCGGCACGCACGTAGGTGAGCACGTCTGCCACCTGCGCATCGGTCAGCGTGCTCTGCGGCGGCATGATGGGTGCCGGGGTCGGGAAAGGCTTGCCGTTCACCGAGATGGGCCCCGCCACTCCATGCAGCACCAGACGGATCAACCGGTCAGGCTTCTTCGCTGCCACCCAGTCCGATCCTGCCAGGGGCGGAAACATGCCGGGAATGCCCGCACCCGTTGGCTGATGGCAGGCCAGACAGATCGTGGAGTACACTTGCTGCCCCGTCTGTTTGCGGGCCTCCAGCGTCGGATCCTGGGCACACAACCGGGATGAGGTAATAACAATTATGAGAAAGACTGGGAAAAGCTTGAGGAAGTTTGGACGGGGCATATCAGTGAAAAGAAGATTGGAGATACCAGCCCTGCATCAGGGCATGGCGGTTCAGGGGCAGGGAGATGCGCGGAGCTCCATCGAGCGCCGGAGAACATCCTCATCCCTCAGGCACGGCAACGATGCCTGGAGTGATGATCAGAGAACTGGTGCTGGATCGCGTGCGGACACTCGCGGCTCAGCCTGCGAGGGAGCCGACAACATCGCCGCGGGGGATCACACGTCCACTCGGGGCGGTGGGGTGGCCGGTGCGGCCAGGTACTGGGCAGCGAGCGGTTGCGGGATGACAAACCCCACCAGACTGTTTTCAGGAGTCCACGGTGATTCAGGCAGATCCAGCGCCACCACAGAGGTCACCAACCAGGATCCTGACTGATCCATCTTGAGCAGGGACGCAGGCTTCTGCTTTTCCTCTTCCGCACGGCATGACTTGATCTTCTGGCACATCGGGCAGGGATGTTCCCCGTCAAAGGTGTCCATCACCGCCTCAGCCACGCTGCGATCCTGCGAATAGTCCCGCAGCATCTGGGCCCACGCCACCATCTGCATGACGCCCCAGTGCCCGCCCACCAGATGGAGGGCGGCGAGGAGACACAGCAGGGATTGCAGGTGGCGCTTCACAACGTGAGAAGGGTGATCCGCCGACATGACACCGTCAACAGAAGATCTGGGGGTGCGGAGATGCTGCAGATTGTTTCCTATGACTCCTGGGCAGACCGTAGAGGCTTGTTTTACAAGGGAAAACAGGACCCTGATAGCTTGCATGGCGTCACCGCATGCAGGATGCGGCGTGACAATTTGCCGCCGTGAGCGGCGGCCGGGAGCTGGCGCAAGGAGCCCCCCTCTTCTGCGACACCATCGACACCCTTTTTGGAGGTTTTACGAAAAACGACGATTTAACGACTATTTTACATATAGTGCTTATGTTGAGCCATATATGCCTAAAAATAGGTGTACTTCATGTACCCTTACACACTCACCGATGGATGACCCAGCCCCTCGGAGGGGTGGAGGAAACAGCCTCCTTCCCCAGCCCCGACCACTGCGGATTTCCCCCCAAGGCGGGAGCACCGGGGTCTCAGAACCTGTTTGGATAAAAACGCTGGGTGTGTTGCGGGGCATTTTGAGTCTGGACAAGGCGCGAAGAGGGCGTGAATCGAGATTCACAACCGATGAGCAACGCCGTCCAGGCTCAAAAGGACCGCAACCCGGAGGGGTAGATCTCAGCCTCGGCGAAGCCTCTCTTATCTTAATCCCTTAATTTATCCTGCCACACCCAGATGTTTTTATCCAAACAGGTTCTCAGGGTATCACCCGCACCTTGGCCAAGTGAAGACCATCCACTCAACTACCCTGACCCTACTCGTACTCACAACAACTGACAACACCTCCTTTTTGCATCACAAGTATCTCACTACCAACACTATATGCACAATACGAAGAAATGAACGATTTTCGCAAAAACTCCAAAAAGGGTGTCGATGGTGTCGCAACCCAGCGCCCCTCCCCCTCAGGTCTGGCAGTCTGGCCTCTTCTCTCAGAACGCCTTGATGCCCTGCAACGAGGCAAAGCTCACCCGCCGCATGATCTGCTGGAAGTCTGACATCCACGCGACCTTGGCCAGGGAGTCCGTCGTGGCAGCGTACAGGGCGCTCTGCAGGCCGTTCTTGCCAATGGGCCGGGCCACGACGTACTCGCGATCCAAGAAGGGCTGGATGGCCCAGCGGGGCATCGCAGCGATGCCTCGACGACTGGCCACCAGTTGTAGAATAGCGACCGTTAACTCGGTGGCGCGACGCTTGGCGGGATCGATCCGTGCGGGGATCAGCACCTCCCGC
Organism: Verrucomicrobium sp. BvORR034; assembly: GCF_000739635.1. Taxonomy (GTDB): domain Bacteria; phylum Verrucomicrobiota; class Verrucomicrobiia; order Verrucomicrobiales; family Verrucomicrobiaceae; genus Verrucomicrobium. The sequence goes on along the minus strand of NZ_BATQ01000041.1, from coordinate 79,382 downwards.
ATCACATCAATGCGATCATCCGGGATGGGATAGGTCACGAGCGTCTCTTTCGCAAAGTCCTTGGCCGTGAGAAACGGCTTCCTGGTCAGCGGATGCTCCTTGGCCAGCAAAGCGGAAACTTCATACCGGAACAGCGGATGATAGGCCGTGTGAGGCCGCTTGATGGCATGGGAGACGATCACCAAATCTGCCCGGTCCTCATGAAGCAGGCCGATCGGATCAGCGTGAAACCCTGAAACCAGATCCTGCTCCACTTCCGGCCAGCGCTCACGAAAGGCGTCCATGGACGGCATCAGCCAGTCGAAGCATGAATGGCACTCCACGGCGATCCGGAGTTGGCCCGTGCTGCCACCGGCGATCCTGGCCAGATCGCGCTCAGTCTCGGCCATCTGCTGCTCCACAGAGCGGGCCAGTTCCAGCAGCCGCTGTCCGGCAGGCGTGAGCTTCACCGGCATGGTCTTGCGCTCAAAGAGCGGCAGACCGCAGAGCTCCTCCATCACCCGGACCTGGTGCGACACGGCAGGCTGGCTGAGGTGCAGACGCTCCGCCGCCTTGGACAGGCTGTGCGTGTCCACAATGGCCGAGATGGTGCGGAGATGACGAAACTCCAGGGTGGACGAGGTTCCGGAAATCATAAATCAGATGAATGTGAAACCTCAATACAATGAATTGGATGAAATCGCAAGACAGATGAATGCTTCCGATTCATGACTGCGATCAAAACACATACCCTCGGCTACCCGCGCATCGGGGAGCAACGTGAACTGAAGAAGGCCACCGAGGCCTACTGGAAGGGCAAGCTGGCTCTGGACGAGCTGCTGGCCACCGGCAAGAAGCTGCGTGAGACCAACTGGAAGAAACAACAGGCGGCAGGGATCGACCTGATTCCGGTCAACGATTTCTCCTTCTACGACCAGACGCTCGACCTGAGCTGCCTCGTGGGCAATGTGCCGCCGCGATTCCAGTGGCAGGGCGGTCAGACGGATGCGAACACCGTGTTCACCGTGGCCCGAGGTACCCAGGGGGGCGCGTCCCCCGTGGCTCATGCGCACGGCAGTGATTGCGGCTGCGGCAGCAAGGGCGTCTCCACCTACGCCAGTGAGATGACCAAATGGTTCGACACGAACTACCACTACATCGTGCCTGAGTTTCAGGCGGATACGAAGTTCACCCTGAGCAGCACCAAGGTGTTTGATGAGTTCGCGGAAGCAAAAGCGCTCGGGCTCAATGCCAAGCCGGTGCTGGTGGGGCCGGTGACCTACCTCTCCCTCGGCAAGGTTCAAGACGCCAACCATCCCGACTTCGACCAGTTCACGCTGCTGGACGATCTGCTTGGGGTTTATGAGCAGGTCATCAGCCAGCTGGCCGCAGCCGGCGCGCAGTGGATCCAGCTCGATGAGCCCGTGTTCTCCCTCGATCTCACGGAAAAACAACTCGCCGCACTGAAGAGCAGCTACGAGCGCCTCTCCAAGGCCAAAGGTGCCGCCAAATTGATCGTCACCACCTACTTCGGCGGGGTGCGCGGCAATCTGGGCGCCTACCTCGCCCTCCCGGTGGATGCATTGCACTTTGACTTCGTGCGCGGCGCGGAGGACATCGACGCCGTGCTGGCCAAGTTCCCGCAGGACAAGATCCTCTCCGTGGGCATCGTGGAAGGCCGCAACATCTGGAAGAACAACTACGACGCCTCGCTTGAGGTGCTTGAAAAGGCCAGGGCTGCAGTGGGTGCAGACCGCCTGTGGGTGGCACCGTCCTGCTCGCTCATGCACTCCCCCGTCACGCTGACGAACGAACCCAAGCTGGATGATGAACTGAAGAACTGGCTCGCATTCGCCGACCAGAAACTCGCCGAAGTGGTGGACCTGCGCCAACTCCTGGACGGCACCGGAGCGATCGACAAACTGGCTGCCAACAAGGCCGCCGCCGCTTCCCGCAAGTCCAGCACGCGCATCCACAACGACGCGGTGAAGTCCCGCCTGGCCGCGGTGCAGGCCTCCGACTACGAGCGTGCCTCCGCCTTCCCAGCACGTCAGCAGCAGCAGGCGGCCAAGCTGCAGTTGCCCGAGTTCCCCACCACAACGATTGGCTCCTTCCCCCAGACTGCCGAGGTGCGCAAGGCGCGCGCCCAGTGGAAGAAGGGCGAGCTGAGCGACGAGGCTTATGACAAGTTCCTCAAGGAAGAAACGGCCAAGTGCGTGGCGTGGCAGGATGAGATCGGCATCGACATGCCGGTGCATGGCGAGTTCGAGCGCAATGACATGGTGGAATACTTCGGTGAGAACCTCGAAGGATTCGCCTTCACCAGCAACGGCTGGGTGCAGAGCTACGGCAGCCGCTATGTGAAGCCGCCGATCATCTTTGGTGATGTGAGCCGTCCGAAGCCCATGACCACTTACTGGTCTGAGTATGCACAGTCTCTCACCAAGCGCCCCATGAAGGGCATGCTCACCGGCCCGGTGACCATCCTGCAGTGGAGCTTTGTGCGCGATGACCAGCCGCGCTCGGTGACCACTCACCAGATCGGCCTCGCCATCCGGGACGAAGTGGTGGACCTGGAGAAATCCGGCATCGCCGCAATCCAGATCGACGAACCCGCGATTCGCGAGGGGCTTCCCCTGCGTCGCAATGACTGGGAGCACTACCTCGACTGGGCGGTCAAAGGCTTCCGCCTCAGCGCCAGCGGCGTGAAGGATGACACCCAGATCCACACGCACATGTGCTACTCGGAGTTCAATGACATTATCAAGGCCATCGCTGACATGGATGCCGATGTCATCACCATCGAGACCTCCCGCTCCAACATGGAGCTGCTGGACGCGTTCGTTGGTTTCCAGTATCCCAACGAAATCGGGCCCGGCGTCTATGACATCCACTCCCCGCGCGTACCAACCGAGGAGGAGATGGTGCGCCTCATGAGCAAGGCCGAGGCCGTGCTGCCCCGTCGCAATCTCTGGGTGAATCCGGATTGCGGATTGAAGACCCGCGGCTGGGAGGAAGTGAAGCCTTCCCTCATCCACATGGTGGCCGCCGCCCGGACGTTGCGCGCTGCCAAGCCTGCCACCGTCTAAGCCTGCCCCCACCCCGCAGACCGTGGAGGAAAGGCAACTCCCCTCCACGGTCTCATCGTGTCCCTCTCTTCCTCACTCCTGCTGGCGGCCCGTTCTCCACTGAATCTCTCACCTCCCTGCCTATCATGCATATCCGCGACATCCTCCAGGCCTCCAGACCGTCGCTGTCATTCGAGTTCTTCCCCCCCAACACCACGGAGGGGCGTGATCGATTGAACGACACCATCTCGCAACTCAGCGCCTGCAAGCCTGACTTCCTGAGCATCACCTACGGGGCAGGCGGCTCCACGCGCCATGCCACGATGCAACTCGTGGAGCACGTCAAGCGCACCACCACGCTGCCCCCCATCCCGCACTTCACCTGCGTGAATCATCAGCGCGAGGAAATAGACAGCCTCCTGGGGCACTATGCCGCACAGGGCATCAGCAACATCCTGGCGCTGCGAGGGGATGCCCCGCGCAACCTCCCCAACTACGATCACAGCCAGGACTACTGCGTGCAATGTGTCGATCTGGTGCGGCACATTCAGAACTTCAACCAAAGCGGCACTCACCCCGACAAACGAGGGTTCGGCATTGGCGTCGCAGGCTTTCCAGAAGGTCATCCCGGCACTCCAAACCGGCTGCTGGAGATGGACCATCTCAAAGCCAAGATCGACGCCGGGGCCGACTACATCTGCACGCAGCTCTTTTTCGACAACCGCGACTTCCACGACTTCCGCGAACGGTGTGAACTGGCAGGCATCCGGGTCCCCATTCTAGCCGGCATCCTGCCCGTCACCAGCCTCAGTGGATTGAGACGCATGGCGGAGCTGGCGGGCGGCGCCCGGGTCCCGGCCAGGTTGCAAAGAGCCCTGCTCCAGGTGCAGGACGATCCTGCAGCGGTGCTCGAGGTGGGGCTGCACCACGCCACCGAGCAGTGCTCCGAGCTGATCCACCAGGGAGTAGCCGGCATCCACCTCTACACGCTGAATCAGGCCGTACCGATATTGGAGATCCTCAAGCGGCTTGGGCGACTGCGGGGGTGAGATGGCGATTTTTGAATTTGGATTTGGATATTGGATAGATGCCAATCCTGAAACGCCGCCCCTGGTGTCACAGTATTTGCATCGAACCCTGAGGGTTCACCACGAATAGCCAGGGGCCGGCCGAGTCTGGCGAGGCCTGCCCCTGGAATGGAAGTGTGTACTGCTACCACGGAGTGGTAGGCCCATAGCGTTGCCAGACCGGTGACAGGCGCTGCGATGGAAGCCGCTACAGTCGATTGGCCCCTCAGGCCTACCGCTCCGCGGTAGAGCAACCCGGCCTGTTTCCATGGGTAGGCCTCGCTACACTCGGCCGACCCATGGCTACGGTTGGCGAACCCTCCGGGTTCAAGGCAAACACTTCATCACCCCCATCCCTGGCCCCATTAGGCCCTTGGCCCCCTTCCCTCTCCGCCCACCCAACAGACCGCGGGGCCGGAGACCCCTACCCGCTGCGCGGGAGACACAAGACTAGAAGACAAAAGACTCAAGACTTGAGTTCTGACCATATGAGGTCGCTACGGGCGTAGTCCGGTTGTCCCAACCGGCTCACGCACCAATCGTCCCACGATCCTCTTTCCGCTCCGCCCACCCAACAGACCGCGGGGCCGGAGACCCCGCCACCCCAATGCCAAACTCCAACCACACCGATCATTGGAGTTTGGAGTTTGAAGTTTGGCATTTGAAGTTTCCCCTTCACTGACTCCTAGAACCGATACGTCACCCTCAACCGGAACGTCCTGGGCTCCGTGGGGTGCAGATGCACGTCATCATACCCTTCCGGCCTCTCGTTCTGCAGACGGCTGGTGTAGTAGTACTCGATGTCGTTGTCATCCCGGTCGAAGAGGTTGAGACACTCCACCGCCGCCTCCCAGTTGGCCTTGCGATAGCCCACGCCGGCATTCACCAGGAAGCTGGACTTGCCCTTCACGCTGTTGTCCTCAATGAGAGGACGGCGGTCAAAGGCGCGCGCCCGCAGGGTGGCGAAGAAACCTTCGTCTTCCGCATGCGCACCGAGCGTCATCCCGCCGCTGAACATGAAGGGGATGCTCCCCGGGATGTGGTCCTCATTGCCAGAGTCTGTGAAGCGCGCGTGAGTGATCGCGAACTCCGCATCCAGACTAAACCAGTGCACCGGACGCCAGTAGTTGGCGAACTCAATGCCATACCGCCGGGAGCCAGGACCGGCCTCGTTGGCACCGGCATCGCCGATGTACACGAGCTCACTATCGCTCTCCAGCCAGAAAAGGGCCAGCGTGCTGGTGAGGTGCGGCACCACCTGGGTGCGCACCCCGATCTCTGCCCCCATCGTGCGGACCAGCGGGTCCACCTTGTCCACGCGATCGCCGCTGTTGGGATCAACCACGGTGTTCACGCCACGCGCGTCGTTGCTGTGGAAGCCCATCCCATAGTTGAGATAGAGCTCCGTCTCCTTCCACGGGCCAAAGATGGCGCTGAACTTCGGGCTCACGATGCCGTCCCACTCAGAGCCTTCATTGGCGGCCAGGGTGCTCTGTGAGGTGTCGAAGTAGAACACATCCCCGCGCACGCCGATGTTCGTGCGAAACCAGTCCGTCCAGCGGGCAGTGCTGTCAGCATACACGCTGTAGCTGCTCTCATACACCTCATCCTCGCGCACGGTGGCAAAGCGCCGGCGCGCCTCCGTGCGGTAGAGGCCGATGGGGTCGATCAGATCATGCCGCGTCTGAAAGCCGAGGGTGTAGTCCGCCGGAGTGCCGAAGAACTCCTGGTTCTTCCACGTGCGGGCCAGATTGCCGCCGATCACCCATCGCTTCTCCTTCTGCTGAAACTGATCGCCGTGATCCGGATAGTCGAGGAAATAAGTAAAGCTCGAGTACAGGTCCAGATCATAGTGGATGCCGTACACATTCCCCGTGGTGACGACATCGCCGTCCGTCGTCTGGAAGGCAAGGTTCAAGCTGTAGCGTTGGGAGTGGCCACCCGTCGTCGGATCCACGGTGCCAAACCGGTCAATCCGGCCGTCCTTGACGGCCCGCTCTGGAATCTGGTCGCTGGAGTTCCACTCACCATGGTAGCCCATGAGCGTGGCGGTGAACCAGTTGTCCTCATCGCCTTTGAAATAACGCAGCAGGCCATTCCAGCGCTCGAAGTCCTCCGGGAGCACCCAGGGGCCATCGTAGGTGTTGTATTCCAGCGCATAGGTGAGGCTCTCCGTCACGCCGGGGTCTGCAGGAGCCACCGGCTGAACGTTTTTGCCTGCGTTCTTGGCACTCACCACCACGCCATCGGCGGGGGCCACGGGTGAATCCAGGCGGATGGAGCCGGCGATGAGGCCGCGGTAGTAGTTGTCCTCTCCGATCTCAAAGGTGGCCTGGTTGCGCTCCAGATGTTTGAAGAGGAGGAAGTTGGCACTGCCTGCCGTAGAGAGATCTCCATTGGCGGCGGTGTAGGTGCCTTTCACATAGTCAAGACGCTCCACCAGTTCCGGGATCACGCCGTTGAGGTCAGTGTAGCCCTGGCCGTGAGCGTGGGTGCGCATGTTCAGGGGCATCCCGTCCAGACTGGTGGCGAAGTCGGTGCCGTGGTCGAGATTGTAGCCGCGGAGGAAGTACTGGTTGGCCTTCCCGCCACCAGCATGCTGGGTGATGATGAGACCAGGGATGGTTTCCAGGATCTCACCCCGGCGCAGGATCGGGCGGCTCAACAGATCTTCTGAACTGGCATGACCTTCGGAAGCCGCCGGTGCGGTGCCCAAGAGGTCATCCGCCTTCCCGACTACCGTGACGGCGTCGAGTTCGGTGGCGGTTTCCTGCGCTGCTAGAGGAGCGGCAACAGCCGCCACGAAGGATGAAGCGATAACAAATCGGGAGCGTTTTGAAAGTGACATGGAAAAACAGGTAGAATTCGTTCTGTCATGGGAGCTTCCGCCTTCACAGGGGCGGGGCTGACCGGGGCACGAGGATCCGATTCACCGTCGGTCAGCAGGATGCTTCGCTGCCTGGGGTCGTGGAGCCCGCCCGTTCAGTTCACGTGGGCAGGGCGCAGTCACGCACCGTTCAGCCTCCTCCACAGCGGGAGGCGGCATTCAGCAAAAAGGCACCGGTTGCCGAGGGTTCACCGGTAGGAGCTCACACGCATCGTGGCGGTGGCAGGGGCGGCGCATGAGGCCAGGCCGAGGTCAGGGTTCGCACCCAGAGATGCGGACCTTCGCAGGGAACGGGTTGCTCCTCTGGGAGGGTGACGCCCTCCCACACCAGGCCGATCAATTTGCCGCCGGGATCTTTGACGACAGGCACCGGATCTTTCTGCCCGGAGGAAGGGTGACCGTAGGCAGCTCCGCTCAGGGCAGAGGCCACCTTCTGCCATTCCGCGCTCTGGCTGGCCTTCACGACTCCGACCGTCAAGCCATGCTCCGCAGCCTGGTGAACCACCATCCGGCTGAAGAAGACCACCGCCAGAATGACCAGCGGCCCACCCACGAGCTGAAACAGCGCGAGCAGATAAAGATGCCGGATGCTGGGACGAAGGGGGGCCATGAAACGTACCTTGGAGGTGAGCGGAGCCAGCCGCCCATCAAGCGGGCGGATTTTCCTCCACCCAGCTTCAGAGTGCAATCTCAATTTGCCGCCGGGTGGCTGCCCACGCTAGATTATCGGTTCTTCCATGTCTTTTTCCCGCGAGAAACCCGACCTCAATGCCAGGCTCCATGACGTGCCCCACCTGCCGGGTATCTACGTCATGCGCGATCGCCTGAACCGGGTGATCTACGTGGGCAAGGCCCGCGACCTGCGCAAGCGCCTGAGCAGCTACTTCATGCCCTCCCGGGCGCGGAAGGCGGATCTCAAAACGCGGGCGCTCATCGACAGCATCTGGGACTTTGAAACCCAGCTTGTGCGGAATGAGCCGGAGGCCCTCCTTCTTGAAGGCCGCCTCATCAAGGACTTCCGCCCCAAGTACAACATCAGCTTCCGCGACGACAAGCGCTTCCTCCTGGTGAAGGTGCAGATGGCGGAGCCGTTCCCCCGCTTCACTCTCACGCGCTTGAAGAAGGACGACGGCGCCCGCTACTTCGGGCCCTTTGCCCACTCGGGAGCACTGCGCACCACCTTGAACTGGATGAACCGGGAGTTCGGTCTGCGCGTCTGCCGCCCCCTGAATCCGGACGAAGACGACTACAAGCACTGCAACAACGACATCATCAAGAAGTGCTCCGCCCCCTGCATCGGCCGGGTGACGCAGGAGGAGTACCGCGCCCGCATTGATCGCGCCTGTGAATTCCTCGAAGGCAAATCGCGGGACCTCGTCACTGCCCTGGAGGAGGAGATGAAGAAGGCGGCAGCCCGGCTCGACTTCGAGAAGGCTGCTGAGCTGCGCGACATGATCGAGGACTTCAAGAAGACCCTGCGCCCCACACGCACCTTCGAGCGCGGTGCCCGCACCCGTATCTCCAGCACCATCGATCCCATGAGCGATGTGGCCGAGCTGCAGGAGTACCTGGGCTTGGACGAACCTCCGCTGGTGATGGAGTGCTTTGACATCGCCAACATCGGCACCGCCCACTGCGTGGCCAGCATGGTCCGCTTCAAAAACGGAGCGCCGGACAACGCCAACTACCGTCGCTACCGCATCCGCATCGTCAGCGGGCAGAACGACTTCGCTGCCATGAGCGAGGTGGTGCGCCGACGCTACTCCCGCATTCTGCTGGAAGGACGGGCCGCACTGGGTGAAGACGCCGCCGATGCCTCCCAGGAAAACCCGCTGGAAGCCATGCGCCGGCTGGAGGAAGAAAAGCCCAAGGGCGTGAGTCCGAAATTTGTCACCCTGCCCAACCTCATCATCGTGGACGGCGGCAAGGGCCAGCTTTCCTCTGCCACGAAGGAGCTCCAACGCCTGGGCCTTCATGAGGTGCCCATCATCGGACTGGCCAAGGAGAACGAGGAAGTGTACCGCCCCGATGTGGAACAGCCGCTGCTGATCCCGCACGATCGCGGTGCCCTGAAGCTGCTGCAACGCATCCGCGATGAAGCCCACCGCTGGGCCAACGGTTATCACCAGCTGCTGCTCGGCCGCCGGGTCGAGGAAAGCATCCTCGATGACTGCCCGGGCGTGAGCCAGACGAGGAAGGCCAACTTGCTACGCCACTTCGGCTCCGTGACGCGCCTGCGCAAGGCGACCGTGGAAGAGATCGCCAAGGTTCAAGGAATCGGCAAGGGACTCGCCGAGGAGATTGAGCGGTTCTTGAGGGAACGGGGTTGAGTGTGACGATTCCAACATCGCGACAGCGCACAGGCTGACGACGGCGGCAATGGCCAGTGGAGTCATACCCTCTGCCAAGGCGCGACCTCCGACGGTCGTAGTTGTCGACGTGAGGAGGCACTAACTGAAGCGTCTGCGACGTGATTCACGCAACGGTCTTCCGCATACCCAGCGACTCGCTCCCGCTCCAGCGCAGACCTTGGCCCTTTGGTCCTCTTTCCTGCCACAGCGTGATAGACGGGGAAATTTTGTGCCTGCCAAGGAACCTGAGGAACGCACGGTCTGACAGTCCTCAAATGGTCTGTGCCCGGGCAGCTTGGGGAGCGCACGCATCCTGCGTGCTGTTCGCGGCATCTTGCCGCGAACGTCAGTCAACGCACGACATCGTATCCGCCTGACGTGGAGGTGTTGATGGCGGAGGGGAGAAAGCGGATGCTGTCGGCCTTCCCACCTGATCAACGTCTCCGGAGGTACCCAGGGTTGACTCGCTTAAGGCTCGTCCAACCGCTGGGCTGTGCTAGAAATCCCCTTCGGGGATTAGATTGACCTGCCAGAGCTGGTTCCTTGGCAGCCACCCCAAAACGCGCGCGGTTGGTCGGTTCTCCTCACGTCGACAACTACCGCCGGCTTTGGAGGTGCAATGGCAGAGGGAGCGGCGCTGAAGCTGCTGTTGACGCAGGCAGGCCAAAGCCACTCCGAACAGCCCCCCCAGCTTCCTGCACCCCAGCGATTCTTGCTCCCACATCACCCAGCGCTCCCAAGAGCCGGGACGGCTCTTCTACTTTCATCAAGCCGCACCCACAAACAAGAAACCCCGGTCTTCCAACCGGGGTTTCCTAAACCTGAAAACTGAAAACTGAAAACTTGAAGTTGGAAACTTCCTACAACTTCCGCTCCGCGATCTCTTTCTGAAGGCCGGTCACGAACTCGCCCAGCGCCTTCACGCCGAGGTCACCCTTCTTGGAATGACGCACGGCCACGGCACCGCTGTTGGCCTCCTTCTCGCCGATCACGAGCATGTAGGGAATCTTGTCGATCTGCGCGTTGCGGATCTTGGCACCGATCTTGTCGGAGGACTGGTCCAGCACCACGCGGACACCCTTGGCCTTGAGCTCGTTGAGGACCTCGTTGGCGAAGGCATCGCTCTTCTCACTCACAGTCAGCACGCGCACCTGCTCAGGAGCGAGCCAGACGGGGAAGTGACCGGCGAAGTGCTCGATGAGCACGCCGGTGAAGCGCTCCATGCTGCCGAACGGCGCACGGTGGATCATCACCGGGCGGTGGGCGGCATTGTCCGCACCGATGTAGGTGAGGTCAAAGCGCACAGGGTTGTTATAGTCCACCTGCACGGTGCCGAGCTGCCACTCGCGGCCGATCACATCCTTGACCACGAAGTCGATCTTCGGGCCGTAGAAGGCGGCTTCGCCGGGCTCCTCGGTAAAGGGGACGCCGAGGGTGCTCGCAGCCTTGCGGCAGGAGGCTTCAGCCTTGTCCCAGCTCTCTGAGGTGCCGGTGTACTTGTTGCTGTCCGGATCACGCAGACCCACACGCACACGGTAGTCTGACATGCCCAGGGTGGTGAGCACGGTCTTCACCAGGCTGAGGCAGCCCATGATCTCCTGCTCCACCTGGTCTTCCGTGCAGAAGAGGTGCGCATCATCCTGGGTGAAACCACGAACCCGGGTGAGGCCACCCAGCTCGCCGCTCTGCTCCCAACGATACACGGTGCCGAACTCTGCCAGACGCACCGGCAGATCGCGATAGCTCTTCGGGCTCTGCGCGTAGATGCGGATGTGATGCGGGCAGTTCATGGGTTTCAGGAGGAAACCGTCCATGAGATCTTCGTCCGGCACCACGCGGTCGGCAGTGATGGTGTCCTGACCGGTGCGGGAGTTGATTTCCTCGCGCAGCTTCTTGGACACACCTTCCAGGCGGGCCATGACCTCGGCGCAGGAGCAGCCGCAATCGGCCGCCTTGGCGAGCTCGTCATTCTCCACCACGGGGCTGAACTGGCTCTCCTTGTAGTAGGGGAAATGGCCGCTGGTCTTGTACAGCTCCAGCTTGCCGATGTGCGGGGTGAAGACCTGCTGGTAGCCCTGCTTGCGCAGCTCCTCGCCGATGAAGTTCTGCAACTCCTGGCGGATGATCGCGCCCTTGGGCAGCCACAAGATGAGGCCCTGGCCCACTTTCTCGTCGATGGCAAAGAGCTGGAGCTCGCGGCCCAGCTTGCGGTGGTCGCGCTTCTTCGCTTCTTCCAGCTGCTCCAGATGCTTGGCCAGCTCTTCGCTGGAGGGGAAAGCGGTGCCATAGAGGCGCTGAAGCTGCGGCTTGGTCTCATCGCCCATGTAGTAGGCGCTGGCGATGGACATGAGCTTCACGTTCTTGCACTTGGAAGTGTAGTTCACGTGAGGCCCGGCACACAGATCCAGGAACTCGCCGTTCTGGTAGCAGGAGATTTCCTCCCCTTCCGGAATTTTGGCAATGAGGTCGAGCTTGAACTGGGACGCATTGCCGGGACGCTCACTGAGCCCGCCCAAACGGCCGCTCTCAGCCAAGGCGATGGCTTCCTCACGGGAGAGCACGCGCTTCTCGAACTTCTGGTTCTCCTTCGCGATCTTCTTCATCTCCGCTTCGATCTTCTCGAAGTCGTCCGGAGTGATGCGATGCTTGAGGGCGAAGTCGTAGTAGAACCCGCTCTCCACCGGCGGACCGTAGGCAAACTGCGCGTCGGGCCAGATCCGCAGGATGGCTGTCGCCATGATGTGAGCGCAGGAGTGACGCAGGCGCTCCAGGTCGGACATCTGGGCGCGTTCTTCGAGGGTCTTGCGTTCGGCTGACATAAAATTGAGGAAGTCGGCCAGTTTCGCGCATCACGGGGAATCATCAAGCTGGAGCGCCAGATTTGTGCTCCACCGCTCTGGTGAAGGTGGCCGGCAATCTCACGGGCTCGCGGATTCGTTTGCGTGACCGCGTCTTTTTTGCTTAAGGACCCCATGGATTGGCATTATGAAAAGGATGGCAGCTCGGCAGGTCCCGTGAGCGAAGCTCAATTGCACGCGATGAGAGCCAGCGGAGAGATCTCCAGCACCACCCGGGTCTGGAAATCCGGCTGGACGGACTGGCAGCAAGCGGCCGACGTATGGCCCGATGATCAGATCGCCCGGTCCAATGGCCCCGTAGCCTCGTGCGCGGAGTGCAACCGGTTCTATCCTGCGTCTGAACTGATGCGGATCGACAACGTCGAGGTGTGCCCCGCCTGCAAGCCGACCGTGATCGACAAGCTCCGCCAGGGCGTCACCCTGGGAGCCGGGCCCTGGCAGGACGGGAAGCAGATGGTCGTCATGAAGGACACGCCGCTGCCAGACAAGTGCTTCAAATGCGCGGCCCCGCCGGTCAAGACGGTGAAGAAAACCCTCTCCTGGCACCATCCGTTGGTTTACATCGCCATCCTCCCAGGTCTCCTGGTGTACGTGTTGATCGCCCTCTGCGTGCGCAAGACGACCAAGGTGGGCATTCCCCTCTGTCGGGACTGCAACCGCGCCCGAAACCGCAAGCTGACGCTCGCCTGGACAGGGGCCGTCATCGGCTTTGGGCTCCTGTGCGCGGGCATCGCCGCCGGAGCCACCGATCCCAGCATGACCGGGGTTCTTGCCATCTCCGGGGCGACCTTGCTCCTGGCCTGTCTCCTGTGGGCGGCCCTTGCCTCGACCGTCGCGGCCAAGAAAATCGACAAGACGCACGCCTGGCTCGCCAAGGCAGGTCGCCCGGTGCTCGACAGCCTGCCCCAGTGGCGTGGTCAGGGCTGAAATGCCCCAGGGTGGTTTTATTTGCAGGATTTCAGTCTAATACTTGACGTTCCTCAATCCTGACCGAGAATCCGCCCTCAACTTTTTCGGGGCGTAGCTTAGCCTGGTAGAGCGCGTGGTTTGGGACCACGAGGCCGGAGGTTCGAATCCTCTCGCCCCGACCATTTCTTTTTGATCTTGGGTGCCGTATTCATGGCAGAGTTGAGCCCCCTCCTCAATTCTCTGCCCAGTCCATGTCCGCACTCCACGCTACTGTCCTGACTGCCTTCAAAAACAAGGGCTGGGCCTACCGGGAAGTTTCAGAGATGGAGGTGGTGGAATCCAACTTCGAGGCGTACCACACAAAAGTGCCGGTCCACGTGCAGAGCTATGGCGAAATGCACGTGCTGGGCGTGGTGGCCACAGCCTCCATCAACGTGCCCCATACGCACAAGAGCCGGGCGGCAGAGCTGCTCATGCGCGTGAACCGCGACCTGAATCTGGGCAACTTCGAACTCGACTGGGATCAGGGCACCGTCGTCTTCCGCCAGGGGCAGGTGTTCTCCAAGCACCGCTACGATGAGAGCATCATCATCAATCTGGTGCACAACTCCATCGCCGAGATGGACCGCCTGACGCCGTACCTTGCGGAGCTCTGCAAATCCACAGCGGCCATGCTTCCCCTGCTGGATCTGCAACAGCTCCTCCGTCGGGAGGACCTGCTGCCCGTGGTGCCAGAAGAAGATGAGGATGAAGAGAAGCCTTTGCAGGCTTGATTTTAGGGCTCAAAAAAGGGTAATGGTTGCTCCACCCAACCCGCCATGAGCCAGCCCCGCTACTTCCTCCCAGACCACCCGGCTCTGACGGAAGTCTATAGCAAGGCGGATCTCCGTGCCATGCTCCAGAGCGGGGAGCTCAGCCGCAGCGAGATCGTGGTGGATGATGAGACGGGTCTGGGACATCTGCTGGGTGACTTGCTCGCAGCCCCCTATCCCGATGTGACCGGGACACCGACGCAGACCACCACTGGCTCCCGGCCGCGCCCCCCTCTCAAACAGGAATTCCGCGCGGACACGCCCCTCACCCGATCTCTGCCGCCCCAGAACGTACGGATTCACAAAGACGTGGATGAACGGGACGACGACGATGAAGGGGACGATGGCTTCGATGACGAGCCTCCCGTCGAGGACAGCGAGGATGAAGATGAGGACCTTGATCAGCGCGATCTCTTTTCCTACTCCCGCCCGGTCAGCCGGCAGCCCCAACCTCAGCCTCTGTCTCAGCGCCCGGCCGATCTGGATGACGAGCCGGAGGACATTTTCCTAGAACCCCGTCTGTCTCCCCCTGTCCCGATCCTGCCGATCCCGCCTTCGCTGCAGACGGACGAGTTTGCGGCCCCGGCGGGCCCCACCCTGCCCTCCCGGGGTGGCGAGGAGATTCTCTTCCTGGGTCACCCCAGCTGGTTCGCCTATCCCAAATCTCTGGCGGTTTCCTTTGCCTGCCTGGGCGGTGCGGCCTTCTGCTTCACCCAGCAGTACGGGCTGGAGTGGATCGTCCTCCTCGGCTCCATCGCCGCGCTCATCCTGGTTTTCGTCTCTCTGGACCGCACCACCACGACCTACTTCGTGACCACCCGGCGCGTGGAAATGGAGTTTGGGCTGGTGGGCAGGAATTCGAAGGAGGTGCGCATCGCCGACATTCGCGCCATCGATGTGCGGCAAAAAAGTTACGCAGCCCTCCTTGGCATCGGCAATGTGGACTTCGACTCTTCCGCCAGCCCTGGTGCGGAGGTGCGCTTCAAGGACGTGCGTCGTCCGCATGACATCAAGCAGCTCGTCCGCCAGCTCCAGGGCTAGCGCGTCTCTCCACGAACTCTGCGCCCGCGGATCCCCTCCGGAGACCGCGAAAAGAATGTTTTCGTTATTTTCCAAGATCCGGTCCGCCCTGCCGTCATGCCCCCTGAACATCTCATGAGCCAACGTGACCCTGATCATGCGTTCCTCCTCGCCGCGCTCGAACGTTACGAGCGCCCCGTCATTCGCTATGCGTTTGGCATCGTGGGAGAGATCAACCAGGCTCGCGACATCGCCCAGGATGTCTTCATCAAGCTGAGCCAGTCGCTGGCCACGCTGGATCGCGAGCGCCTGGCCCCGTGGCTCTTCACGGTCTGCCGCAACCGCGCTCTGGACCACCAGCGCAAACATCAACGTCTTGTTCCCATGGACCTCGAAGTTCTCGACCAGGAATCCTCCAACACTCCAATGCCCTCTGCAGAGCTGGAGCAGAAGGAGCTGGCGCAGCAGTTGCGCCAGTGGCTCCACCAGCTTCCCGAGAAGCAACGGGAGGCCGTCCGGCTCAAATTTGAAGCAGATCTCAGCTACAAGGAGATCAGCGAGGCTCTCAAGACCAGCGTCGGAAACGTCGGAACCCTCATCCACCTCGGAGTGGCCAACCTCCGCGAACGCTGGCTCGCCCTGAATGCCTGAGGCGAACCTTCACCACCCTTTTCCAGCCATGAACGAAAAACTCACTGCCTACGCGCTCAATGAACTGCCTCCGGACGAACGGGCAGCTCTGGAGCAGCAGATGACCCTGGACCCCGCCCTGCGTGAGGAAGCCGAAGCCATGAAGGTCTTTTGCAGCCTCCTCAAGGAGCAGGTGGGGGAACACACCGGTCAATCCGCACCCGAGCAAGAGGAACTGACCGGCGATCAACGCAATCAGGTGCTCAAGGCGTTCCTCAACACACCTCGCAAAGTCGTGCGCCCTCCCTTCTGGAAGCGGGCCGAGTTCATTTCCACCGCCATCGCTGCGGGCCTGGCTCTGACACTGCTGGTCCCCAGTGGTGTGCTCATTGAGCGCAAGCAGGACATGCCTGAAGCGGCCGCCCGGTCCAATGCGTCCGAGGAAATCACGGTGACGCGTGCGGAACCGGCGCTCAAAGACTTGGAGTCAGCCGTGAAGCAGAAGAACCGCACGCTCCCCGCGGAGGCGCGCTCATCCAGCGTCGCTGACAAGGTCGAGCTCCAGGATGATCGGTTCATGGGTACTACCGATGCGGAGGGAGCGGGCAGGAAATCGCTCCTGGGCGACGTTCCGGCAGCGCCTTTGGCGCTCCCCACCCCGCCTCCTGCTCCCATCTCCGCGCCTCAGCCCGCAACGGGTGGCAGAGGCGCTGGATCTGGCAGCGGCTTGGGGGCCGTCGAAAGTAAAAAGGAGCAGTCTGAAAAAGGAGGGTGGAAGGCCAATACCGCGCCTGCGCCAGAATCCGCTGGCTCCGTGGCCCCAAGCCCCCCGCCATCTGGCGTTGCGGGCTACATGCTGGATTCCCAGGCCCCGGCACGCACCTTCAAAGCCAAAGAAGCGCAGCTCTCCGAAATGCCCGTGGATCCGATGGAGCGCGCCAAGCAGACAGCCGCCGCCGCCCCAACCTCATCCTCTCCAACCACGCCAGCCACACCAGCCCTCACCACCGCAAGCAAGGCCCCCGCCCCGGCTCCGGCCAAGCCTCTTGCC
Source organism: Verrucomicrobium sp. BvORR034 (assembly GCF_000739635.1). Taxonomy (GTDB): domain Bacteria; phylum Verrucomicrobiota; class Verrucomicrobiia; order Verrucomicrobiales; family Verrucomicrobiaceae; genus Verrucomicrobium. Next base: position 62,750 of record NZ_BATQ01000041.1, on the reverse strand, counting down.
AAGATGGTCCCCTCCACCCGCACCACCGGCGGCGTTGCGGCGGCGGGTGCCTCACCAGCACCAGCAGCTGCACCAGCCGCTCCCGCAGCACCGTCCAATCCGGACCCTTTGGCAGCAGCGCCAGCCATGCTGGATGCCGTCCCCCAACTGGATATGCCGGCAGATGGAGCTTCCTTGAGAGCCCGTCAGCCAGCCCAACCTGCTGCAGGTGCACAGCCGCAATCAGGGGTGACGATCACAGCAGGATCAAACTTCTACGTGGGGACAGATCTCACGAAGACTGACAAGAGCAAACCCGCCGGGGCCTTTGCAGGCTCGTACTTGGAGGCACCGGATAAGGATGGCACGGAGGCCCTCCGCCGGAGAGAAAGTGCCTCCGCGGGCGAAACCTACACCCCGATCTACGAGAACCCCTTCCAGGCCGTGGCCCAGGAGCCTCTGTCCACCTTCTCCATCGATGTGGACACGGCCTCCTACGCCAACGTCCGCCGCTTCCTCAACAGCGGCCAGCGCCCGCCTGCTGACGCGGTGCGCCTGGAGGAGCTCATCAATTATTTCCCCTATGCCTACGAACCTCCCGCAGACGACAAGCCCTTCGCCGTGCAGGTGGACATGGCGGAGGCCCCCTGGAAACCCGAGCACCGTCTGGCCCGCATCGCCATCAAAGGTCGTGTGAACCAGCAAGAGCGCGCCCCGGCCAACTTTGTCTTCCTGGTGGATGTGTCAGGTTCGATGGACGAACCCGACAAACTCCCCCTGGTGAAGCAGTCCCTGCGCATGCTCACGGAGCGCCTTTCCACGAAGGATCGCGTCGCCATCGTCACTTATGCAGGCTCCACCGCCGTCACCCTGTCTTCCACGGCAGGCACGGAGAAGTCCAGGATCATCGAGGCGATTGACGGCCTGGGAGCGGGAGGCTCCACCAACGGTGCCGGCGGCATCCGCCTGGCCTACGAGCAGGCGCAACAGCACTTCCAGAAAGAAGGGGTGAACCGCGTGATCCTGTGCACCGATGGCGACTTCAACGTCGGCATCAGCAGCCCCGAGGAGCTGCAGAAGCTGATCGAGGAAAAGGCCAAGTCCCGGGTGTTCCTCAGCGTGCTGGGCTTCGGCACCGGCAACCTCAAGGACCGCACCATGGAGACCCTGGCCGACAAGGGTAACGGAAACTACGCCTACATCGACAGCCTCAGCGAGGCCCGCAAGGTGCTGGTGGAGCAGATGAACGCCACCCTCGTGACCATCGCCAAGGACGTGAAGATCCAGGTGGAGTTCAACCCCGCCCAGGTGCAGGCCTACCGCCTCCTCGGCTACGAGAATCGCGTGCTGGCCAAGCAGGACTTCAACAACGACCGCAAGGATGCCGGCGAGATCGGCGAAGGCCACACCGTCACCGCCCTCTATGAGATCGTTCCCTCCAACGTGAAGTTCCCCGACGGACGCCCCCTGGTGGATGACCTCAAATACGCCAACAATCCGGCGGCCCCTGCAGCCATGCCTGCCGAAGCCGCCAAATCCGCCCCCGCCAGCAATGAAACCATGACCGTAAAGCTCCGCTACAAGCAACCGCTTGCCGACACCAGCGTGTTGATGGAGGTGCCCGTGGTGGACAAGGAGAAGAAAATGGCCGACGCCCCCGGTGACTTCAAATTCGCCGCGTCCGTCGCAGGATTTGGGATGATGCTCCGCAATTCCCAACACACCGGCGAACTCACCTGGGAACAAATCCGGCAGCTTGCCCTCGCGGGCAAAGGCTCCGATGACCTGGGCTATCGCGGCGAGTTCCTCCAACTCATCGACAAGGCCCGCGGCATTGTCACCGACCGTCCGCAGTAAGCAAGCGGTCCGCACCCTTTCAAAAGACCCCACCCTAAATAAACAACCCCAGACCGGGGCGTTCTCTCCACGAGGACGCCCCGGTTTTTTTGCGGCTGCGTCTGACGACAGCATTCAGCACACGACCATCACGCCAACAGCGCCAAACCATCTTCAATCTCCAGACCGCTTTCGCACCGGGGTTGGAGTTCCGCCTTTAGGCGGCTCAGTCGCCGGAGGAGAAAACGCCCTCCCCCGATTAACACGCCACACGCCCCTCATCACAACCTCCTAGAACCGTCCCGCGCCCCCCTCCAACACACCGCGTGAAGGCGGAACTCCAACCCTGCCACGAACGCTTCATCAACTGAAAAAACCCACCTCGCGGCTCAAATTCCCCATGCCCACCCAACAGCGCGAACCCCTCTCCAACCTCCAAGCAACCTTCGCACCGGGGTTGGAGTACCGACTTTAGTCGGCTCAGTCGCCTAAGCAAACAACACCCTTCAACAACGGCCACAATAGGCCCAATCAAACGAGCAAGTTCATCATCCCCCCTGATGATGCCAGCGAGGCCCTGCTCGTAGTTCAAACATCAGTTTGCCTCAGCTCACGGGGGTAGCACGTACTGAGCAAAAAGTTTGAACAAAACAACCTCCAACAACTGCTGAATTAGTTGTTTCCTTGCTTTTTAGACATGCAATGCCATGCCGCTCTGGGAAGGAACACCCGAGCGCCCCCTTCTCTCCCCTTGCCGCTTCTGCCCTGTCTGCGGTATTCTCCAGGCCGCCATGAAACCCTTCCTCATCGCCTCGTTCCTGTACGCGCTGGCCCTTGCCGCGGCTGCGGCAGCCCCGCTCTCCCCGGAGGCCAAGGCTGATTTTGAATGGTTCAACTCATTGGGATATCCCGAGCTCAAGGAGGCGAATTGGGTGCAGGTGTGGATTCCGGATGGAACGAACATCGGCAGTGAGCCGAGCAAAGGTAACTATTTTCCCGCATTTGTCATTGGCCGGAAAGATCTCGGGCAGAAATCTGCGCCCCTTCAGATTCGGCAGCATCAGGGACAGGCTCACTCCTATCGACAACAAACTGCTCAACGACTGGTGGCAGGAGGTCCAGGCGAAGGGTGAGGAGAAGACCTTGGTGGATGCCTTGTCTTCTGGAAACTGGCCACCCCGCGAACTGGCACAAGTGCTCGACAGCAAGTACCCTCGCTCTCTGGAGGCTGCACTGGTCGCCGGGCTTCGTAACACTCAATCTCAACCCTACTTCGACGACCTGACCGAAGCTCTGGTCCGCATCAACCGTGATCATCTGGTAGACGACACTCTGCTGGACCTGCTGCGTCAGGTGCCGAACTCTGATTCAAAGCTCCTGGCCATTCAGAAACTCTGGGACCGGCAACATCCGGAGGCCCTGCCGGCAGCACTCGTTGAGTTCGAGAAACTACCTGGTTCCCATGCCGCAGCGCGCTCCTATCCGGAAATGAGCGGCTACGCCAGCTTCCTTGCCAGATGTGGCGACTCCAGTGCGCTCCGTGCGTTGCAGGGGAGATGGGATGCTTTGCCTTCCGGAATACGCGCCGCTGTGATCACACGTCTCCCCGAGATGCTGGCGGCAGAAAATCACGGACCGATCCGATCTGATGGGCCTTCTCTGGTGCATCGGGATGAGGCGAGCAGAGAGACGGCGTTGCAGCTGCTGATCAGCGCCCTGGGGGATGCATCGCCCGTCATCGGCATGGTGGCTTACGGCTGGCCCAAGTCACCGCGGGTCTGTGATGTGGCGCTTTCCTCGCTGCACAAGGTGGAGCCGGAAGTGTTCTCGTTCACGCCCAAGGCAGATATGACGAAACGGGATGAGGAAAGGTCGGAGGGATTGAAGAAGTGGGAGGGAAAGCGGGCGTCCAAGGCGACTCGGAAGGAAGTTGAGAAGTAATGGGACGCGAGCTCTGTGGTGATGACTGTCTGGCACCCCTTCAGGGTGCGATCCTCTCTTTACACTTTCAAGGGACAGGGCTCGTCAAACTCGCCCGGCCCCTGGCTCCTATGAGGCGGGTCAATTGGTTTGTGAGGTGACTTGCGGTTTTCTTCGGCGTTGCTGCTCTTTGAGGGTGAAGGGTTCGTCGTGATTCTTTCTGTCGTCTGATCCTTGATGCAGCCCGGTCTACGACACGCGCTGTTGAGCAGCTTTACTCCTGCTCTCATGCTCCTATCCGCACAGGCCCTCAGGGCCGTGCATCGCGCCCTTGCGGGCTCCAAGGATCAGTCAGGAATCGATCATTCTACTACTGCGGGCTAAGCCTTGCGGCGACCAAGCCAGGGGTCGATCAGATTCTCCGACTGAAAGTGTTTCAGCAGGGCGGCTCTCAGGTGGTGGCTGGCTCCAAGCCCAGGCCTTCCAACGTTGCCGTACCTACATGCAATCTCCAAAGATCGATCATCAGCATCCGGGCGCATGCCACGATGGCCTTGCGCTTCCTGGCTCCTCGGACCGTAGCCTCAGGCCCCAGTTCCTCGGGATATTTCCTCACCCCCCTCCAGTTCGGATTGAGCCTGCAGATCCTCCACGCCGCTTCCACCAGCGTCGTGCGGATCCGCGAGCTGCCCATCCGGTCAATCTCCCCCATCTTTTGACTTTCTCCGCTGCTGTACTCACTGGGGCAGCAGCCGATGAAGGAGCCGGGCTGACCCCGGTTCTTGAACCGGTTCCAGTCACCCACTTCCGAAGTGATAATGGCATAGCTGAGTTCACCCAGTCCTTTGGGGCGAACTTTGCCTGTCGGGGCGGCCTCTGACGCCGCGGGAGATTGGGCCGCATTCAAGGGCAAGCCAGATTCGGACTTCCTGGTGGCAGCCTTCGGCGGCTTGACTTCGCTGACGGCCTTCTTTTCAAGCTCGTTGCCATACCCGTTCAATTGCAGGCACATTTTCTGCATGGGCTCAATCATGCCCACCAGCCACCTGCAGCCAGCGGCGAGCAAATCGGCTCTGAGCTGCTCCCAGTTCTTGGGCGTCCACCAGCTCTTGAGTTGCTTCAACCAGCCATGGTCCCACAACAGGCTGCGCCCCTGAGCCGCAATCTGACAACGCATCTTGATCACCTGAGACCGGCGACGGTGATACCCTCGTTGCTGCTGCTTCTCCACCGAGGGGACCCTGACCGGGCGCAGACAGGCCCGGTTGCCCCGGCTCACATAGTCCCAGAGAGGGAGGCCAGCATGCGGGCATCGCGTTTGTCGGTCTTGCGTTTGCCACTGAGCTCCTGGGGAGCAACCACCATGCTGCCGGCTCCGGCCCCTTCCAACTCACGGTGGAACTCCCAGCCGAAGCCACAAGCCTCCTGCACGCAATGGACTTCACAGCCTTGCTTGATGAGCCAGCCAACCAGTTCAACCCAGAGGCTGCGAGGATGCTTGCCCAGATTGAGCGGTTGGCCTCCAGCGACGATCAGGGCTCCGGCGGGAGTGTTTAGCTCCAGGTCCAGGCCCAGGGTGACACGGCGTTCCTGGCCGGCAAGATTGAGGGCCTTGCAGATCGCAGCGTGACAAGGGACGGGGGTGTGCAAAGTATAGGTAGTCATGATGGTGTGGGTCAGTGCCTTTCGCGTGGCACCAGGCATGTTGCCTGTTGTTTGCTGATCCCGCCATCATGGCGTCTACCTTCTGGGATGCCTTCGGCGTGGAGTCCGATTGGCGGGCGGAAGGAGCGTAAGTTGGATCTGGGTATTTTGCACCTGCTCGGTGGGGAGACTGAGCGAGACTGGGAGCCCTCGCCTCCTTTATGACCTCAAGGTGGTCAGGGAGGCATTGGGGAAGCTCACCGGCAAGACGCCGGTGTCACCTCTGCCCAGCATGAGCTGCTTGGGTGTTTGGTTGATGCGGCAGGATGGTCAAAGCATTCGTCCCGGAGGGACGGCGGATATTAGCGGGTGGTGCCAACCACCGGATTGCATCCCCGCATAGGTGTCGCGTCCCGGAGGGACGCTGGAGAGGAGCGCGGAATGATTGTGTGGAAGCAGTCGGTCAGCGGGAATTCCGGCGTCCCCTGCGGGACGCAAATTCACTTCATACACCCTACCCGGTGGTTGGCACCACCGGCTAATGTCCATCGTCCCTCCGGGACACAGACACAGCCGAGATGCGCATGAGATAGAATCCGAAAAGTCAGTGGTGCTACGATCATTGAGCGAGGCTGCGCTCCCGCCTCCTTTAGGAACATCCGGGATCTCAAACCTTCGTGCCTTTGTGCCTTCGTGTGAGAACAAACGTCTTTCGCGTTAGCGACCGGTGCCGATTGCCAATCGGCGGCAAAGCAGATTAACAATCTGCGCTACGAAGAAAAAGAACCGCTGACCAACACCTCGAACCCTCAGGCTTTCACCATGAGAGTTCGTGAGCGCCAGTCAGCGGTTCCTCGTATTTCCTATTTACTCACCTCACTGCACCTTCCGGGGCGGGTTCGTATCCTGACGGGGTCATGGAGTACGAAGCGCGGCCTTTGGAAAGGCTGCGGATGGCACCGGCGTAGCCGAACATCTCTGCCAAGGGAACTTCGGCAGTAACGACGGCCAGAGCCTGGGCATCGGTGCCACCTTCCATGCCCGTGATGCGGGCGCGGCGGCGGTTCAAATCACCCAGGATGTCGCCCTGGTGGGCTTCCGGCACGGTGACCTGGACCCGCATGACGGGTTCGAGGAGTACCGGGCTGGCTTCCCGCAGGGCTGCACGGAAGGCTTCCGCCGCGGCAAGCCGGAAGGCCTGCTCGTTGGAGTCTTTCACATGCGCAGCGCCGTCCAGGATCCGCACCTGCACGTCCACCACAGGGCTGCCGTTGAGGACGCCATTGCGGGCGGCCTCGGCGATTCCCCGATGGACAGCCGTGAGGAACTTGGTCGGGATGGTGCCGCCCGAGACGGCGTCTTCCACCGACAACCCAACGCCGCGCTCCACGGGCTGGACAGCCAGTTTGACGCGGGCATACATGCCGGAGCCACCATTTTGCTTTTTGAGCTCATGGTCGGCCACGGCCGTCTGCCGGATTGTCTCGCGACACGCAATCTCGGGAGCGCCGGCGCGGGTTTCCACGCCGTGCTCACGGGACAGTTTCTCCCGGATGATCTCAAGGTGCAGCTCACCCATGCCGGCAATGAGACATTGGCCGGTTTCTTCATGAGTGCGAACCTGGAAGGTAGGATCTTCATCGCTAAGTCGGGCCAGCGCCGTCGCCAGCCGGGTTTGATCGTTGGAATGAGCGGCCTCGATGGCCATGCTGACCACCGGTTCAGGAAACTGCGGGGGCTCGAGAAGGATCTCGCGACCGGCACCGGGCAGACACAGGGTGTCCCCTGTGCCCACGCTCTGCAGGCCCACCACCGCACAGATGTCGCCCGCACCCACGGCATCCAGTTCGTCACGACGGTCAGCGAACAAACGCAGCAACCGGCCGAGACGCTCTGTTTTGCGGGTACGAGGATTGTAGAGCTCCATGCCCTTGTGCAGGCTGCCGTTGTAAACGCGAACGTAAACGAGGCGACCTGCCTGGGGATGACGCACGACCTTGAACGCCAACGCCGCCACCGGCACCTCTGCAGGCACCGGACGCAACACGGCCATGTCCGCCGGAGAGGGCAGATAGTCCACCACGGCGTTCAGCAAGGAAGTGACCCCCACATGACGGTAGGCACTGCCGCCCAGAACGGGCAGGAAGCGCCCGGCCAGGGTCTGACGACGCACGGCCTGCTGCAGGACGAGAGCGGGTACCGCATGGCCTTCCAGCCACAGGGCAGCCACCTCATCATCCAGGCTCGCAAGGGCCTCGACGAGATTCGCCCGGGCGATCTGAACGAGCGCCTGCTGAGCTTCCGTGAGCGCTTCCACCGTTTGAGTGGGAGGCGATCCCGGTTGCGTCACGAGGGCACGTTCATGGATCACGTCGAGCTGGCCTCGAAGTGCGGACTCGCTGCCGTCGGGCAGCACGATGGGCCAGGCGTTGGCACCGAGCTTCTCACGAAGCTCCTGCACCACGCGCTCGAAGCTGGCTCCGGCACGGTCCATCTTGTTGATGAACGCGAGACGGGGCACGCCGTAGCGGTCGGCCTGTCGCCACACGGTTTCACTCTGGGGCTGCACGCCACCCACGCTGCAGAAGACGGCGATCATGCCGTCCAGCACACGCAGGGAGCGCTCCACCTCCGCGGTGAAGTCCACATGGCCCGGGGTGTCGATGACGTTGAGACGAAGACGCTCACCCGCATGAAGCGGGTTCACGCCCCCCTCTGCCTGCGGCGTCCAGTGAACGGGCACCGCCGCAGAGGAAATGGTGATTCCCTTGTCGCGTTCGATGTCGGAGAAGTCGGTCGTCGTGTTGCCATCATGCACCTCGCCAGCCGAGTGAATCGCTCCGGAGTGAAGGAGGATGCGCTCGGTCAGCGTGGTCTTGCCGGCATCGATGTGGGCGGCAATGCCGATGTTGCGCAGGTTTTCCATCGCCTGAGTTGCGTTCGGGCTCGTGTTTTGGGCACTGAGTTGATCTTTGAATCGGGCACTCATAACTGAAGAGAGTTCACTGACAGTTGGCGCTGCTCCCCCGGCAGGATCCTACAGGATCCCGAAAGCACGGTTTAGGTGGGGAAATAAAAAGGCCCTGACGCGTCTTGCGGCAGGGCTCCCGGGGGTAAGCAACCTAATCTGACAGTGTCCGAATTCTCTCTCAGGAGAATGACCACGTCATCCCGAGCCCTTGCCGAAGCAGGGCTGACTGAATTATTTTCAGGACACGGGGTTTCATACGTGGATGGGAATGGATAACATGAATGGATAAGTTGTCAAGCAGCGGGGAGAAACCACTTATGAACACTGATGGAACGCTAATAGAAGGAATCCAGGGTTGGGTGGGGTGCGTAAGGGGGGATCAAGACGCCAGACCTGAGGTCAGGGATGGGGTGAATGGGCCGTGAAAAGTCGGCTCTTCGTAATCGAGCGTGGGATTTTTCGTTGAGCTGAGTAGATTGCACCTCATGCAGGACACAGAGTTTTATGAGCGGTTGCTGGGCTTGAGCCAGCCTTGGAAGGTGACGGATGTCGCCATGGACGTGGCGGCTGGTGAAGTCCGCGTAAAAGTAGCCTGCGATGGAATCAGGAGGTGTGGGGAGCTTGGCTTTGCTCTCGGTGGCACGTACCCAAGCGGGTGGGGATGGACGTCATGGGACGTGTGGAGCGTGATTCCGCTTAAAAGCGGTACTCCAACCCTGCTGCGAAGCTGAGATGAGGAACTTGATTGGGCCAGTCGGGGAGAAGAGGTAGCGCAGATTGGCAATCGGCATCAGTTGCCAAGATACCGGGCAGTGGGTTTCAATGAAGAGATGCCCAAGGCTGCAAGTCTTTGCTTGTAGTTCAAACTCTTGCTCAGTTCGCGTCACGGCAGATCAACTGAGCAAAAGTTTGAACTACAAGCAGCTGCTACGGAGGGCGCGAAGGGTGGGGAGAGCGCGGATGGGATTGGAGCGGATCTTCAACTCCTGCGACTGATTCCGTCCCGCATGCGGGACGGAATCAGTCGCAGGAACCCAGCGCAAACACATTTCCTAGATCCTCAACCAACACCAGACAAGCCGGCTAAGTCCACCACTTACCTCTAACCACTTACCCCTTACCGAACCGCTCCCCTTATCTCAAATGCCGCAAACTCACCGTCACCGGTGCCAGCCAGAGCAGATCCTCCTTCTGCACGGTGAGCGGAGGATACGCCGCATGGGTGCTGGTGAGCACGAGGCTTTCGCCATCCTGGATGAAGTGGACGAGGCGGAGCATGGTGCCGCCGCCGCGCTCGTCTTTAAGCCGGGCGAGGACGAGATCCCCGTTGCGACTGGCGAGGCCGGGGCAGACGATGGCAATGCTGCCCTCGGGATAATGCGGGGCCATGGCCTCGCCGGTGATGCGAACGGCGAAGGCCTGCTCGTCCTCCACCACAAAGGCGAGGTGCTGACGCCCGCGATGGGCGGCTTCTTCTGGGGAAGGCAGATCGGCGGCCTCATGCATGGCGAGCAGCGGCACGGAGCGGGCCGCAAAGACGGGCGCCTCCAGGTGGACGCCGTTGGCGCGGGATGGCGGGGCCGAGGGCGGAGCGGCATGGGCACCGCTGGATTTTTGACGCGCGGCAACTTGCGCGCGGGAGAGGTTTTCCAGGGCAGCGCCGGCGAGGGCGAAGCCGTGGGAGACGGGCTCCACGTCGCGGGGTTTGCCATTGAGCTCGGAGTTCTGGCTGGCCTCTTGCTCGAGCCGCTCCACCAACAGCATCACGGGCTTGGAGGGGGGCATGCCGCCTTCGATCTTGGTGATGTACTGTCGCGTAACCCCCAACCACTGGGCAAGCTGCGGACGGCTGATGCCCAGACACGCCCGCAGGGCCTGGAAGCGCCCGGCCGCGTTGGCGGCATTCATTTTATCGGAGCGGAGGTGCGGCATGATGGTGGCTGGAAGAGCTTGGATGGGACGAGGGCCGCGGGGGGAGGCAGGGCCGTGAGCAGATGACGTTGCGGACGCGGGCACGGTTACTGGGACCGGTACCGATGCTGAAAGTGGCCCCGGCGTGCCCACGTTGAGCCCGGCGATGGACCGGGGAGGCGTCAAAACAGGGGCAGCCGTCCGGCTGATCGTCCCTGTCACAAGCGGGCGATACGGCGGCAGGGAGCTGACATCGTGCAGCCCGGAGAGCCCCAGAAGCAGAAAGCGGTGCCGCACGCGGGTGAGCTCTGTGTGGCCCAGATTGAGCTCGCGGCAGATCTCGGCGCGATCCCGCCCGGATTCCATCATGAGGATGGCCTTGGCCCGTTTGGAGAGGGTCTCCTCTGTCTCGGTCAGGACGGTGCTACCGCTCTGCGGCACGGGGTCCAGCTTCTCCGCCAGAGCGGCCATGGTCTGGCGTTGGTGGGGGGTCAGCCGGAGGGAGCGGGGCGCAGAAGTCATGACGAAAGCATCAGGGCATGAGTCTCAGTGGAGGCGGGCAAGACATAAGGATTCGCCTCATGCCCCACCGCACCGTACAACGAATCATCTACCCAAATGGATAGTTTTTCTTGTGCATATTGGACAAGAATTTGTGATATTTAGACCAAAAGCGGCTATTTTTCGACCATTGCTACCTGTTCTCGCCCTCGGTCGGCGCGGTGCGTCAGTGCCTGCGGCCCAGTACGTCAGTGGGCAGTGGGCAGTGCGTCAAGGTGTTGGGGGCCGGAGCTGTAAGGAGTACAGGCTTCAGCCTGCGGGGGCTCTGGGCGGGCCCGGAGGGGTAGTTCGTAGCTGCGTTTGTAAAAACGCGGTCCGGATTGTTCGGCAGTGACACCGGCTTCCAGCCGGTTCAGTTGGGGCGTCGCCAATCGCCGGAGCAAATGGTCAGCCTCTCCTTCGCAGCTTTTGAATGAGCATTTGAGCAAGCCATTTTGAGCACATTGATTTTTTCAGCAGTATTTTTATTCTGTCGTCTGCCATGAAGCGCCTTGTCGGGCTTCATCCCCACCCAAAGACAATTATCGGAACCCCCAACCAGACTATCAAGCAGCGCCCGAACAAGTGGATCAAGGCAGCTGACGTTCCCTACGCCTACCCCTTACCGTATGGTCAAACAATGAAAACGACGCTCACCATCCTTGCTCTGACAGGATCGCTCTTCGCAGGAGAAGGGCCAAAAAATGTGCGCACCGCATCTCCAGATGGTGAATTCCAGGTGATCGTCGCCAAGTTGGGCGACACGAACACGGGGCGACTGGAGATCAGAGGCAAGGACGGGAAGATCCTTTTCTCCTCCCCACCAAATATCGACGGAACCGACCTTCTTGAATTCTATCCTGAGCACCTTCGATGGAGCCCGGACTCGCGTATTCTCGCGATTTCGGCCGGATATTCAAAGTTGTTCCGGACTTACCTTTTCGCTTGGGACGGCAAAGGCTTTCAACAGATCCCGATGCCCGAGATTGCCAGAGAAGAAGACAATCCCTGGATCTATCCGATTGATTGGAAGGCGAACCACACCTTGCACCTGAAGATCAGTGGGCCACACGCGGGAAAAGCAGGTGACAGCGGCTATGAGGGAACAGCTGTTGTGCAGGTGGCACTTCAGAAGAAGGAGGCGAAAAAGCTTTCAGAGGAGGTAAAACGGTATGGGGCAAACGAGTGAGCAGCAAAAAACTTCCGTCGCCTATGCCTGATATCATTGAGTGGGCTACGTTGATCGCGGTGTGGAGTGGTGCCTACTTCTCCATTGTCACAGTCCACGAACTGGGTCACTACCTCGCGGGACTTCTCATCGGGGTTCCGCGCCGCAACATGCGCATTCGACTTTGGTGCTTTCCCCAGCATGTCGCTTTGCGAGACGGTCACGATTGGGTGAGTCCGCTTGAGACCGAACGCTTTGTCAAGCTCGCGGAGGCGTACATGCCGACGTCAGCGCGAGCAATGACTTTTGTGGCGGGTGGCTTCCTGCTTGAGAGTATCGTATTGTTGTCGTGGGTGATACTGCGACTGCCATTTCATCGAGTGGCGATTACCCTCGCGATCCTGATGACGCTTCTCTATTTGGTGGCGGATGTGGCTGCGTTCTTGAAGACCAGGAGGGCGAGCATGGACTTCACCGCCCTGTTTTTGATTTCACCCATTTTTGGCACTGCCACTGCGGTGGCGGTCATTGCCTTGCAGTGCTTCACCTTCTACATTCGTTGACACGCTCTCGATACAGCCTGCGGCCCAGTGCGTCAGTGCGTCAGTAGGAAGTGTGTCATGGTGTTGGACCTGGAGCTGTTCGGAGTACAGGCTTCAGCCTGCGGAGGCTTTTCGCGAAATGCTCCCGCCCCACCGCAGCGAATTGGTGCTTCATAGCTGCGCTTGTAAAGGCGCGGTCCGAACTGTTCGGCAGTGACACCGGCTTCCAGCCGGTGCGTGTTACCGGCGTCCCGCCGGTTCAGTCGGGGCATCGCCTGTTGCCGGTGCAATTGGGCAGCCTCCCTCCTTGCGTTCACTCGGTCCGACCGGCCAATCAGACGGGAGACGGAAGTCAACCATAGGTATAACATCCTCGAATCGGACATTATTCACCCCCGTGTTCATGCCGGCAACAGGTGAAAAAAATCGAGACGAAACGGACCCTTGTGCCAACCTATCGACCGTATCCACGTCGAGGGTCACAGGCAAGCTCCCCTGCCTGCGCAACTTCCGGTTGCCGGAATGGCCGGGAATGTGTTGGAATAAGCACCTGTTAGGCGGCTCAGTGTCATGCATACCATCAGCGTCCAGATTGTTCGATTCACCGACACATCACAGCCCGGTTGGGTTGAGAGCGTGCTCAGAGATGCATCGGGGCGGGAGTGGCTGCTTGTCGACAAGGTCTCGATTTTCACCAATGCATCTTTGGATGAGGCCAGCAGTTATCCTCAGCTCGGCGTTGTCGCGTGTGAGATTGTGCGCGAGTGGACTGACGAGCTTGGCCACGGACGTTGCATCATCAGCACGGAGCGTCCCTGGGGTGTTGAGGCCAAGAGCGGAGAGACACAGTTTGAGGTATTCAGCAACCAGATTACAACACACGCTGCCCTACCATGCACTGTAGCAAATCCCGGCTTGACGGGATCGTTGAGCTTGGGTTCGTTGGGCGACTAATCTCACATCTATGGAATTACCACCTGCAGATTCCCAAAGCTCCCCCCCACCGCTGCCAGGACGAGAGACAGGCAAAGCTGCTAAAACCGAAAGACCCTTTCTCAAAGCGTTCACCGGCGGTGGAGTTCTCTATGCTGCCATCCTTGGTATGATCTTCATCAGTGGATCGCAGAACATAGCTTATCGCGCAACTTACACCCTCATGTCATGCTTGGTGGCAACAGTGGCCACGGCTATTTGGTGCTACAAAGACAAGCAGGTGTGGTCGTGGGGCCGGATCATCGGTACGGTGGTCGGCTTTTACGTCGCACTGGTCATCCTCCAAATGCAAGGACGCGCTCAGCATTGAACTCGCCGTTGCGCCAACCAAACGCTGCGGAGAACCCGGGACGATGCCGTGTTTTGTCATCATGGCCCGCAGGCCGGTTCGATGAGTCCGGGTCGTCAGTCCAATTCAAAAAACGAGTTCATGTGCAAGATTCTCAACCGGATCCACTCCGGGCATCACTGGCATTGCACCTCTGCCCGCGCAACGTCCGACGGCCGAGATGGATGGGGATTTGTTGATGTAAGTCACCCGTCAGATGTCGCTCGCCGTTCTTGAGTCATGGGTCTTTTCGATTTCTTTTCCAGACGCAGCAAGTCAGTCGGCCCCTCCTCGACGACCGACCGATACTACGGTCGCCCATTGCTCATCCTGCTTGAGAACTACGTTATGAGCGCCATCGGCACCCTCGCTCCAGACAAAGAGCAGTTGGCGGCATCACTTACTCAGCGCGTCTTCGGCGGCGATGGCGATTGGCGTTCTACGCTCCGAAGCACATTGCATCTCGGCGACTCTCTGGACGAGTCTCTTCGCCAAATGTGGGCCACCAACCAGCAGCTAGCACAGCAGGCAGGAGTTGCTCTCACACCCGAGGAGTTCGCCCGGATGGTTGCCGACCGGAACTTCGCTCACCTCATCGACCCCATTCCCAAATGACCGCAAGGCATAGCCATGCACCGCAGCGAACCGATGCTTAACGACTGGCCATTCGACGAGCCGCGCAACGTTGTCTGCTTCACGACGCACGCAGTGCTGGGCGGATCGCCGATTCTGGAGGTTTACCACGACTACGAGGATGGTGGTTGGCAGTTCCATGCCGCAGACACTGGAGAACCCGCTCTTGTGGCACTCGAAGAGATCTATCGACGCGACCCATCCATTGGCGAGTTGCACGACCTCGAGTATGGATGGCGAGCCCTCCGCGCCAATTCAAGCGGCACATGGAGGCGCTCGCTGAATCACCCGTATCCCACATTCACGGAGCACGGATACTATCTAGATAATGCCGCTGAGCGGGAAAGGTTATTCCCAGACACATTTTTGATCCCGCCGGAGGACGAACGGTTGGCAATCAAGGAAGGCGATTGGGTTAAGCTGATGTTCTCATTCATTCCCGAGGGGCAGGAACCAAAGGACTACGATTGCGAACGCATGTGGGTGATCGCGAAGGAGGCTTGCAATGGGCACTGGAAGGGCACTCTTGACAACGACCCGCAGTTTCACAAGACCGTTTCAAGCGGGGCAGAGCTGTGCTTTCACCCCGACCACGTCATCGCGATCGAACGACCAACAACGGGATGACAAGCGCATGGAGACCTACGGCTGCCCGGCCCGGAATTCAATCGACTCCCCCTTGACCCATCCTCCATCTCACATCGAGCGCGCACTCCCGGCAGTCGGCGAAAATCCTCAAACGTTATCAAACGATGCACTGCCCCAATTGCGGCAATTCGCTGGAAACCGTCCGCACATTTCCAACCTACTGGGCGTTGTTTTTGAAATGCGCACGATGTCGAGAGGCCTTTATGCACCTCGACGATGAACGTGCCCAGTTTCCGCCGCTACTTCCCCTGCATGATCGACGCGCTGAAAAGGCATTGATGCACGCCGACGAGAGAGTCACGGAAGAGGCCTTTGCCATACTGAAAGTGCATGACGACCGAACGATCTCGCTTTCGGCATTCGTGGAATTCCTTGTCAAAACGTGGCATTCGACGAACTCAAATGACGGCTCAGCCAATCAATAGAAGGTGCCGTCCTGCGAGATTGCGAGCCAGCAACAGCAACCTTGGTTGAACTAGCCCGGCTTGTGTTTTTGGGGCAGCCCCTTTCTGCCGCCTGTACCTGCCTAGCGCAGGAGGAGCATGCGTAGCTGCGTTTGCAAAACGCGGTCCCGATTTCCTGGCGACACTGTCAACCGCGGGGGTCGATTTCAAGCTCGCCGTAGTGCCCCCTCGTTCCGATCGGCCAGACGGGAGACGAGCTTGAAAAATGTTGGAATAATGCTCGCTCGGCGCTCTCGCACGTCGTGAGCAATGTCTCCCCATCGTCATCCTGCTGGCGACTGCCTCCGAGCCAACGCCATAACAAGAACGTCCAACCACCCAAAATGAAAACCTTGCGCACACTTGTTCTTCCCGGCATAACCATGGTGGCCGTGGCGCTGCTGTGCTACAGCATCTACACGACTGGCCGGGTCCAGACGCTGGAGCACCGGTTCAAGACGACAGAGGAGCGTCTCCAGCGAGTGGAAGACAACTTGAAGCTGCGGTTTGAGTTGCTTGGCTCCAATGACACAAACAGGTGAGCGGCCACTTCGGGCCAGTGCTTCAGTGCGTCGGTGGGCAGTGCGTCAAGGTGTTGGGCCGGGAGTTGTACGCAGTCCAGGCTTCAGCCTGCGGATGTTTGGCGACGGGAGGTTGAACTGCGTTTATAAAAACGCGGTCAGGACTGGGTTGCCGGGAGGCAGCACATGCGCTAGCAGTCGCCAGCAATCCCCTGCGCGATGACGTCAGACAGGAGTACTGCCAGCAAAGGCAGGAGTTCCCCTTTCCAGAAGGATGAAATGCCAATGCCCTAGCGGTGAACCGTCGGCAAAAACCCGTGACAAAAGAGGCTCATGCGCCAAACTCTCAACCATCTACGCGTCGATTGACCACAAAGAATGAACCCATGACCATCTTGGATCATTCCACAGTACAGGAGTATGCAAGGCAGTTCTGGCGTCGGGAAAGCGAGAAAGGCAACCAGGATGGCATTCACACCTTTGCAGACATCGAGCGCGGCGCAGACCCAGTGGAAGCACTTCGCGTGAAGCACTCCTACAAGCTACCACGCCCCAGGAACTCGCACGTGTGTATCGCGGCATTCACGAGCCGGGAAGAGATCGAGAACCTTCTCGTCCATGAATACATGCCCAACGACAAGTGGATGCAAGAGCGCGAGCTGGTGCCGTCCCCATTCACCCAACGACTCGGGACGCTTGCGAGAATCTGTCTTGATCGCGGATATTTTACGTCCCAACGAGATGATCGGCAGATTCGGCACTACCGAAATTGGAAGAAGAAAGGGCTTCGGGACGTTATCCGCAACGACGAACGGCCCTTGGTCGAGGTCTCGGATTCTGGCAACATAGAAATTGTAGATGGATGGGAACGCTTGCTACCCATTGCGGCGATCCTCCTTGAGGGACTGGCATTCGAGACGATTCAAGTTTTTCATGCATCTCCCAGTACGAAACACACCTGCCCCTGCGCCACTGCCAACTCATGAGTAACTCTGTTCTGGAACTTGAAAAGCGACTGGGCATTCGTCTGCCAGAGGACTATCGGAGTTTTCTGGCGGTTCATACCGATAGCTTCCTCGATCACGCCCGGCTTTTCCTCCCGCCCCGCTCAGGTGTCGTCGATTCCCTTCTGACCGCTGATGACATTTTGCAGAATGACGATCAGAAGCGGATTGGCATTCCGGAAAAGTCGCTGATGCATATCGGTGAGAATCTGTTGGGCGGTTACCTTTACACGGATGTTTCTGACGGCAAACTTGGACAGATCCATTACATGGAGGGCTACGTGTTTCGGGAGCAGTTCTCATCGTTTTCAGCATTCCTCGATGAGACGCAACCAGAAGCCGCCTGACCATGAGCGTCCCCCCTTTCGCCCATGCCAGCCAGTGACGAGCACGTTCCGCCGCACAGCGTGAGAGACGAGATTATCTTGAAGGCCGTGCTGCCACGGGTTGCTGCGAGCGCCAAAGAGACCGGACGTCCGCAGTCATTTCGTGGGGTCATCCGAGTTCGGGGCCAAGACGTGGAGACATTTGGAGCCACAGATGGCTATTGGATGGTCAGGTTGATCGTGCGTCACACGTTTGCCCCTGCGAGGGATGTTTTCCGCGTTCAAGCACTCATCCCGAAACACGAACCGACCGGTTTTCATGGCTTCCGGATGTGCGGCGAGATCAGACGCTTGGAAGACCATATTGAAGTTGTGGAGTCCGGATGGACGAGCTTGTATAACACGACAGGACTTGATGACTGGAGCTAACCAGAAGTCTACAACGAACGCGGCACGCGGCCGCTGACTACAATCCAAACCAACAAACACCATGGGAGCTTGGGGACACGGAAACACCGAGAATGACACCGCACAGGACATGCTCGCGGATCTTTCCGACGATTACTTTCGTCGCATCACAGACACGTTGCAGAGCGAGAACGGTCACGAGTATGACGAGTACGCCCATGACGAACTTTTTGTCCTCTGCGAGGTTCTCTCAGCCATGCATGAACGCGGCTTGGTCAATTCCTCCCCTGAGCCCGATGAGATTCGCCCCTTGTTTGGCCCTTTCACGGAGCGCTGGGCTGCCTACCACCGCAGCGCGGGAAATGAGCCCCCGGAGGGCCGTAGATCCGTGATGGAGAATACTTTTGAGCGACTCATACAGATTGCAGAATCTGCCTGCCAAGGAAGCTTCGCCCACAGAATCGGACTCATCACGGACAAAATGTCCAAAGTCGACCCGAATGAATCCTGAGTGTAGAGCGAACAACAGCGAAAGGGCGACGGCGGACAATGCTTTTAGCTTTACCCCCAAGCACAGATCGACCTTTCATTGGCATTTCCTCGCGCCACACGTGAACGAACGCCACTCTCAAAGCCAATGAGCACACCCCTGCAACTCTATAAGAAGCTTCTGGACGGGCTAGTTTCGATTCGAACAGATGTTCTTGGCATGTGGATTCGAGATCGAGGCTGGCCCGAGCTCCCCGAAAACCAAAAGTTCAACGAACTATTGGCGCAGCTAACGCCCGAGCAACGCGAAGTCGTCGCTGACATTGCGGCGCAGGCTCGGGACGGAGGTATTCACGACGCGCTTGTTCACCTGCATGACCAAATCTGCATCGACGGTCTTCGCCTTGTTCAGAACGGAATTGAGTTGCCCGTTGAGCCATTCGACACGCAGCTATACTGGGACTGGACCGCGCGCTGCCTAGGAGCAGACTGGCCGGACGAACAACCTCAAACCACCCATCTCGATGGGAACTCCACACGTCATGAACAAATGGTGGATGCAGTTCCCAAAGATTGAGTCACGAAAACCGCGGGAGCCCACTCCGGGAGAGCACCCGAGTCTCTCTTGCGGAGCACTCGTCAGGTTGCGCGGCAAGCCGGACAGGTTGCGTCGCGTGGTTAGGACGGAGTGGCATCGTCACCGCTACGAGTTTGTTTACGTCGTGGAGACGAATGCGCCGCGCCAGTTTGAGCCGTATTGGTTCTATGAGCAGTTGGCGTCCGAGACTAAGACCGAGAGATTGCATGAGCAACCAGCCGCCTGACCATGTCAACGATGCCCTCCATTGATTCCTTGGTTCACGGACTGCGCGCCATCGCAGGCTGGATTGCCTCGTGGGTTATCCACTGACTTCAAGACCAATGAACTGCGCGTGCCTGACCGAGCGCCACCGCTAACGGCACCCGCCCCCCATAGTGATCTGCACGAAAATTTCACACTTGCCACTCCCTAAGCGGTGGTCGATCATAGGGATCGTCAGGCCAATTGCCCCTACACGCCCATGAAACACCTCGTCGCCCCGACTTTCCCGTTCGTCATCAGCACGACCTTGACCGGCCTGGGTTGCCATCTGGCAGGCATGTCCCGGCCCGATCTGGTCGTGGCCATCATCTTCGCGGCCGTGGTTTCCGGCGGCGTCGCTTATGGCACCGCCTGGGCGGGGTACCGCAAGAGTGTGAGGGCTGCGGGCTGAGGCCGGAGGGTGACTCAAAGTTGACACCCTTGAGGTGAGGCCGTCTCTGAGTGATGGTGGCGAAGGTCGGACAATGTCCGAGCGCGCGTCCATCACTGTACTCGCACCACCCCATTCGTGATATCTGCGCTGGAGCGACTCGCTCCGCATGAGATTGTCATTGGAAATCTGCACATCAGCTTGAAGCGCCCGTTGGCGGCGAATTACTATGTCAGGCCAAGCCAAATTCTACGTCGCTACTGCCTATCGGCTTTCCAGTCGCCAGAATCACTCCTATGTCATTGGCGTGTTTTCGACGTTGAAACAAGCCAAGATAGCCGCGAGGAGGGTGTCGACCGAGACAGGTTACAAGTATGGATACGGCATCGACGAATGCCCCCTCGACGAAGAGATTGAAGATGAACCTGAGAATATCGTCGATGTTCAAAGTGCCAAAGCATGGGACGCAGACGCTCCGTGAGCTAAATGCCCCGCCAAGCAGCGTACAAAGATGATCCACAAACAAGCACCCGACCTCCTAACAAGCCCGAACAAAAAGGGGAGGGCGAAATCGTGTTGCGCCGGCGCCTGATCTTTGACGTCAGGCCAACTAGTTGCCGCCTGTCGCCCAGTGCGGACTTCACTCGCCATGGGCAAATGCTGGAACAACGATCGTCAGAAAGCAACAGACGACACGTAGCGACCAAGCCCAGGGCCCTCGGCAACCATTCAATCGAGCCTGGCAAAATCCCGTGACAAGATTGAGCCCATGCGCAAGATTTCAACCGGACCCACTCCTGCATCGCGGATATTGCACCTCTGTCTGCGCTACGCGAAATGGCAGCGGAGGGTGGATACTTATTGGTACAATTGCGACCCCGCACGCATCCCGTGTCTCCTCCATCCGTAACAAAACAATTTAGCCAGCTCGTCGCACCAGATCTGATCGCGCTTGGATTTACTCCGAATGGAACCAAGCAGTTCAGGCGCTTGGTCGGAGACATTATTCAGGTCATCTTCCTCCACGTTGAGTCACGCATTCGGCGAGAGTTCATGATCGAGTATTGTGCGTTTCTGATAAGCGTGCCGCACACTCACTACAGCTTGGAGCATGGCGGACGCTTTCCGGTCGGCTCGCATGGCACATGGTATCGAGCCGATACGTCTGAGAAGTTAGAGCAATCCATGACGCAGGTTCGCGCCGCCATTCCCGCCCTCGTGGATTGGTTTCGAGCATCTGAGACTCTTCCGGGATTCCTCGGCACTTTCTCCACTCATTGTTCTGCGCAACCTCCCGCTCTCGTCCACAACGGTCACACCGCCATGACTCTCGCTTGCGGCCACGTTTCCGCTGGTGACTTCCACGCTGCCAGACTTCACGCAATGCGGGCACTTTCTGAGTTCGAGAGTATCCTCGCTTCATTCCGCGCACAGCATCCCACTGCCGACCATTGGGCTCCGGTGTGCATCGAGCGTGCTCAGGCACTCATCGCGGCCATTGATGCTTCCGCTACGGATTCACTTCTGGCAGAGTGGCGAGCACTGACGACGGGAGCACTGAAGATTCACCGATGAACGGCAGCAGGCTCAGTTTTTTGCGTCATGCTGCCACTTCACTTTAAGGCGAATCTTCCATTTTGAAGCCGAGACAAGACGTTTGGGGCATCGCTACGTCGATATTTCGAGAGAACAGAGCATGAAGACAACGAGAAAGGATCTGACAATGCCATGCAACCTATTCCGGCAGCTTTCATGAATCACTCTGGCGCATGAACCGCTCCCATAATCCTCCGCCCCAAATTTCACACTTGCCACTCCCTAAGCGGTGGTCGATCCTAGGGATCGTCAGGCCAATTGCCGCTACGCGCCTATGAAACACCTCATCGCCCCGACTTTCCCGTTCGTCATCAGCACGACCCTGACCGGCCTGGGTTGCCATCTGGCAGGCATGTCCCGGCCTGACCTCCTCGTGGCCATCATCTTCGCGGCCGTGGTTTCCGGCGGCGTCGCTTATGGCTCAGCTTGGGCCGGGTACCGCAAGAGTGTGAGGGCAGCGGGCTGAGGCCGGAAGGGTGACGGGGCGACCATCATGTCCCGATTGCAATCTGTATCAGTGCGTCTCGTGGGCCAGGTCTCCCGCAGTCATACGTTGGGCTGGTTCTGTCAAAATACTCTGACACCAGACGAATGAGCGCGTTGCGTTACCATGACTTCCATCTAACTGGCTATGATGTGCGCAAGTCCGGGAGCGAGATCGTGCTGCATCTCCTCTATGACTATCCGTCGTGTCCGCGCGAGGAGTCTCACATCCGGTTTCAGAGCGTGGAGCTTTACCACTTTGTCCATACCGGCGGCGCCATCATCCTCGACATCGCTGAGATTCCGCTGTCACAAGTCTTCCAAGAATTTGGGGACCGCATTCAAGTCTGGGCCAACCAGTTTGGAATACAGCACTGGGGTTACGCCGATCCTGCCAGCTATCAGCGCAAGCTTGAGTCACAAGGGCTATGTGCCTGGGAGATCAGTTCCTCCATCGGGTTTGCAGGATTCGTCATTGCCAAATCCATCGATGACGTTACTGACCAATTCGCACGACACGCCAACTAGACGCTACAGCCCATGGCTTTGAGCAGGGCTTAGCCCAGAGGCGGCACTGGCCGCCGCCCCCCCCAGCCTTCACTGGCACACTCACTCACAATACACCATGCGACCCCTCCGCTACACCATCAACGTCACCCTGGACGGGTGCTGCGATCATAACGCCGGCATTGCGCCGGACGAGGAATTGCACCGTCACGCGGTGGCGAACCTCAACCGGGCCGATGCCCTCCTCTTTGGGCGGGTGATCTATGAGATGATGGAGGTGGCGTTTCGACCGGCGTGGACGGGTGCGATGCCCGACTGGATGGAATCCTTCCGCAACACGATCGACTCGGCAAAGAAGTACGTCGTCTCCAGCACCTTGGACCAGGTGGATTGGAACGCGGAGCTCCTGCGCGGTGACTTGGAGGAGGCCGTGCAGCAGCTCAAGCAGCAGCCGGGCAAGGGCCTGCTCGTGGGGGGCGTGAAGCTCCCGCTGGCCTTGGCAGAGCTAGGTCTCATCGACGAATACGAGTTCATCGTGCACCCCAAACTGGCAGGCTACGGCCCCACGTTGTTCGCCGGCTTGTCGAAGCCGATCGACTTGAAGCTCGTGGACCGGGTGGAGTTCCGCTCCGGGGCGGTGGCCATGCGATATGAGCCGAGACGGAAGTGATTGCCCAAGAACAACGACCAACCCGTACGATGATGAAGGATCACCCAAGAAGGTCCCCATGGCTGGCGTTCGCGCTTGTTGTGCTGTTGCTGGCGGTCACGGGAATCGCCCACGCCCAGGCTGAAGAGGATGACACTTACCATCCGCCGAAAGATCCGGCAGGTCGCGAATACGACACATCCGCTGACCAATGGCTGGCCGCCATGGCCGAGCCCTCATTGGTTCCCACCAAGGGCAATTCAGAGGAGTTTGCGCTCCGGTTCTTCTGGTTGAGATCGTTTCACGATCCCATCTCCATCCGGATCTGGCGCACGGGTTCGAGCTACAAGATGAGGGCCGTGCGCATGAAGAAGCCAATCGAGTACGGACCGGGCCCGATCGCTGAAGACACGACGCGGGATCTCAAGCCCGAAGAATGGACTGAGGTGTCCCGCTTGATGGGAGGAAAGGTATTCTGGACTCCCCTCACTCAGGCAGAGAAGCAGGCCATCCCCTTGGTGAGAGACGGCTCCCAATGGTTCTTCGAGCGTCTGGCCGCAGGGAAACGTGTTTCATTGAACCTGATCTGCGCACCCGATCTGAATTCAATGATCCGGAAGAACGGCATGAGCGTCCCCAACATTCGGGACTTTGATGCGTACAAGAGACTCGGAACCTACCTGCTCAAAATCACTGGACTGACTCCCAAGGAGCAGAGAGAGTTTTATTAGATTTGGGGGCGGCTGGGATGTTGCCACTGGGAGACACTACGTGCTCACCTCCACGTTCACGATTGCGTCCCCCACGCCAACGGCGTGATACAAAACAGTCCCGCAGTCGCGGGATCAGACCGCGAAGCGGTCGCCACCCCGGGTATCGATGGGAACGCGCTGGAACTCCAAGGGAGTTCTGGTCCGAATGCCCGTGTACCCAGGGTGGCGGCTCGTGCCTCGCCTGACCCTGGGCTTTTTTGTATGACGCCGTTGGCGTCGAGATGCAAGCGGCAGCTCCGAATCCAAGTGACATCGGCTTCCAGGCGGTGCGTGGTATCGGCGTACCGCCGGTTCCGGCGCAGCCCCTGCGGGCGTTTTGTACTGCACTTTTGCAAACAACCTGTATGTTCGCCCGATAGCCGCCATGTATGCTTTCCACGAGCTTTGTAATGAAACAGGTTACTCATTCTGCTACCTGCTTGGAGTCCTGAAAAAGGTGCCAAAGGAATCCGACCTTCGCCCGGACTTCTTCACTGACGAGTTTGAGTGGCTCCTGAACGTGGAGGAACAATCTGACACCGTCAGGCAGACGCAAAAGCGATGCCCGCTGATCAAACGCTACATTCTGCCTTCCGCGCCTCTCACGATGGCACCTGCATGGACACCCTTTCCTATTGCGTTTTCTGTTTTGCCCCGATGTGTGCAGCACAAACGGCTGGAAGGTGAATTTCACAACTCGGCCTTTGCGATTTGGCACCCCGAGCTTGCATCGGTCGGCGAGAATAACCTGATGGATGACACCGGTAAAGTGCTCGCATCCTTCAACCGGCGAATCACAGCGAGTGACATTGAATTTGAGAACATCCACGCCCGTCATTTCTTCTGGCTTCTCCAAATGACCGTCGAGCGGGCCAAGAAGATGAGGCGACATGTCGTCCTGGCCGGGACCCCTGGATTTTCGTACGCCAACTCCGTTAAGCACGATGAGCCCCCCCATAGCAGAATCCGCTTGCTAGAATCAGGCTATTTGTATCCTTCTCGAGTCCCTCATGTGGGGCCTGCTTCGACCACAAACCAATAACGGCTAGGCAGGGTCGATGAGCTTGAAACATTAAACTGGCCAACAAACCATGCCCGCACCCAAAGCAGACGTCGTGAAGCGGTTCCGGAAGGCCACAAGAATGGGCTGGATGGCATCGAAGCACTTTCTCACAACCGAGAGTCCTGAACTGTGCGAGCGCATCTTGGAAGCAGGTGAAAAGCAACCCGGAGCGGACACGCTTCATGACCCAATCGAGGATCATCCCGACTACAAAGAGATGATCGAAGCACTTCGGGAGACGATCGAGAAAGAAGTGAGAGAAGAGCTCGCTCTCGAGAACGAAGAGCGCAGGGCAGCCGGGCAGGATACGCACCTGAGAGACTGGCCACTTGGAACCTGTCATCTGATGTGGCGGCACATGAAGGACCGGCTTGCTGCGAAGGGCATCACTTGGTACTCACCGACTGAATTGAATCCGGGGGCCATCTTCGACTAGCAAAACCAACTGAAATGCCGCTAGCATGCGCCCTGCTCTTCATGGGGAGCATGGCATCCAACTCTCCAACTTCAGTCCCCGCCCACTGAATGAAGCATCTTACCGAATCTGAATTCCGCGCGACCTTCGCGGGCCCGATGCAGCGGGTCGCGCTGGACACTGAACCGCCCGTTCCGTTTTGGGACTACTTCGATGCCATTCCTACGGATCAGTTTGCTGGACATGATAGCTCTGTGGGCAGTGTCAGCCATGCATGGACCGACGCAACAGGGCGCTTTCAGCACGTTCTCGTCGACACTGACGACAAGAATATCTTCATGGTGATCGTTCTCGATCTGCGAAAGCGATCTGTGTTTGGCCACCGTCTGCTCAATCTTAACGACGAATATGGAGTGGAAGTTACCTGATCCAGAGTGCCGGCACTTTACACCTGTTGGCGGTTGGGCTGTGTTCAAAGACAGTCCAGCGCTGACGGCGGCCCTTTGGCATCAGTTCCCGGCATCCGACTGGCACTACCTCAACCTCACCGCCGGCAGTTCCGCGTGGGAATCTCGAGAAGACGGCAGCATCGTGATGGTTCACTACGAGGGGGAAGATCTTATTGAGATGGTCGTGGAGATGGTCGTGGAGATGGGTGCGGCTACCGAGGCGCTTCGTCCTCTCCTCGCAAACTTCCGGCTTATTCCCGTGGATGAGGCCGAATGGTGAACAGCGGAGCGAGTGCTCTCAAGGAGCGGCGGTTTGTGCTCGCACAACCGCCGAGGGGAAGCGGAGCGCTCGATCGTCAAACATCCTCCACCCTATGATGTCTAGCCATGGCCGACATGCTTGAAAGTGCCCTTCCTCCGGTAACCACCGGCGGTTGTGCAAGCACAAACCGCCGCTCCTTGGATCTTGTGGTGTCACGATGTTGAATCGGTAACTGGGCGCGTTGGGCTCTCAGCCTGACGCGTGGGCGCAGTCGCGGGACTATCATGGGTGACGCTCTTGGCGCCGAAACACCCTGCTTGCAACCCGCGTCTCGACCAGTAGAATTAAGTTACATCAATCGTTAAACGAACAGCTTCAGCGAAGCCATGGGACAACGTGCAAACTTGATCATCATCAGAGGTTCGGATGCACGCGTCTATTACGACCACTGGTGCGCAAACCGGCTCGACGTGGAGTTGTTCTGGGGTCCAAACAAGGCAGAGGCTTTCATTCAACAGCTCAGGCCGGTGGGGCCAGAGGGCTGGCTTGACGAGGTTTGGTGTGAGGGAGGTGCGATACTGGACGCGAACACTCGCACGCTGACTTGGTTTGGTGGCGAGGACATCGAGTATGACATCCCGCTTCGCCGGGCTCACCTCGAACTGATGCGAACTCAGTGGGGTGACTGGCAGATTGACTGGGCTCACGGTGGCATATTGGAGCTGGGGGCGAAGGTAGGCGCCCCGGCATCCATGTTCCTGGTGGCAAAAACCCCTGAGGCTTGGTTTGAGTGGAACGACGCTTACCCGGATGACAACAACGCGCTCATCACCGTCCGGCGGAATGGCATCACCCTGGTGAGTCGCATGTGCGGAGACGAGGAGGCGCTGCAGATGGGAAGTTCCCAATTGCATAGAATCTTCGAGTTCGAGATGACACCGGCGCTCACCTGGACAGGCGAGATGCCCACTTTCGGCGTGCACGTGGACGCCGACGAGAAGAAGCTCGAATTCTGGTCTGCCCGTCCTACCACCGCCGCTGAAGAGCGCGTGGCCAGTGCGTGGCCTGGTTGGGAGGTGGTCTGGCTTCGGGATGCCTTCGAACGCCAGCTGGAGGCTGCCAAGATCGATATCCAGCTTCCTGTGCGTGATGCTGCCAGCCTCTGTCGAGCAATCATCGAGCAACTCCGACACCGTTGTCACCGGGAAGGCCAAAACCCGGCACGTGAACTGGCCAGCAGGTTGAATGCCACCGAGTTAAACCCGATGACGGATGAAGCCCGCGGATCGGTTGGGACCGAAGAGGAGAAGCTCAGAACTTTAGACAAGCTGGCAGGTGAATTCGCACTATGATCCATGCCTTCTACTTTGAGCGCGATGGCGCACGCTCCCACCTGACCCTGGCAGAGTGGCGGGCCGCGGTCGCGGCGGTGCCGGGAGTGCGGTTGGCTCCAGCAGCGCAACACGACCTCGGGGACTGGATGGGTTATTGGGTAAATCCCGCCGGCGAGCCCGGGCAGCAGTTCCACGACCTGCCGGATCGCGTAGAAGACGCCGAGGTGTATCTCCCTGATGAAGGCTGTTGGAGACGCGCCTTCTACTGGCACCAACGACCGGAACCGGACCTTGGCGTCGTCACTTTTGAGAGTGTCCCCGAGACACTGTCAGGCGAGTCCCACCCAGTGTGGGCTGCCGCGCAAGCGCTGGCCCGGCTTCTGCGGGCGGAGGTGGTGGGTGAGGACGAGACAGCGTATGAGTCATAGCGAAGTGCCAATCCCAAACGCCCCACTTGAAGTTCTCTGAATCAAATGCGATGAGCGACACCACCACAGTGATTGATGTCATTAGACGCCGCCCGGGGATGTACTTGGGAGTGAAGTCGCTCACGGCGCTCCACCAATTCCTCAATGGATATCAAATGGCCTGCGGTTTTCATCAGATTGAGGACGATCGCCTTGGGCTTAGGATTCCACCTGACTTCCACGATTGGGTTGCCTATCGCACGCACTTTCAAGAGTCGACGACAGGCTGGTGCAACATGATTGTCGCCACCACCAAATCTGAAGAGGATGCCTTTGACCGCTTCTTTGAGCTGCTGGAGGAGCATGCCCACCGCGTGCCCCGGGTTGTCGCAGAAATCATCGGCCCCAACTCTTGTACCAACAGGGACTGCCTCGTACCGCCACCCGAGAGAGTTCATTTGGTGAAGTTCACAGAGGATCCCGGATTCTTTGCGCTTCACGGCAATAAGGACTGGAGCGATAGTTTTTACCCGTACTTGAGTTGGATGCACGGGCTGTATGGTGGCGAGTGGGTGATCCACGATGAGGCAGCCTACGTCGAGATGATCCGCGAAAATCAGGAGTGGGAGCGGGAGCTCGAGAAACGACTAGGCATCAGAGGTGAGGATCCCGCACCGTGATCCACCATCGCGGAAGGGGGTGCGGCAGAACGGGGTGGGCGCTCAACCTTGGGACAATTTGTACGACGCGTTGGTGTCGAAACATCTTTTGATTTTTCATTTGGTCCAGCTCTCTGGAAGATCAGGACAAGCATTGATCCATGCGGGTTTGCGGTCCAAGTGACACGGGCTTCCAGCCGGTGCGTGCGCGGTACCGGCGTCCCGCCGGTTCAGTTGCGGTTGGGGCGGGAAGACACCTCCTCGCGCAGGCTTTCCGGCATCCCTCCGGGACGCAAGAACGTCGGGGGCCACCAGCCCGGTGGTTGTCACCACCGGCTACAGTCCGATGTCCCTCCGGGACTTGAGGTGACGGGCTCTCCTGGTGACTTCCCGCAGGAGGGCCTGGAGGCATTGTGCACCGGCTTGTATCAATGCTTTTTCCGGGCTCGATTTCGTCCATGATCATGCCCTCACCGACTGAACTTGCGCGGGAAGCGAATCAAGCAATCGCAGGCAGCCATTGCACATCGAACGCTCTTGCTGACTGGGTTGCTGGGTTGTAACGTCGGGCAGCTTGCTATAGATCACATGCACTGGCGCACTCATCCAAAGCTAAAAGGACGATTCCTTCCGGAGCATCCTGACGATCTTCAGGTCATTGTCCATGACGGAGGACCACGTACTACCGACAAGCGACCAGAGGCAGTGTGGGTTACCGTCACCGGTTGTGATGGCGATA
This sequence comes from Verrucomicrobium sp. BvORR034, assembly GCF_000739635.1. Lineage (GTDB taxonomy): Bacteria > Verrucomicrobiota > Verrucomicrobiia > Verrucomicrobiales > Verrucomicrobiaceae > Verrucomicrobium. Next base: position 33,899 of record NZ_BATQ01000041.1, on the reverse strand, counting down.
TCTTCACTGGGTGTGCCCTCAATCAGCCGTCGCAGCTCCGCACGGTTCAGCAGGGCCAGCAGATTCGATTCCTCCTGCCAGCGGACAGCGAGCATCCGATTCTCGTGACCGACAAGTATTTACACGAGAGGTCGGCGTGGACCATTCATCCCTGCCATAAGTGCGGCCTCACGGAGTTGTTTGACGCGCCTTCGGATTTGATGCGAGTCGTGTTCCCAAACCTCCCGGAGGGTGCGGTGATGGAAGCGTTCACGAGCTTTTGTCCCCTTTGCGGCGGCGTGCAGGCGCTTCAGTTCAACGAGATCAGCGACGAGCATGCACAGCAGCAGCCAAAGCCGAAGGCGTGGTGGCAGATTTGGAAGTAGCAATAGTCGCTCCGCCTGGCAAGAGGCCGCGGCGGGGCAACCACTTTTGGACAAATATGGAGCTATCGCCACGCGAAATGAACGAGCAGCTTCGTGCGGGCTACGTCAGCAAGGAGGCTTTTCAACGCCTCTTCGATGCAGAATGCTATGGGAATGTTTCATCCATGTGCGTCCTTAAGAGTTGGCTTGGCGATCTCGACAAACCGTTGAGCGCAGGCAAGCGCATTGAAATCGAAGGAGATCGTTTCATTTCGTCTCTTCCTGAGTTGCATGCATGGATTAAGGAGAAGCTCCCTGAGGCCTACGCCTGCTTTTACGAACACGAGCAGTCCTGACTTTGGAGCCTCGTGGTGTGGTCCGCACCTGGGGATCAAACACAAAACAACAGAAGAACCCCACCCACGCCACTCCCGAGAACGAATGATGAATGATGAAACGCAATCACAGAGTTTCATCTGTCCCGAGTGCGGTGGCATAACGCCAGCCGATCGGATGCAGATCAGCCCTTCCCCGACCGATACCACCCGGTGGAGCAGAGCGTTGTCACGGATAGTTTGCGCCGACTGCTGTCGCATCCTTCCCGCATGGCTCGCAGAGCGATGGAATGGAGTTTCTATCGCGGAGGCCCGGCAGATTTGGCGCGCCGATTTCCGCGAGCACGGTCAGAGTGGACCGCACCGCAACTGACGCGCTCGCACAAGGTCTCTCCTGCACATTCATGCCTGATCATGCGCGAAAGCAAACGGCTATGTTGCGTCCCGCTCGCTGATCGGCCAACTTTTCCTGCCGACTTCGCAGCGCCATGAGCCTCCGCAGTTTCATCCAGCATGTCTTCAGAATTCAGAGCGGCTATGTGCCCCCTACGATGACGACGCATTCCGACGCCGATATTGGCGAATACACCTACTATTCAGGCACGGGTCTTTGGACGGCGATCCGGAGACTACAGGGCAGAGAAATTCAAATTTGCGGCAGGTCGGCTGCGCCGACCGAGGAGCAGAAGAAGCTCCTCGATGTGTTTTTCCCAAAGCTTGTTTCACTCACGGGATCTGCCCTCGCGATGCTGACCCCGCCCAATGGGTCACCACGGCACCCCCTCCCGAACCGCCTCATACTGCGCGAAGTCAGATTTGAGTCCACTGGCGTGGTCGAGCTCTTTTTTGACCCGGAACTGGATTGGGACGGGTACAGCATTTGGCCGATGGCGTCTTGCAGCCCTGAAGCTCACCTGTTATCTGTAGAATGGACCACATGAAGCCGATGATGTCATGAAGGCCGAACAAAGCGCAGGAGCCCCAACATGAACCGCCTGATCCAGCTCACTCTCCTCCTCCTGTGTCTGTCCGTCACTTCGATGGCGCAGGGACAGTTCGCTTCGAAATACAAGATAAGCCTGCTCTTTGAGCAAACAGGTTACAAGGAGGGCAAAAAGGAGTTGTTGTACAAATGGAACCGGACGGTTGGCTTCAGAGAGGATTTCCACCTTTTCCTGGATGACGCACCTTTGAAGGAAGGGTACACCATGGGAGTCATTGCCGGGGTGATTTATCCCAAAAATGGGGCGCTGCATTGCACCCTCTCACTGTCTGCGGCTGAAGACTTGAAAGACGAGGCCGGCAAGTTCTACAGAATCGGCGAGGCCAGGTTCTTCAAGGTCCCCAAGTCCATGACCTTTGAGTTGCCTCTGGCGGATGGGAGTGGATTTCAGAAATGCACGGTCACGATCAAGGCAGTTGGTGGATGACGGACCGGATGGAGGAAACGACAATCCGCCGGCAGCAGGGAGCTAATTTTCTGAATATGGACCTGGCCTCCTCCACCGCAATCGAAGTGACAGGATCCACTCAATTCAAGTTGGTTCGCACCCCTGAGACAGGAGTCTGCCTGTAGTCCCCTCGCTTCTGGCGGTGAGAATGGAAGGCCGTGACCGCAAGGGCTGATCAAGGGCTGCAGCATACGGCTCCAAACGGTCACCGCCGTGGGTGCTACTGGTCTCTGAAGAACGCATGGACCCTTCCGCGTTCTCACGAACGCAGCTACGACTGACTCGGGGCGGCGTGCCTTGGTGGATTCGCCGGGGCACCATGCCACGGGTTTCGCTCGCCAAGCTCTCTGCACTCGTGGTTCATGACATAACATACGCCCGATCACTCCATCACTCCACGACCCGGCAGGCTAAAGCCTGGACTCCGTACAACTCCACCCCCAACACCTTGACGCACTGACGCACTGCCCACTGACGCACTGGGCCGAAGGCACTGCCTACTGCCTACTGCCTACTGCCTACTGCCTACTGCCTACTGCCCACCGGAACACGACGGCGCAGGAGGGCGCGGCTGTGGGTCTCTGCGCGGCCGAAGACGGCCTTGTACACTTCGCAATACGGGTCCTTGGCGAGCATGGTGCCGAGGGCGCTGTAGGTGCGGACGGGACACCCGCCGTGGCAGAGGGAGAGGAAGCGGCACTCGAGGCAGTCCTCATGCTCGACGAGGTGCTTCGGCCGCTCAATGAACTCGCGACGCGCCGGGCTGGTGCGGAGCATCTGGGTGAGATCGATGTCGCGGAAGACATTGCCAAAAAAAGTCTCGGGATAACTCGTGACCCAGCAGTCGCACTGCGCGACGGTGCCCTTCGAATCGACAGAGATGAACTGGCTGGAGCAGTTCTCCTTCCAGATGCAGGGGAGGCGCGCGGGAGCACCGGTGAAGTGATGGATGAGCGAATCGAACGGCCCCAGGGAGACTCCGCTGGCATGGCCGCGCTCCATCCAGATATCGAAAAGGCCTGCGAGGAATTCGGCGAGCTCGGTCTTGTCCAGATCGAACTCGGCCTCGACCGCCTTGGCGGGGCCTCCGGGGAAGGGCGTATTCACCTGGAAGCTGGTGAGCCCCAGCTCCTCCGTGTAGTAGCGGTAGAAGGCCTCGGGCCCGGCATCCAGACTGCCCTGGTGCAGCACGGCGATGACGCCGATCTCGTGGCCCGCGGCCTGCGCCTCCCGGAGCCGCTTGGTCCAGAGGGCGCTGTAGGCCTCCGCGCCGCCCTTGAAGAGCTTGCGATGCAGGTTGGGGAAATCCATGGAGGTGCCAAGCGATCCACCGAACAGGTTGCGCAGCACTTCATCCCAGGCGGGCGAGTAGCTGATGAGATTGGTCTGGAGATAGTGGGTGAAGCGCCGCCCGCGCGCGGCGGCGGCCTCATTCATGATGCGGCCTGCTTCCTCGAACCAGGCAGGGCCCATGATCATGGCCTCCCCACCCTGCCAGTAGATCTCACATTCCTCGATCCCTTCGTGCTCGATGTGATCCAGGAGCTGGCGGGTCAGCAGGGGCACCAGCAGGAGGGGCAGCCGGTGCGGCTCCTTGTGCTCGAAGCAGTAGGTGCACGCCACGTTGCACTCTGCAGTGGGCAGAAGGATGACGCTGAAGACGCGCTGGCTCATCGGGTGGAAAGGGTGGACCAGGCAGCGGGGTTCTCCTCCTCCTGGCTGGCGAGATCACGGCTGATATCGTCGGCGGCGGACTCCAGGGCGGCAAAGAGCTGCTTCACCCCCGTGCAATCATACCGGGGGTCGGGGTACTTGAAATAACCTGCACAGAGCGGCTGCCAGCGGCAGGTGGCACACGCGGTGCCATCCTGGATGAGGGCCGAGAGATGCCTTTCGACAAAATCCGGAGGATGCAGCGCGCGGCCTTCGTCATCGCGGTGGGAGAAGATGGCGGGATCCTGCTCGAGGATTTCCCAGAGGGTGCCCTGGGGGGAGCCGCGGAAGGCGGCAAACACCGAGTGGAAGAACTCCACCGGGGCCTCCACCATGGGATCATGCAGGTAGAAGCGCGCGGCCTCTCGCAGCTCTGGCAGCACCGCGGGCTCCGGCTGACCTGGGAGCAGGCGCACGGGAAGCTGGAGGGAAGCGGCCAGTCGCAGGGCCTTCATGAACCCGGGTTTCACCGGCAGGGTGACCCGCACGGCGCGCACATCTGCCAGCCTATAGAGGGCAGAGAACTCTGAAGCCGGATCCTGCAGCACCACATCGAGCGGGATGGCCTTCGATCCCTGGGCGGCGAGCGCCCACGCGTCGGGATCGCCAATGAGTCCCTCCACCTGCAGCCCCTCCGCCCCGGGCTTGGGATCGCTCAACCAGCGGGCGAGCTCCTCCCGGGTGCGCACGATGACGATGTAGGCGTGCTCTCGACACTCCTCTGCGAGCCCGGCCCGCAGGAAGACGAGAGTGGCAGCGGGGTCCTCAGACACAGGATGCAAGCAAAAGCTCCCGGCCTAGTAGCGGTTGATCCACGAACCTCCGCCAACGCGCCGGTTGATCCAGCCGCCACCGCCCACGCGGTTGATCCAGCCTCCGCCACCGACACGATTGACCCAGGCCCCTCCTCCGCCAACGCGATTGACCCAGCCGCCGCCGCCAATGCGGCGGTTGAGCCAGCCAGCCCTGGCTTCCCTTGAGGTGCCGATCCAGCTGCCTGCCACCGCCGCAGCGATGGCCGCGCCGGACCACTTGCCCATTCCCTGGAGGAAGAGCCGGCGATCTTGTTGATCTTCGCCCTCAGCATGGGGCGGCATATCTTCGGGCAGTGAGTCGCTCATGGTCTGAAAATGGTGGGGGTGCAGGGGTTACTTGCCGGCCTGGTCGCCGGTCAGGGTGGAGAAGTGCATGGCGGCAATCAGCCAGTTGCCAGAGGCTTTCGAGACGGTAAGCGAGAGGTTCAGCGGGAAGGCGATGTCCTTTCCATCCTTCTTCCCCTTCACCTCGCCCGACGCCAGCAGCCAGCCCATCTCCGCAGACAGCTCGCCGTGCTTCACATAGTAGGTGAAGTCCTGCTGCCCCTTGTCGAACCCCTCAAAGAAATGGGTGTAGGCATCCTTGATCTCCTCCGTGCCGGACCAGACCTCGCCCGGGCCGGTACCGAGGATCATCGCCTTGGGCGAGAGCACCGCGAGCACGCCCGGGAGATCATGAGAAGTCATGGCGTCATCATGGGCCTTGAGCACGGCCCGGATCTTTTCCAGCTCCGGGTTGGTGGACGGGGTCTCCGCGGCCTGGACCGTGGACTTGAGCGCGGCGACGGCACCAATGGCTGACAGTCCCGCGATTATGGAGTTTCTACGGTTCATAAGCAGGTTTTACACCTCAGCCGCCCGGGTGGTCAATGCTATTCACCGCCCTGCCTTCACTCCCCTGTAGACCAAATTTCCGACAACATCCTCCCGGGATTAAGCCTGCCTGAGCCGGGTTGCAAATGGAGGGATCTATTATCCCCTAAAACCACTGCACCGACCACAACGGCTCTGCAGCAGCGATTTTGATCGGTTTTAGAAATGCCTGAGAATCAACAGGGCACGCAGCTTGTGGACGACCTCACACGCAAGTTTCAAGAAGTGCTCGGCGAGGCTGCCGGCGACTGGAAAACAGCGCGGCATTTCAGGCAGATCAAACAAGGCGTTGAACCGGTTCATCGCATCGATTCCGGGTGCGCTGACGCCTGCGCGAGGTGCTGGCGCAGACTGATTTTTTCGGAATTCGGATAGGCAATCCCGTGGCCGCATTTTTCATTTGTGCCACCCGAGGCGCTCATCAAAACCCGGATGGCCCAAATCCATTGGGCACGAGGCGGCAGGGCGGCGTCATGGGACGCTTGCACAGGACCGGGACAAGAATGTCCCTCCCTCCCTTTAATGACTGGCTGTCGAAGCGGTCACCTAGGAACCATCTAGTCTTTGCCTCCGTCCAGTCGAACCTCTTCTGCGAAGCGGATTCGGCCACAAGCCTAAGGTTGGCGAGCGCAGGCGGAGTTGAGACATTGCCTGGACCCCACGAAGCGAGATGATCTTGGGCTTCGATGAGGGCGGAATAGTTCAAGGAAACATCATCACCCTCCACACCTGATCCCTTGCGGGACGGGTACCCAGGGTTGACTCGCTTAGGGCTCGTCCAACCGCTGGGCTGTGGTAGACATCCCATTCTGGGATGAGCTTCGATGAGCGCCATCGCAGGGAGGGGACACCAGCATCCGCAACGCCCCTGATACTTGACGCACTGCCTACCGACGCACCGCGCCGCAAGCACCACCCATGACTGCGTCCGTCCTGTCGCCTGCCAGTATCCGTAGGCCGAAGCCTGGACGCCGTACAACTCGATCCTCAAGACCTTGACGCACTGACGCACTGCCCACTGACGCACTGGGATCCGAAGCCCCTGACGCAATACCTCCCCACCATGCCTCACCGCGATCCAGCCTCCAACCGCCCCTGACCCTCCCGCGCATCGGCGAAGAGCACCTTGTCCTTTTCCTCCACCTTGGCGGTCGCTTCGCCGGGGCTCTTGGGGTAGCACTTGCCGTCAAAGGCGAGCACGGCAGTCCCGGGCTCGGCCCCGCCGCCGCGCACGCTGACGAGGAGATCCCGCAGGCCGTGGTGGCGGCTGGCGCGCAGGTAGATGGGCGCGTGCACCACGCTCACTGATCCTACTTTGGTGTACTTCCCGTCCTCCTTGCACGCACGCAGGAGGAACAAGGTGCTGCCACCGGTTCCGCTGTAGGTGCTCTGGCTGTTCATGAGGGCCAGCACGTCCTTCCGCCCGTCTTCATCCAGATCTACTTCCACCAGGTCGTAGTGCTCGGGTTTGATCTCCTTGTCCACCTTCACCAGAGCGGCCTGCACGGCCTTGGCATGCGGGGCCGGTGAGGAGGGCTGCGGCTGCGAAGGCGGGGCCGCGGCATCCGGCGCTGCGGAAACCATCTGAAACACTGCGAGGGACACGACGACGGGAAGGACGGCCGGTTTCATGTTTTCATCTACGGAGCATGGCGGCGGTTTACGTGCAGGAATTTTCAGGATTTCCACTCCGCCGGACAGACTTTGATCCTCCAGCCAGGGCCCTCTTCCTCGAAATCCGGCATCCGGCAAATGACCTACCGGTGGAGGAAGCTCTTTATCGCACCTGCAACGCAGGCTCAAGCCCCCCTCTAACGTCGATGGGCTGCCCTGATTTAGCCGAGGAAGCCAGTCCCACCACGCTGAAGACCGTGACGGCATTCTCCCGCCGACAGAGACGTGCAGACGGTAATTCCGCGGACATACGGGAACTCGTCGAGAATAAGGGTGTCTTGGGACGTTTGTAAGGTGACCGCCTAAAGGCGGAACTCCAACGTCGGCGCGGATGCGTATGGGAATTGGGAAGTACTCCGCCGCTGGTCATGGAGAAGGAACGGGAGCAGCGGGACGGTGCGTATTTCCCCCACCTGATCGTTCGCAGCAGGGTTGGAGTTCCGTCCCGCATGCGGGACGGGTCAGGTCAGGCGAGGGATCGAGGAAAGTCTGTTGCGACCTTTACTCGATGCCAAGCGGAATACAGCAAACTAAAGTTTGAACTACGAACAACTTCTCTGAGCCGACTAAAGTCGGTACTCCAACTCCGGTGCGAACGTGGTATGTGATAAGAGCAGCGGCATTCCGCGGCTCCCCTCCTCAACCAGCGCAGCGTCTCAACGTACCGCTTGCGGCACATCACAGCCTTCTGCTGAGCAGGACGCGGCGGTGGCGGCGCTGGGGCGGGAGTGGCGACCTGATCGATCCTCCGGATAATTTGCAACCTCCACGGATGATCCAATGGACAAACCTTGCGCGCCGGGTAAAAGGGGCGGTCGAGGCGTGGAGAGACGTCGGGAGACCTGCGACTGATTCCGTCCCGCATGCGGGACGGTACTCCAACCCTGCCGCGAACGACTTTTCATCGACACAAATCCCTCTCGCTGTTCTCTGCTTTTCATCTAACGTCTAACACATAACATCTAACTTTCCCCTGCTCACCATGCGACTCCTGCCAGCCCTCGCCCTCTTGTTGCTCGCCGTTGCCACCCCCACCGCTACCACCTCCGCCATGGAGATGCCCTCCTTCCACACGAAGGGCACGCCCACGGGCACTCCAGATGGCCCCTTGCAGCCGGGTGAGTACTGGTGGCACCCGGAGATTTCCCCCAGTGGCCCCATCATGGTGCTGGTGAGTGTGCCCAACCAGATCCTGCATGTGTACCGCAACGGCGTCCTCATTGGCCGCTCCACGGTGAGCACGGGCACGAAGGGCCATGCCACGCCGGGCGGGGTCTTCACCATCCTGGAGAAGCGGCAGACGCACCGCTCCAAGACTTACAACAACGCGCCCATGCCGAATATGCAGCGCCTCACGTGGGACGGCATCGCCATGCACTCCGGGAACCTTCCTGGTCATCCCGCCAGCCACGGCTGCATCCGGCTGCCGTATGACTTTTCCCTGGCGCTCTTCAAGCTCACGGCCAAGGGCGGCACGGTGGTGATCGGCGATGGCAAGACACCCACGCCGCATCTGGCCGCCAACCCCGGGCTGATGCTGGCCCCGAAGGACTTCAACCCCGAGATGCTGAAACCCCAGGGCGCAAACGACTACACCTGGCTGCCGGAGCGCAGCGCCAGCGGCCCCATCACGATCGTGGTGAGCGCGGCGGACAAGGCCCTCTACGTCTTTCGCAATGGCAACCCCATCGGCCGCGCCTCCGTCCAGATCAGCGATGGCGGCCTCTTTGGCACGCGCAAAGAACTGGGCAACCACGTCTTCACCCTGCTGGAGGGCACGACCGACAAGCCCAGCTTCTGGGCCCCCGGCCGCACCGCCCGCCCGTGGATGCGCGTGACCAGCAGCGGCCCGAAGATGGATGTGGACGACCTCGGCAAGCGACTGACCGTGAACCCGGAATTCGCCACCAAGCTGTATGACACCATCGCCCCTGGCACGACCGTCATCGTGACGGATCACGCCGCCGTGCGCAATGCCGCGCCGAGCACGGAGGTGCTGGGACATTGAGCCGGTGCGTCAGTGGGCAGTGCGTCAGCACGTCAGTGGAGGGTGACTTGGAAGACGGGAGGCTGGTTGACGGCTTCCCGTTTTTTGTTTCCTCGTGCCGCTCCAACCCTGCCGCGGACCTCCATCGACTGAAGAGCATCCCACCCCGCTGCTCACCATTTACCATTTACCTCTACCCACTCACCCCCTTATCCCTCTTCCCTTTCCCCTTTTCCCTCTCCCTAGTACACCCTCGTCTGATGCGTCTCGGGATCGATCACGATGGAGCGGAAGTCGGCAGGCAGATCGGAGGGCACACCTTTGGGGGTCTCGCGCACCAGGGTGAGGACGGCGGGCTGGCCGGCCGGGAGGGTGGTGGAGCCGTTGACGTGCAGGAAATAACTCACGTAGCTCACATTCAGCTCCGCACCGGCGGTGCCGTCGGAGTGGACGGTCTGGCTCTTCAGGGTGTTGTACTTGGCATCCGGCATGAGCAGCACGTCATCCGGCAGGCGCTGGAGCTCGCCGGAGAAGGTGACCTGGGGTTTGCCGTCGGTGGACCAGCCGGTGACCAGACCGAACTGGTAGGCGCGGTAGCCCAGGGTGCCCTGGCGGGAGGTGGGGAGCAGTTCAAAGAAGCGCAGCTCCACGAGCTTGTCCTCCTTCCTCGCCAGGAGGCTGGCCTGGTTGAGATCGGCGGAAAGCTGGCGGGCGGCACCGGAGAGACGCTGGCTGCCCAGGGCAGCGGGCACGGACATCGCGGCCATGGTGACCAGCATGCTGAGCAGGGCCACGACCACGAGCATCTCCACCAGGGTGAAGCCGGCACGTGATGCGGAAGGATGGACAGGGCGGCGCATGGGTTTCAGGAGATCATTGCAACTACTACAGCTCATCTTCAGAGATCCATTTGGAGCCACGCAGGGTGACGCTGCTGCTGAGCACCTTGTGATGGAGCGGCAGGGCGCTCAGGCCCTGCTGCACAGCGGCGATGTCATCCTTGAGCTGGGCATACCGGACGAACTTGCCTGCCAGCACGGCGCGCACGGCCTCGCCGGCGGGCTTTTCCCCCAGCTTGTGCACGAGGGCCTCGTAGCTGGTCTCATCCGCCGCGACGAGGGTGACGCCGACCATGACGGGCAGCTGGTGGCGGCGGGATTTGTTGATGGCATTCAGCCCGTTCCACTGGAAGTCGCGGCTGTCATAGCGGTACTGGGGGTCCGGCACCACGGTGGTGCGGCCGCCATCCGTCTGGGTGGCATGAGGGGTGAGCACCAGGGCCAGGATGTTGTCCGCCAGCGGGCGGGAGTTGGCTCCTAAATCCTGCTGGTACCAGCGCAGGGCCTGGGTGCGGCTGGTGAGATTGTTCAGGCCGAGCTTGCTCGAGTCCCCGTAGAGGATGCTGTCCTCCGCCGGCTGCACGTACTGCATGAGGCGGAAGCGGTTGCGCTCCGGATTGACCACGGCGGGCTGGCCGTTCTGAAGGAAGCCGGGGCGTATGGCGAGGTCGCTCCCATACTGGACGTAGAAGCCGCAGCAGTTTACCAGATCATGCAGGCGGCGGCGGTCGGCACTCTCTGACCGGCCCAGCGGGGCCTGGAAGAAGACCGCCTGCCCGGCCTCGGCACCGCTGGTGAGGAGCTCACTGGACGGCCCCAGAACGAAGTGGTGGTCTGAAATGCGCTCATAGCCCGTGGGGGAGGAGGCATCCTGTGCGGAGCGGCGGTAGGCCCAAACCGCGTCCATGGTGGACTGGGAGAGGGCGTTGCCCACGGCATCCATGACGCGGCGTGCTTCCTGAAACTCCGTGGCGTGCGCGCTGGCGCGGCTGATGGTGTCCTGCGTGCGCACCATCAGGTCCGCCATGATGGTCATCATCACGGCCAGGACGGAGACGGACACCAGCACCTCCACGAGGGTGAAGGCGGTGGACAACGGGGGGGAGGGCTTTTTCAATCGTGCGTTCACAGGGAGGAGACGGCGGCAGCACCCGTCAGCGGGCCGGTTTGTTCAAGCAGGGCGATCCACACGCTGCGTTCCCGGTATTTCCCGGAACCGTCCGCCAGGGACTGCGTGTAGTTGTTCAGGCGGTCCGTCACGCGCACGCGGAGCTGGCGCAGGTAGGGGTTGGCCTCGTTGTCGCCCTGGAGGGAGGGCTCGGTGCCGACCTTCACCTGCACGGCGTAGTTGCAGTCCAGCCCGGTGGCATCTGGCACCTCAGCGCCGGTCTGGTCGAAGAAGAGGGTGCAGTCCTGCATCTGCACGTTGCGGTTGCCGCCGGTGGCAGACTCATCCAGCCAGACGCCGGTCTGGTAGCGGTCCATCACGGTCTGGAGGATGCGGGCCTCCGCCTGCTTGTTGCTGGAGTCACGCAGAGTGTCCAGGCCAAAGGGCAGCAGGGAGATGAGCGTGAGCAGCGCGGTGGCGGCGATGCCCATGGCGAGGGCGACTTCCGGCAGGGAGAAGCCCTGGGCGTGGCGGGTGGATGCAGTGTTGATGGCTGTGTGGGGGCGGGGGGTCATGGGGCAAAAGTCTTGCGTTCGATGATGCGGAAGCGGTAGTAGCGGTCCCAGCTCTGACTGTGGCTGGGCGTGCTGTTCGTGAGCTCGGCCAGCTCCGGATCCTGGGGATCGAGGTAACGCTCCAGCGTGGCGGAGCCGCGGTGGCTGGAGGTGGAAAGGTCCGCACCCTCCACCCAGCGGTCCACAGCGGTGCTGCGCGCCTTTTGCAACGTCTCCACACGGAAGTGGACGGTGAAGGTGTTCGACCGGGTGGTGAGACGCGGGTAGAGCTGGTTGTACGGGGCCTCTCGGCTGTTGTCCCCAGTGGGCTCAAAGGCATCTGCCGCATTCAGGGCGCCGTTCCACCAGGTCACCATGTCTTCATAGGTGGTGGGGGGCGGGGCGGCGTCCGAGTTGTACACCACGCCGTTGCGCCGCTGGGGTACGAGGAAAATCTCGCAGATCTCCGAGGCGGAGCGGAAGACGTCGCCGGTCTCGAACCGCTTGGTGAAGCCCTTCAGCGTCTCGTTGCGGTTCACATCGTAGTACAACTCGTAGCGGTGCACCGCGCCCTCCTTGTAGTTCGTGCCGCCGGCGCTGTTGTACCCGTTGGGCGTGGTGCCGCCCACGGAGTTCGGCGAGATGGCGCTGAGCTGCACCGGCTTGAGCACGGCATGGAGGCCGGTGTTGCGCTCGATGTGGCGGAAGGGCAGCATCTGGGTGTTCATGTTGATCTTGCCGGCGGTGGCAAAGGACTCGCTGATGGCGTAGGGCTCCACCACGGGCATCCAGAAGAGGTCCAGCCAAAGGTGGTCCCGCGGGCCCTTGAAGCCCTCGTGATCCTGCTCATCCGGCTCCATCCCCGCGGGAGTCGAGCGGGAGGCCGGATTGGGGCAGAAGAGGAGCGTCTGCCAGGGCTTGTGCGGATCCGACGGGGTGGCCTGGCTGCCATTGATGCCGGAGGGCAGCGAGCCAAAGGCCACGGCGGAGGTGATCTGGCGGTTCGGGCTGAAGCTCAGCCCGTTCTCCACGCCGAAGCCGTGCCGGCTGAAGTAGCCGAGATCACCGTCCGCCGCCTGGTTATTGGAAACCACGTTGTTCTCATCCGCCTTGTTGATGTAGGGGCCGTCCTCCACGCGGCCGGCACCGTTGTCAAAGTCACCGGGACGTCCGAGGCTGTTGGACACGCCGTCCTGCCCGCGCAGGACCGCCGGGATGGAGTCGCGGCCATACCAGACGCCTTTCACCAAAGTGCCGGCAGTGTTCACGGTGGCAGCGCGCAGGTCGTTGCGGGAGAGGCCCAGCGGACCGTCTGCAGCATCACCCGGGCCGAACTGGCCGTACACCATCTGGTTGCCCTGGCGCAGGAAGTGGAGGCGCTCCACGGTCTTGTCCGCATAGCGCGGGTGCGGGGTGTACCAGGAGGCAGGCACGTCCCGCATGGCGGAGAGGATGCGCAGGTCCCCTTTCGTCGGGCCGTTCACATCAATCTCCACACTGCGGGTGATGTCGCCGTCCTGGATGAGCGTCTTCACAAAGTTGTTCGCGTCGCCCTGGGTGCGCTTCGTGAGGTTGTTGAAGTCTTCATTCACCAGGCGGGGCACCTTGAGCGTGGCGGGCGGGAAGGTGACGTGCAGGGTCTGGATGACCTCGGCCTCCTCGAGTTTCGGGAAACCACTCAGGACCTCGATGGTGAAGCTGCCGCCATCGAAGGTGAACTCCGTGGCCGTGCCGGTGGTGACGTAGCCGCTGTAGAAGGGGAAGTTGTTGTCCTCGTTGTTCCGCGCCATCTGGCGCGTGGCGGTGGCGAACTGGTCGGCGGCGGCGGAGCTGAGGTTGGCCTTCTTGAACTGGGAGGCGAAGCCGGAGAACGCGGTGGCGCCGGCGGAGTCCAGATAACCAGCGGCGGTGCTGCAGCGGATGGTGTCCACCGCGGGGAAGGCCATGGAGCGGCCGTTCACGCCCAGGGAATCGAGCCCGGTGATGCGGTAGCGCACGTTCGACGTCACGCCCGGGGCGCCGCTGGTGGGGTTGAACGGCTCCAGCGCGAGGAAGGCCTGCATGCGCGTGGTGGCTCCGTTGGTGGGGTTCTTGTTGGTCGCCATGAAGACGAGGGCGACCTCCGAGATGGTGTTGAATCGGCCGAAGCCCTTGGTATCATTTCCTGGAACCAGCGGCACGGCGGAGGACTCGCCCCGGCGGTCGCCCACGCGCGGCGGCAGGTAGGTGTAGGTGGGGGCCAGCCCGGTGCTGTAGCTGTTCACGGACCAGCGCATGAAGTCCACCATCTCAGTGAGGATCTGGTTACGACGCGGCACGGAGTACTTGGCCGCGAAGTTCCCGCCGAAGCCGGGGATGTCCCGTGCCTGGCCGCCGCTGTTGGTGCCGCCGGTGAGCGGGACGAGGTGGTTCTCATAGAGCTGGCGGTTCCGCGCCAGAGCGCCGCTCACTGAGGAGCTGTCCAGGTCCAGATCGCCACGGATCTTCTGCCCGGTGCCGGCGTCATCCACGCTCTTGAAGTTCTTCAGCCGGGTGAAGTACCACGGCTTGCCACCGCCGGTGCCGACGAAGGCGAGGAGCTTGTCCTTCGCGTTGCGCTCGGTGGGCTCTGCGGAGATGGGCCAGAGCATGACGCGCGGCTGGTTGAAGAGGTTCAGCTCCGGGGCGCGGCTGTGCGGTGTGAGGAAAAACCGCGCGGTGGCGATGTCCTGCTGGGTGAGCGCGGGATCCTGCATGCCGCGGTTCCGGTTGAAAACAAGCTCATCCAGCGTGGTGTAGAGGCGGTCGTCCTTGTCCGGCACGAGTGCGACGGCGGGCATCTTCGTCCCGCCATAACTGCCGCCCCACGGCACCCGCGGGCTGATCTGGTGATAACGCTGCAGCACGGTGGCGAGCTGGGTATCACTGAGCGTGGGGCTGACCACGAGCTGCTGGCCAAAGGCCTGGAACACGGGGCTGAGCGCCGTCTGCGCAGGATGCCCGGGGTAGCGGGAGTATTCATTCTGCGCAGGCTGGAAGCGGGCGAACTTGGCCGTGGAGCCATTGAAGAAGCGGGGCACATCCCATGCGGAGCCTTCTGTGGCGGTGTTCACATTGATCTTGGTGCTCTCATCATCCGTCCAGAAGGCGACACGCCCGACGATGGGGTTCTGCTTCGTGGGAGCGGCTGCGCCATTCGCTCCAAAGGTGAGGCCGTCATCCTTGTTCCCGCCCGTGGGCGCGAGCACCTGGCCATCTGCCAGCACATACATCCACTTCACCGGCATGGGCAGGCGGGTGCCCACATCATCCACACTCGTGGGAGCCACGGTGCCGGGCACCGCGACGCTGTTCACCTTGTAGCCATCCACGGGGAGTCCGCCATTGCGGGCGAAGACCGCGCGGGGATCGCTGATGGGAAACACGGTCTGCACGCGATCCGCCCCGGCGGCCATGACGGCGGCGGGTTCATTCATATCCACATACAGGCCGGGCACGGTCTGCCAGGTGGAGAGGTCGCTGACGTCGGTGTTGATGGCCGACTTCACCACATTCAGCGCCATGCCATTGGCGGTGCCGGTGGCATTGGGCTGGGTGACGACCATGGCGTCGTCTGAGTAGAGCTTGTACAGCGCCACCGTCTTGGCCCGGACGCTGGCGTTCTGCACATCGGACTCGGTGCCGAACACGCGGATCATGCCGGGCTGGGAAGCCCAGGTCTTCTCCAGGCCGTTCTGCTCCGTGGCGCGGCGGATCTGGCCAATGGCCATGTTCACCGGCAGCTCGGAGAGGGTGCGGGCCTCGGTGATGTTCGAATAAGCGGAGGCGGAGCGGTGCTCGGTGCGCACCTCGGCCATGAAGGCGAGCACCAGCATGGCCACCACGGCCACGGCCACCAGCACCATGATGAGGGCGATGCCACGCGGCGGGTGCGGACATTTGAGATCCGGATGTGAGAAGGGGGTCTTCATCAAGCAGGGGTAAAGTTATTTCAAATACTCCTCAGGATCCTTACCGGCGGGTGCGGCGGCGGCGCATGAAGAGGCAGGTGAAGCCCAGGAAGGCGAGCGAGGAGATACCCGGCTCAGGCACAGCCCCCATGGCGGAGAGCATGAGGTCATTCCCTCCCGTGAGGGCACCGGTGTCAAAGTCGGCCTGGTAGAACATGGCGAAGTCCATGCCGCCGATGTTGACGAAACCGTCCGCGCCCATGTTCCAGTAGTCGGAGGCGAGGTAGTGGTCAGAGTCCCACACCATGTTCGTGAAGAAGTCAGAGAGACCCAGGCCGGTATCACTGAGCACGATCCAGTAGCGGCTCTCCAGACCAGTCTCGCCGCCACCCCAGGTGCCGTCGATGCGGGCACCGTCCACATAAATCTCACCGGTGACGATGATGCGGTCTGCGCCCAGCGGGCTGGAGCGGTCGAAGTTCACAAAAAGCGTGCTCTGCGAGGCCGCGCCCGTGTTGGTCACAAGGTTCAGGTTGCCCTGGATGGTGAGTGCGCCCACGGAGGTCATGGTGCCGCCGGTGAGAGTGCCGTAGCTGCCCACATACACGCCGCCCTGGGAGTTGATGGTGCCGGAGCCACCCAGGGTGCCGCGGCCGGTGGTGTTGTTCTCCGAGCCGGCAGCATCATTGCCGTGGCCCACGCGGACGCTGGCATTCTGCTTCTCCAGATAGCCATCCACAATCATGGTGCCCTGGGAGCCATTCAACCGGCCGACGAACAGATAGGCATCGCTGGCGGTGGCTTGTTCATAGAACTTCGCATCCTTGCCGATGTAGAGATAGCCGGTACCCTTCTCCCCCACGCTCACGTCGCTCACCTTGTGATAGAACTCGCCGCCGGTGATGTTCACGGTGCCGGTGTGGTTCGTGCCCAAGCCAATGGAGATCGCGTTCGTGGCCGTGACGATGCCTCCGCTCTGGTTGAAGGTGGCCGTGCCCAGGCTCGTGTTCGCAGCGTAGTCGCCCGTGTCCCCACCGATGTAGGAGTTGCCCTTGATCAGCATCTCCCCACTCATCACCTCCACCAGGCCAGTGCCCGCACCGCGGCCCATGGAGAGCTTGAGCATCTCCGCACGGCCGGAGATCAGACGAAGGGTGCCGCTCCCGTCCTGTCCGATGTGTACATCCCCGTTGCTCACCATGGAGCCGCCGTTGATTTCGATCAATCCCGTGGCCGCCCCCAGCGTGGCATTGGCCGCATCGCGACCCACTACGATCTGGGCGGTGGTGACCACGCTGTAGAGACCGCCCGAACTCACATACACCTTGCCCACGCTGCCTGCCGCCACGCCGATCCAGTCCCAGTTGGTGGACCGGTTGATGAGCTCCCCACCGGTTTCAACGTAAATGGTCCCCTGCCCGCTCGCGCCGATGTAGAGATCCCCCACGTTCCCGCCGGTATCGCGGATGAACTTGCCGTTGGTACGGATGGTGAGCGTACCCACCCCTGAGGCGGCCCTGCCCAAGTTGTTTCCAAATCCCTTCGGAATCACCCCGCTGGTGGCGTCCAGGGCGTTGGTACTCTTGATGAACTGGGCGGAGTTCTCGATGATCATGCGCCCGACGCCATCACGCCCAATGTTGAATTCGCCAAAGTCCATCGTCATCAACGCGCCCTCCCCATCCAGGTGGAGAAGTCCTTTTGACGTCATCCCGTTCAATATCCCGGACGACCCCATCTCCACCGTACCATGGGCGTTGAACCGCCCTCCGGCCTTGATCAGCAACACGCTCTCCACCAAGGAGGGGTAGTAACCGATGCGGGTGACGCTCTGGTTGTAGTTCCAGGCTGAACCGTTCGGAGTTGTCGTATGCGCCCCGCCTTCCAGCAGGCCGTCGGACTCAATGGTGATGAATCCCGCGCTGCCATAGAAGGTGTTGTTCTGCTGCTTTCCCAGGTTCAGCGCCGTGGTCTGGCCACTCCAATTGCCATCCGCGGTGGCCCACAAGTTCATCACTGCGGAACCCGCCGCTCCTGTGCCGTCACCGATGCGGACGATCCCATTCGCCGCAGTTCCGTGCGTGCCAATCTGGACCTCGCCCACGGGGAAAAAAACCTTGCCGTTCTTGATGTCCAGAGTGCCTTCACCCCAGTTGCCGATGCGCACCCAGTTCGTGCCCTTGGTATGGGCCAGTATCCCGCCATCCACGGTGATGGTATTGCCGTTATCGACACCGAAGTCAGCGCTCGCCCCATTCGTGTAAGTGACGTTGCCCACTCCACCCGCGGTGCCGCCCACCCAGGTCACGATCCGCGCCACCCCGTTCTCATCGGTGCCGATCAGAACACTGTCACTTCCGTTCGTGCCCGTCATCGGTCTGAATTCAGGATCCCAGATGAGAGGATCATGCCAGTTGCCACTGCCTTTGGCCACAATCGTGTCCGAATAAAGCGATGCTGGCAGCAGGCTCAAGATGGAAAGAATAACTACAAAGCGTGAGGGCATGCTTTGTAATTACCTAAAATCGCAATCTTAGAACTAACAGCTTGTTACAGTATCGACACACACATCAAGCAGCCTAAAACGCTCATCATAAGGAATTTCCCAGTTCACAAAGCCCCTAGACATCAAGGATTAACGCACTCATTTTGCTCCACTCCATGACACACACCTTACAACATTGGTGCGACACATTTTCACCATGAGGCTGGAGATTTATCGGGCTTTGGCAAATTTGCCCTTCAGGCTTTGCCTCAGGTCCATTATAGGACTTTTCCCAACAGCGTCATCAGGTATTTTTTGAAGGCGCTGTTTTGCGCTTTCAGGCAGCGCGATTTCTGTTGGAATCACCCGGCATCTGGAATGCGCTCTGAATGAACAAGGTGTGTCAGTTGTGATAAACCTTTGTCAGTTCAGATACATTCGTGTTACCGAGCGGTGCAACGAATTTGCACTCCGCCATTCTACACATTTTTTCAGGATGAGAAGAGAGAAGTTGAAGATTTGTGTGAAATTTTGGCGGGTTTATTGAAACAACGCCCACCCCATGGGGACTTCGGGAGGCGCGAGCTGCCCGCCGACCAACCAATCTTCAAACTTCAAACTTCAAACTTCAAGCACCAGGCACCCTCCCCTCCGTTTTCCTTGCGGACCCGTTGAGGGTCAATATGATCCGGCATGCCCTACGCCGACCCCGAGAAACAACGTGCCGCCATCAACGCCGCCCAGCGTCGTCGTTATGCCGAGGACGCGGAGTTCCGGGAGCGCAAGCTGGAGGCCCGCCAGGCCCATCGCAAGACCGAGGAAGGCGTCAAAGGCAACCGCGCCGGGGTGAAGAAGTGGCGCGAGAACCACCCGGACGAATACCGCGAGTACAACCGCGAACGCATGCGCAAGTCCCGGGCCCGGAAAAAAGCCGCCGCACTGGCCGCCTCTGCCGCGACCGCAGAGGGGGCAAAGGACGCAGTAGCGACCAAGGCGACGAAGAAGAAGCAGACAGCGAAAAAGGCTGCGGCGAAGAAAGCTCCCGCGAAGAAGCAGGCGGCAAAGCGGGTGAAAGGTTAGGGGTTGGACGTTAAGGGTTATGGGCTAAGCGCCCGAACAGCGCTCCTCTGCTCCCGGACCCCCAACGAGTTCCGCGGCAGGGTTGGAGTACCGCTTAAAAGCCAATGCCATCAGGGAAAAGATTGGGCAGAGCGATCAACTCCGTTGCATGATGAAGCTGAGGACCAACCTCGAGCCCTGTCTCTCGTACGATGTTGATCTTGTGGTGTTTGTGACGAGTGTGTGAAGCGATGATTTTCGGCCTGAAAGACACTCGGACATTTTTTTCTCCAACTTGCTGAGGTTGCCCCTTTACAACTGACGTGTTGCTGGTTCAGGTGCGTTCATGGTTCTTGTCAGTCAAAACCCGGAGGAGGAGCGTTTTGGGAAGGTTCTCGATGAGGCGTCAAAAATCAGGGTGAGCGAGCCGCTGCTTCTCAAAGACCAAATGGACTATGCAATGAAGCATTTCACCTTCATTGCAGATCAGCGCCTCAAGACTTTCAATTTTTATGCGATCCTGTTGGCCGCATCAGTCGCAGCGACAATGGCGATGATCGATAGGGCGTTTCAGATGCAGGCTTACATGATCTGTGGAGGATTCCACATACTTGTTCCGGTCCTGTTCTTGATCATCGAACGACGGAATCTCCAACTTCTAAGCGTTGCTCGAGAAGGCCTACAGGCAATTGAGGTCAACGCCGGTTGGCCAGTTGCTGCACGATTATCCAGGCGAGATAGTGAAAATACAAAAGGCTGGCGAAGCAAATTGCTATCCTACCGGGTAGCATTCGTGCTCACGTATTCGTGTCAGTTTTTGTTCGGCGCCCTCATCCTCTACTGTGGAGCGTTCGTACAGCACACACCAAAACATGTCCCCTCAGTCCGCCGTGTAGTTTTGTCAGATGGGAGCTCTGTCGATTACTTCCGGAAGGATCGGACAAAATCAGGTAACAGCACCAAGGCAGCAAGAGCTATGGAGGCGATAAAGAATAACGCCACCCACATCAATGGCCACCAGCCTTCGGCCGATGCGCGAACTTGCTCGGAGCCAGCGGCAGCCGTGGATGCTGCGATGAGCCAAGGAATGTTCATACCCTAATAGTGCATTGCGCTCTCATGGAGTTCAATAAAATTACTATACCAATTCGATATACTTTGGAGAGCCTTCCTCTCGAGCGTGCTCATCACCCCCTATTTTCCACCTAAGCAGAGGGTCGGAGCGGCGACCTATGCTTCCTTCCGGGGCGTGTTCCCGAACAGCGGATGCAGGAGATTGGAGCCATGCTTGCACAATTGAACACCGCGCGAATCCACGCACCTCTCACCACTCACCGCCGCACCCCCACCACCACCCCAGGCAAAAACGGGGCAATGCTTACCCGATTCCCCTGGTTGCCGCCCAGCAGATAGACGCGCCCGCCTTCCACGTGGTCAAACAGCGCCACATGATGCCCGCCTTCGCGATGGGTCACGACGGTATCGCCGCGCTGCGCTACCTTGAGCGCCACCTCCTGGCCCCAAGTGAGCCATTGTTTTGCCCGGTAGTGCTCCTTGGGCACGCCGGTGCCGCTCCACAGGCCCAGGTAGCCGCGGAAGATGCCGCACCAGGCGGTCTTGCTGTCGTCCCGATCCAGCCAGGACGGGGCGGTCTTGAACATCTCCGCAATCAGCGGATGCGTCTTGGGACCTGGAGTCTCGGCAACACCGAGGTAACGAAGGGCGAGATCGTAGAGAGTTTGGGACATGGGAGGGAAGTTTTCAGTATTAAGTTTCAAGTTTTTCAGCCGGAATTCCGGGCCCGGGGCCACATCGTTTGAGATGTGAACTTTGAAGTTTGGCGCTTGAAGTTTCGCCTCTTCACCGTCGCCACGAGCGCCAGCCACCCAGGCGGACGCCGAGGTACATGAGCCTCCTTCGGGTCCGTCCGACACCGCACTCGCGGAGGATGCGGGCGAAGAGCCGGTCGGCCTCTTCTCTCGTCCAGAGGTGCCCGCTATCCGCCCAGCCGTCTGCCAGCTGGATCTGGTGAGCCCCGGCCGGCAGGTGACCGGCGTAGCGGTAGAGACTGTCATGCGCGAGCGCGGCAGCGCGATGCAGACCATCGGGCGTGATGCCGGTGAGGGTCCACAAGAAGCGGGGTACGCTGGCCCCGTCGACCTCGAAGTCGCGGGGCACGGTGAGGCGCTGCGGGGGCCAGCCAGGCAGCTCCCAGTGGTAGTGCCACGGCTGGACCACGCGGTAGAGCGGGTCGTCACCCGGGGCGCGAATGGGAACGAGAAGGGGTTGTGCAAGTGATTTCATCGAATCCGATGCGTCAGTTGATCCGGCGGATGGGTGGTGTCGCGATCTCTGGGCGGCCGCCACTGCCCGCCCGGACCGCGCGCAGGCTACCTGCGCAAGAGGGCATCGCCGGCGATGACGGCGACCAGCAGAACGGCAAACACGGCCAGCAGGCAGAGCGGCCCGAAGCACGGGATCAGCCAGCACAGCAGCGCGAAGCCGCCATAGGTGATGCCGCCTGGCGCATGCCCCACCATGGCATTGACGGGATGGGGAGCGGCGCAGTAGTCCCACACGGCCCCTCCCAGACAGAAGACGAGGAAAGCGAGTACGAGACCAAGAAGCCAGCCGGCAAACACATGAAGGACAGGTTTCATCAAAAAAAGGGGGTACAGGTTGAATGACTGCTGTGGTTATTTCCCGGATCGCTTCACGGGATCCAACGTGACACCCACGCCCACGGGCTGGCCCTGCGGGGTGACGTAGTTGAGGCTGTAGGTGCGCTTGTAGCCGTCCAACTGCCGGCAACCAACACCCGCCAGACTGGCGGTGAGGGCAAGCGCGAGGACGAGGAACAGGCGGCTGGAGCCGCGCGAGAAGGGGGAGGATGGCGGGGTTTTCATGGTATTTTGGCGTGATCAGCCCGGGCGGCAGCGCGCTCGGCCTTGAGGATTTTTTCAAGCTGGAGATCGGCCTGAGGCCGGCAAGGAGAGGCCGCGCAGCATTCACAGCCGTACACGTGCTCTCCTCGAACTCCCGCACAGGTGCACGCCGCGCCGGGCTGGTGCTGGCACTTCTTCCGCGCCGGATTGTGCGCCTGCTTGACGGCCGCGGCCCAGCCGATGAAGAGGCCAAAGGCCAGGAGGATGAAAGAGCGGATGATCACGCAGAAGCCTCCTTTCCCAGGATGGAAGTCGCCGCTGGCACGGGACCAGGTGCAGGCGAGGGGCCGGGCGTATAGACCAGACCAGGCAGACTTCCCGGCGGATCCCGGAACATGCACCCCGGCACCGGGCAGCGTCGCACGGCATTGAGCGTGCCCGTGGCGACCCCGTGCAGGGACTTCATTTCCTCGATCTCCTCACGGAGTTCGTAGCGGTCCTTCTCGCACTGCTCCTGCTTCACCCACATGAGGCGGCAGACATAGACGAGACCGGAGGTGACGGCAGTGAGGGCGGTGAGCAGGGCGTTTTCGAGGTTCATGGGGTAAAGCCAAGGTTGCAAAGCCCCTGGATCAAAGCCCCCAGGGCATGGGCACAAAGGAACTCCCACCAGCGGTGCGCCAACAGGGTGAGGATGAAGAGAATGGCGAGGGCGGATTTCATGGGGTAAGGGCGTCCCAGAGGCTCTTGTAGTGGAGGCCGTAGGCGACCATGATCTGCCGGAAGCGCAGGGTTGTTACCTCGTGCCGCGTGCCGGTGTGGCCGGCAATGAGCTGCGGGGTCTCACTGGTGATCATGCCGAGCTCCAGCGCCTCCTTCACCAGGGCCAGCATCTGGGCAAAAGCCGCCCGGTCAGCGTCCTCCAGGCGAAGGGTGAAGCCCTCGGGCTGGACGGTGAAGCCGGACACGACGCCCTGGTAAAAAGCCTGGTGCTTTTGCTCTCCGCTGGTGAGAGGCACTGCTTCCCAACCATGGATGACGAAGGTCTCGCCGATTTCGAAGATGCGAACGAGCCTCTCTGTAGCAGGTTGAAAATCCGGCAGCGTCCCCTCTACCACGGGCATCCATCGCCAGCCAGGCTTGGTGGCAGGGAGCAGTTCAGCCTGTTGCAGAGAAGTGCTCGCGAGGGCGTTCTCCGGGGTGACAAGGGCGTAGAGGTTCCAGTTCATGCTAAGATAAAGACGCGGAATTCCCTAAGGCAGAATGATGCGCGAGTGTGGGGTGATGGTCGTGCCCAAAGGCGTGAGGAGCCCGGGCGTCTTGTGATCCTTGAGATCGCGCACAAGAGGCACGTAGTAGAGCAGGCTCTGGGGGCGGACCAAGGTGGGCGAGACGCCCCTTGCGAGGGTGGCCACTTCCTCATCAGTGAGCGCCACCGTCCAGATGGCAGTCTCTCCTATGTCCCCATCCATGCCCTCACCAAAACTGGACAAGAAGATGATGGCCCCGATGGCCGCAGTGGTGACGCCGGCCGTGTTGCTGAAACCTGAGTTCGTGCCTTTCCCGCCGCCATTGAGGTAGGCTGCGCGGGATGTCGAGGTGGTCCAGACACCGGCGGCATGGTTCCAGGTGCCAACAGTGGCCGTGGTGGAACTGGTGGCAGCAGGCCCGTTGGTACCGTCCGTAGAGATGGACCGGACGGCACTCCCGACGATGGTCAGATCGTGCCGGTGATAGGTGCCGCTGATGCCGAGGCCGACGACGGCGCGGTTCCCACCGAGGGAATTTGCCTTGAACCATCCGGCCAGGGTGAAAGGCGGACTCAAGGCGGGAATGGTGCGCTGGATGTACTCCGCGCCGTTGAAGGACCGTGCCATAGCTACGCGAGCTGCACCTCCACCAGTAAGAGTTCCGCGTCCCCGGCAGCGTTGTCGTTCGCCACATCCCGGCGCACGCGTAACCGATAGGCATCGCCCGGGGCCAGGCTCGCGGGAAGCTGCGCCTGGGTGAAAGTCACACTCGTGACCTTGGTCACACCGCTAGTCACCGGCACGGAGGCAGCGGTCACCGTTTGCACCGTGCCAAAGCTGTCGGCATCGATATCCATGCCGCTGTCTGCGATCCGTTCCCAGGCGACATCCCAGCCGATGGTGCCAGAGGTGGCCGTAGAGGCAGCCCATTGGATGAAAACCACCACGCCACTGGCTAGACTGACCCCTTCAGGAATTCGGCTTTTGAAGATGGCCGTCTCCTGCGTGGCCGTGTCGAAGTCCAGCACCAAGTGGCTGTTGCGAGTGTCCAGCGTCGCGTAGTTGGTCGTCGGCGGCTCGTTGTTCGCAGGGCGGAACAGCGCCACGGTCTTGCTCATGGGCCGCCCGAAGAGGGCCACCAGCTCCGCCACCGTAATTTCCTCACCCTCTCCCGCACCACCCGTCTTCCGCCCAAAGAGCCGCGGGGAGGCGGAAGCCTGCAGTTGGGCCAGCGTGATCGCCCGGGCCCACGCCCCAGACCCTGAACCGTTCGACCGCCACAGGCTGCCGCTGTCGAGCTGCACACCGAGCTGCCCCACGCGCTTGGGGATGGCGTTGCCTCGCACCGTGGCATCGGCAAAGGTCTGCACGTCCTGCAGTGCTTCACCGGTGGACCCTTCCGGTATGACCACCACACTCCCGCCATCATCGATGCCCTCCAGCGCCAGCACGCGGCGGTGAATCTGCTGGAGGGCCATCGTCGTCTTGTCATACGCCTTTTCCAGCGAACGCGAAGAGATGGGGCCAGCCTCGGGCAGTTCCGTGAGCTGGGTGAGCGAGACCTGGCGGAAGATCGTCACTGTCCAGGTGTTGTCGTACTCCTCCACCGTCAATACCTCGCCGCCCGTGACGTTGTCATTGCTGTCGGTGACCGGAGTCAGCGTGTAATCCACGCCTTGAGCCAGGATCGCCACATCCCCCTCACCCTGCTGCACCGCGACATAGATGTCTGAGGCCAGAAGGTACGGGAACGGCACCGGGTAGGGTGTGACCGTGGAGTTGTTACCCGTGTAGATGGCAGCGCTCGTGCCAGATTGGACAGCCATGTGGAAATGTGCGCTAAGCTCCATTTCCTGACAAGGGGGAATCCGTCCTGGGGTGTTTTTTCGCTTCGGCCTGCCGTCGATTACGAAAAGGGACGGAACAGTTCCTGCCTGCGCTTCTGCAGTTCCCCTTGGTTCTTGCAACTTCACTGATTCGGGCGAAATCCAGCCTGCCATTTTCGTCCGTCCGACCCCCGACATTTCTCCAATGATTCCCGCACTCCACTACGGTCTGCTCGCGCTCTTCGCCCTCAATCTCGCCCTATGGCTGCTGCTCTTGCGGCAGCGATTTGCCCCCCGCAGTGCGGCAGATCTCGACCCCGCGGGGCCGCGCACGCTCTCCCGCACGGCGGAGATCTTCCGCGCCCTTGGTGCATTGCTTCTGGGCCTTTTCATGGCCGGGGCGGCGCAGCCTGCGGCGGTCAACGATGGGCTGGACCCATCCTGGCAGATGGTCCTGGAGCACGCCACCCTCCACAAGCTGGTGTACGGGCAGGACATCGTCTTCACCTTCGGCCCGCTGGCCCCGGTGAGCACAGACTTGCACAATGGCGCGGGCTACTTCCACAGTGAGCGGCTGGCTTATGTCCTCTGGCTGGCCTCCGTCTTCATCGTCCTGTGGTGGAGGCTCTCACAGCATCTCCCCCGTCTGCTGGCCGTGCTCAGCTGGCTCTGGCTTGCCCTCCTGCCTGGCGACGCCGCGCCCTACGCAGCCCTTGCCCTGCTGGCGTGGGCGATGAAGCCCCCGGAACGCGAGCACGGGCAGGAGAAGGCACCACTGACCGGGACCATCCTCAGTCTTCTGGTCGCCCCCGCCGGGCTGGCAGTGCTGGGCACCGTCAAGTTCACCTACACCGTGGCCGCCATGGCCGTCATGGCCGCATGGGTGGGGCACGCAGTCGTCTTCCAGCGCTCCTGGAAACAGGCGCTCATCCCGCTGCTGGCCGCCACCGCGACGTTTGCTTTCCTGTGGACTGCGGCCGGCCAACCGCTGGCGGCGGTCCCCCAGTGGCTGCACCGGGGATTGATCGTTTCCTCAGCCTATGCGGATGCGATGCAGCTGATCGTTGTCAGTCCCGCCGCGCTCTGGCTCGCGGGCGGCACCGTCATCCTTGCCCTGCTGCTGCTGATCACCCTGGCCCTGTGGCAGACACAAAGGCGCCGCACTTCGGACCTCTTCCTTGCACTGGTCTGCTTGGGTTTGTTGGCCATTGTCTGGAAGCACAGCGTCACTCGCGCAGATGGTCACCTCACCATGATCGGCAGTCTGGCCCCTCTCCTCTGCTGCCTCGCCCTCTCGCCTCTGCGTATCGGCGATCTGTCGCGGTGGGCTCGTATTGCTGGCCTCATCACCGTGGTTACCCTCATGGTCGGAGCCATGGCTGATCGATTTGCCATTTCGGGATCCACCGTCACGGAATCCGTTCTCTCTCACACCCTCGGAATGTCTTCCAGGAAACAACCTGCATTGCATATCCTGACCCCAACGGGCAGCGCCCTGCCTCTCAATCTGGCCACAGCCCCCGAATTGGATCAGTCCCGCCTTCCTGCCATCAAGGCCCTCGTGAAGGAACAGCCTGTGGACGTCTTCAATTTCCTCCAGTCTGTGGCCTTCGCCAATGGCCTGAACTACCAGCCCCGCCCAGTCTACCAGAGCTATCAGGCCTGCAACGAGGAACTCATGCGTCTGAATGAGACCTACTGGCAGACACGTACCGCCACCCAGCATCTCATTTGCAGAATGGAGTCCGTGGACTGGCGGCTGAGCTCCAGCGATGATTCAGCCTGCTGGCCTCACTGGCTGACGAACCTGAAGCCCGCAGCCCTCGAGAAGGATTTCATTCTCCTGAGCCCTTCCGGACGACAGACACACACGCCCCGGTGGTCCACCCTGGGCACAGGCCAGGCAGAGTTCGGCGCAGCGTTGCCCCTTCCCACACAACCGCCCGGCAAGTTCCTGCGACTTCGCACCACGCTCCATAGATCGTTCCTTGGCAAGCTGGCCAAAGCCGGTTTCCAACCAGACGCATTGCAAATGGTGACCAGGATGTCAGACGGAACCACCGAGACGACCCGCATCGTACCGGGTGCCATCGAGGCCGGTATTCTCCTCGCACCCTTCCTGCACACCAATGTGGACCTGCTCGCCTACTACGCGGACGACAAGACCCTCCAGCGCACACCCTCCAGCATCACCCTGCGCGCGGAGCACGGGCGTCACAAGGAGTTCGCCTCCACCTACAGCTACACGTGGGAGACTGCCGAAGTGCCAGCACGGGACCAGCCCACCCTGCAGAAGTCCCGCGACCTCCTCCTGCAATCCCGCATCCCCTTTCCCGGTCGGGCGCAGGAACTCCTGGGCGGGCCTCTGACCGGCGACATGATGCAGGTCTCGCTCAAGTCCCTGATCAACACAGAGATCAACGGGCGCCCCGCCCTGCGCCTGGATGCGCCCAGCACCATCATCCTGCGCAATGACCCGCGGGGCGGCACCCTGCAGATCTCCTACAGGGTACCGAGCGCCAGCTGGAAGCGGAAGAAGCCCACCGATGGCGTCCGCTTCGTCATCGCCACCGCAGGCCACCAGGGCGAGGAAAAGAAGCTGCTCGATCATTTCCTCGATCCCGGGAAACTGGAGTCCGACCGCGAGAAGAAGACCTTCTCCGTCACCCTTCCTCCCAATGAGGCCCCCTGGCTCATCCTTCGCACCGAGACCGGCCCGACCGACTACCAGGACCGCGCCATCTGGGGCGGGTTCAGCTGGACACCTACGCCAGGACCAGAAGCCAAGCCTTGAGGCCGGCCCTCTGGCAAGAGTCCCGTACTGCAAATCTAAGGCAGCTCAAACCAGTCTGACTGCGCCAGGGTTCGCTCCGCCACGAGCCAGATCAAGACTTGTGGAGAGTTGCTACTGGCATGCTTCAGCCATTGATGCGGAGCCCCTCTGTTGCCACTACCGCTCACTGCCATCGTGTACACGGGCTGGTTGAGCAAGTTGCCCAGGTGCGAACTGAAGCCAGCTCCCTTATTCTCCCAGATGATTGCGTATGAATCTCCGATCACGTGCACAGGCGCTGAAACGTCAGCCTCCGTCCGGCCTCCAGCAATTGCATTGCATTGGTAAAGAACCGTGGGCACCGGAGCCACTTGCACTCCGAGTGATTCCACCACCGTAAGATTTCCCACATCTCCCTGATGCCCTATCGGCACCTCTTTCACGGAAGCAGCAAGATTGCCGTCCGATCCCAGGAAGCTTGCCGGTTCCTTCAGGACCCGGGTCACTTCCGCTTTCACAAGCCTGGCAGATTCAGCCGCGGCCCATGAGCTCCAGTGGGTGTCATTGGGCAGCCAGGCAGGATACCCCTTCCCCTCGCAGTCGTACGTCCGGTTGGACCTGAAGTGTTCTGTCAGATCCACCACAGACACCCCATCCTCTTTAAGCAAACGCAGCAACTCCCGCACCGCGGTATTTCCCGGAGGCCCATTGAGCACCCGGCCATCGTTTCTTCCCAACGCCAGATCTGGGTAGAGACTGGCCGACTGGGGCACAGGCACAAAGATGAGCCTTCCTCCGTTCTTGCGAACAAGCTTGTCGATCTTCAGCACCGACGATCTCACGCCGCCCTCCTGGCTGGCGGCGAACTTTGCTTCGACACCAGGCGAGTAGATCGCCCAATCCCCCCCAAAAAAATAGAACGGAACCTCCTGATCACCCGCCACGACGGGGACGGGTGCCTTCACCACTGAATCTGACAACTGGTCCGCAAACTTCAGCCTGCCAGGATTGTCAGCAATCCGCAGCCGGTCCTCGTCGTGCGTGTAAGAATGCACCCAATACACGGGCAGTGTAAAATCATCCACCTCATCGACAGTCGCCATCCCTTTCAGTTCGGGAGGGACCGTGTCCGACTCTGTCATCTTCATGTTGAGGCGCATTCCCCTCTGCAACTGGGCCGCAGTCGTGGGCGCCCCTTTTTCCTTGCACCGGAACACTGCGATGAACTCTCGCGAGAAATCCCCTTCCATGCCTTTGCACCGCACCTTCATGAGCCCCTCCTGGTAGGGCGAGGTCAGGATATTGCGCGGGTTCGAAACCACTTGCACCACCGTGGGAAAGGCCAGCATCACGCGCTTTTTATCCTTCATCGCCCGCTTTTGCGCTGCATCAGCTTCCTTGTCTCGGGTCTCGACCGGGGTATTTGGCGATGCTGAAGAGGCACCATTCGAGCCGACCTTCCAGACAGCCCCGCCAGCAAAGCCCAGTACCGCAACTAGAGGAAACGAAAGCAGGGGGGAAATTCGACGAAAAGTCATTGGCGAGGAACATCCGCTACCACACCCACCTGCATTCTGCAAAGTGCGAGGCGATCCCCCCGACAATCCGTCAAAATACACCATCGTCGCCTTCTCTAGAACTCTGGAGGAACTACTTCCCTCCCTTGGCATTTCTGTGAGCTGCGTGACAGATACCTGGCGGAAGATCGTCAGCATCTAGGTGATGATTTTGCACATCACCTTCGTCACCCGCCCACCCACGATGTTCCTGCTGTTTTCTTTCGACTTCGTCAGCGTATAGACTGCCCTACTTGATCCAGATTCGCCGGATCCCCCACTTGCATGTGCCCGCTTCACATTTCATACGTTTAAGCGGTTTCCCTTGGCATCGCGACTTCTTCAGATGTCTCAGGCGTGTCAGGTATTGGCTCAATCACGGAAACTTTTGCAGGCTCGCCCGGTGACACGCCCGCAAGCCAACGTCCCACGAAGTTGGCAAAGTTCGTACTTGGAATGTCCACCCACTTCGTCAGCCAGTCAGACAGCACCAGAGTTGTGATGATAAATACTACGAAGCCGAGCAAGGTGCTGGTCAACGCTCCCAATCCCTGCCTTACACAGGCCACGGCCACCCACTGACCAAACAAGTGGACCGTCAGCGAGTGCACCACGTAGAGAGCGAACGATCTCTCTCCCAACCACACCAAAGGACCCCTTTTCAAGACCGCTCCGAAGCCTTGGGATCTGAGGGCTAAAAACACGAACAACACTGCTGGCACAAACTTTGTCAGGACACTTTCCAGTTCAGAAACCGGGCCCAACAGTGACGCCACCCACGCAGGACTGACAGCCCCAAGAGCCACCGCGACGACGCCAATCGCGACACTCTGCACTCTGCGCAGAGGACACGCTCCCGCCCGGATCCCTACGACCAACGAATCTGCCAAGATCAGACCGGCAATGAAATCTGCCAGATAGAGGCACCCAGGCACAAACATTAGCACGACGAAAACCACACACCACACCAGTCGACGACGCTCCAAAGTAAGAGTACACGCCACAACGCCAAAAAGGAAAAGGGATCCCAGAAACTCAAAATTGATAGTCCACAGCGGCATGTTGAAACTGCTGCCCAAAAAAAATGCGTCTCTTACCGCCGTAACCAGGCTCAATTCAGAGCCGCCTGAAAACACCAACATTGGTACTCCAAACCTCGTCACCGAATTAAACTCCTCCACGGAATACCAGGAGGCCACGTGAAGAAAGTAGGATGCCATGGTCGTCACGAACGCCAAAGGCATAAGCCGGAAGTACCTTTTGACTGCCGACCGTGCTATCTGCTGATGAGACTGGTTCTTCAAGAGCGGTGCAGCCAGAACCAGCCCGCTCATCACCCAGAACAAATGCACCATGAGAGAGCCATTCAGCAAGATGGCCAGCGGCGAGTTGCGAACGAGTTTCGCCCAACCGGGCACTTCCGCCCACGCTTTGGTGACCTCCA
The DNA here is from genome assembly GCF_000739635.1 of Verrucomicrobium sp. BvORR034. GTDB lineage: Bacteria > Verrucomicrobiota > Verrucomicrobiia > Verrucomicrobiales > Verrucomicrobiaceae > Verrucomicrobium. The sequence continues at coordinate 2,999 of NZ_BATQ01000041.1, read as the reverse complement.
CATCCGTTAGCCAATGCCCCGGCAAAAATGTCCCTGCAGCATGCATCAGCACCACGATCATTGCGGCAATACCGCGTAAGGAGTCCAGCACCACCAAGCGTCCTTTTCTTTCCGCACCTGAGGAAACCGCAACCGGGGGGCGAAATGGCACCAATATTCTGAACATGACGAACAGCGACGCCAGGGCGACCGCCAATTTGCTCCAGTCCGAAAGTTTCCCCGGTAGATCCGCCGCCAATACGACTCGCTCAGTTGCCACCTTTTCGTAGAGCAGCCCGTTAACGTAGATCATCGTTCCGGCTTTGACGCGATACTGGGGATCCTCCACCGAGGTCAAAACATCCACCGATGCCGCTTCCTTGACCAACACGCCATCAAGCCACAGCCTGACCGGAAGCCCTCTTGCAGAGGCTTCCCGAAGGTCTTTCGGAAGCCGTGCAAATCTCACAGATTCAGTCTTGCTGGCTTTAAAATGATCCGTTCGAAGGGCAATTTCCCCCACTCTCTTGGCAAAAACACCCGCCGCCATAAGCGCCAGCGCACAAACCGCCGCCAGAAGTGAGAGAACATCGAACACCTTCCTTTTCCCAAAAGTCATTGTCCACCCTACCGCAAGCTACCCTCTCTTCCACTTTGGAGGCGTTCATTTTGCTCACTGCAACCTCGCTAGGGCTCGCTTCCACCCGCACATCAGCATCTCACAATATAGTTGAGCACCATCATCGGCTGGACGTTCGGGTGGGATTCACCTCCCCCGGTGGCCTCAATCGCCAAGTTCGCTGTCTGCCCCCACAAGGAACTGCCTGGGGCGAATGCCAGAGGCGCCACGTTCCGATAGACGCTAAAGCCATTCGTAATATTGTGCGTATGGCTCGGCATCTGCCCCACCGTCAGCACGTGCCGGTCGACCCCGCCAGCGGCACCGAGCACGGTGCCATTCACTCCGGGATTCCCGGTACCGGCGTTGGTCAGGCGGCTGGCGGCGCTGCCCCCCATGTCATCCCGGCCTGCAGCCACGCGACCGCGCATGTCCGGCAGATTGAACGTACTCGTCCCATCCCCCACACCGTACGTCGTCCCCAGGGCAGCATACAGCGCCGCGTAGGTGCTGCGGCTCACCGCCTGCCCGTAGCAGAAGAGCCACCCCGCAGGCGCGGCAGTGCCCCCATAGGGCACAATGCACCCAGGCGGGAGATAGGAGGCAACTGTGCTCGTCGCGATCGCCGTCGCCTGCTCCACCGCCTCCGCCGTCTGCCGGGCCCAGGAGCCGGCCCCCGTGCTGGTGGACCGCCACAGGCTGCCGTTGTCGATCTGCACGCCCAGCTGCCCCACTCGCTTGGGAATGGCGTTGCCACGCGTCGTGGCATCCGCAAAGGTCTGCACATCCTGCAGCACATCGCCCGTAGAGCCCTCGGGAATGACGATCACGCTGCCGCCGTCATCGATGCCCTCCAGCGCCAGCACCCGACGGTGGATCTGTTGCAGCGCCATCGTCGCCTTGTCGTACGCCTTTTCCAGCGTGCGGGAGGAGATCGGCCCCGCCTCCGGCAGCTCCGTGAGCTGGGTGAGCGACACCTGGCGGAAGATCGTGAGCGTCCGGGTGTTGTTGTACGCCACCTTCGTCACCACCTGGCCACCCACGATGTTCCCGCTGCTGTCTTTGGTCGGCGTCAGCGTGTAGTCCGCGCCTTGAGCCAGGATCGCCGGATCCCCCTCCCCGACCTGCACCGCCACGTAGATGTCCGACGGTAGCAGGTAGGGAAACGGCACCGGGTAAGGCGTGACCGTGGAGTTGTTGCCGGTGTAGATGGCGGCGCTCGTGCCAGATTGGACTGCCATAGCGCAAAAGATGCGCTAAGCTCCATTTCCAAGCAAGGGGGAATTGACCTCGATGCCGAGCCTTCGAACGGACTGCCGACTGCCAATCGGCGGCACAGCAGATTGCCAGCCTGCGTCACGACACCATCTCACTCCAGGCATCAAGTTTTGCACCTTGTCTTGAAGTCTTTGTCTCCTGCGCAGCAGACCCCGTATTCCAGATTCCAAATTCCCGCCTCTCATCTCACAGCTCATCATCCCGGCACGGCGGCCACAGCACCGGCAGTCCCTGCATCATCCGTTGATCCGACTCCGCGTACTGGTAAAAATTCTCGCCATCATCGCGGGGGAATGCCGCCCCAATCCGCCCCTGCTCCCCCATGCTTTCCTCCCAGGTCTGCCTGCGTGTCGGCAGTTTCTCGATGAGCACGGAATCCATGCCCCATCGTCCACTCTATCGCCCATTCGTCAATCCGGAGACGCACCCGGCAAAGATTGTTTTTTCGACAGCAAGAACTTTTCTCTAGACACGAACACCTTGACCAAGCCCATGGAGACGTGAACCTCCCCCACGGGCCCGGCTTCACCTGGCATGCCGGGGGCGACGTTCGACTGGCTCGGAGATGTGGTCGTCGCTCCTGCAGCCCCTCCCTGCTCCGATCGCGCAGAGGAGGGGCTTCCACACTTGAAGTCCTCGCGAGGCCCGCGTAGCTTCTACGCGGCTTCCGCTGGAAGTCGTTTCGGACGTTAGGAGCCCGCCCCGGCAGAGCTCGTTCGGCGTGAAGCCACCTTCTCCCCTGTGAAACCAGCGAGCCTGGCCTGCGGTCACATCGTTCACTTAGAACCTGTTTGGATAAAAACGCTGGGTGTGTTGCGAGGCATTTTGAGTCTGGACAAGGCGCGAAGAGGGCGTGAATCGAGATTCACAACCGATGAGCAACGCAGTCCAGGCTCAAAAGGACCGCAACCCGGAGGGGGCAGTTCTCAGGCTCGGCGAAGCCGCTCTTCGCGCATCCCATTCACTGAACCTGCCACCCCCGGATGTTTTTATCCAAACAGGTTCTCAGGGACGAGGTAAAACGCCTGCTGCTTCATTGGCCCCATACCATGAGCGGCAGAGTTGGCTGCAGCTCGCCTGTCCAGTTTGATTTCGCCCAGTGCTGCGTGGGTTGCCGCACCCA